>JBGTBJ010000167.1:0-29835 GCA_041749395.1 Pirellulaceae bacterium
GCCTTTCGCTCCGCGAAAGTAGCGTCGTTGTTCACTCGGGTTACCGCCTACTTTCGCGGCTAGGCTGTGAATTTATTAATCGAAGGCAATCATAGTCTCCTTTCGCTCCGCGAAAGTTCTAAAAAAGCAGCGAATACCAACGCTACTTTCGCGGAGCGAAAGGCGACTATACCAACGCTACTTTCGCGGAGCGAAAGGCGACTATACCAACGCTACTTTCGCGGAGCGAAAGGCAACTCTTTGCAAAAGTTCTTCAGAATGAACCACTGAAAATAGTATTGACGACGACTGTCGGCACTGTTACGCTGGCGTGACGACGACTGTCGTATTTGGATTGCCGCATTAATACGTAATTTGAGAAAGGCATCATTTTGATGGCAGCACCGGATGGCTCTCTGACCCCTGCGCAATTCGAAATCATGCAATTGCTTTGGGATGCTCCTCTAGGGCTCACCGTTGCGGAAGTGTGGGACTCCATACGCGTTGAACGCGATGTTAGCCGCACCACGGTGTTAAATTTGGTTGACCGACTTGAGAAGAGAAATTGGTTGGTGCGAGAAAAGGTGGAAGGAGTCTACCGCTATAAGCCACTGGTTGATCGCAAATCGACAGAGGGGCAATTGGCGGGGGACTTTGTTGGAGAGTTCTTCAATGGTTCGGCAACAAGTTTGTTGCTGAGCTTGCTGGGGTCAAACCGAATCTCGCGATCTGAAATCGATCGACTCAAAGCCATGCTAGATGATTCTAAGGCACGAAAAAAATAAGGCCAATCAGATGAGTGCATTTTTCTCTCTGCAGATCTACGGGCTGAACCTAGCCGTGACTGCATCCTTGTCTATCGCAGTTGCCATTGTGCTCGCGGCTTGTTTCAAGTCACTGCCCAAGAAATACGCGGCTCTTGGTGTAGGTTTGGCTGGAAGTGTCATCGCGCTGTTTGCCGCTGGCATTGGGACCGCTTTCTCATTTGGGATATTGAGCAATCTCGCAGCTGTGCAAAGTGAGTCTGCAATGCCGGAACTTATGGTTGATCACGGCGTGACAGCTATAGTTAATGAACAAGTTGAAGGTAATGCGGTTCAAGATTCACAGTCCTTCATTGCACCTGAATTTCCTTCGCTCAGTCAGCATTCGCGAACCGTTGCTAGCGAGAGCCCGAGTCCCCGGCTGATCCCTTACAGTCCTTCGTCCTTTGAGCTGGATTCGGAGCCAAAGCAGGTGGCGGTCACGGGCGCGTCCATTGGCAGTTTACTTATTATTTGCTGGTTGGTTGGCAGTGGAGTGATGACAGTTCGTCATCTAGGAGGGCTGTGGATACTCAAACGATTTCTTGTGAATTGCCGACCTGTTCGTGACCTGCGGTTGCGCCAAATGTTCGAGGGTGAGTGTGAACGGATGGGAGTGCGATCATCGACAGAGCTCTTGGAGTCGGATCAATTGCCAGCGCCCGTAGTAGTTGGTTCGCTTCATCCAAAGGTTGTTCTGCCAACCAATATTGCTTGCACATTGTCGTCGAGTCAGCTTCGCAGCGTCCTCGTTCACGAGCTGTCTCATGTGCGGCGAAATGACCATTGGTTTGTGCAGGTGCAAGCCATCGCGGGGATTTTGTATTGGTGGAATCCACTGGTGCGATTGTTGTCGCAACGAATGAATGAGTATCGTGAAATGATCTGCGATGATATTGCGACCCTGGCTCTGGATTCACAATCTCGGGCAGATGGTCCAGAGCAATACGCGCGATCGCTTGTGGAGATTGCAGAACGAGCCGTGCAAGGCAGGTACGCGTTAGGCTCTCTGGGAATTGGCATGTCTTCATCGAGCGAGATGGAGAGACGTGTCGAGCGGATACTGGCGATGCAATCCGGACATGTTGAACTGAGTATTACGAAGCGATTCACCGTGGGGCTGATTGCATTTGCGTTCATGCTATCGGTTGGTTTGGTGTTTGCTCAGGTTCCATTGCCGCCGAAGCCAACAGAGGGCGAGCCTTTAGCATCGCAGAGCGTGAGTACAGAGATTGCAGATGACGAGCAGCTGGATGCTGATAAGTTTGGCAAGCCCAACTCGGCGCTATGTAAAATTGCCGGCAAAGTCTTAAACGAATCAGGAGAGCCTGCTGTTGGAGTGAACGTGCAAGTGAAGTCCTTTTTCTCAAAGGTGGACGTTACGACAAGGACGGATGCAAATGGTGAGTTTCAGGTGCGCGTGCAAGTTGAGGAAAAAGCTTTATCTGGTTTAAAAATCGTCGCAACTTCTGCAGATGGATCACAATTCGGATTTTACCGAGTGCCGTTATCAGATACTGTTCCACGTCTGGATGAGATTCTAATTCGACTTGAGCCGACAAGGGAAGCTAGAGTCAAAGTAACAGACGGAGAGGGAAACCCAATTCAAGGTGCATCTGTTGCTGTAAAGCTAAGGGCTCTTATCACCTCTGGACCAGCACTTACAAATGCTAGTGGACTAGCCAATCTGCAAGTGCCGATTTCCGAAACGATTGAATCCGTGGTCGCATGGAAAGACGAACGCGGGCTTGATTATAAATTGTACACTTTGCCGACAGAACAAGCAGGTGACAAGTTCGCAAAAGCACCTGCGTTTCCGTACGACGATGTGGAGTCACTTAGTCTTGAGGGTGCAGCGCCGCTCACCGTTCGCGTAACGGACTCAAAAGGTGTGACAGTGGAGGGAGCTCGTTCTCATGTGTTTCTACTAAAGAAAGCCGGGTCCGAACAATTGAATCTTAGCTATTTTGCGGAGTATTTGGCTGCAAAAACTGATTCTAGCGGAACTGTTACATTCAATTGGTTTCCTAGATGGCAAGAACAAATTGCGACTGTGTGGCCGGTTGCCGATGGGTTTGCGCTTGCCAGAGGTAACTACGATCCAGCAACACAACGCGGTGAGCTTGAGGTTGTGCTAGAGCGGACTGTACCAATTCGAGGTATTGTTACTTTTCCCGATGGTAGACCGGCGGCCAATATTGAGGTTGTAGCGAGCGGAATGGGGTACTCGCCGGACGGTTTTAATGCTTCCATGACAACGGACGATTCGGGACGGTACGAATTTCTAGTTGCTCCGAATATGATTTACATGATCTCCATTGTAGATGAAGAGTGGGCTGCGCCATCTCAGTCTGGTTTTGCCGTACTGCCTGACACAGAAGTGGATGACCGTGACTTTGTGTTGAGTCGTGCGACCAGGATTTATGGACGCGTGCTGAATGTTGCTAGTGATGATCCAGTTGGTGGCAAAATCGTAATGTTGTTGCAACATGGAAGCTTTTTGAGCGCAATGGGAGACGATGTCCTACCGAACCCTGAGAAATCAAAAATGGTGGTTGTTCCCTCTCGTGTTTTGAGTGCGGTTTGCGGCGATGATGGGGTTTTCGAGTTTTTCGTTGGTGACGGAGATTACCACCTAATCATTCAAGGGTTCGACGATCAGAAGTTTACCATCGAGGGCGAGCGTGAGAAGCAGGTGGACCTACACGTGTCGTTGCCCGCCAAGATTAGGTTCACAGGCGCAGTAGTCGAGGACAACACCAACAGACCAGTTGAGGGTGCGGTCATTCAGGCGACATCACGTGGCCGTGTCTTGGGGACAGGCCATGACTGGAAAGCCACTACGATTAAAGATGGGAGATTCCAGGTTGAGCGCATTGGTGAGCCGACCTATCTCTACGTGGTAAATAGTAATGAGACGATGGGTGCGTTCACTGAGCTCAATTCGACGCAAAAACTCGCCGTAATTCGATTGTCCGAGTTAGGAAGTGCGAAAGGACGCTTGTTAAACAAAGATGGTAGTGGACCGGCAGCAGGAGTAAAACTCGAATATGCAATTCAAGCAGCCGGCGTCAGTGGGCGATTGAGGAAAGTAGTCACAACGAATGCAAAAGGTGATTTTCTATTGTCCAGTTTGGTACCGGGCTGCGAGTACGATTGCAGGTTTATGGATAGTTCCAGCGGTAACACATTCAACATAACGTCTTTCAGCGTAGAGGCTGGGCAGACGTTTGAGCTGGGAGAATTGAAGATTCCCATCTTTAAATAGTCGCCTTTCGCTCCGCAAAAGAAGCGTTGGTATTCGTTGCTTTTTCAGAACTTTCGCGGAGCGAAAGGCGACTATGATTGCCTTCGATTAATAGACTCACAGCCTCTCCGCGAAAGTAGCGTTGGTATTCGCTGTTTTTTTCGCTACTTTCGCGGAGCGAAAGGCGACTATCGCATCACCCATAGGGAGGGTCTTTCTTGGCTAACGCGCGCCCGTTCGGTAGACGTTAGTTGTTTGAACGTCTATTATGCAGTGGCAGACTAGCGTTTGATCCTCAGGATGGGTGGTCGCGGCAACATTTTCGCTGTGGTTCTCGCTTTGGGCGGGTCTCACGGGGAACTGCCAGTGACTAGAATCTGATGGTCACGCAGCACGACGACATGAATATTCAACGACGAAAGGCGATCAAGCATGAGCAACCCGCACGAATTCGATTACCAGTCGCTAGCACCAAGGAGTGGTACATCAAGTATGGAGAGGCTTTGGCGGTTCGGTTCTAGGGCAGCATGGATTGCTCTGGCGTTGGGTGGCATTGTGTTGAGTTTGCCAGTGGTCGAGGCCTCAGATTGGCCCAATATTCGTGGGCCAGAGTTGAATGGGACGTCACCCGATGTTGGGCTTCCTGCCTCCTGGTCTCCCAAGGGTGAGAACTTGCTGTGGCGCAATGAGGCATGGGCATCGCGTTGCACACCGATCGTGATGAACAATCGGATCTATACGATATGCCGCGCGTTTCCGGAGACGACTCAGGAGGGTGAGAAGACCGTCTGTATTGATCTCGAAACGGGTAATTTGATTTGGGAGAGCATTCACAACATTTATTTGTCCGATGCGCCAGCTGAGCGAATTGGATGGTCGAGTGTAGTGGGCGATCCTGAGTCGGGAAATGTCTATGTGCTCGGTCTAGGCTGTGTATTTCAATGTCTGAATGGTCAGACTGGCGAAATCCTGTGGCAGCGTTCGATGAGCGAAGAGTATGGGATGCTATCGACCTATGGCGGTCGAACGAACTTTCCAATGGTGTTTGATGACTTGGTAATCATCAGCGGAGTCACAACCGGTTGGGGCGAGACGGCTCCTCCGGCTCACCGTTTTTTCGCTTTTGACAAAGGAACGGGTCAAGCAGTTTGGTCTAACACAACCCGTCCACGACCCGAGGACACAACCTATAGTTTTCCCGTCGTAACCACATTTAACGGTCAAGCGGCAATGGTAGTGTGTGCCGGCGATGGCGCGGTCTATGCGTTCCAGCCACGTACGGGCGAGGAGATTTGGAAGTATCAAGCGTCGAATCGAGGCATAAATACTCCAGCTTTGGTTGTTGATAACCGGGTTTATGCTGGACACAGCGAGCAGAATGCTCAAGCGGACAATGTGTTGGGTGCCATTTTTGCGTTCGACGGATTGGCAACTGGCGATATTGCCTATGACCAGTTGAAGTGGCACATTCCCAAGCTGACCGTGGGTCGTAGTGCACCTCTAATGGTCGATGGACGACTTTATTTTATTGAAGATGGTGCCAATTTAGTGATGGTCGATCCCGAGTCGGGTGATGTGGTGGGCGAAAAGAAACTGGGCCGCATCATGTTTGGTAGTGCTGTCTATGGAGATGGCAAGATTTATGTGGGTGAAGCAACGGGTCGATTCTACATTCTGAAGCCTACTGAGAAGGGCGTTGAGGTGCTCAGCCAGACTCGACTTAACAACGAAGAAATCTTAGGTTCGCCGATCATTGCGAACGGCAAAGTGATATTGCCAACCACCGGAGCGATGTACTGCATTGGTAGCGCTGGAGCATCGGGTTCTGCCGAAGCAAAACCGGCCTATTTGCCTGAGCGTCCTGTGGCAGCCGATACGGCTGTTGCCCATATTCAAATTGTTCCTTGCGAAGTGATGATAGCGCCCGGAACCACAACCAAGTTTCAAGTTCGTGCGTATAATTCCTACGGACAGATCGTCGCAACCCCGAACGTGCAATATACGCTCGACGGGCCCGGGGCGATCGATGCCTCGGGAACGCTGACACTTCCACCTGGAAAGGACCATCGTTTCCTGGCAATTACGGCCAAAGCGGGCGAATTAACTTCGGTTGCACGAGCTCGAGTAGTGCCGCCGCTTCCTTGGGAATTCAATTTCTCAGACAAGAAGGTGCCGATCACTTGGATTGGTGCTGCCTATCGACATCAACCTAAGGAATTCGAAGGGGAATCCATTCTCGTGAAAGTGAGCACGATTCCGAAGGGGACTCGCAGTCAATCGTGGATGGGTTGGACAGGACTTCATGACTACACCATCCAAGCAGACGTTTATTCGACTAGCGTCGATGATAAGCAGGCCAGCATGGGTTTAGTGAATCAACGTTACACATTGGACTTGATGGCGGGCGGAAAATTACAAATTCGATCCTGGACGCCTCGATTGGAATTGCGATTCGCGAAAACGATTGATTTCCAATGGGATTCGTTGAAATGGTACACGCTGAAATTTCAAAGTGAAAACAAAGAAGGCAATGCTGTTTTGCGCGGTAAGGTTTGGGAGCGAGGCACCCCAGAGCCCATGGATTGGACAATTGAAGCCGCCGACGGAACTCCGAATGTAGTCGGTAGTCCTGGAATTTTTGGGAACTCGAGTCCTGCAGAGTTCTATATTGACAATGTCCGTGTTTACGAAAACCCTAAAAGCTAGTTCGTTCACTCCCACCTGAAAAACTGTCTCCCGCCAGTAATCCCTATAGGTTTTATTCCAATGAAACGACATTCCCGTTTTCTCTTATCCCAGGCGCTGGGGCTTGCCAGTTCGCTGGGTTTGGCAGCAGCGTTTGTTACATCGACATCATTGTTGGCGGCAGAAGTGGATTCTTTCGATCCTGTAGCCATCAATCAAAGTTGGATTAGTAAGCTCAAGGTTCAGCCCTCGGATTGGCCGCAATGGGGCGGTTCACCATTGAGAAACAATGTGACCGTGGGGGATAAATTACCGTTGAGCTGGGATGTCGAAACGGGTGAAAACGTTCGCTGGTCTGGCGCGCTTGGTTCTGAAACTTACGGCAACCCCGTAGTGGCGAACGGAAAAGTTTATGTCGGCACAAACAATGGCAATGGATATATCGAAAGATATCCCAGCAAGGTCGACTTAGGCTGCTTGATTTGTTTCGACGAAAAGACCGGCAAATTTCTTTGGCAGCATTCCAATGAAAAGCTCCCTACGGGACGCGTTCACGATTGGCCCAACCAAGGAATTTGTGCGGCGCCGTTGGTAGATGGCGAGCGTCTGTGGTATGTGAGCAGTCGAGGCGAGGTTGTTTGTTTGGATACTGAGGGGTTCATGGATGACGAGAATGATGGTCCCGTCATGGATGAGCCGAACAATAGCAAGGACGAAGCGGACGTCGTCTGGAGCTATAACATGATGAAGACGTTGGGTGTATCGCAGCACAACATGTGCAGTTGTTCGGTGACTGCAGTTGGAAATATGTTGTTTGTCACTACTGGAAACGGAGTGGATGAAGGTCACGTAACATTGCCTGCGGAGCGAGCCCCAAGCTTTATTTGTTTGGATCGCAACTCCGGCGAGCTTCTATGGTCAGACAATTCACCTGGCGATAATGTGCTTCATGGACAATGGTCTTCACCATCTTACGGTGTGTTTGATGGTGTTGCTCAGGTGTTGTTCGGTGGCGGAGATGGTTGGCTCTACAGTTTCGCCGCAGAAGGTGAGGGCGGTAAGAGCAAGCTGTTGTGGATGTTTGATTGCAATCCGAAAGACTCGGTATATGTATTAGGTGGCCGGGCCACACGAAATCACCTGATCGCGACACCTGTGGTTTACGATGGCTATGTGTATGTTGCCGTTGGGGAAGATCCTGAACATGGTGAAGGGGGAGGTCACCTCTGGTGTATCGATCCAACAAAGCGAGGCGATGTGAGTCCCACAATCGTCTACAACAGCAGCGATCCTAGAAAGCCTGCAGAACATAAACGCTTGCAAGCACTCGTCGCCAAAGATGGAGATTTCGAACGAGACAATGCTAATTCAGCAGCCGTTTGGCACTATACCGGAAACGATCCAGAGGACTTTGAACAAACCATGCACCGCACCTGTGGTACGGTCGCGATCAAAGACGATCTGCTGTTTGTTGCCGATTTCAGTGGTGTCTTCCACTGTATCGATGCCAAGACGGGCAAGGCCTATTGGACTTATGACATGTTGGCTGCCAGTTGGGCGTCGCCTTTAATCGTCAACGACAAGGTGTTTATTGCGGATGAAGATGGTGACATTTCCATCTTCGCTGTGTCCAAGGAGATGGAGCAATTCGGCGAATTCAACATGGGTAGCGCGGTGTATACCACGCCTGTGTACTCGGATGGTTCGCTGTTCATTGCAAATCGCAATCGTCTGTACTGCATCACTGAGGGCGCAAGTAGCGCTCCAGTGGAATAAGAGACGGTTTCGGCAGACAAGATTGGTTTGAATCACATTCGACGAGCACTGTGTAAGCACAGTGCTCGTTTTTTATGTGTCGCGCGATGTCAGAAATTACGCTTTCGCAAGCTCAGCGATTGCAGATTGATAAACCCGCTCGATCTGAGGCAATATCTGATCCGGTGCGCAGTACTCGGCAACTCGCCGTTGGCCTGCATTGCCAACCCGATCGCAAAGCGCGGTGTCGACCATGAAGGATGCAATGGCTTTTGCCCATTGATTTGGCGAGTCAACAGGAGCGAATTCGCCGTTATTGCCGGGATCGATCAAATCCTTCAGGCCACCAACGGGTGTGGTCAATACGGGGCGGGCGTTAGCCATTGCTTCCAGTATTGAAAGTGGTAATTGTTCGTCGCGCGATGGTAGGCAGACCAAGTCAAAAGCTGGCATCAATGCTGCCGTACTGTCGCGGGGTCCGAGAAATTTTAGGCAGCTCGAGATTGAATGAGCCTGCAAATAGGATTCAATTTCTAGTTTGTAAGAAGGATCTTGTTGGCCGATGGAAACGATCAAGGGATGATGACCTGCTTGATGTAGTAGTGGCAGTGCTTTGGCCAGGGTGAGCAGGCCTTTACGAGGTACAACCGTTCCAATGACTCCAACGAGAAAGGCATCTGTCGAGATGCCGAGTTCCTTGCGCAAGTTGTTGCAGACTTCTCCTGTGAAGGTTGGGCAAGTGTTCAACTGAAAAGGGTAGGGAATTACTGTGATTCGCTTTGCTGCGACACGATTCCATTTTCGGAGAAAGGCTGCCGTGGCAAGACTCGGGGCAATACAGTGGGAATTGAATGGCCAGTGGAGTTGCCAATGTCGGCTATGTGCGGTGGCGACGGTGGGTTGATGAAAAAAGGTTTTGAGAATGGCTCCTAGAGCATTCGCGCTGCTCTTGTGAGTGTGAACAATATCGATATGCCGTTCCCTTAGGAGTGTATTGGTTGTCTGGAGGGCTCGTATGCGTCGGGAGAAGAGCAGGGGGATGAACTCAACTGTTTTACACCCAATGATCTGAGTGGCAGCCCAAGATTCTGGCCGACAGAATACGGAGACACGATGTCCTCGTTCGGCAAGCATGCGTGAAAGATCGACTGCATGACGTGTTGCTCCGTCGATACCTCGACCTGAAATGAACTGTGCGATTCGGAGTGTCATCCGAGGTCACGCGCCCACGGAACTTGGGACGCCATTTGGCTCAGGTGATTCATAGGTCTCAACCACAGCGCAACCACAGCAATCGCTCCATACATTGACGGAGGTGCGTCCCATGTCGAGAACGCGATCCACTGCGAGAATGATGCCTTGCATTTCCACGGGCAAATCGACGGCTTGGAGAATTATCACCATCATCACTAAGCCGGCATGTGGAATTCCTGCTGCCCCGACGCTGGCTAATAGCGCGGTAAAGGCGACGATTAACTGTTGAGAAAGTTCCAGGTTATGACCGTAATGGACCTGTGCGATAAACAACACTGCAACTGCTTCGTAAAGCGCTGTGCCATCCATGTTGATCGTAGCGCCTAGTGGAAGCACGAATGAAGCGGTTCGATTGCTAACGCCAGCTCGCTTTTCAATGCTCGTCATTGTCAAAGGCAGGGTACCGTTGCTGCTGGCACTACTGAATGCAGTTAATAGCGCGGGTGCCATTGCCTTGGCAAATTCCAATGGATTCCGTTTTGCGACGAACCAGAGGATCAGGGGCAAGGTGACCACGCTATGAAACAGAAGAGCCAAGGCGACGGTAAGCATGTAATAGCCAAGTGAGCGAAATACGCTCAATCCCTGTGTCGAAGTAACGTACATCATCAGGAAGAATACTCCGACGGGCGCCAAGCGGATAATCGCAGTGGTCATAGCCATGATCACTTCGAGGCCCACATTTGCCGCTCGCTGCACGCCGTCGGCAGTCGTACCGCCAATTCGCAATGCAAAAACGGAGAATGCAAGGGTAAAGGCGATAATGGAAAGAAAGTCCGGCTTAACAAGGGCTGCGGCGGGATTGTCCGGTAGCATCGCTTCGATCTGGTTAAAGATTGTTTCCCCCAACGCAGCAGATTGCGATGAAGTCGCAACAATCTTTTCTGGACCCTCCGCCCCAGTTAAACCAGGTTCGATCAAATTGACTAGTACGATTCCCGTAAAGATTGCCAGCAGGCTAGTGATCATGTAGTAGCTGAGAGTGCGATAGAACATCCAGCCGACACGACCAGCGCCCCCTAGTCCCATAATGCCGGAAACGAGGGAACAAACAATCAATGGGACGGCAACCATTTTAAGAAGTCGCAAGAAGAGGTTGCCGATTCGTTTGAACCAAGCGCCCCAGTAGTGTGCTGGGCTTTGTCCTCTGTTTATGTACAGAGTGTTTAGACTGGGGTGGGCTTTGGCGAATTCCTCGAAATTGTGAAAGTCGCCTGGTTCATCATTTGACTGGGCGACGACAATGGTCTGCTGGGATTGATCTTCCTTTTCGATACGGAATTCGGTTCGACTAGCAGTATCGATAATCTCTACGCTACTGAATCCAGCGGGCAGGCCTTTATCCAAGGTAATTGTTGACTGGCCAGCGGACGTATTGAGCGCGATACCAAGCAAGGCACCAGCAATCATGCAAACAAGAATCTGCCAATGAAGAGCGAGTCGAAACACGATATGGGTCCTATCCAAAGCAAGCGTCGGCAATTGCGATAATACTAGGGTGGCGCCCTGTTTATAACAGTCACAGAGTACGCGGAGCAATACAATGCAAATGAACGGGATTTGGACCAGCCAACGAGCGGCACGGTACTGAATCAACACAAATGAGCGGCTTTGGCGCTAGCCACCGGCCTTACATTTTCGAATGCAATTCCAGTTGATTGCGCTGTGGGGCCGGTGGCTAGCGCCAAGACCGCTCATTTGCGCAAGGTTCGGGTTTTGGGGAGGTCGTAGCACGAGCACGAGAAAGGGTACTGTCCCAAATCCGCTGAGGATTTTTCGTGCTCGTGCTCAGTGAAACGGTGCTCGTGCTCGATCGAATCGCTGCTTTCGTCGCTAAGGAGGTGATACTCTGGGTGATGAAAAACTGATTTGGAAGTTGTGTTTGCTTGGGGAATAAAGTCGAAAGTTGGGGGTGGCGGTTCGAGCACGAGCACGAGGAAATACGTGAATTGCGCAGTCCATTGGCGTGGCTGGCGACGCTCGAATTGCTCGCGAATTCACTCCAACTCCAACGACTTCCCTACCGCAACGACTTCCCTAAGTCTTAAGGATTTCGTGAATGACGTGGCCATGGACATCCGTAAGCCTTCGATCGATTCCATTTTGACGAAAGGTTAATCTCTCATGGTCGATCCCCATCAAATGTAAGATGGTGGCATGAAGATCATAGCAATAGGTTTTACCTTCGATCGCTTGGTATCCCCATTCGTCGCTACTTCCATGCGAGACGCCAGGTTGAATTCCTGCGCCGGCCAACCAGGTTACAAAGGAACCTCCGTTATGATCCCTACCGAGCGATCCTTGGGCAAACGGAGTTCGACCAAATTCAGTGGTCCACACCAGCAGCGTATCCTCCAATAAGCCACGACGCTTTAGATCTCTTAGCAAAGCCGCGATGGGGCGATCCACACTGGCGGCCATTGGAGGTAATTCAGTCAGAATATTTCCATGATTGTCCCAGTTGTTGGTCGCTCCTTGTGGTCCGCTCCAGACCTGCACGAAACGTACGCCTCGCTCAACTAAGCGCGCAGCTAAGAGACAACGTTTACCAAAATCTTCAGTTACTTTGTTTTCGATTCCATATTCGCGACGCACACTCTCCGTCTCTTGGCTGATGTCGAACGCCTCTGGCGCACTAAGTTGCATTTTTGCTGCCAATTCATAGGCCGCAAGGCGAGACGCAAGTCTTGTGTCGTCCTCGTGTTCTTCGAGATGTTGATGATTCAATTTTTTCAGTAGCTGCAGTCCGGCAGTATCCGCAGAGGAAGACGCAAACTGAAATTTAGGAGATGGAAACAAATACGGTACTGGTTGTTCTGCGCCAGCATGAATTATTGTTCCTTGGTGCATCGCTGGTAGAAACCCAGCGCTGAACGCACCCTGTTGATTGTAAGGAAGTCCACGAGGGTCAGGGAGGACAACGAACGTAGGAAGGTTATCGCAAATATTACCGATGCCATAAGAAAGCCACGCGCCCATCGAGGGAAAACCGGGCAGCAGGAATCCCGAATTCATCATATAGGTGCCAGGACCATGAACATTGGTCTTGGATTGCATGGCCATCAGAAAAGCCATTTCGTCAACTAGCTTCGCTTGCTCAGGGAATTGATCGCTTACCCATCTACCTGATTGACCATGTTGTTGAAACTTGAATGGACTCTTCAGAATTGCGCCGGGCATGGCCGTAAACCCTTCGGGCTTCTCTTTCGGCCCAAGGCTTTGACCGTGAAGGCGTTCCAATTCTGGTTTGTAATCGAAGAGGTCCATGGGGCTTGCACCCCCTGTCATGAAAAGCTGAATGATTCGCTTGACGCGGGCCGGATGATGCAATCCCTGCTGTGTTGTAGACACATCATTGCGTAACGATGGGTCGTCGCCTGTAGAGGCTGCAGCTTTCTCGCGTGTCAGCAAACCGGCAAGTGCAAGACCCAAGCATCCGCCACCGATGTGCCAACAGGCTCTGCGGCGATCAAGTAGGGAATGAAGTAGCGGTTGGTCCATGGAACGATCCATCAATCGATGTAGTGGAATTCATTGCTGTTCAGTAATACTCGGATCAACGCAGCCAGACCGTGGGTTGCCACATATTCGTTGCAAGTGGTCGATTCGTCTGAATTGGGGTCTCTCAAGAGAACACGTTGAAACGCCTGGATGACTTGAGATCCAATGTCGTCTCGAACTTCTGGAGCGCCAGTAATGTCAGCGGCAAGCGAGTCACAACTCTGAAGTATCAAGTTGTGATTCAGGGTAGCTAGAGATTGCAATGCTGAACTTGATTGTCCCCGGCTCGGCGATAGTAATCCCAAGTCAGGAAAATCGAGTGCTTCCATAAGCGGGTCGGGGATTCCACGCCATACCACCCGATAAATACTTCGTCGTGTGGCACCGTCAGAGAGCCAATCGTAGGTGAGATAATCGAGTTTAGGTGTGAGTTGCGCGCCAGGGCTGGTGACGAAGTTCTGTACGCCGGGGCCACCCATTCGGTAGTCCAATAGCCCGGAGGCTCGCAGCATGCTGTCGCGAAATGTTTCGGCGTCCAAACGACGCAAGGGCGCACGGCTCAGGAAGTTGTTTTCCGAATCAATGTTCATGCTGATTGATGTGACCTGAGATGCTTGCAGGTAGGTATGACTGCTACAGATCAGGCGATGCAAGTGCTTTAGCGAACCTCCTGTATCTCGAAACTCACAAGCGAGCCAATCCAAAAGTTCTGGATGAGTCGGCGTGCTTCCCATGCGACCAAAATCACTTGGAGTATCAGAGATCCCGCGACCGAAATGAAAATGCCAAACGCGATTGACGATGCTTCGCCAAGTCAGTGGGTTATCATGATCGACAAACCACTCAGCGAGCTGTGCGCGGCGGAGAGATTCAGGTTGCTCGTCCGATAGAGAAAATCTTGCTGGAATAGCGCTGATTGCAGATAGGGCTCCCGGTTCTGCAACTTGTTTTGGCTTATCGATATCACCGCGCTGCAAAACGTGAACTGTTTTAGGAGTTGGTTGTATTCGATTATCGGGCGCGGCACCGTTCACAACCGAGTATGTCGAATATGCTCCATAAAAAATTTGTTGAGGCGGTAGTTCGTCCAGTGATTTCCTTGCCAAGTTCGCTGCGACGTATGCCGCAATGTCCAGACGCAGTGCTTCGCTTCTAAGGTCGCCGGCAATCTCCACCGCAACTCGGACTTCTTCTGGAATCGAGCTCAACGTTGGATTGGAAGAGTCGGTTAGTGAGATGCGAAAGCGGCCGATCAGATGTCCTTGACCATGCAATTGCTTCAAGTGCACTGCCAGTTGCGCGTTGGGAGGCAATTCAAGAGGTTGAGACAAGACAAAAACTGCCGCATGGTCTTTGCCGACTTCAGGGTGGATTCCCCAAGCGGTTCTTGCGTTACCATCCAGAGCGAGCAGGATGCCCCAGTCTGCTTGGTCGAAATCTGCTTTGGCAGAACTAAAATTCAAAGCAATGGGTGTGGATTGCTGGGGAGCAAATAGTTGTGCTGACCATTCTGATAAATGCAAATTACCGTTGTCTTGCCTGCCTGGACCTTGCATGGGTAATGATGGATCGGCAAGGACTTCCAGGCGAATACCGGTGAGCTTGGCGAGTGTTGTGGAGCCAGTGACAGAGTAGGTATCGACATCAGGACGCGGACCCGTCGCAAGAATCGAGTCATCGACCAGACGTTCCAGTTCGCTACCCTGATGTGCAACGAAGGTAGTCAATTGCATGGGATGCCAAGTGACGCTGTTGTTGACCAGATTGTCTTCCCACTCGGCTATTGCTTGCTTAATCTCTTGTTTTGAGAGGAGCGTGGGATCGCGGAGTTGAGCAGCGCGCAACATGGCCTGCCAATAGCTGCGAGATTTGCCTATTTCGATGTTTGCATCAAAAGAGATGTCTCCTTTTCCAATGCCAGAGAAAACCGCTTGTAGCGCGTAATAGTCTTCTTGAGAAATTGGGTCGAATTTGTGGGCGTGGCATCGAGCGCAATTCGCGGTGGTACTTGCTAACGCAGACATAGACTGCGCGACGATATCGTCGCGATCGAGGTAATCAAATGTGACAGGGGCGGTACTGAAAGTGCTTAGATCAAACGGCCCGGCACCAAGAAAGCCAAGTGCAGCCATGAGATTGGGTTCGTCGGGAGAGAACACATCCGCGGCGAGTTGGTCGCGGACAAATTTTTCCCAAGGTATATCTTGATTAAAGCTATCGATGACGTAGTCGCGAAAGGGCCAGGCGTTGGGGCGGAGAATGTCATGTTCGAAACCATGCGTGTCAGCAAAATGAATGGTATCAAGCCAATGTCGCGCCCAACGTATTCCATACTGTGGCGAGGCCAATAAGCGATCGATTAGGTGCTCAGTGGCAAGAGGCGATGCGTCCTGTTCAAACGCGATAATTTCTTCCAGCGTCGGCAGAAGTCCCAATAAATCAACGTAAAGTCGCACAATGATTTCACGTCGGCTGGCTAAGGGCGCGGCACTGAGACCCTGTTGTGCGAGGGTTCGCTGTATAAACCGGTCTATGGGATTCGCATTATCGGAAATCGCTTCAGGAACGGAAGGCCGAATGATCGGTCGAAGGGACCACCAATCCGATGACTGCTGTTTGGCATCATTCGATTCGGGGTTGGCTTGTCGGGGATCAAACGCTCCATCCTTCACCCATTGGATCAGCAATTCAACATCGTCATTGGAAAGAGGATCATCGGGAGGCATCGCAATTCCTTCGCGGCGAATTGCCTGGATGAGCAAGCTCTCCTCAACGTTGCCTGGCACGATCGCCGGCCCACTGTCGCCACCGATGGACCAGCCGCTTCGCCAATCGAGCACCAAACCTCCTTCCATGCTACTGCTGGCGTGCGAATGGCATGCATAACATTTCTCCGCCAACAGTGGTTCGACGCGTTGATAAAAATGCTCCGCTTCGTCTGCATGAAGTGATACAGCGACTAAAGCAATTATCGCGACGATAGAAACGTGTTGCAAATGGATCGACCTGGTGAATAATCGAACTCTTTTCAATCCAGAAATCTGATTTGATTTGGTAAACAAGAGCATCACTTACGCACCGATTGTGAAATTATCAACACCGAGGTCAAGGATCGAAGTTGGGATCACTATTGTACCCATTTTCACAGCGTCCGGGTGAGATTTGGCTGGTGTTCAGATTCGGTGGTCCAACTCTGTTGGCCCTTAGTTGCAGAGGTTAAAGTACGGGGCCGTATTAGAGTTGCTGAACATTCCCCTTCATTCTTAATTCGTGCCGTTGTGAATCTGCCAAAGACTTCTGTTGATCGCGCAACTCTGACGTTGGTTTGCTTGGTATTTGTATCGGGGTTTTGCGCGCTTGTGTATCAAGTGGTTTGGATGCGAGAGTTGCGATTAATTTTCGGTGCTACGACAACTGCATCCGCTTCCGTTCTCGCCATTTTTATGGGGGGCCTCGGGTGTGGAAGCGTGATCGTTGGACGCTGGATTGATAGATCTACACGTCCATTGTGGTGCTACGCATTACTAGAACTGGGAATCGCAATTTCGGTTGGAACTAGTCCTTGGCTGATTGACTGCGTTAGACATGTTTACCTGGAAATGGGTGGTGTTGAATCGATGGGCCAAGCGGGGAGTATGATTTTTAGAATTGTGGGTGCGACAGTTGTTTTAGGGGTGCCTACTGCGTTTATGGGTGGCACCTTGCCGGTGGCAGCCCGGGTACTCTCGGCGGCGGCAGATGAACATCGTAGTGGCGTAGGCTGGCTGTATGGACTCAATACACTTGGGGCCGTATGCGGCGCAGCAGCAACAACTTTTTATTTGCTGGAACAGCTTGGCAATCGGCAATCACTTTGGCTTGCCTGCGTTCTCAATGTGATCTTGGCATTAGTCGCATATCGAGTTTCTCAGCGGTCATTCGTCCCCAGTACGAGTATCAAGCTAGGGGAGAGGGATCGGCACAGGGGAGAGTCGACACTAAGCGAACCGCATCATGATCTTGCGGGCATATCAAGTGACCAATGGATGGTCTATTTAGCCTCAGCGGTTGTTGGCTTTGTGTTCTTTATGATGGAATTAGTTTGGTATCGGATGCTTGGGCCTTTGCTGGGTGGTACTACTTACACGTTTGGATTGATCCTTTGTGTGGCATTAGCGGGCATCGGCATCGGTGGTGCTGTGTATGCAGTCTGTGGTCGATACATAAAGCCTGGCCTAGCAGCGTTAGCCGTTACTTGCGTTCTAGAAGCGGCGTTTATGGCGGTACCCTACTGGATTGGTGACGGAGTCGCCATGTTTGTGCTCGACCAACAGATAATGGGAGTGGAATCCTTTGCAGGGCAAATCGTTGATTGGGCAATCGTGGCATCTTTTGTTGTATTTCCTCCCGCGCTGGTTGCTGGATTTCAGTTTCCGTTACTGATTGCGATCGCCGGTTCGGGCGGGACTCAAATTGGTAGGCACGTGGGATGGACTAGTGCGGCCAACATGATCGGAGCGATCGTCGGCGCTTTAGCAGGAGGCTTTGTGTTGCTACCTTGGTTGACCGCTCCAGGTGTTTGGCGATGGGCCGTTTACGCGTTGCTTTCTGTGTCATCGTTGCAGTTAGTTTTGCTGCAACGTCGTCGACGAAACGTAGTGGTGCGGTGGTTAGGTGGAGTGACCATTGCCGTCATTGCAATCATGACTTACATGTCGATAGGACCCACTGCAGTGTGGCGACATTCTGGAATTGGTGCGGGGCGAGCTCTCGTTTTGGGAGATTCACTTAATGACCGTCAAGATTTCAAAAATCAGCGACGGCGTCAGTGTATTTGGGAGGCAGAAGGAATCGAAACCAGTATTGCCATTACAGCAACGGATGGAATCGCCTTTATTGTGAATGGGAAAAGTGATGGAAATGCTTTCGGAGACGTAGGAACCCAAGTGGGTGTCGGAGTGATAGGTGCAGTACTTCATCGCGATCCAAAAGAATGCCTCGTGGTTGGCTTGGGAACGGGGGAAACGGCAGGTTGGTTGGCGGATGTGTCCGCGACGGAAGTGGTGGACGTGGTGGAATTGGAGCCAGCCATCTTGGAGATGGCCCAGTTGTGCGATGCGATCAATCAACGGGCACTGCAAAACGAAAAAATCCACCTCCACTTTAATGACGCACGGGAGTATTTGCTGACCACGTCCAAGCAATACGATGTGATTGTTTCGGAGCCGTCCAATCCCTATCGCGTGGGGGTAGCCAATCTATTTACTAGAGAGTTCTATTTGTCAGCCTCCAAGAAATTGCGTTCTGACGGATTGTTTGTGCAATGGATGCAGAGCTACGAAATTGATGAACGCACGGTGGAGATTGTTTTGCAAACAGTGCGGTCGGTTTTTCCACATTTTCAAGTATGGCGGTCACGAACTCAAGATTTGGTGCTGGTATGTTCCCATTCGCCGCTTGGCATGGAGCCCAGTCGCGAATTTTTAGAGGCGAGATTGGCGGAGCCTGCCATTCAATTGGGACTGCAGCGAGCGCTGCAAATTGCGGATGTAGAAGGATTGTTGGCTCACTTTGTTTGTGACCAAGGTGTGGTGGATAGCTTATATCCCGTTAACCAATCACTTTGGAATTCGGATGATTGCAATCTGTTGGAATACGCTTTTGCAAAAACCGTCGGGAAGAAGCTAACCTTGGACCTGACGACTTTGATTGATCACATACCGGAAGGGCGTGATGCGCCAGTGTGGCCGTATACTCTGGGCGACAAGGAAAAGATACGTCAACGGAGGTTGGCGATGGAAATGTATTTGGGGGGCGTCATGCGACTGCCCGCTGATGCCAATGAACTGCTTCGATCACGAAGGGATACTTACCAGCATTACGCGGAAGAAGATTATCGCACCGTTGTAGAGCTGATGACTAAGCTGCCATGTGATATCGAGTGTCCGGTCGAATCACTTGTTTATGCGCATGCGCTCGCTGAAATGGGGCAAGAGATTCCGCCCCCTATCGCTGACGCGCTACGGCGTTGGCATCCGACTGATGGGATAGCATTGGAAGTGATTCGGGAGGGCGTCGGAGACGGGATGGGGCTGGATATCGATGCCAGTTTGCGGGTGTTTGAGGAGATGCGCACCAAACCGTGGGGAACGCCGCAGGTCCTGAACTCATACATGAAAATCCTTCTGGAGCGAGCGGAAGGGAATCGCCCATTGGGAGAAAAGCTGTACGCTATGCTGGAGACTCCCCTGAGTGTTTATCGATTGGAGGATCGCAGACTGTTAACTCGCCTGGTGCTGGCGGAAGGGCTAGGACCTGACACGTTTGTAGAAGCATTAGGCGCGTTGGAGCCCCACGTTCCATTCAAGCAATGGTTGTTAATTTCTCGATTTGACGCTTATCGATCCCAAGGGAATCCTTTAGCTCAGCGAGCGGTAAAGGACTTGGACCAGTTTATGCAAACGCTAACACAAGAAAGTCGCAAGTAATCATCGCTTCGATTTATTCCAAAGGGACATGTATCCCAAAGGGAATCGAGAAACTCGATTCCCTTTGAGAAATTCTAGTGGGAATAGCTCGATAGATTTTCGCGGACCGCTGTGGGCAAGAATCGCGCAAGTGGCGCGGGCGTTGCGGTGCGCATTTGAATGACGTGGGCACCGACGCTCGGTTGATCGTCGCTGGCAGCAGCGAGCGCTGCGAAGCTCTCTGCATCAAGGTCATCGAGGTCGAATTCGGCAAACGTCTTTTCAATAGTTTGCGGACCGAGCTCGCCGCGGACGACGCGCACTTCGCGGGGTGCTTCGATGCCAATGCGGATCGAATTGCCTTGGATTTTAACAATCGTAATGGTGATGTCTTTGCCAACGCGGATCGATTGATTGGCTTTCCGAGTGAGTACGAGCATGGCTATCTCCTTATGCCTCTATTTCAAGTAACTTTACGACGACGGTACGGTGTTAACAGTACGCTGCGTTCCTAACAAGTTTTGCTCTTCGGTCGCTGTTGATTGCAGTGCTTGCTCTCGTAACAACCGTTTTCGGAAAGACGGTTTAAGCAACCGTCGTGCCAAAGCACGGTGTGGAGATTGCAATAAATTTTCAAAATCCTCGTTTCCATTGGGTTTCGGCCCAATTTAATTTTGCGACTCAGTCGGTTGCGAAGTGACGGAGCGTTCGATTTCGTAGAAATTGCAAACCGTTGCAAGCCTAGGGAACGTCTAGTCAGTGAACGCATGGCTGACTGTGAACAAAATTACCAATTTGTGAACGAGTGTCAAGTGTAATTTTGGACAAAATCTGCCAGCTCGTGCACTTTGGCGGATTCCTCCGTTACAACAAGGGACCAGCAATTGAGTCCGTACGGTTAACTGCATACGGTTAGCCGAGTGAACTTTCCGTTTTTTCGAGGAGCGATTTCCTTTGTCGCATTTGGATACGACTGAGTACATCGAACAGGCCCACTTCTTTAAGACGTTGGGAGATCGTTTGCCTGAACAGATTCCGTTGCAGGATCTGTTGGCAGCGTTGCGGCACGAGTTGCTGGTCAGCACAAAATTACCGATGGCGGTCGACTTTCTGTTGACCGAACTGAAGCACAGTGGCATGGTTTCGCTGGCCATGCAACGCTTGACGCACTACTTCACGCCGTATCAAAGTTATTTAGTTGGTGAAGCGGAATTGGATCGGGGGCAGTTTGATATGCGAGTGGCGGTGCGCATTTTGCAAGCCGAAGCGAATTACCGTGCGAACGGCGCGACACCGCAAGGTTTGTTTCTGTTTCAGTTTGAATCGCTATCGCGCAACCGATTGCGTTATGCGCCCGGACTGAAGGCCATGAGCCAAGATCCGATATATGACCAGGATTGGTCGGAGTTTATTCTTGAAGTGCGCAATCAAGTGGGTCTGATTGACTTGGCCGACTTGATCTTTATGCGTTCCAGCGACTATCGCCGACGACGAGAGTTGGCGCAAATGGATTGTGGGGACTTGCCTGTTTCCCTATTTGGCGAGAAAGAGGGACGCATTGCTTTTGCCAATCGGCTCAAGGATCCCGTTTATCTGTTTGCTGCGTTGCAGCGGCATCTGAACTATCCCAATGTGCCGAGGCCTCTCCCCCCGGATCCAACCAAAGAACTGGTACCCTTATTGTTGCGTCGCGTAGAGCGGTTGGAAGCGCGGATTAAGTTGTTCGAAGAAGAGAATCGACAAGGCATCGACATCACCAAATTTTATGGCGGGCCGACGCAAGAGTAGCCAAGTAGAACAACGGCTCACGCTATGGCGTCTGTTATTCCGCGGGTCGATTCGAGAGGAGATATTTATAACGAGGGAGATCGCTGTGATCAGGATCGTGCATCTGCTGTAGTTCGATCAAGTCAGACAAGAGCTGCCAATCTTGTTGCGCAATGGCGCGTCGGGCAAATTGTCCGAACCAATTTTTCAAGGGGTCTAGTTTTGCAAACGCGGGCAGCAACTCCTGACGTTCCTCCGGTGCAGCAAGCTTTAAAAGTCCGAACAGGTTAGAGCCATTTTGCGCATCATCGGCAAGCCCGTTTTGGTAATCCTTCAGGGCTTCCTCCTCGTTCCCTTCTGCAAGTGCGAGATCGCCCTTAACGGCAAAATAGCGCGCATCCTTCTCAACCATTTCCGTGTAGCGTTCGAGTTCATTACGAGCTTGGTCGAAGTCGCCATTCATGCTGTAACTTGAGGCAAGCGATAGCGAGTTCATCGGTCGATAGGGGGCAATTTGTCGCGAGGCGAGCGCCGCTTCAATGGCTGGGTCCGGTTGAAGGTCGGCAGCCAAAAACTTGGCCAACATCTCCAATCGCATCGCTTCAAAAGAAGGAATAAACGGGACGTCCGCCAATTCAGCCAATTGATCTGCGGCAGCGTGGACATCCCCATTGAGGCCGGTGTCTATAGCCGTCATCAAAGGTGGAACATTAAGAGCTTGGGGATCATCGATGGCACCCATCTTAAATCCAACTCCCAGCTTCGTTGAATAGGGAATGGAATCATCAAGAAGCTCAAAGTCATAGGCCTTCCAGCCTTGATCGGTTTTGAATAGCCACCATCGCATGCGCGAAACGAGGCCATTGGAATTTTTTTGGCGAACATAAACCATCGCAAGATTCTGATCCGGCGTCATGAACAATTTTTGGATTTCGATCTCGTTCCAGCCATAACCATTGTCAGCATCAGTAATTTGGTGACTTACACTTTGATCGAGCGCGCGTACGAGTTTCGATTCATTGCGGCCCACTTCTGGCGCAACGAACGATTGATTTCGCAACAAGCACAAGGTAATTCGAGTATCGAAGTAGGGCTTGAGCCGCTCTGCTTTCTGTTCCGATAGGGCTACCGTGAAATCGTCAAAAAACTGGAGTATCGCTGCTGCAGCCTCGTCGCTCAGAGACACCTCGCGCATCGATTCAGGAGTAAAGGGTGGCACTTCGCTAAATTGAGCTGTCTCTCCATCAGGATCAACCGCCGTGATGGAACCACAGCCTCCGCATGCCACCACCAGTAGGCAGACGACTACAAGGCAGGTTGTGCCAAGGACGGAAGTTTGGGTGCGGCAGAGCTGAAGAAGCGTCATGGGGAATATTATTGCAGATAGGAAGAGCGAGCTTGACTAGAGAGATGAAGTATAGCGTTGGAGATCAATGCTCGACCAGTTTACGGGCGTTTTGGACAAACGCTATATTGTACTCTGGTTCTTCAGTGGATTTGGTGAGGCGATAGCTTTATCGCCATCGGGGTATAAGGCCGACCACGATGATTTTTTGCAACGGTTTACTCCTATTGAGCGGCGGATTTTCGAGTGGAAGCCAGTTTTGTGTTGTTGCCCGGCGATGGTATTGGCCCGGAAATTGTTGACCAAACGGAACGTGTACTTATTGCAATTGCAAGCAAGTTTGGGCACCGATTCCATTGTGAGCGACATTTGATTGGGGGGATTGCGATCGATGAGACAGGCGATCCACTTCCTGCCGCCACGGTAGAGGCGTGTCGTAAATCGGATGCAATTCTATTAGGCGCTGTCGGGGGACCCAAGTGGGATGATCCCAACGCTAAGACACGGCCAGAAGTTGGTCTATTGAAAATTCGCAAAGAACTTGGCTTGTTTGCCAATCTGCGTCCCATCGTCACGTTTGATGAACTCGTAGACGCGTCGCCGTTGAAACGAGAAATCGTCGATGGCACAGACATTCTGTTTGTCAGAGAGTTGACGGGCGGTATTTATTTTGGACCATCGGGGAAATCGGTTGTTGACGGTCATGAGTCGGCCTTTGCAACAATGGTTTACAGTGTGCCCGAGGTGGAGCGAGTCGTCAGAGTTGCCGCCGATGCAGCGCGCAAGCGACGCGGTAAGCTGACCAGTGTCGACAAGGCAAACGTCTTGGAGCCGAGTCGTCTGTGGCGTCGTGTGGCCGAGCGGGTCGTTCGTGAAGAGTATCCTGAGTTGGATTATTCGGTGGTTTTGGTTGATTCTATGGCGATGCATTTAATTTCACGCCCCAGGGATTTCGACGTCGTAGTCACAAGCAATATGTTCGGTGACATCCTTACTGATGAAGCATCGATGTTGCCCGGGTCTCTAGGGATGTTGCCAAGCGCTTCAGTTGGTTCATCGGGACCGGGATTATTCGAGCCTATTCACGGGTCCGCTCCGGACATTGCAGGTAAAGGAATCGCCAACCCGCTCGCCACTATCCTGGCAGCCGCCATGATGTTGCGACATTCATTTCAACGCGATGACGAAGCGGATGCAATTGAAAATGCCGTACGCGCGGTGCTAGCGTCGGGTGCGCGAACTGCCGACATTGCCAGAGGAGGTGCCTCGATCGGATCGGAGGAAATGGGGTCCTTAGTGGTTCATGAGATAGGATAAAATGAGACCTCAATTACCCGACTATGGTGCGTACTTGAAATGGCCCGAGTCGGGTGAGGCTTGGATACATCCCGAAGATATCGCGATTGTTGCTGAAGTTATTCCCAGCGATCGCGTGTTTGTTCGTGAGTTATTTGACGGGACCTATTACCATCTTCGATATGGCGACTCGATTGTCTTTCGAGTTCGCCCCGCGATGTGGTTGCCGATTCAAGGGGAAGGGCTTGATATTGGCGATCAAGTAGAGATCAGTGGTCTGGGCATGTTGCATGAACCAGGCATTGTGCGCATTACCGAGATGCGGTTTCTCAAGCGAGGACAGCGCATTCAGTACACGGTCATTTCCGCGGATGGCCGCCTGCACGGCGATTTCTTTCGCGAGGATCTTATTCAATTGACGCGCAAGGAGCAGTTGCGTGAAGGCGACGTTGGGCATCCCCTACCGCGCTGGCGTCCCATCGACGACGAACCAGGTCTGCCGCTCGATTAAATTGAGAAAAGACTTTATGCATTCAAGCGTCGCCGCAATGTCATTCGGCGGACCACTTCGTCAAACACTACACCTGCCAACAATGCGAGTCCGATGATGACCATTTCCCATTGTTGAGCTATTCCCAGCACGACGATCGCCTTGTATAGACATCGCATCACGGCGGTCCCCACGATGACTCCGACAATTGCGCCCGTTCCCCCGCGCAGAGAACACCCTCCCAAGACTGCGGCAGCAATCGCATAGAGTTCGTAGAAAGTGCCCGTAGAACCAGGTTGAACCGAGTTGAGGTCGAGCGTGAAAAGAATTCCTGCCAAGCCGCTCATCGCTGCACAGGTGATGTAAGAAAGAATGATCAAACGATCGGTCTGAATACCGCTAAATCGCGCAGCACGTTCATTGTTTCCCAACGCCAATAGATGACGACCGTAGACCGTTCGCTTCAGGTAAAACCAAGCCATGACGGCAACAATCAGCAGAATGATGCCAGGGACCGGAAAATCGATCCAAGTGATCCAAGGGGTCCCTGAGGTATCGCTTTTAGCCGATAAGCCAGCAATGCCAGGGACTGGAAACTGAAACGCAGGACCTGTTAACGCATCTTTGAAAGCGGTCAATGAAGATCCAAAACCAATTTGATCATCCGAGGTCAACACTCTCGCGAGCCCTCGATAAATCAAGAGGCCACAAAGCGTCACTACAAAAGGTTGCAAATTTCCTTTGGTAATCAGTAGCCCGTGCAACAAACCAATGCCCATGGCCAGGATTAGCACCACTCCACATGCCAACCAAACATTGCGGTGCGACAAATGTTGTAGTCGAACTGGGATCCCTTTCCGCAAAAGTTGAAGTTGATCGCGGATTTCGATCCATTGTTTTCCCTCGATTTCCACAACACGTTGAACGGTAACAAACGATTCACCCGAAACGCCTTCATACGTCAACCTGTCACCATCCACCAGCGATTCTGGAAACGTTGACAATCGCAGCGCCGGCCGCAGCAAAGGTTCACTCGGAACCGATTGGACCTCGGCAACCTCTGACGTGAAATCGGTAGCCCGATAGCCGAGACCAATAAACTGAACCAGCACAACACCCGATAGAGCAACGAGCGAGCCGATCGAAAGATCGATTCCACCTGTGATAATGACAAACGCAACACCAATACTGATCAAGCCAAAAAGCGCAGTATCGCGAACGAGCGACTTGATATTGGATGGATCGGCGAAGTTACCATTCAGAGCTGTGGTTACAACAACGATCACCACAAGCAACACGAATATTCCGAGATTCTTATAATTCACAGTGAGAGCCAGAATCAATGAATGCAGTTAAAAGGAATTGTCAGGAAGATAAAAACAGAACGGTTGACGAGGATGGAAGGAATTTCTCAAACGGGTTTAATCGCTTGGGGGCGTTACTTTCGTCACGGTTCCTACGCTTTGTGACTCCCCCACAGCCAACCTCATAATAGCTTCTTCACTCAGATTTTCTCGTGTGAGTTCACCGGTAATTCCACCTTCGTGCATCACCAGAGCACGATCGGCCAACCCCAGGATTTCCTCCATTTCACTGGAAACAAAAAGTACAGCAACGCCTTCTGCTGCGAGCTTTCCAATGATGGTGTAGATCTCGTGCTTTGCACCAATATCCACTCCGCGAGTCGGTTCATCTAAAAGCAAGACTCCAGGGTTCCGCAACAACCATTTTCCCAGGGCAACTTTTTGTTGATTGCCGCCGGAGAGAGTGACGACTGGCGTGGCCGGACTGGGCGTTTTAATGTTGAGCCGTTCTATCGACTGCTGCGAGACACTTTTCTCCCAGGATGATTGGATGAGAGGTGCGGCGGGCGACGTTTGCAATGCGGACAGCGTCAAGTTTTCACTGACAGTCATTTCCACGATTAGACCAGTTGCTTTCCGATCTTCAGGCACGAGGGCCATGCCGCGTGCGATTGCATTTGCCGGGTCGTGAGCAGGAACTTCATGGCCGTCCACAAATAAAGTGCCTGAGAACCGGGGCCTCACTCCGAACATGGACTCTAATACTTCACTCCTGCCGCTGCCAACGAGTCCCGCCAGGCCGACGACTTCTCCACTATGCACTTGGAAGCTTACTGGAGGCTTGCTTGGATGATCAACAACCAAGCTGTCTACTTTCAAACGCACATCTCCAGGTGTGTGGGAATCGCGAGCAAAGAGTTGGTCAAGCTGTCTGCCGACCATTCCTGTGACCATCGCATTATGATTGATGGAGTCCTTTGCCAGCGACCCTGCATTTTTTCCATCACGAAGAATTTCTACACGGTCGGCCAATCGTTTTACTTCCCCTAAACGATGCGAGATGTAGACAACCGCAACACCATCTTGACGCAATGCATCCACCACGTCGAAAAGCTTTTCTGCCTCGCGCGTCGATAAACTGCTCGTCGGCTCATCCATGATGACGAGACGAGCTTTTGCGGAGAGAGCTTTAGCGATTTCAACAAGTTGCTGTGAAGCGAGCGAAAGGGTGGAAAGTGGCTTGGAAGGATCTACTTCAAGCCCCACTCGGCTGAGATACTCACGCGATTGGTACAACATTTGACGATAGTTCACCAAGCATCCCAGCGAGCGAGGTTCGCGACCCAAATAAACGTTTTCAGCAATCGTTAGGTTGTCGGCTAGGTTCAGCTCCTGGTGAATCAGCGCAACACCTGCATCCATGGCTTGACGTGGAGACAAAAACTCAACTGGCTTTCCTTCCATTTGTAGTGATCCGCTGGAAGGTTGGACGACCCCCGCCATGATCTTCATCAGCGTGCTTTTGCCGGCCCCGTTTTCTCCAATTACGGCAAGGACTTCGCCTGCCGAAACGCGTAAGCTAACGTGATCCAACGCTAAAACACCTGGATAGCGACGCGAGACGGCATCGATTTGAAGTAGTGCCGGAGAGGAGTGGGAAGACGATGGCGTTTCCATCACTCGCTGTCACCCGACAACAGAATTGCAGGGATGGGTTTGTCTGCCAATTCATCGATCACGCCGCGGCTTCGTTCTTGCGCATTGAGCACTTCCATACGACCCACAAAAATCATGACTTTGCCGCCGTCGGGAATTGCTTCCTTTACTAATTTGCCTGCCGCGCGCCCTGCCAAATAGTTACTGGTGCCGAGATAAAAGCGCCGATTGGAATTGGGCGCATCACTATCTTGGCAAATGACAATCATTTTTTCACAAGCCTGATTGATCAATGGCGCTTGGTTGACCGGATCGATGGGGCTGATCGCCATACCATCGATGCCCTCGGTGATATTTGCTTCGATGTAGCGTTTTTGTTCTTCCACAGTACCGATGCTGGGCATTTGAACGGCCACGGTAGAAGAGAAAACTTGAGCCGCTTTTTCACATCCGAATTGAGCAAGAGTCCAAAACGGATCAACACTGTTGGTGATATAGGCGACCTTGACGGCCTTCGTGGTGTCGTAGTCATTTCGATATGGCTCAAGTTCAGGCCCATCGCCTGCCTTAATTTTTGCAACACTTGCAGCAAACTCCTGAACATTGTCACCTTTGATTACTTTGTGTGGCACGAAGATCATGCCGGACTCTGGAATATCAACTTGCTGTCCACGGGCGATTGCGGAGAGCAATTCCACCGAACGATAACCGAATCCATAAGGGTCTTGAACGATTGTTCCAACAACTCGCCCTTCGCTAATCGCTTGCAATGTTTCTTCTTGTTCGTCAAAGCCGACCACTTTGACCTGTCCTTCTTTGCCGGCCGATTTCAATGCCGACAGAATCATGGGTGGGTTGTAGGCCCAGAGGCCCACCATGCAAGCGATATCGGGATAGCGGGTGAGTGCTCCCTCGGCATTGCTCTTGGCAAGATTGCTGTCTTTGTTGTCCGTGAGAATGTCCAGCACGGTGTATTTTCCAACGGTCGCTGGAAAGCTATAGCCACTGGGGGATTGTGCCGACGAAGCGTCAGTGGGAGCGCCGCTGTTATCCGACTTGGAAACATCTGACGAACTTCGATCGCATCCTGAAGCGAAAAATAGTGCGAAGACCAGCAAGCAGGAGAGACAAACACGCATGGTCGTGAACCCGTAGGGATGAAGGTAGGGGAAAGACAAATTTGCAGCGAGGAACATTTTGCGGGGGCCGTTACGGTATTCGCATCGCTATGGGGGCAGTTTAAACGCCATCAACGCCCGATAAAAGCACAGCCTAAATGCTTTGGCAAACTTTACCGATTAGAGGTGACTCTAAGGCTTGTTCGGAATTGTTCGATCGCGTTGCCATCGGTTGGCCGATGCGGAAAGAGACTCTGCGGGGCAAACTTGGCAAACGGGGAACGGAATGAATCCAAATGTCGTCAATCAGCGAGTAAAGACGAGCAATACAACTACCATGCCACCCACAGTGGGCATTTGGAGACTTACCGGAACTTTGCATAGAGGCAAGTGGTGCGATCTTTACGGCGCACAACCAGCCGACGCGACGGGGAGTCCTCGTAGCGACTATGTGGTGAAAATTGTACGTCGTTCCACACAAGAGGATCCGGAAGCTGCGCGACAAATTCGCACAGAAGCGGCCGCCGGTACGAGTGCCCGACAGCCTCATTTGGTAACGATTCTGGACGGACAACTGGACGGCGCTCGTCCCTATATTGTGATGCCCCGCATCGAGGCTGTGACTTTGACGAGCGTTATGGCCTCGGCTAATCCGTTGTTTCCGCAGCCCCTGCCTGTCGTGCTTTGGTGGTTGCGTCAATGTGCACAAGGTTTAGTTGCTTTACACAGTGCCGGTTGGGTGCATGGTGATATCAAGCCCGACAATATTCTCCTGGATACTCGGGGCCATGTGACGGTTATCGATTTAGGCCTGGCACAGCGTATTGGTACTCTCAGTCCAACGCAGTTTAGCGGCACGCCCGACTACTCCGCCCCCGAGCGTTTAGCCTGCCAGAGTCCCTGGCAGCCAAGCAGTGACATTTATGCGTTGGGTGTTGTGCTCGACCGACTACTAACCAGCCAGTCAAAAATTCCCACATCGCTGCTTCAGTGGAAGAACCGAGCATTATCGGAGGATCCTGCCGCGAGACCGACAGCGGTTAGTTCGGTGGACTCATTGCTCAAGTTGGAGATCGAAACGCTTCATCTCCATATCCAGCCACGCGATCTCTTTGATCGACGCGTGGCTTAGTATGCAGATAGTCGCCTTGAGATAGTCGCCTTTCGCTCCGCGAAAGTAGCGTTGGTA
>JBGTBJ010000168.1:0-86993 GCA_041749395.1 Pirellulaceae bacterium
CGATGTGCGCATCGACGCAATCTGCTTTCGACAGACGCACAGGCTGAGCGCCCCAACGATGGCCTTGTTGGTGCTCATTCTCTAACAGCGCCACGCGGCGTTACCTACAAAAGAGCCGAGAGATGCCACTACGTTTCTCGCTCGTCCTAAGCTATTCAAACCACAATTCATCTATTGCATCGCTCTCTCGGCCGTTCGCAGAAGATGCGCAGAAGACGGGTGGCACCACTTGCAATTACCACTTGCAATTACCACTTGCGATTGTGTCCACTTGTGTGATGTAGAAGATGGGTGGCACCACTTGTGAAGATGGGTGGCACCACTTGTGAAGATGGATGGCACCAATTGTGGATTTGTGCGGTGGAAGATGGATGGCACCATTTGTGATTTTTGTGATTGAAGATGGATGGCACCATTTGTGATTTTTGTGATTTGTGATTTGTGCCACTCGTGGGCTGCAAAAAGGGGCTGCTATAAGGGACGCTACTTTCGCGGAGCGAAAGGCGACTATCTTTAAGGAATGGAAGGATAGTACGACGTTTAAGGCAATGAGACTTTTGCCCAGAATACATGCTGACGGTCGGCGCGCTGACGAGCGTCCTCCAACATGTACGCAATCGAACCTTCGAACTGAAAGTTCTTTCGACGACCTCCCGATCGAATCACGACTGGATTGTTCAAGTCCAAACCCATTTCTGGAGTCAACAGTATGTCCAAAGAATTCGATGGAGCTTGACTGATTTGAATTGCATTGTCGGCCATCACCTTGGCATCGATTTGGCCTGCTCGCAATCGCTCCGCATGTTCAAAGAGAACCGGATTCACCGCGACGGTATCAAGTAACTGCGACAACTCTAACCACCAAAAAAATTGATCCCCTTCACGCATTGTCGCGGCTTGAATGTCTTTTGGTATCGTGGGGCGGCGATGTGAACTCAAACGTAGCCAATCGAAAATATTGTGAATGTCTTCATAGAACAATTCATCACCCCGACCACGATAGAGCACAACCATGGCGTCAAAGCCTGGTTTCATATAGTCGTCTAGCTGTGCACCATTGCGAAACAACGGCGAAGGTGCACCAGCCATTTCGCCTGTGAGATAGTAAATCGGAACGTATTTAGCATTCGCGCCGTAATGCAAAACATAGCGGGTCGCATCTCCTCCTATACTGATAAGCCCGGCCCACAAATCAGGGTGCGCCAACGCAATATCCCAGGCGGCCGTGCCCCCTGCTAAATGCCCCGACAAATAGACTCGATCGGAATCAATTGACACACGGCGCATCGCGTCCCTTAAGGCGGCAAGCACCCGATGATGCTCGATCGGCGTGTGTTCGTACGAAGGCTGTCCAGGCCGAGCCCACACCGGAGCAACAACGATGTAACCTTGTCGTGCTGCCTGCCCCGTTCTCATTTGCAGTTGCGGATTATAACCACCACACCACCACGCAATTTCCGAGACGCCCGACGCGCCGATTGGATGGAGAGCAACCATCGTGGGATAGCGGCGCAGGGGATGATATTCCGGTGGCAATTGAATGCTATAAGTCACAGGCCCTCGGACGGTATCGATGGTCAACTCGTAGTAACCGGGAGGAGATTCAACTTGTGGCTCAACGACTGCGGGGTCTGGCGTGGGCTGGTCCGGTTCGGGCAGCAATAGAGGAGGTGGCAATGTCGCTAGTAGCTTGGCTACGTATTCGGGCTGAGCACCCTCTTCATCGTCAAGTATTTTTAGAATCGCCTCTCGTCGTAGCGTGTCGGAATCGCCGAGATATTCACTCACTAGTTGACGCACGATGACAAGAGAACGGACCACCGCCAAGTTTTGTTCGCCACTACCTCCACCGAGCAACCATCCACCGATAGCCAAGGCGACACGATTCTCGAGTGGGATACCCTCATCCGCACCGAGACGCTCATAATCGCTTAAACGATTCATGGTGTCGAAGGTCAATTCAGCATCCATGATCTTTACGAAATCTGCGAGCCCCGTTTCCTGTCCAGGAGGCAGGCTGGCAATTTGTTCTCGCAAACGAGCAAGCATCGACTTTGCATTATTCGCTCGCTTGGTTAATTCATCAATGCGATCCTGCGCTTCCAACAATGTCACCTTGGCAATGCCGTCAACTTGCACAAAGTTATTTAACATGGTGAGCGCCAACTGATACTGACCGGCATCACGGCGTATCAGGGCCTCATCAAGAATGTTCCTCGCCTCGCGCTGAGTGAGCGCTTGAAACTGTGCTGGCAATTGATCTGCGGCAGGGAAGTCACGAATGACATCCGCTAACTCGATTCGCGCCTCTTTGAAACGCTCCGATTCGATATAAAAATTAACGACGTCCAAGCGACCATCCAGATCATCGCGAGGTATCCCCTTTAAGAAAATTCGCTTGAGTTCTTCTTCAGAAAGGGAATCGGAACTGATGCGAGAATCCCAATTGTAAGAAATCTTCGTTTGCAGTCCACGCAGTTCTGCGTACCTCGCGTTAATCTCTGTCATACCTTGCAGTATTTGAATTGAGCCGCGGGGCGTGTTGGTATAGACGTACCGCCGACCAAACTCATTGAATGGTTCGACTGATGTATCGGCACTTAGCGAGGCCACATCGTTGCCGCTGCGCGCGATGGGTTGCCAAAAAGGAATACGACGAACAAGGTCGGCAACATCGCTGGCCGAATCCACCATGCTGCGGGCATGAACATAGGATCGCTTCAGCCCATCATCGACCATTAAGACTGGCAACCCAGTGCCATCATTGGCTTTGCCGGCCGCCGAGAAGGAGTTCTGATCCAGGCCGGGAATTTGAGTCGCGGTGCCCCGCAGAACAAATCCATTGCGGAGCTTCACCGCTTTCTCCGCGTGCACCCCACGGGGGAGAACACCACAAACAAATACAATCGCCCAGAAAAGAAATGAAGAAGGTTTTCGCATCACTGTCTGGCTGCTGTGAAAGACGGACTGAAACCGATCGGCACTCTTTCTAGCATAGCCAGCAGGGTCACCAGATGCTGCCCTGATTCAAAAATCGAGGCCGCTCGCTAAGCCAAGCACAAGAAAAAATCGAAACGACCGGCCGAAGCGTCATCGCTCGGTGGCGTGGGCAGACTCTCGCGACGCTCACCACTGCGGGGTGCAAATAACTGCAAGGCCGTATGCAGAGAGTCGGTCAATGGCTGAATACCCTTTGCCAACGGGTCAACTGGTTGCCAAGCAGCGACAACAACAGACCCCCACCACTGGGGTTGCTGGACCCTTTGTTGAATCTCGGTTAGATCAATGGCTGCTGGGGCAACTTCCGCGACACTTGAAATTTGAACCGGAGCCACTTCATGAGGTGGTTGTTGCCAGAACGCAGCCAATAGCCAAACAGCTGCCATCGCGACGCCGGCCAGCGGACCGTTCCAGCGGACCAATCGGCGATTCTTGTCGCCCATCGGTGCATACCTAATTGCCGAGGACGAACTCACCACAGGGGAAGGCGATGCATCCAGGCTCTGAAAAACAGCGGGCTGGAAATCGATTTCCTCGGCGACCACAAACCAACTGGACAGGATCTGCTCGCATTCGGCACACTGCGACGCATGTTTGAGCAACCCTGCATCTCGACAGGGATCTTGCCGGGCGTCCAATAGCTCAAACAAACGTACTTCGAAGTCATCACACTGCATGTCGTTGCTCCGCCAGAACTTCACGCTGTCGTAAACGTCGAATCAAATCCGTTCGCGCACGGTGGACCCAAGTCTTGACCGTACCAACAGGGCAATCCATGACCTCAGCTATTTCGGCATAACTCATCTGACGCTGATGAAACATCAGGAAAGCGGTCCGGTGCTGCTCGCGCAAATCGGACAATGCCAAGCCAACCTCTTCATGCAAACTCGCCGCTTGACGCATTTGCTCGGCAGCATCGGTCGAGGGCTCGGCCGCGTCCAACAGTGAAACAGTATTCTTTCTGCGCGACAGTAACGTACGACAACGATTGCCAGCGATGGTCATTAACCAGGGTTCAATGGGTCGCTCCACATCCCAACCATCCAAATGCTTGGCAACTCGAGTGAAGGTTTCTTGAACTGCGTCTTCCGCGTCCTGACGATGTCCCAACATGCGATAGCAGAGTCGAAAAACCATATCCTGATAGCGGCCCACAATCGATGTAAATGCGTGAACATCGTTGTTCAGGTAGCGATCAACCAGCAGGGGTGTAGGCTCACTCACAATGACCAACTAACCAATAGAGATTTCGAACTCATTGCTAGACAAGGGTCTAACCAATACTTATTCGTTTCGAAGCCTCAAAGTTTCGCAAACCGTTAGAATTTTCACGAAAAAAAGGGCAACCCTCCCGATCGACGGTGAGGGTAGACCATTTTCAGCGGGCACGCGAAAACATCACCGTCCACCAAAGAACTTCTTAAGTGCTGCGTCGGCCGCTTCACGCGAATCGTTGGTGTCGGAGCCTGGCCTAATCTTGGGCAATTTCCCAACCGCACGTTTTTCAGGCCGCTTGGTAGGAATCCGCTTCGCGTCGGCATCGGACGGTTCATCAGCAACGGAAAGCTCGCCGCTGTCACCCGTAACCGCGTGTGTCTCATCCACCTTGAGTTGCAGAGTATCTGGGTCGGCCGTTTTACGGACACGATCTATTTGGTCTGCTTCGTCTAGCCAGGAAGTGATATCCACTTCTTCAAACCGGCTGTCAGCCGCCGACTCGACGGTTCGCGTTGCAGCATCTTTGACATCCTTGACTTGCGGCTTCTTGGCACCACCTATATCCACCTTGATGACAACTTCGAATTCCAACTTGCCCACGCGCAGCCGATCCCCTGCTCTGAGCACTTTGGCCTTATCTGGCGGCAACCGATCGTCATTTACAAACGTTCCGTTCCGACTATTAAGATCCTGCGCCAAGACACGACCATCCCGAACAGCAACGACGCAGTGTCGACGACTGATCGAATCGCTTTTGGGTCGTAATTGGCACTCGTCGCCGCGGCCGATGACAAACTTATCGGCAACGATTGCGATTTCCTTACCCGTGTGGCTCCCCGTCGCCACTTTCAGGAATACCTGCATGCCGCACCTAACTGAAAAGTAATCTGTCACGTAACAGCGATTCCGTCCGAAAGACAGCTTTCGATTCGAATCGCCCTAAAAACAATTGAGGTTTGGACCGTAAATAAAGGTGGTCCGAAAAACTCCGCCGTATCGCTGTGGGGTGTTAGCTGAAACGAACTCAAAAAAATAATCAAATATCAAAAACTACATACTCTGTTATCGATGACGACCAGGCCGATTACAATATAGGGATGCGGATAACCCCCCAGAATAGAAAACAAATTGACACCGAGTGCAGAACCAGTTGTCAAACTGATCATTGTTTCAAAACGCAGCACATTTGTCCTATTCTACTCAGCTTCGCGGCGCTCAACGTCGGAAATTCCAACTTTCACTGCTAAACCGTTCAGCAAGAATCTCTGCCAATCGCTCTCCTGACCACGAACTAACAAAGTCGCTCTGCCACCGAAACCCCAGTGCCTCACCCAATCGATGGGTGAACAAATCTCTCACTTCTTCAAGGTGAAATTTTTTCGATTCCAAATCCCGAATGCCGGGCAATTCTGGGGCAAACGGACTCGCATCCATCAACAGGCTGCCATGCTGCAACACCGCCTTCGCGGCACGTCGCTGCGCACTGCCAACGACTTTGTATCCAGATAGCACTAGGTCTTCCGCGGTCCTCCTTTGAAAACAGAGGAACGGCTCTTCGCATCGACGTCGTGAATAACTTAAAGAAGCCCCGTTCATCGCCGAATCTGCAAACCGTTGCAACCTTACACCCAGGTGCTCAAACGTTGATCGGATGGCCAAGTGTACTTGGTCATAGATGTGGCGTACCGCGTCGTCCGCACGATCGGCAATTGGCAAACAGAGGCTGTAGGTCAATTCTCGATGATGCAAAATCGCTCCACCTCCGGAAGCTCGACGCACCATGGGAACGGCACGACTTGCCGAGTGCAGTTGGCGATCGGCGGCCGCTTGGAAGTATCCGAGTGATAACGTTGCCGGTTGCCAGGAATAGAAGCGCAACACGGGAAGGCCACCCGCCTGAACACGCTCCAGCAATAATTGATCGATCGCCATATTCATAGCGCCATCTAGCGGATCGTCGTCCAGGCGGATTCCAATTTTCATTGCGTCACATTTCGCAGAATCACTCGTCAGTCGTCCAGCGCATGACCGGGTTACGGGCCGCTTGCACTTCGTCCGGTCGACTGATTCGCGTCGAATGGGGCGCTTCGTGAACCAGATCCGCTGCCTCGTCGGTAATCCGAAAGAGCGCTGCGGCGAAAGCATCGAGCGTTTCTTTGCTCTCTGTTTCAGTGGGCTCCACCATGACGGACTCAGGAACGATCAAGGGAAAATAGACTGTGGGCGCATGGAAACCATAATCGAGCAACCGCTTGGCCAAGTCCATTGCGGTCAGTCCTTTCTCCTTTTTCAATCTTGATGCCGTCGCCACAAATTCGTGCATGCAGCGATCACCATGGGGCACATCCAGAAAATGCTTGACGCGACTCAGTAGGTAATTGGCCCCCAAGACCGCGTCCTCACTGACTCGGCGCAAACCGTCACCACCATGAGAGCGAATATAACAATAGGCCCGCACCAAGACTCCCACATTGCCAAAAAAGCTGCGGACTCGACCGATCGAGAGGGGTCGATCATTATCGAGGCGATAGCGTCCATCTTCGAGCACGATGAGTGGCGACGGGAGGAAGTCTGTGAGAAAATCTCGCACGCAAATCGGTCCTGCACCTGGACCACCGCCACCGTGCGGACCGCTGAAAGTCTTATGAGGATTGTAGTGCATCAAGTCAGCGCCAAAATCCCCTGGCCGTGAGATGCCTAAAATGGCGTTCATATTCGCGCCATCTAAATAGACCAGAGCACCAACATCATGAACGGCTTGTGTGATCTCCAAAATTTGCGAGTCAAACAGACCAAGCGTATTGGGATTAGTGAGCATAAACACGGCAGTCGATTCGCTGAGCTTGCTCTTCAAATCTGCTAAGTCGACCATCCCCTTCGAATTGCTCTTTACCGGCCTGGTTTCCAATCCGGCCATACTTGCGCTGGCTGGGTTCGTGCCGTGAGCCGAGTCGGCTGTCAACACCACAGGGCGATGCTCGCCACGGTGACGGAAATAAGCAGCAGCCACCATTAACGCAGTGAGTTCTCCGTGAGCACCTGCGGCAGGTTGCAGGGAGACACCAGGCAATCCACTAATCTCGCCTAACAGATATTGCATCTCGTACAGCAAACCCAAGAGCCCCTGCACCGTACTATCGGGTTGCAACGGATGGACATCGACCAACCCAGGCAATGATGCCAGACGCTCATTTCGCTTGGGGTTGTACTTCATTGTACAAGACCCTAAGGGATAAAAGTGAGTATCAACGCTCATGTTGAGCGTCGACAAATTGGTGAAGTGACGAACGACATCCCCTTCAGCCAACTCGGGAAGTGGTGGCGGACTCTCTGCCAATGCATCGACCGGAATTAAATCGGTCAACGTCACTGCGGGCACATCGAGTGGTGGCAAGCGGTGCGCGCGGCGACCGGGTCGCGACAATTCAAAAATCAATTGGGTATGTTGTTGATTACGCACCAGCGGTAACTCCAGGAGCAGGGGCGGCGGACAATATTCGCACTAAGGAATCGATCTCATTGCGCGTGCGCTGTTCGGTAACAGCAACCAAGAAACAATCGGACAACTCGGGGTACCAACGCCCCAATGGAATTCCAGCCAACTGCCCCTGTTGCAGCGCATATTCCATCAAGCCATCAACGTCGCCCGCCTTGTCTCGCACGACAAACTCTTTGAACGTCGGTCCCATCATGGGGACTTCGAATCGTTCGCTACTAGCAAAGCCTTGTTTCGCGTAGGCCGTTTTTTGCAAACACTGTTCGGCAGTTTCCTTCAATCCTTGCGGGCCTAACAACGACAAGTGAATCGTCGCGCGCAGGGCCAGCAAAGTTTGGTTCGAACAAATATTGCTAGTTGCTTTGTCGCGGCGAATATGTTGTTCGCGAGTTTGCAACGTCAGCACCCAACATCGCTTGCCGCGGCGATCCACTGTCTGACCAGCAATTCGCCCTGGCAGTCGTCGCACCAATTCTTGCCTGCATGCCATGATGCCCAAATAAGGTCCACCAAAAGCCAACGGGTTTCCCAATCCTTGCCCTTCTGCCACGGCAATATCAGCACCCAAGTCCCCAGGTCGCTTCAATAATCCCGTACTCACAGGGTCGAAAACCTGAATCAACAAGGCGCCAGCGGCATGAGCTGCTTCCGCAATTTTGGCAACATCTTCCAGTCGTCCAAAGAAGTTTGGATGCTGAATCAACACGCACGCGGTCGACGAATCAATCAGCGACAGGATATCACCCGCCGTTCCATCCTCTGCGGGCTCGGCGGTGACGACTGTTGCAGGAATCCCTTCCAGATAGGTCGCCAGCGTCTGGCGATACTCGGGATGAACCGTCCCAGTGGTGACAACTTTGTTGCGATCCTTGGAGACTGCCAGGGCCATCAACACGGCTTCCACGGCACCCGAGCCGCCGTCATACAGACTGGCGTTGGAAACATCCAAGCCGGTGATCTGAGTGATCAACGTTTCATACTCAAACATTACCTGCAAGTTCCCTTGGCTCACTTCCGCTTGATAGGGCGTGTAAGAAGTATAGAACTCGCCCCGCGAAGCGATAGCATCGACGGCCGCAGGAATAAAGTGATCGTATGCACCTCCACCCAAGAAACAGACATGAGTGGCTGGCGAAATATTGCGAGCAGCAACTCGCCTCAACTCTCGCTCCAATTCAATCTCGGTTAGCGACGGCCCCAACTCCAATGAGCGCTTCATTCGCACATTGTCGGGAACCTGATCTGACAATATCTGATCGATACTCTCAGCGCCAATTGCGGCAAGCATCTGCCGTCGATCTTCGTCAGTATGAAAGAAATACATCTTGGCTCAGCCCTCTGCAGCGCACTGTTTTTCGTAAGCAGCGAAGTCCATCAATTGCGACAACGCAGACTCATCGGATAAACGAACTTTAATCACCCAACCACTACCGTAGGGATCATCCCCTAATCGCTCCAAGTGATCAGGCAACTCGGTATTCACGGCGGTAATCTCTCCAGCCACAGGGCTGTACAAGGGACTAACCGCTTTGACCGATTCCACTTCACCGAATTCGTCGCCGACGGCCAGTTTTTTTCCCACTTCGGGCAAATCCATATAGACCAAATCGTTGAGTTGCTGGACCGCGAATGCACTGATGCCAATCGTTGCTACTTTGACACCGTTCTCAACCGCAATGTGGGCCCACTCATGGGATGCTGCATACAACAGCTCGTTCGGATTCATCTCGATTCATCTCCCCAAAAAAATGACAGCCCAAAAGCTTGTCGAGTTAGCAAAAAAATGTAGTCAATGACACAAAAAAAGAGCGAGGAAAATTACTGCGACTTGGCTTTTCGCGGCCGTGAATAGAAGGGCAAGCTCACCACGCGTGCGGCTTCTCTCTTGCCACGAATATCCACTTCGATAGGCGTTCCCACCTCGCTCGTGCTGGCAGTGACATAACCCATCGCAATGGGATGGCCCAGCGTTGGCGAAGGAGCACCACTGGTGACGCGACCGATAAATTTTCCCTCGTGGTCGTAAATATCGCACCCTTCGCGAATGGGACGCCGCCCCTCAGGAACGATGCCGACGCGCACGAGCTTGGAACCTTCCTGTTTGATGTTCATAATCGCAGCCGAGCCATGAAAGGTTCGATCCTCCATGTTACAGGCAAAGGCGAGTCCAGCCGTAATGGGATCAATCGTCTCGTCCAGCTCATGACCATACAGAGGCATCGCGGCTTCCAGACGCAACGTGTCACGCGCTCCTAGACCGGCTGCCACAAATCCACTTTCACGCCCCGCCAACAGGAGATTCTCCCACACTCGAACCGCCTCTTCAGCGCGTACGATCAACTCGATTCCATCTTCACCCGTGTATCCGGTACGACTGACAATAACCGGCTTGCCCATCTGCTCAGTGACGACTGAACGATAGTACTTCAAACGTTGAGGATCAAATTTGAACAACTTGGCAGTCGCTTCCATCACGGCCGGTCCTTGCACGGCAATCATCGCCGTGAGTTCCGTACGGTCCGTCATGGTGACAAAAGGAAAATCAGCCAGCAGAGGTGTCAACCACTGAATAATCTTGGCTCGGTTCGACGCATTCACTACCAGCAAATAATACCGGCCACTGGATGGTGTCTCCACATGGGAGACCAACACATCATCCAGTACAAACCCAGCGTCGTTGCAAACCAAACTGTATCGTACGGCACCGACAGGCAAATCGGTAACACGACGGGTCAGTACCGAATCAAGGAACTCGACAGCCCCCTCCCCTTCGAATCGCAATCGCCCCATATGGGACACATCGAAGAGAACTCCACGCGTGCGGCAAGCGTGATGCTCGTCAACAATGGAGCCATAGTGAATTGGCATCTCGTAACCAGCGAAAGGTGCCATCACAGCCCCGGCAGCTTGATGCCAGGTTGCGAGGGGTGTCGCGGAAAGCGTCTCGGTCATTGCTAGCCCAAATAGGTAAACGTCGCTTCGGTGGAAGCGATTGAGGGAGAGATGCCAATTTGTCAACGATCAATGCCGTGGAAATCACAAGATAGGCCTCGGCTGCATCCATAATAACAGGCGATCAAGCCAAAGGAAGCACCCACTACGCAGGTAGACCACAATGCGATCACCAGGTAATCACAATGCGCTGAGAAACTCCGGCAGGAGTGCGGCCAAAGGCTGGTCGCTGCGCATCAACCACAAGAGCGATTCGCAACTTCGACAGCCCTGTTCGATGGACTGACGATGCCGCTTAAATTCTTCGCGGTAGGCGGAGGCAATTCCCTGTGTGTCAGCCGTAACGGCAGATTCTCCCTCCAAGCCGTCGTACTGTACCGTGCCTTGAAAAGGAAAATCCTCTTCATCAGGATCCACGACCTGGATCACGATCAACGGCCGCCCCGAATAACGAATGGCTCGAATTGTTTTTACGAGCGATTCCGCCTCATCCATCAAATCGCTAATCAGGATGATCAAACCACCCTTTCGTAAACCCTGGACAGCCGTAGTCCATTGTTTAGGAATGTCTCCGCTTTGCTCCAAGTCACCACTATCCAAATCCGCGCGATCCATGGCCGCAGCGAGGGCTAACAATTGTCCATTTCCTCCACCGGTTGGCAGGCGAGTTGCAGCGACATGGCCGATAGTCGTCCATGAGACCGTATCATTGTTTTCAATCGCCACGAAGGCCAGAGCGGCAGCGACACGGAGCGCACACTCCCATTTGCTTTGCTGACTTTCCGAGCCGCGATAGGCCATCGACCCACTACAGTCGACCATCAAATGACAATCGAGCGTTGTCTCATCCTCTCGCTGCCGCAAATAGTATTTGTCAGTACGGCCTAACACTTTCCAATCCAATTGCCGCAAATCGTCCCCTGGAGCGTATTGCCTGTGCTCGGCAAACTCCACCGCTTGACCCGTTCGAGGCGAACGATGAGCGCCCGCGAGCATCCCTTCGGCAGCTCGTTTACCTCTCAGTCGAAAACCTCGCAAGCTCTCAAGAACTTGTGGGTCGAAGTACTTTCTCCAAGCCTCGTCCATGATCTATTGTTTTCTCGTGCGCTCGTACGTGATCTATGACTCGTGAAACAATTTCGTCAACGGTAATGCCTTCTGCGCCTGCAGCGAAATTGGCTCGAATGCGATGTCGCAACACAGGTAAGGCAACCGCTTCGATGTCCTTTCGTTCCACCACCATGCGGCCTTGCAACGCAGCGCGGGCTTTTCCACCCAAAGCCAAAAATTGTCCCGCCCGCGGACCTGCTCCCCAAGCTACATAACGACGCACGTCAGCGGATGCCGAGGGATCATCAGGCCGTGTACCGCGCGCCAACGCTACAGCAAATCTGGCAACCGGTTCGGCAAGCGGAACTCGGCGAACCACCGCAGCAAGCTCCAACAATTCCTCTGCACCTGTGATCGACGATAGGGATTCGCGGGCACCGCCGGTCGTCTCCATCACCACCCGTAGCTCATCTTCCACACTGGGGTAATCGACGCGAATATCAAACATGAAACGGTCGAGCTGCGCTTCGGGCAAGGGATAGGTACCCTCTTGTTCGATCGGATTCTGCGTGGCCAACACAAAAAATGGCTTTGGCAACAAGTGCTTCTGCCCTGCTGCTGTCACCTGGCCCTCCTGCATCGCTTCCAACAAGGCAGCCTGAGTCTTCGGCGGCGTGCGGTTAATTTCGTCAGCCAACACAATATTGGCAAATACAGGTCCGGGAATAAATCGAAACTGGCGAATTCCTGTACTGCGGTCTTCTTGCAAGACTTCGGTGCCGGTGATGTCCGAGGGCATCAAGTCAGGCGTGAACTGAATGCGATTGAAATCCAATCTCAGCGTCTCGGCCAGACTGTGAACCAGCAACGTTTTAGCCAAGCCAGGCACACCCACCAATAAACAATGTCCACCAGCCACTAAGGCTGTAAGAACTTGGTCGATCGTTTCCTCTTGGCCAATGATTCGCTTGGCCAGCTCTCCTGCGAGTTGGCGATACAATTCTGCCAATCGTTCGATTTTTGCTATGTCGCCGTTTGCCGTCATGGTTCGTTCTCGCGAGGTGAATCGCCATTGTAATTCAAAGAGCTTCGGAATGCGGCCAGAGAGGTTCCCGAATGCAACAACAGCGTGCCTCCCGCCACCACGACATCGCCACCGCGCAATCCCAGCGATGCCAATCCTATCTTGCGTTTTGGAATCGGTAAGGCACTGCTGGGATCCAGCCTTGCATTGAAAAACCACAAGCTATCGGCCGTGGGCCAGACTATTTGATCACCGGCCATTACGGCCCGCCCCGCTCGCCGTGGTTGCGGTAATGCTCCAAAAGGTTGACGACTCGTACCGACGGGCCACTGCGCCACCCAGCGACCACTGTCTCGCTCCAACCACTGCAAGGAATCGCCCGCGAGGATCAAATGCCCGTCGACTTGCCCGAGCACTTGATCCACATCGTCCGCAATGCCGAGATCAGTGGTCCACAACATTCTGCCGTCCATCGCATCGACTGCAACCAAGCGGTCGAGATCGGCGGGTGCCAGTATCGCCAAAGGTCCGATCAATGCCGTCGGACTCGATTGTCGCCGAGGAGCTCGTCGTCGCTGTGCATAGCCTGCTTCCGACCACTCACCTCGCGGGTATTGCTGCCCCCAACGCAACTGACCGTTCTCAGCATCGATAGCCACCATTACTCCACCATCGCCGTGATAGTAGATAGTTCCTTCGCGATAACTCACGAGTGCTTGTGCGACACGATTCTGTCCCCCTAAGGATCGATCATCTGTTTCCAGTGGTCGCGAAGCACTAACCAGCGGCGATTGAAAAAGCACTTGACCACTGGCCAAATCCACCCCGATCACAGTGACCGTCATCAGCGCATCGTCGCGGACTGTTGCACCCACGTACATGCGGCTTCCCACTATCAACGGTGCGCCTTCAAATTCCAATTTCGCGTCGCGGGACACGTCCGAGGAACGGAGTGGAAATCCTTGCAACAACTTTCCTTCCTGCTGCAGATCGAGCACCACAATTTGCGAAACACCTCCACGCGGACGCATTACGCTCAACCACCCGGAACCGGCCGGTCCGATCCGCATTGCCACGCGACCATCGGCAGCCGAAACCGATGCTTGTGGTTCCCCGTCATAAGGCATCTGTCCCGTAATTGGTAACTCGCCACTTTTGGTAATGGCTGCAAACAAGGGTTGATCGCCAATCCCCTGCGGCCATGGCTGGCCCGATTTTAAATCCAGGATGTAGAGTCGGTCCGCCAGGGGAAACATGACCAATCCGCGGTGCACGGCGACAAAACTGTGCGGTGCCTGTGCGTGGTCCCTGTCGCTTATTCTTCCCAGTGGTGGCTCGATTGGAAATTGCATGGTGCCGGTATGTGTGTCAGTGTCTGTGCCATTATCTGGGCCATTATCTGGGCCAGTTGCCGACGAAGCCTGCGGACCATCCCAAACCCAGGCGGGAATCCCTTCTAGCTCCCCCAGCGCCGGGGCGGAAAATACTCGCTGACCATCGCCCCCCAGCGTCGTCCATTCGAATCGCCCTGCTCTGTCCAATGAAGAAGAGGAGCGCTGGCTCGTCACGCTGGCTTGTTGCCGCAATTCGGTCAGCTGCTTAGTCACCTCTGTTAACGCTTGCTGCAGTGATTGCGAGGAACCCTGCATGGTTACACGACTGTCGGGATACCAAATTTCCATCATTGCGGCTAACCGCTTGGCGGCGGTCCGTTCCCCTGCTGCTTGATAGGCAATCACCAAACGCAGACCTACCTCCGCTTGATTCAAGTCACTATCGACATAGCAGCCAATGGGCCAACCTTGATTCTGCGAATCGCGTTTAGCAATGCCTGCCGCCAATGGAGCAATTTGATCCTCAGACATTCGCCCCAAGAACATTTCCCAACCAACGGCTGTTACTTCGCTTCCTGCAGTTCCATCGGCACAAGCTTGCCAGCGGGGATCCAACCGACGCAAACAGCCAATCGTTGTCCACACCCAACCGCGTTGCCATGCTAAGTCAGCCGCCAACAATAACGCTTCGTCACCGTATTGAGTCGCCAACACGTCGTCGACCAGCCGAAGAGCCTGCATCACATCTCCAGACAAGCGAACATCTTCAATGCGTTTCGCTGCGAATGCATCGTAGCGTCGTCGATAGGCAGCGAGCAGTTCCGGATTCGATCGGCCCCATCGCAGCAGTCGATCTTGGAGAAATTGCTTGAGCGGCGTGTGGTGTCGTGGGACACTCTCCTGCACCGCAATCAATCGCCCTCCGGCCTCGTCCATCGTGCGTACGATCAGCTCAATGGCTTCAGCATCTTGTCCGTTCGATAGCCACTGGTCGATCTGCTCTAAGGCGAGTCGCTCTCCTGCATTAACGCTGTGCAATGACGCCAACGGTTCGTCAGATGCTGCGGGTCTGGCTAAACACAAAGCGACCAGCAAGGCTGGTAAGGCCCTCCATGTTGCCCACGGAGACGACTTGATCACCTGCATTGTTACTTGGTCAACCACGTGTTAACTGGGTGGCACATAGATCTGGTACAGCATTGCATAGACGATCACCCCGGTGACCGAAACATAGAGCCACACTGGGTAAGCAAATCGAACGACGCGCAGATGGGATTCACGACGATCTTTATAGCCCAATACAGCAGCCCAAATCGCCAATCCAGGCACCAACACGGCTAGCGGTATGTGAGTTCCCAAGACGAGAAAATAAATCGAACGAGCAGTCGAAGAGGCTACCGCCGGGTCACGTGGAAAGGGCTTGTTATAGCTGCCGGTAGTCTGATAAAGGGCCACTTTGTGCAACACGTACAAGACCAGAAACAGACTGCTGACCACGAGCGCTGTCATCATCAAATTTCGGTGTGCCGTAATTCGCCCGCGCTTGATCATGACGAGAGCCAACAACAACAATACAGTCGCCAGCGCATTGAGCGACGCCGTGGCGTGCGGCAGGTTGGCGGCCATCCATTCCATTAGCTTTGCCCCTGAATTTCGGAGAGCATCTTCTTAATATCGGCTTTCAACTTTTCAAACTGACGCTCTTCCGTCCACGAATAGTATCCAGCAACTTTGCCTTTCGCATCGACCAAGATAAATTTCTCAGTGTGAAATTTTTCACTCACGGCGACCCGGAACATCTCTCCACCAATGCGGCGAATCAACAACAAATCGCCCGTCAGAAATAGCCACTGGTCTTTATCAGCCTTATATCGCTCCGCATATTCCGACAGTCGTTCTGGTGTATCAACGGTCGGATCGACGGAGATAGCCACAAAACGGACGGGTTGGCCTGTGAACTCATTCTGCAGCTGTTGCACCTTTTGATTTTGCATCACGCAAACACTGGGGCAGGTACTAAAGAAGAAGCTAACCACATAGGGCTGCCCTAGTAACGACTGACTCGTCACTTCGCGACCGCTGCGCTCTGTCAGTGTAAACTCAGTCAACCAACCTTCAGGGACCGGTTCGTCATCTGGCAACTCAAGCGACGTAGATGAGTCAGCGGATGGTTCCGTGTCAGCATACTGAGGCACGGAAATGGAATTTTCGGCCAGTTGAGGCCCCCGCGAACGCAGGTAATAACCCACCGCCAGGGCCGCGACCAAAATCAATACAACATTTATTGCAGTGCGCATCAAACTACCAAATCGGCTTTACGACTGCCACGCATCAGATACGCGGCCAACGAGAAAGTGGCGATCAAAAAAACAATGCTCACACTCCACGCCATCACTGAGGAAGGTGCCCAACCCGCCGCACCAAAGTCGACCGTCGGGTAGAGCAAGTGCCGAACTTCCGCCAAAGTGTAGCTAAGCGGATTGCAGCGCATTACCCAATGCAATCCGGCTTGCCCCCAAGTGGCATCGCCCCCTAGCGCCGGGATTGGAAAGAATGCGCCGCTGAGCAACCACATCGGCATCAGCCCCAGCATCATGATCGCGTGAAAACCTTGCGTGCTCTCCATCGGCCAGGCCACAATCATTCCCAACGAGCACATCGCTAGCCCCATGATAGCCAGCATTACCAACAAGGGCACGACCGACCAGCCGAGGGGAACGGTTCCAAACGCGTATGCGAGCAACAGAAAGGCGATAGCTTGAACCCAAGCAATCGCTGCACCACCTAGCACTTTGCCGGCCAGCACGGGCAACCGGCCAACCGGGGCAACGAGTACCGCTTGCATGAATCCTTCGCGACGGTCTTCAATGACAGAAATGGTAGCGAAAATGGCAGTGAATAACACAATGAGAGCCACGGTGCCGGGCAGAAAGTATTCTAAAAAACCCTGCTCGCCTGCACCCTGAAACGAACCCCGTAAGCCTGTTCCAAAGAGCAACCAAAACAACAAAGGTTGTACGATGGCGGATACGACTCGGTTCTTCTGACGAAAGAATCGGGTCCATTCACGACGGGCCAACATCCAAGCAGCCGCCCAACCACTCGGTCGTCCCGGGCTGTTTTTTTCGGTCGAAATACTCATTGTCCCACTCCCACTGCGTCCCGTTCGGCCGCCCAAAAACGATGCCCCGTCTTGGCGATAAAGACATCTTCTAAACTGGGCCGACCCAACGTGATCGTCGTCGCCGAATCACCCAATCTCGCGGCGAGCGACGGAATCAATTCCGCGGGCGAATGGCAGCGAATGCGAATCTGCTGCTGCACCCGCTGAACCTCCAATCCCATTTCGTCTCGTACAATTCTCTCGGTTTCACTGGCATCTTGACTGATCACGGTAATGAGACCATCCCCTAGTTCCCGGCGCATCTCTTCCGGGCTGCCGCTGGCGATGATTTTCCCCTCTGCCATTATTGCCAACTCATCTGCCTTGTCGGCTTCTTCCAACAAGTGAGTGGTCAGCAATATAGTCATTCCATCCTTGGCCATCCCGGTCAGCGCTTCCCACAAATCCAATCGGGCCGCCGGATCCAAACCTGTACTCGGCTCATCCAATAATAACACGCGTGGCTGATGCAACATCCCTTTGGCCAATTCGACGCGGCGTTTCATGCCGCCTGATAGCGATTTGCAAAGCTCACTACGGCGATCGGTCAACCCAACCGTGCTCAACACTTCATCGCGGCGAGCCTGCAGCGTACGCCCGGCAATACCGTAGAGCGCCCCCTGGCAGGCAATGTTCTCATCAACGGTCAAATTTTTGTCGAGACTGGGAGATTGAAACACAATTCCTATTGCCGCGCGTACGCCCATCGGATCTTTGGCAACATCGATACCATCCACTTGGATCGATCCGCTCTGCAGAGGCATTAGCGTGGAGATCAACCGGAACAGAGTCGTTTTGCCGCTGCCATTGGGACCCAGCAAGGCATAAATCCGCCCTGGACGTACCTGCAAATCGACTCCAGCCAATGCTTCGCGGTCCCCATAGCGATGGCGGACCTGCGAGACGGAAATCGTCGGTTCGAGCACTGAAGTCATACGTGTATTGCAAGTAAGGTGGAGGGAAAGGGAGGGCGAGTTCGATCAATGGCTGCCAGCTATCATCGTTCAAATCAGTATCGTTTAAATCAATGAAGATGCCACTAGGACTAGCATCGCTGCGGGCAGCTGAACCAAGGAGGCAAGAAACAATCTCCTCGCCGTCATGTCATCAGGATGATGAGCAAATTGAAACGACGCGATCACAAACTTCGCAGTAACAGCGATCGCTAGCAAGGAGAAAAACCATCCCCACGGATGCGGCCACACCAACGCGACCAATGTTGCCACCAGCAACAGACTACCAATCACTGCCTGCCGGCCCGCGCTCTGACCCGTAGGTTCCACCACCGGGGTCATTTTCAGACCCGCCGATCCGTAGTCATAGCGATACATCCAGGCAATGGCCATAAAGTGCGGAAATTGCCAAAGCATCATCACGGAGAACAACAACCATCCACGAACGTCCGCCAAAGTGCCGCCCGCTGCCGTATAACCCATGAACATCGGCAAAGCACCCGCTACCGCGCCCACCGTGGTATTCCATTGAGTCCGTGTTTTCAGCGGCGTGTACACTGCGACATACAGCAACCATGTCGCCACTCCCACCAGCGCCGGCGTCCAACCCACCGTAGCATTCAGGTAGAATGTCCCCGCCACCACCAACACAATACCGTAGAGGGCGGCGAGTGTCCGTGAGACTCGCTCTCGTGGCAATGGACGATGCCGCGTCCGCGCCATCCGTCCGTCGACCTCTTTCTCCATGACTTGATTTAAGACGCCCGCGCTACCAGCAACTAGGGCGGTACCAAGCATTAAGTGCAGCAGTGGAATCCATTGCAAATCGCGGCCCGCAGCAACCACCGCCGACATCGCCGTGACAATCAAAATCATCATCACGATTCGAGGTTTAGCAAGCTCGAAATAATCGGCCGTCCAGTGCGGACCCAATTGGTCACCAGCAGCCCTTTCACTGGTCTCGGGAGTCGACGGAGCTGCAACGCTTCCGTCGGCAGCCGGTAATCGAGTTTGGGGTCGATCCAAAACCAACACTTCTCCACTCATGAAGCCACTTGCCTTACTCCCGCACGTGCGGAATTTACTACATCTTCATCACTATGCTCTGCGATGCGAAATGCACGCAACCAGATCATTACCGAACAAGACACCAGCAAAGCGCCGGTGGCCACGTGCCCCGTCACGATCCAGGACTCAACGTATCCCTTCGAGACGATCACGTATCCGGATGCCCACACCCAACCCTCGGAATTGACGACAACTCCATAGTTGACCACCCAGGTGCACACCCCTAAGCCAATTTGCACTAACACTAATCCTATCAGCCATTTACCTGGTCGCGACAGGGCTATCTCGCCACATCGCCATAATCGGCCTCCCACCACAAGGCTCAGCAACAACACAAGTCCTGCGATTGCCACATGGGCTTCGACCAAATGCCGAAACAACCAAGGCGACGTATCGGCATGCAAATGACGAAGCTGTGCCCCCAGCAGCACCTGAACAAAACAGGCAATCAGCAAGAATCCCGACAGCCACACCGTAGCAGGCCGCACACCCCGATGCGGCGATTGCACACCTCTTCCACTCAAACCATTGGAATTCCCGCCCCTATTGCTGACGCCATCATTGCTGGCACCTGGCCCCATCAACCACCACCATCGCGACGTCACCACCGCCAGAGCCGTTCCCAGCGCGAAACAAGCCGAGGCAAAACAACCGTGGATCATGGCTAGCGTTCTGGCATCGAGCACCACCCGCATGCCTCCCAACAGCCCCTGAGCAATCACGGCCAACAATACTCCACTGGCCATCCACATCACCCAGCGACGCGGTTCCGACTGCCAGGCAAGCAACACGGCAGCGATGGCGACCATGCCCACCGTGGAACCCAGCAGCCGGTGCCCATGTTCAATCAACAAGTCAAAAGGACCATACAACCACGTCTCCAGCGGATACAGGAACATGTTGTAACCATAAGTTCCCGGCCAATCTGGAACTGCCATACCGGCATCGAAGGTCGTCACCAACCCTCCCAGCCAGATCAAAGGCCAAACCAACAAAACCAATAGCGAGGCCGTGCGGTGCAACCACCGTCCAGGAATTTCCATTTAGATTCGCCGCCTCGCAATACGTTCACCCACTACGCCACCCAGCACCGCGCCACCGGCACCAAAAATCGCGCCACTAATCATTCCCCCCTGCCCCGTTACCACCATCAATACCATTCCCAGTACCAACCCGATCACAGCACAAGTCGAACGCCATGCTTGCTCGCTCATCCCTCTTCCCCCTGCATCGCAGGCGACGCCTGCAGAGTTGCAGTAACCTGCGTCTCCTGCTGTGACAGCGAGCGAACGTAGTGAACCAACGACCAAACCTGCAGCCGCGTTAGTCCTGAAGGCCCCGCCTCTTCGACCAAGTTAATGGCCGGCATCGGAGTTCCCGGAATGCCGTTCAACAGCCGCAAGTAAAGTTCACTAGGCGAATCTCCGCCACGAAACACACCTCGCGTCAGGGCGCGGGCAGGCAACCCTTTCGGACGCAGAGCGCCCACGGCAAAGAAATCTGCTAGCGCCTCCTTATCTCGCGGATCTAAACCCATGCGAGTCGTCCATTCCTTGGTCCAATCATCAAAATCGAGGGGCAGTGCTGTCACCCCGTCCCCACCGTCACCATGGCAACTGTAACAATTGGCCAAAGCACCATGAAACAACTGCTTGCCAGCGGCAATCAGCTCTGGTGTCGAAGCGGGTATTGAATCCACAACCAGTGGCTCACCGGGCAACTCGTCCGTCAAACTCGCCGCCCATCGCTCGAGCACTGGAATCATTTGAGCATCGATCATCTCCAGCTGCTCGGCGGCCAGCTCTTCCTCCTGGGCTCGCTCCATGGGACGCAACCAGCGATCTCCGTGAGAACCGCTTCCCACGTTATTACCGTAATCCATTTCGCGTGCAGTGAAGGCCAACAAGCGTCGCTCGACCTCGCCCCGAATGGACAAATAAATGACGTAATCGACTAACGCCAAACAGTCCGCTTCGTCTAGCAATTGGAACGATGGCATGGCGGTACCCGGCAATCCATGGCGGATCGTGCGAAGTAAATCCTGCCGCCGTGGTGCCATTCCACGCGAGGTTGATTGGAACTTAAAAATGCCGGCTCGATAATCGCGAGGATAGGGATTCTGAAGGGCAGCCACGGGACCACGGCCATCGCCATTGACGCCATGACAGGCGTTGCAATGCTCGCGATACAGCCCAAATTGCAATCCCTGCTTATCACTGTAAACCGGACCTGCCGCACGACTCACTTGCGACCAATCGAGCAGACCGCTGAGACGCTGGTCTGCTACTAGACGGTCGGGCCATTCGGGTTGATCTGGAGTTCCGAACAAGTCTTCGACAAGCTCCAGGACATCGGCCGTGGCCAATCCCATCGCTTCGCTCGGCTCGCTCGATAACCCAGTCTCTTTTGCCAGCACTAAGCTATAAACGTCATTGGAAGAGAATTCGACGGGACCGCGATCGCACCCCGGACAAATCCATATCAGCAGGCTGCCAGCCAAAGCCAGCAACCAGCCATTTCTCTTTCGCCCCCGCTCTTCAAAGCACATGAATCCGTTACCTACCTGGCAATCGCCTGCGAGAAGTCTCGACTCGTCTCTCTATCGTCATAGAAGAGAACCCCGCTGGCGACTCCAAAACAACCGAGCAAACTGCGCCAAAACGCCGCATCCCGCACGATGATGACTCATTATGCGGGGGGGTGCAAGCGACACCTCAGCGGATCAGCAGGTGCGATTCCAGCCGGCATGAAAACTGCCGGCTACAAATCACTATTTGCCAAAAATCTTTGCTGGAACAGTTACTTGGCCCAGGTCATTCATGCCGGCCTTGAGCTTCAGCGTCAATCGACTGCGCTTCCACTCTTCGTCTTTGCCGTTGACCTTGACCTCGTCGATAGCGCCCGCTGCACCTTCATGCGAGACACGGAAAATCAATTCTTCACCGACTGGGAGACCTTCGATGGTCAACTCACCATTTTCGTCGCTAACGGCAGCAAAGGGGTGGTCGAGAACCACCAAATGAGCCTTCATCCAAGGGTGAATATTGCATTCGACAGGAATCGGTGCAGGCTCCGCTTTCTTCAACTCAACGGACTTTTCACCCTTGGGTGGAATGGTAAAGTTCTCAGCCTTATTTTCGAAGAAGTTTAGGTTGGCGTTATGGCCGACATCGTCGGGATTGGTCACCGTCAACGTATCTCCCGTTTGCAGCACCAACACATGGGGCTCAAAACGGCAATTTTCGTTCGCCAAGATGTGAGTCTTCTTGACCGGCTTAAAATCGGGCAACTTGGTGCCACCACGTCCTGTGTACACATACAGGACGACGTTTTTGATCCCGTTGTTGTCTGGGTTGACGATTAGCTTCTCGTCTTTCAAATCGGTCTTTCCACAGAAGGCTGCGTCCTTATTGGGATCGATCGCTTCTTGAATCGGCGCAACACCGCCATAGACGAATTTAAACTTCAGAGTGGCGGTATCTTCCGCCAATGCATAACCGCTGACGGCAGCCAGTGCCAAACTCAATAATGTGCGACGCAACATGGGTGCAAATCCCTAAGTTGTGAAAGATGGGCTTGTTAACCAGAAAGAAAAGGCGGCGGCCTGGGAAGGTGAGGACTTGGGCCGCCGCCTCATTCAAATTAGCTACTTGCTAGCGGAGTGCCATCCCGGAGGTGGGATTGAGGGGGATGGCAGAAAACTCTCACCGGTAGGTAGACAATTCATTCTAACCGCTTTCTGAGAATAATCCAGCCCTTGGCGTACCATTACGGGGAATTCTGGCGACACAGTTTTTGCCGACTTTTTGCGGAAGGCGAGTTCTTTTACGCCAGATCCAAGCTAGATTTTCAAAAAAAATCCTTCCCTCACTCCCCGCCTCGCGTCGAGCCGCGATTGCAGTAAGCTTTCCCATGTCGAAAAACTGAGACCGCAATAGTTCTAGGGATACAGTCGTTATGAAGGTGCTGATCGTTGGCAATGGTGGACGCGAACACGCTTTGGCTTGGAAAATTAAAGCCAGCCCTAGGGTTCGGCACGTCTACGTGGCTCCGGGAAACGCTGGCACAGCTGTCGATGCGATTAACGTCCCCATCGCGGCAACCGACAATAAGAAATTGGTTGCCTTTGCTTTGGACAACAAGATCGACCTCGTTGTGGTTGGCCCCGAAGCCCCTCTAGTAAGCGGCCTGGTCGACGACATGCAAGCGGCGGGACTACGTGCCTTTGGTCCCTCCAAGGCCGCCTCTCAGTTAGAGGGAAGCAAGGTTTTCTGCAAAGACTTATTGCGTAGCGCCAATATCCCTACGGCCGACTACCAGATGTTTCGCAGTGCATCGGATGCCTCTCGATATATCACTGACCGCTACCCCGAACCGGATGCAAATTGCCCCGTTGTGGTCAAGGCTGATGGCTTGGCATCTGGCAAGGGCGTGATCGTCTGCTCCAACCGCTCGGAAGCGCTCTCCGCCATTCACCGCATCGCAGCGGACAAAGAATTTGGTGCTGCGGGCGATCGCCTGATCATTGAAGAACGGCTCATGGGGCCTGAGGCCAGCGTGCTGGCGATCACCGACGGCAGCACGATCCTTACGTTGCCCGCAGCGCAAGATCACAAGCCAGCCTATGATGGCGATCTAGGACCCAATACCGGTGGCATGGGCGCCTATTGTCCAACGCCACTGGTGGACGATGAAATGATGGCCAAGATCGAGGCTACCATCTTGGTTCCCGTGGTCCACGCCATGAAACGATCGCGACGACCTTTCCGCGGCGTCCTGTATGCAGGTTTGATGCTGACGGCTGCCGGCCCCAAGGTGCTCGAGTTCAACGTTCGCTTTGGCGACCCCGAATGCCAACCGCTGCTCATGCGTTTGCAAAGCGACTTGGTGGAAATTCTCGAGGCCGTCGTCGATGGCAAGCTCGATCAGATCGAGCTGCCGACGTGGGACCCCCGACCAAGCATCTGCGTCGTCATGGCGAGCGAAGGCTATCCAGGTAACTACGAAACGGGTCTTCCCATCACGGGTCTCGATCGCGCGGCCGAACTGGAAGATGTGAAGGTCTTCCATGCGGGTACGCGTGAAGACGAACGCTACGATGTCGTCACCGATGGTGGCCGCGTACTGGGTGTCACTTCGATCGGCAACTCAATCAGTGGTGCAAAACTGCAAGCCTATCGAGCCGTCCGAGAAATCCGCTGGCCTGGCGCCTGGTGCCGGAAAGATATTAGCGACAAGGCACTGGGTTAAAGGTGCTGGACTAGAGGCACTGGGTTAAAAATTGCTGAAACAAGTCGCGGGCCGTTCCTCAGGGCCCGCGAACATCTCCTCTTGCAAAAGCAACCTTCAACGCCTTTAGCGTTCGATCATTTGGCCATCAGCGCGGTTGCCATAGTATCGCATTGTCTGTGCCTCGACGGAGTAGCTAATCATCCGGACTGCGCCGTCTGCAAAAACAAAATTGCCACCGCCAGGATGGTGACTGCCAAATCCGCCCACCGTCAGCGTGCCTCGCTCTGGCTCCTGATCGCTGGGTTGTTGCGACACATAAGTGGCCGCTTCGAAGGTACCTGTATTTCTCAACGTGGCTCGTGTCCCAGAGACCCAGCCGAGTTCACCATCGCGGTGCCCTGCATCGCCCACCAGGATCGTATAGGACGACCCATCAATGATTTGCGAATACGTAACCTTGCTGTTCAGGAACAACAATCCTGAATTGTTGACGTCGATGGGTACTTCGCTGTCATGATACGAGCCCGCATAGGTACCGGCACCCTCCTTACCGCTTGCCCGACCGTCCGATGGGCAAATGTAGATCTCAATGCCATGCTTACGAACCGGTTCGTTGACCTCGGCATAGGCGCCCGCCGTCTGATCGAATTGATTGTAGGCAGCCAACTCTTCCAGGAAGGGTAATATCTGTACCGTCCAGCTTACATGTTGCCCCATCGGCTCATTGCGTATCGGGCCGACAGAATCGATCACTCCGGATGGTAGATGTTCGCGATTGAACTCGTAGTGGTGAATAGCTAGTCCAATCTGCATCAAGTTATTAGTGCAACTCGATCGCCTGGCCGCTTCACGTGCCGCTTGTACGGCTGGCAACAATAGTCCGACTAAAATTCCAATAATGGCAATCACGACCAATAGCTCAACCAGCGTAAAACCAGTTGGCTGCGTGGCGTGCAAACGATGTTGCGAAGACTGTTTTGGGAACATTATTCTGACTCCGACGGGGATGATGAAATGTCTAGTGTCCAAGTAAATTCATGACTCAATTGAATGGAGTGGGGATCGTCTTCGGATCGTGAAAGTCGAGCGATTACCTCGACGTTCTTATCCGTCGCGGCCTGCCCCACACGAATCTCAACGAACGAAGCTGTGAACTCCGGCAGAGCCTCACCCAATTGCCACGTCTCGCCGCTATATTCAGCAGATGCTTGCAATTGCTCGACCGCTCGGAGGCAACCGGCATCCAACAAAAGGCTTGCTTGCTGTAGCTGTTGTTGCGTTCGACCCTCGCGTCGGTATCGCAAGGCCACATGAATCGATGTTGCCAAAATCGACAATGCCACAAGCGCACAAACCAGTACGGCAATCAGTATCACCGCATTCCGTTTTTTCTGTTTTCGCATTATTGCGACTCCTCTAAGCTCGATACATCGCCTTGAGCTTCTCGACTGACCAGCCCCGCGATGAGCGCTCTTCCCAAAACGGCTTCGACTTGACGATCGATTCTGGGAAGCTCCCCTCGAAACGGCAATAGCTCGGCAATGGTCATGGCGCATCGACGGGGATGCTCTAGAGTCGCAAAGCGACACTGGGTTATCGATTTGAAGGGAAAGGAATCGTGACGCACCAAGTTTTCCCCTGCGGTCACGCGATAGTCCACCCTCCCCTCCAGCGCTTCGTAGCGCACCACTTCGTCACCTTCCATTCGCAGAGTAACCGTTCGCTCGTCAAGAACTTCGCACTGAATAGCTCGATGCACATCCACTCGAAACTGCTGAGCTAATCGCATCACGTTCTCTTGCTGCGCAGCGCGTTGATTCGACGCGGAAGACATATCGATGGCACTGTGGAGAACCTTTGCAGCCAACAACAGCAAAGTTGTCGACATGGTTATCGCAAACAGCGCTTCTATGAGACTGAATCCACTTCGCTTCATCGGTCCGACTCCTTCGTTGTCAACCAGCCAACCAGTTGCAGAGGCGGGATCTTGTCGCTTTCGTCACAGGTAAACGTTAGCACCAGTCGTTGACCCAGTGCGTCACTGACCACCTCAGAAGACAAGGTTGCATTCGCCAGAACTTGGCGAACTCGCTCAGACGGTTGCAGTATTTCTAAGGCTTGGCGACGCTCGTCGGCAGGCAGCAATGCCAAGCGTTCGATCTGATTGGTTAGGTCATCTAACGCTAGTTGATGATATCGGGTCAATTGCCAAGTACGCCCCGAGGCAATGGCTAATTTGGACACACCAACCATTGAGCCGATCAACAGCGATGCTGCCACGATAAGCTCAAACATGGTAACTCCATGCCGTTCGCGAATGACGTTGGGATTGCACTTCATGGGATTCAAACCAATCTCAATTTAGGCCATGTACAACACTAAGTCGCGCAGTGATCCTATATAGGAACTGCTGACCCATAAAACGATGATTCCGAATAAGAGCACTAGCAGCGGATGAAACAAGGAAATGCAAAACGCTGACATGACGAGCACCTTCGACCGTTTTTGTTGTGCCAATTTACGCAACAGCCAAGACGTCGCCTCATTGCCTTCCGTGCTCTGAAGTGCACTTGCTTCTGCAGCGGAAATAATCCGTGATTTGGCTAAGCTTTCCCAAACTGTTGCACCCTGTTCCACTTCGTTTCTGGCAAACAACAAGTTCTGCCGGAAGTTTTTATCGAAGTGATATCGTGCCAAGGTGGAAAGCGAATTGGGCAACGGGCGGCCCGCGTCCTTCGAAATGGCTAACATCCACAGCAAATGGGCAGAGCGGAGCGAAAATACGGGACTCAACAGACGTGACGCTAAGGTACTTTTGAGCGATCGTCCCCAGCGAGTGAATTGAAAGAACCCGTATAGCAGCAGGCCTCCCACAACGATTGCAACCAACGCCTGAGTCAAAGAATGACTCCATAGCACGCGCAACGCAAACGTTCGCACACCGTCGGACGCAGGGTCGTCCATTTCTGTGATCAATTGATCGAACGTCGGCTGGATTTTGGTATTCAAAAAAGTAATGACCACGGCGAAGATCAAAGCGACAAAACCGAAATACCAGCACGACTTGCTGAAATCTGATTTCAACTCTTGTTGAACTTCATGGTCCATTTGCAGCAGCGCTGGATACGACTCTCCCAACGTCCCCGACTGATTCGCTAATCGCAGCGTCAAAATATCGCTATTGGCAAGTACGCCTGGTGTCTGTTCGAGCGCATCAATGAGCGGCAAGGAATTCAATCGTTTGGCAAAGCGCAACAATCTACGTCGGTTGCGTCCGCGATGTTCGTCGGCCAGATGCGAAACCAACGGCGCAAGCGGCAAGTTTTCGCGTTGGGCGATTGCCAACATCCGCATTAACGATACCTGACTACTGGCCATCGAATCGGGTAACCACCATGTGGACATACGCCAGGTTGAAGCTCGCCCAGCAAGTCGGATGCTCCACATCCAGCGGGGCGAACCACGTCGTTTTGCGAACAAAGCGCTTACGGTTGGAAACCATTTCGATAACATTTGGAAGAATCCTGCTTGCGCAAAAAGGCACTCAGCCTGAAAGGCTGCTAACCAAGGAAGTCAACGGTGCAAACAAGGCGACAACAAACGCGCCGACCAGCACTGCAACCAGGACGACGGAGAAAACAGGAAAGAGGTGCGATAACTGATCGGACCGCTGCACGCTCCGCTCTTGATAGAGCGTTGCCAATTCACGCAACAGCGAATCCCGTGCCGCAGGTTGCTGGGTCTGAAGTGCATGGATGACAAGCGGAGGTAATCTCTCCGTGGCAATCGATTGATTGTGCAACAATTCCGGTCTCTCCAGATCGGTCGCTAGCGACAGGGCCGCCTGTCGAAAGTAGATGTTCCCACTTGCCTTCCCGGCCAACATCAGTGCTTGCTCCATCGTCGCGCCCAGTTGCAACAATTCCGCCAGAGTCCCCACAAACCGTGACATGGATTGAAGCTGTGTCGTCGTACCTGTCGCAAAGGAACCAAACACTCGCCTCCCCAGCGCACGCTGGCGACTCCAGCGCAGCAACGCGTAACCAACACCAAGACTGACTGCGAGAATTGCCAGTGTTCTCAAGTAATACTCGCCAAACTGTTGCCCCAACCAAAACACAAACGCTGTCGGGGTGGGGACCGAGAGTTGGAACTCATCGAACATTTCCGCGAAGACGGGAGTCACCACTCGAGACAGAAATGTGACAACCACCAAGACCAGTGCAACCGCGATCACTGGATAAATCATAGCGCGAAGTCGCGCTAGCGTCGCAGATTGAGTTTGCACCAACGACAAACTCCACTTCTCCAAACCGGCGGAAACCGCCTGTGACTTGGGATCCGATAATAAAAACGGTAGCAGGGAGGCAGTGTTGCAGTCTTCGACGAGCGTTTCCAAAGTAGGTGAGTTCCGGAGCTTGTCGATCGTCTGTTGAATTTGCTTGCGGACAATTCGATGCGTCGACTTGGTAGCCAGCGTTTCGAGCAGGGGAATATACTCCGGTATGTAAGACAACCTGATATGCGATTGCTGCCGAAAGGACGCATGCTGCCGATAGCTACCTGCTTCTTCAGCACTTAGCAAACGAAAGGACTCGACTCGATGGCCTTGCTGTTCTAATGTTTGCAACGCCTCTTTGATGTCGCTCGCCTCCACAATGTCCGTAACGGCGACACCCGCTGCATTGATCGAATTATATTGAAAGTAATTCATTTCTCATCCTTCCTTAATGACGGATGAAGCGATGCTGATCAACAACTCGACAAACGGAACCAGCGTTATCAATCCAAGTATCAAGACAAGTGTTCCACCGATAACGATGGACAGGGTTCTTGGTAGCACGCGCCGCAAACCGTACTGTTCCTGCTGCAATGATTGTCGATAGACATTGTTAGCGATTGCTTGACTGACTGGTGCATTCATTGCTTCGCTATTCTGCGTTTCACTTTCGATGCTGGACGGACTGGGTCTTCCCTTCATGGACTCCAGTAAACGACCAGCAAAATGGGCGACCCCTGGGAATCGACGCTGGGAAGATCGAAGACTGTAAGACAAATTGTTCGACACGAAGATCAGTGCTGCGAACGCGACAATGGGCGCCCAAAACGGCAACCATTCCCGGACCATGACCAGGGCAGCGAGCCAAGGACCTGGAGCACGATTTACCTGTTCGTACAACATTTCGTACTTGGGTAGAACAAAATAGAACGCACAGTAAAAGGAGAGCGAAGCAAGCAGCACTAATATCAAAGGCTGGATCCAGGCTATCCGGCCACTGACGCTTGCCTCTTTCAATGCGGCAGGTTCCAAGGTCAACAACTCCAACGCACTTGGCATGTCTTCGGTTTCTAGCCAGCGTTCGAGTGCATACCAATATCGTTTTGGCATTCCCATTTCCTGACGCGATATTTCCTCCAACGCAAAACCACGTTCTCTTAAGGAGCAAAAGCGAATCGCCGACTCATCATTCGGACTGACTTGCACGGGAACTCCCGCTCGCTCTAACATGGCGATCTGCTGATGAAATCGCTGAATCATCTCGAGGGAAACATTGCGCATGACTCATCCACTCTGCCAATCAATTGGCCAGAAGGCTAGGAAGACTAGTACCAGACATTGAGCAAGACACTAGCGAACGCAGCGGTGCTCAATTTTCAAAAAGACAAAAGACTATTTCGTTGTGCTGCTACCATCGAGAGCGGAGCCACGAGTCAAACCGTGCCAACGATCGAAGACTTCGACCAAACGCCAATCTCTACTACCGTGAGTCGGCGCGTCAGATTCGAGTAACGACTGCTCAATATCGGCACTCGAAGGCGCCGTAACTTTCTCGTGCCACATATTGACCGCAGGTGCCATTGGCCAACATAAAATCCAGGACGCGACAAACGTTAATGCGGCCAAACCAACATGGCGTGTGTAGCGTTTTTCATCGCAAGCATCACGGGCAGCTTCAAGCGTTGCGGGCCGGTGATTGTCTGAGGGCACAACATATTTTCCCGCCGCAAAAACGAGCTTTTCTAATTGTGCAAAATCGTGTTGTGCAAAATCTTGCTCAGACATCTTGCATCTCCGCAACACAGTGCCCAAGTTGTTGTGACAATTTGGCCAGGCCATATCGGTAGCGGCTGGCAGCGGTCGCAGGCGCAATATCCAATACTTCAGCCAATTGGCTAAAAGTCATCTCTTCCCAAATTTTCAGCACGACTACTTGGCTTTGTTCGGTAGGCAATTGCCGCAGTGCGGTCCAAATCGCTCGATAGGTATCTTCAACCTCTAATTCATCCACGGTCCGTCGAGTTAACAAATCGATGATGCTGTGCAGCGGAGCCAGCGGTCGACGCTTTCGCAAGATCACCAACGATTCGTTACGGACCATACGCAGCAAGTAAGGCCAGGGATGCTCAGCCTGATCCAGCATGCAGGGAGCGACCGCTACTCGTACCAAAGCCGCCTGAACAGCATCCTCGGCATCATGCTGATTGCGAGTGAACGTCACTGCGAATCGAACCAAACGCTGTGCGGTCAAGTCGTACAATCCAGCCAGCGCTGCAGAACCACTCTCAGCAATGCGCTCAGCACATTGTCGAACTTGATCGGAAAAGGTTTCTGGATTCGTCATCGTGCTAACCATGATGCGCACGAAGCGCCAATTTATTCAAACAAATCGGAAATTTTGATTTTCCACGTCGTCGCTTCGAAAAAGTAAGGTTTCTTACTCATTTCAACAGATCCTCACCGTATCCTGGGGGAAAGGGGTTGGCCAGATTTGGATCTAAAATTTGATCAGGCTGAGGCTTTATAGGGGGTTCATCCTTCGATCGTTTCCCCTGGCGTTGCTTCTTTCCTGCCGGAGGGGGCGATGGCGCAGCGGGTACGATGGTCGGGGGGGGAACCACTGGGGGAATGACGGGGCGAGTTACACGACGCGCAACAGGGGGCGTCCGCCGCGCTAGTTTGGCTTTGGATCGGTCACCGGAAAACTCTTGGAGCCAAGCCGTGAGCTCCTCCGGCGACAAGTCCGCGTCGGGCTTTTCTGTCTCTAAGGCACGGTCGCTGGAAATTAGCGGCTGCGGGGGCCAGGGAATTGCCAACCGTGGACCGCGCTCCACAAGTGCCGCATACCACACATCCGCATCAAAAAAAGTGGCCGACCTTCGAGATGCGGCCCGTTGAATTCGGTGATCGGACGAGACGACTGTCAAACGCTTGGGAGTAGGATGCCGAGCGATCAATTCTTCCAGCAAGTCATCCGCTTCCACATGATCGACCGCATAGATGACTTGAATTTGAAATTGGATGTATTCGCTGGGGAGTCCAGCCGGTGGCGCCGCAGCATCAAATACTAGACAAGTCTCGCTGGCCAAATCAGTGGGCAAACGATCTGCGAGCGACCTTAGCAATCGTTCACGTGCGCGCTGCAGCCACCCCTGGTCGCGACTGCGATGGAGCGCATCGGATTGATGCAACAGATTATAGGCATCGATGAGCAGGAGCATACGCTCCATCCTAACATCGATTGGCGGCACCGGATATCGCCGCGTTGCGTATCGCGATTGGCTGGAACCAATAAAAAAACGCCCCTCCAAAAATCTTGGAAGGGCGTCGAATGAAGACAAATGGACGATACCGATTAGGTACCGAATTCTGGCCGACGGTAACCGAGTTGTTGTTGCAATCGATTAACGATAGAGCTGTGCATTTGACTGACGCGAGATTCGGAGAGGTCGAGCGTAGCGCCGATCTCTTTCATGGTCAGTTCTTCGTAGTAATAAAGAATAATAATGAGACGTTCGTTGCGATTGAGTCCTTTAGTGACCAAGCGCATGAGGTCGGTCTTTTGAACGCGTCTTGTCGGGTCTTCGCCCTTTTTGTCTTCCAAGACGTCAATTTCGCGGACATCTTTGTAGCTGTCTGTTTCGTACCACTTTTTATTCAGTGAAACGAGTCCAACGGCATTGGCCTCGGCCTGCATTTTTTCGAGTTCCGCCATACAGATACCCATATGTTCGGACAGCTCGATATTCGAGGGCTGGCGACCAAACTTGGCTTCAAGCTGTTTGGTAGCTTCCGACAATTTACTGGCTTTGCTACGCACGAGGCGTGGCACCCAGTCCATGGTCCGCAGTTCGTCCAGCATAGCACCACGAATCCGCGGCACGCAGTACGTTTCGAACTTAACTCCACGATTCAAGTCGAAAGCATCGATGGCATCCATTAAGCCAAAGATTCCAGCGCTGATCAAATCGTCCAACTCCACGCCATCTGGCAAGCGTTGCCAGATGCGTTCGCCATTGTAGCGAACTAAAGGCATGTACTGTTCCACTAACCGATTTCGGAGCTCCTTGTTTTCGGGTTCCGCACGGTATTGGGTCCAGACTTGCTGGATTTCATCGGGTGACGTGATCGTCGCAGCCATTCAATCCTCCGTGATCGAGCGATAGCCTGTATTGTTTCCGTTGATGAACGATAGTTGCAACGAGCAGCATCCTTACTGCCGTGCCTCTTCTCGTTTCATTTTATCAGCGGCTCGTACCTCAAATTCCTTTCGGTAGAGGTCCACACGACGCCGATACATACTCTCAAGGTCCTGGCGAACCAGGTAATCCATTGTTGAACCCGACAACCAACCAACGGCTGAGAAGATCAACAATGCACCAATACTAGTAAATATACAATCGACTGCAGCCTCTCCGGCTAACGCTCCACGGAGGATGACGGTGACCATCGCGATCGCTCCAAGCGAAGCGGCGAATGCACCTGCCATTGCATGTCCGTAAGAATTTGCTGGTTAGACGATTGAACTGAATTTACAAGTATTACTGTCGCATCCAGACCGAAATTCCGTTCGGTTTAGAAATGACCGCAAATTTGTTATCGGCAGTTCGACCGTCTGGGGATGAGTCGTTTTTGTTTTCTTCTTAAATTTCTCCCAACCTTCCTAATCGCTACTCTCTACTGTCCATTTACAAATTTCTTGGGGCTGCTGATTACGCTGCCGAAGCCACCGACCGCAATACCACTCAGCCAAAGCGCCAACTTTGAATTGTCAGCCAGGGTCAGATCATCGGGCACCATTTGCCCTGTCGTGACGTAGCTCATCGGCATCCCTTTGACGAGAATCGCGCTCATGGCGGCAGCGATACTTCCCACCTCGTCCGTCTTGCTCAAGATACATGCGTTGGGATGCAGCGACGAAAAGGCCTGTAGATTGTCTCGTGCGGCCGCCATCGAACTATTTGCATCAATCACCAAGTGCGTCTCATGGGGCTTGATCGCGTCAAGCAAAGACGCCAGCGCGACAATGCGATCTTCCCCGCGCGGACTTTGACCGACCGTATCCACAAAGACTAAGTCCCGATCAGCGAACTGGGCCAACGCTCCGTCCACTTCGCTCGCTTGTCGAATCACTTGCAACGGCATTTTCATCGCTCGCGCAAACGCATCGATTTGCTCCACTGCAGCGGCTCGGAAAGAATCGATCGTCAACAAGCCAATGCGAGTTTGGTGTCGCAAGCGAAACTGGGCGGCAAGTTTCGCAATCGTGGTTGTCTTACCTACCCCAGTTGCGCCCACTAGCGCCACAACCCGTTGTTCGCCGGGCACCAGCTCAATCGGCCGCACCTGATCGAGTTTTTCTACAAACCATTGCTGCAATTGCCGACGCAGGACATCCTCTGGATGTGTTCGTTCGGCTTGTCGCAAATCTTCCAGCGGTTGCCAGTGGGAAGCCGCGTGCAAAGCACCGCTGCTATTGCTGCGCATTGAGCGACAATGAGCTAACCAATAGCGAACGATGGTCGCTGGCACGCCCGCTTCAGAATATTCTTCTAGCAATTGTGCTTGGGCTTCTTCCCATGCATCCAAGGTGGGAACATCTCCGTGCCCAGGATGCCGACGGATGATGGACTGCGATCCGGATGCCTCGCCGCTCGATTCGGCGCTCAGTTCGGCGCTCGATTCGGGAGCCAATGTCGAGACATGTTTTAAGCCGGCCGTCACTTCAACTTTGTTCTTCCCCAAAAAGCCAAGCAACCCTGAGGGTACTTGCCGCGTGTGCAATACCGATGCATCAGGTCCCATCTGTTCGCGAATCTGCGACAGGGCAGCGTTGAGGTTAGCGGCTCGAAAAGTACGAATATGCATGGGTGTTTCTTGCGGAAGGGCTAGGCATCACCACCGGCAACGCCAATGGAGTCGAGCGACGTATCTTGAGTGACTTCGTTGAGACTCAACACATGAAGATCGGGAATTCGAGTCGCTGTCAGTTGTCGCACCGAAGGACGAATGCGTGGGTTGACTAACAACACAGGAGGTGCACCAATCGCCATCAGCTTGGTGAGTTTGCTGAGAATTCCTTGGCAGATTTCTTCCACTCCCACCGGCTTCATACGCACCACCAAACCGCGCTCGGTATGTTCCACACCCTCTAAGATGCGATCTTCATAAGACGGGCTAAGGGTAATTACATGCAAGCAATCATTGGCATCGCGATAGCGACTGCTGATCGTGCGAGCCAGACGCCCCCGAATGTACTCTACCAACCAAATTGGATCGCGCGTCTTGCCGATTTGATCACCCAGCGATTCCAAAATAATACCAAGCTGACGAATGGGTACATCTTCGCGAAGCAACATCTGCAGGATCAGTTGCACCTCCGCTATTTTCATTTGCGATGGAATCAGTTCGTCGACCACCGCCGGTGCAACCGATTTAAGTTCATCTAGCAAATGCTTTGTGGCATCGCGGTTGAGCAGTTCATCAGCATGCTTTGACGAAATTCGCTGCAGATGAGTTGCTAAGACGGCGCTTGGTTCGGCTGTTGTGTATCCATAGATGGCCGCTTGTTCGCGGCGCGATGGATCGATCCAAACCGCCGGATGACCGAAGGTGGGATCACGAGTCGGTTCCCCTTCAATAACGCCGGTTGTCATGCCGGAATCCAAAGCCAGCAATTGCCCGGGACGAAGCGAGTTGCGAGCCACTCGGGCGCCCGCAATGCAGATTTCATATTCGAAATGGGCCAAATCCGCATTGTCACGCACGCGCACTTTGGGCAAGACCATGCCAATGTCACTGGCCATTTGATTGCGAATTCCTGATATTCGCTCCATCAAATCGCCACCGCGCGCCGGATCGGCCAAAGCAAGTAAACCCAATCCCAGCGACAGCTCCATTGGATCGACTGTTAAAAAGTCCTCGGGTCGCTGCTTGGCAGGCGCCGCTGCGGCCAGGCGTTGATTCTCGTCAATCTTGTTCTGCGTCGCGATCACCTTTTTCGCTTGACGGTTCATCATCACGGCGAGTCCGATGCAACCAAATCCCAGCGTAGCCAGAGGAAGCGCAGGCAAGTTCGTGGCAATCATCAGGACAAGAAACACACCGGCAATCGCCAAGGCTCGCGAATTACCTAGCAACTGATGGAGAAACTCTTGAGGCAAGTTGGATTTCTTGGTGCTCCGCGTTACCAATAAACCGGCCGCTAAAGAAATGAATAGTGCTGGCACTTGGCTTACCAAACCGTCTCCAATGGTCAGCTTGGTAAATAGCTCTGCCGCCACGGCCAACGGCATCCCTTCCCGAAATGTGCCAATATAGAGACCACCAGCAATGTTGATGATCATGATGAAGATGCCTGCGATCGCATCCCCGCGGATGAACTTGCTGGCACCGTCCATGGCTCCGTAAAAATCAGCCTGACGATTGATCTCTTCGCGACGACGCTGAGCCTCTTTCTCGTCAATCAATCCAGCATTCAAATCGGCGTCGATCGCCATCTGACGACCTGGCATTCCGTCCAAGGCAAAGCGTGCCGCTACTTCACTGATTCGCGTTGAACCCTTGGTGATTACCACAAACTGAATCACGATGATGATCACGAAGATGATCAAGCCAATTTCCAATCGGTCCCCCGCAACGAATTCACCAAACGCTGTGATTACACCACCAACAGCATCGGGATCGCTGCCGCTCGCATTGGTCAGAATCAAACGCGTTGTGGCAACATTTAAAACCAGACGAGCGAGCGTGGTAGCCAGCAGCAATGTGGGGAAGACGCTGAACTCCATCGGGCTACTAACATAGACAGTCGTCAGCAAGACGATCACACCAACCGTGATGTTTCCCGCCAACATCATGTCCATCACCATGGGTGGCAATGGCACCAAGATGACTACCAGACTGCCGATAATGGCAAGTGGCAAGACAAGGTCGCGATATCGATTGATGGTCTCCACGGCCACATCCGTTCGGTCGTCACAGCGCTGAACTGGTCATCCTAAACCGGTTCCGTGAGTCGGACCTTAATCGAATTGTGCCGATCCGGTCCATATCGGTTCCATCTAGTTAGCGACTTAACTAGTTCTGGCAATTTTTCTGCAGAGGGCATTGCCCCCCGACAATTGTTTTCGACGATTGCCCCGACCATTGGCCTTGGACGAATCGTCAAAGGTAAAGAACACACCCCTCAGCTATTAGGATGCACTCGTTCCATTAGAAGCAATTCTATTTTTTTATAGGTTTTTACGACGCATTTTTAGCGTTCTCTTTCCATCCAGCTCTTGTAACTGAAACTTAGCTACGTGGAATGAGGCGACACGATGCGACAACCAAAGATTAACTTGAGTGCGTCCAAGCTGAACCGAAATTTCCTGACCTACGAAAGGACGCTGGCTGGGAGCTCGGAAAAGGGGCAGCAGGTGCACCACCCTGTGCAGACGCACGAAAACTGCCATTTTGGTGTCGCGGTAGGCACTTATCGAATGGGTGCACTTTTGGGCCAGGGGGGATACTCGCAGGTATTCGCGGGGACGCATTACGATTCGAACGATGTCGTGGCGCTCAAGGTTCCGCGCAGCGATGACGGGTCGGCAAACCTGCGGATCAAACACGAGTATCGAGCCGTCCGGCAGCTTCGCCATCCCGGCATCGTGCCGATGCATTCGCTATTGCGAGCGGGGAACCGTTACGTGATTGCCATGGAATCCCTGCAACGCTCGTCGTTCTTGGCAACATTGCGGAGCGGACTACTGCCAGGCATGCTTCCCGACTTGGGATTGCTGCAACGACACTGTTCCAGCTTGCTCGCTACGCTGGCCCACGCGCATGAATGCGGTTGGATCCATGGTGATATCAAACCAGACAATGTCATGCTATCCAACGACAATGGCGCGAGGTGGATTGATTTCGGGCTCGCCACCAACCTTCATCGTCCGGTATGGGTCCCTGCAGCAACGGATCTCGTCGGTACGTTCGCATATCTACCTCCCGAATCCATTGTTGGCGAACCAGTCGACCCATCGGCCGATATGTTCAGCTTCGGAAGAATGCTAGCGATCTTGCTTAGCGGAAGACTCCCTTCATGGGATCCTAGCCTGGGCACAATGGCTGCAGACGCCAGAATTCGCGAGCAACTCCCTCATCATACTCCTAGTAATTTGGTTGAGTTATGCACTCGCTTGGTACGTATTGCGCCCGTACATCGACCCACAGCTCAATCAGCGTATCAGTTGCTCAATGCCTGCGAGCTGCCGGCGGATCATTACGCTAGTTCCCTGCCTGATAATCAAGTATGGCAAGATCGAGTGCAAGACCTCGCTCTCGAAATCATTCGGCGCACGGAAGCAGATCGAGGCTGCTTTGCGTTGGTCAATAGCGATGTGCATCGTGGCATTCAATTGGAAACGATTCTCAACGCTGTCCCGTCGACTCAGCCTCGCTTAACCTTGCCAGGACATTGCGACCCATCCGAACAGACCCCGCTTCCCGGCTTTGATTCCCTCCTTGATCATCTGGCGATCTGGATCGAGCAACTTCATCCAACCGTGACCAAGCAATGGCGCCGTTTTGTGGGAGTAGCCACTGCGCAGGTGGCACCCTCATTATTCGCCGCACTCCATTGCCCTGCGAAGCCCTCAGCAACCGAACTGCCAGTACATCCATCGGCTGAAACCATCGATCGCGCTTGCCATGAAATCGATGCTCTACTCAGTCATATCGCCAAACAACGCACACTGATTCTAGTGCTTCACGGCGTAAATCGCATGGACAATGCGAGTGCGAAACTGTTGCAATTGCTGTGGGCGAGAATGACATCGACTCCCATCGTGATCGTAGGCACGATTGAATCCACGGCGCTGGACTTGGCTCAACATCCAACCGTTTCCAGCGTCAGTGATTCGCAAGTTCCGCTCATGAGGTTGATGCGGAATCAAGCTCATCTCTCGCTTTCCAGCTAGTGATGTTAGCCGGTCAGCCCCCAGCGGCGACGGATAATCCACTCACTGCAAAGCAAACCGAATACCGCCAAAGCCACTCCCCAATGATTCCAAATGGGAAGTGGCGGCAAGGGACGGATGCGAACCGAACGGCCTGCCGGTATGGCAGCCGACAAGTCTCTTTCCGCTCTCCCTATGCTGATCACCCGACCTCCCATTTGCTCCGCCACTGATTCCAGCATTGCCACATCGACTGCGGCTTGTCGCATCTCTTGAGGATTCTCTACGACCACGAAAGAGTCGCTGGGTGGATCCTCGACTCCGACAGGTCGAGTCAACACGACTCGATACGTACCCGCTGAAAGTCCTTCGATCAAGCCGCGATACTCGCCACCACCTCCCGACTGTGCGGCAGCCGTAAATCGAGTTCTTTCTCCTGCTGCGTCGGAAACTTCGATATCGAGGGTTCCCCCGGCAATGGCCGCGAGGGCAGATCCCAAGCGAACTTGATACGCAATCGGCTTGCCGACCGGGAATTGCTCGCCCAGCACCGACAGTCGCGCTTCTTCGCCATTTTGCACGGGTAAACGGCGTGCCAGGGAACGGATCAGCTGCAACCAATATCGTTCGTACATTGCCCCGTCGAGATCGACACTATGGAGGCGAAACATCTCATCGGTCAGCTGCATCCAGACCTGTCCATTGCCTGCTAATTGGCTGACCAGAATAGGTAATGGCAATGGATTGCCAACCGTGCTCTCCGTCTCCAACAAGACGCGGGCACCTGGACGCAGACTTGAGCCATGGGCCAACCAAAAAAAGGTTGGTGCTTTTGTCCATCCATTCAATTCTTCACCAACACGCAGATTGGGCATCGCTTCACCCAACGTGGTAAGACGCCATCGCCATTGCTGTTGAAGCGAGTTTGGCAAAGTGACTCGCGAGGGATCGAGTGGCAGTAGTTTCTCCAGTGGCGTACCGGCCAATCGCTGCGGCAGGTAACGGGGTCCAGCAATTACAACCAGCGATGCACCATCCTGAGTCACCAAGTCGGCCAATCGATTCATCAGGACCGGACCCAAAGCGGCTAGATCACAATCGCTGAGAATGATCAAATCCAATTGCTCTAATGTCTCGCTATCCACGGGTGGCAAGCGACGTGCCGTGCGATCTTGGTCGGCATACTGGGGATCGCCTGTCTGCAAAACAGAAATCAAGTCGACCAGCGGGCGAGAACCATCTTGACTGGTCGCCCGCTCCAAAAGGTGCTTTAAAAACCGAAATTCATAACTCGGTGCCCCCTGCACCAGGAGCACGCGGAAGGACGTATCGCGTACGTCGATCGTGGTTTCCCTTTGATTGTCGTCCAAAACCACTTCACCCAACAGCGGCATGATTTCTACATTCAATCGCCGCGTACCACTTTCCGTGGCTACAAAGGTTAAGGAAAACAAGTCATTCCCTTGCGTCTGCCCTACTCCGACTGTGGCATCAGCAAGCACCTTGCCACTGTGCAAATCGCGGAGCGAAACCACAACGGGAGTTCCATCAGTCCCCTCCCAATGCACGCGGACCATCGTGCTCACCACATCACCCACCATCGCGTTGGCGTCGGCAATGACCTCTTGGATGCTCGCCTGAGGTGGTGGATCGGCGCTGCCGACGCGAACGATTACCAGAGGCAATGGTTCGTTTCTCAGAGCCTGCGATGCTTCGGCCAGCGATACCCCTTCGGTCACCACACCATCGCTCAGCAACAGCATGGCGGCAGTCGAACGCCCCCGTTGAACTTCAATCGCTCGAAGCCAATGATCGCCCAGGCGACTCGCATCATCGGCAGGCATTTGTTGTCGCAGCGATTCTTCCAATGCTTGAAAATCGTTAGGTAAGGGACGCAATTCGCTCCCCACCAGGTAAGGTCGCAAGCGATATTCTTTGGCTAGTCGATTCCATAATCGACCTTCGTCTTTCGTCAGTAATTCGTTGGCTGCTTGCCATCTAGTTTTGTCGCTACCCGCTGCCGAATCGCTCATCGGTAGCGACATACTTCGCGACGCATCCAGCATGACAACCAAGTCGGGCAAATCGGTTTCGAAACGAGTGACTTCCCAACCACCAATCATCCAAACCAGAATCGCCACCACGCCCGAGCGGAGCGCCCAGATCAATCCTCCGCGCCACCGGCTCGACGTGGCCAACCTGCCGCTCGAAGCTTTTTGACGCCATTGCCACCAAGCCAACAGCAAGGAAAATCCAATCCCCAACGCAATCAACCAACCCGCAGCGAACGGCCAATGACTTTCCAATCTCCAGTCGACGCCATGACCGGATTGAAGTGCTGCATCAACGGCTGGAGCCCCATCGTTGACTTGAGCAACGTTGACTTGAGCTATGATCCCGAGTAATAGCGGCTTCAAAATTTCCGCTCCAAGATGCGAACCACAACCGATTCGCTCGCTAATACGCCTATCGCAGCAAGCAAAAACCACCAAGAAATCTCGCGTGATTCTACGGCGTCGACAGGGCTAGCTGATGTGGGGCTCCCGACGTCGTTGGCATTCAAAGCGGACAAACTAGCGGCTGACAACTTGCCTGACTCATTCGGCCTGAGAGTCACTAAGGGAGCCTCTACGATGGGCACCTTGCGGAGCACCCCTTCGCTCACATCAACATTGACAGCGGTCGCTAACGCATCATTGGCGACGCCGGCAGCTTGGTTGATCCTAACGTTTGCTTCTGGCACCCAACGATAGAAGCCCGCGTGAGTGGCCCGATCGCTCGTCCAAATAACATTCTGCATCTGCTTTTGTATAACCTTGGCCGTCAATCGATGCCGCTGGTCACTCTGCAAACGACTCTCAAAAACATCCGCTCCGACGCGACCTCGCATGGACTGCCCTACAACAAAAGATGGCGTCACTCCATCGTGATTGGACACCCAGGCGAATATCTCCTGGACAAGGGGCACAAAGGCTGGCCAGGCAATCAGTGCGTTCCAAGGTGGCAGCGGATTTGCGGCACTACTATCCGTCGTTGCGCCCGGCCCAGCAGGGGTTGTCACCAAAACTTGACGCCCTCCGAGATCAGAATCTAGCGTCGCGACGAGCGGAAAAATTTCATTGTCCGAATCGCTGTCGCGGATTCCTAAGGCCGTTTGCCACACGGATCCCAAGCGGACTTGCCAGTACTGAAAAACAGGCAGTGTTAACAATCCGGACCCGGGAAACGGTTCAAAGGGTGCCACCAAGGGACTGGCATATTCCATCGGATCAATCGTGACTGTTGCCGATTCGCGCATCGACTCGGCAGCCCACTGGTACTCGTCTGCAGCAACCGGTGCAGGCGACAGGGTCGGGTCCGAATTCTGCTCGACAACGGTGCGCCAGTTCGGTCCCAGCCACCAAACCAACCCGCCCCCTTGTTTCACATGATCGCCCATACGCAGTTCCATTTCGGGCGTCAGTGGATTTGGATTGCAAAGCACCCAGACGTCGTATTGGCCAAGTTCGGTCTTGGCCATGGCATTCATGGGTAGCGCATGAACGCTAAATTCCCCGCCACCCCCTGGCGCACCGGCTAATTCCACATAACGAGAATCCACCGGCTGAGGAGCGAACAAGGCAATGCTGTGGCGCCGCCGAACATCAAACACTTTGCGCTGCACGTTGTCGGCAGCCAACATGTCCGCCTGCCCCAGTCGTACCTCAATCGCGTGCAATCCGGGACTAAGCCGTACAGACCAAAGCAACGATCGCGTGGCACCTGGCTCGATGTCAAAACGTTGTGTTTGCTCTATTTGACCATCCACTACAAGCTGCGCCAGAACACCTTGCACCGCGTCGGCCCCAAACACGTGGGTCACCGGCGAAATACAGTTCCGCATCGCAGGATCGGAACTGGGACTATTGAGGTCCAAACCCAGCTCAACCACTGCCAGATTGGACCCGCGAGCCTCACTTCCACAATCTACAACGAACCAGCGGACTGGCAGCGAAGCCCGCGCACCCGACGAAGTCTGCGAACCCGAATCGGGCAAGCTGTCCGTAGGTAACTCCCACGTTGTCTGTTGTAGATCGCTCAACATGAGAACATCGATGCGGTCAAACGACAGAGTGGAACGAAGGGGCTCTAAACTGGACTGGATGAAATAAATGGCTTCACTAGCGCTAGCGATCCCCTCACCCGGTTGCATTCTCTGAATTTGATCCGCGATCTCGTCGGCACGATAGCTCACCTCAGGAACCACCATTTGCGACGGCTGGCCCATTGTGGCGAGCAAAAAGCCATCACCCCTGGAAGCTTGTTGACAAATCGTGACTGCGGTTTGCTGGGCGAGGCTGAATCGTGAGGCGTTTCCCTCCATCGCTTGCATCGAAAATGATTCATCCAACATTAAAACGTGCAGGACGCGAGGGAGCGACGATTCGGGCAATGTCGACAAGAGGGTGCTGCCAATCATCGGACGTGCCAGCGCACATGCGATGAGCACGATCAGCGACACACGCAAAGCCAGCAACAAAAGTCGCCAAAACTGAAATCGTTTGGCGCGCTGAGCAATCGCCCGTTGCAAGAATTGCATCGCACCCCACTGAACCGTTCTGGTTTTGCGGCGCCGCAATAAATGCAAAACAATGGGAACTGCGGCAGCCGCACCCCAAAATAACATGGTTCCTGCTGCGAATGGCCCCATTGAACCCTGTTTCCCGTTGCTCGATCCCAGCGCTATCGTTCCAGCGTTACCGTGCCAGCGCGATCAACCCAGCAAGGTACGCACCACACTGGTTCTAGGGATCATTCTAGTGCTACGGACCATTCTAGCCGAATAGGAACGGCCGACTATGGACGGCCGGTCCAAATCTGCGTGCTCGGGACGATGCGATTTCGTACCGGCTCGGGAAGGGGGTTCTGAAAATCTCGCGGACGCGTGGCATGATCGTCCGGCGCAATGTCCGTCATCGGATAGGGATCGTGAACAATTGCATCGCTTTGCTGATGACCGATTGTTCCTTGTGGCAAAAACGACCACGGATTGCCGGAACGACAGCCCATCGCGCCAACAAGTCCCATCGCGACCACAAGGCCCATCGTGCAAACAAGGCAATTAGCCCCGGCAAAAACCGCTCTGGTACGCCGCATGATGGTCTTTCTCCCTAAACTTCGACTGGGTATGGCACCTTCTCCTGATACACGGGATCAGGGTTGCCCAACAAGTCCATTCGTCCCAGTACTGGTATCGTTCCAAGCGACGGACGAACCACTTTTCAATTCCACACCCCATCAAGTTTTCCTGGGCACCCGTTCCATTTGCACCTGCAGCACCGATTCTCAGGGTTTCATCTTGACAGGGGGTCATGAAAAAATTTAGGGTCCCCGCCGTAGTCGTCGGTTTAGCCAGAGAAAAACTTGATGGTTTCAATCAAGAGCTGCTCAGTCCACAACCGACAAAATCATTACAGCCTGCCAAATCGTGGCGATCGACTGCGTCGAATGATTCGCCGTAAACCGCCCATGATTTTGCTCGTATACACAGTCAATGTTCCGCATACACAATCATCTTAACGCGGTTTGTTGCAAACCTGAGGGATCAAACGATGTCCAACCGAACTGCCAAGAGAACCGTACTACGTCGGCTAATCGTCGGCAGTTGCACTCTAGCCCTGATCGGTTCGACCGGTTGCACCTCCGGTTCCTCCATGCCGAGCGTTGGAATGTTCGGCTGGAATAAAAAACCCTCTCCGGAAACTCTTGCTGGTAGCGGTCCCACCACCACGTATCCAGTCCCGCCCAGCATGACAAACACCCCAACAGCGATCGCATCCAAAGCGGGCGGAACGGGCGGCGCGGAGACGCAACTGGCCAACAGCACTGCCCCTCGTTACAACACGACCGGCACCGCTAACCCTACCAATGCCGCCACTGCAAATGGCTTCTACGGCGGTACCACAAATCCTGCCGGAACATCCAACCCTCCAGCAACATCAAAAGCCGCTCTAGCCAATAGCGGCTACCCTGCCTACGGCACTACGCCCACGGCGCCTACTGGTACGCCAAACTCTGGCTATCCGACCGCTGGCTACGGCGGTGCACAGACCTACGCAGGCACAACGAATAACAGCACTGCACCAGGTTATGGCGCCACTCCTAATTACGGCAGCTCAACCGGTTACGGCAACACACCAAATTACGGTGGCACACCAAATTACGGTGGCACTGGCGGCTCCAACGCCATTGCCAACCCACCCAGCTTGGCCGCGAAACCACAAACACCTAATACACCAAATCCCGGCTATAGCGGCGCGTCCACAGCCTTTGGCGTTGCCCCCAGCGGTGCGAGCGCGAACACCTACGGTGCAACTCCCGGCGCACCCTATAACGTAGCGGACGCATCGGGATCGCCGACCTATTCCAATGCACACAATTACGGGGCCTCTGGGGGTTACACTTTGCCCAGCACAAGTCCTATTAGTGGTTCCGCCGCGCCGAACGGCGCCACTTCGAATCCCTACACCACGCCAAGCCCGTATGCAATTCCTGGCGGCGCCGCAGCCACTAGCACTGGTTCTAGCACCCCCAGCACAGGCGGATTTGCGATGCCAGGTATCAGCTCGGGCGCGAGCGTCAGCACCTTGCCGCCCACCTCATCCACTTCGCCGAATTCATCAATGCCGGTCCCGGGTGCCTATCGACCAGGTAGCACTGCCGGAGCCGTTAGCTATCCGTCCGCTCCTTACACCACGTCCAGCGGAACATTACTTCGCTAGTGCGAACATAGATGTGCAAACCCTGGCTTGAATACTCAAACCAGGGTGATGGCGCTGGGTTGAATGGCCAATGGTCGATTCAAATTACCAAACAATCTGAGCGGCATCAAAGATAGGGCCTTCGACGCACGTCCGCTTGTAGTCCCATTCGCCGTCGTTTTGACGCACGCGTGCAACGCAAGAGAAACAAATGCCGATGCCGCATGCCATAGGCGTTTCCAGGGAAACTTCGCACGGTACTTGACGCGCCGCCGCGACCTCGGCAACCTTCTCCATCATGATCTCTGGTCCACACGACACCATTCTTGTGTCGATAAGCGAGCCCAAATCCAGTTGCTCAGCCACGACGTCGGGAACTCGCCCTCGTTGTCCTGCACTGCCATCGTCCGTGCACAGCACCAACTCCATTCCCGTGGCTCGGAACGCATCCAACGACGCTAACAAGTTGCTACTGCGTGCGCCATAAACCATGACCACACGTTTTGCATAACCACTGGCGCGTTGCTCTTTACCGAACTGGCGTTTGCCAAGAGCCTCGGAGGCCAGGGCCAACATCGGCGTTTGACCAATGCCGCCGACTGCGATCAACAATGTTTCGACAGTCTTTGTTGAAAAACCATTCCCCAACGGTCCCCAGAGGGTTACCAACGCGCCACTTCCTCGCGCTACCAGCGCCGAAGTGAATTTGCCTTTGCGGACAAAAACAACATCGATCCCCAGTGCCTGTCCCGCTGCATCGTAAAATACGTCATACATGGCAAGTGCGCGACCAATCAACGGATCACTCGCTCCTGCCAATCGAAGCATGACAAACTGACCTGGAACAATTTTTGCCGCGATCCCCGGCGCAACAACTCGAATGCGGTATGTGTCTGCCGCTAAACACTCCATTTCTAGAACGGTGGTGGTGACTTGTTCTGCCGTGTCGGCACAGTGAGCCGGATGGAGCGAATGACTCATGGCTTGTTGCGTCTTCCTTTACTCTTTTTTGCAGATCCCTTTTTATCAGAGCTCTTTTTTCTTTGCCCCCTCGCGGGCCCTACCTGCAAGGCAAATTTCTTTGACGACCTTTTCTTCGTGGGCAACGTACCCTCTTCCATGGTCGTTGTCATCGCAGATCGCTTTGATCCCTTGACGCTCTTTTCGTGATCCCCATCTTGCGGCTTCTTTTTGCTTTTACCAGCAACACCCTTGCGAGCGGGCTTGCCACTCTTCGCCCCTTCCTTAGCACTCTTCGCCCCTTCCCTTGGACTCTTCGCTCCTCCCTTAGCACCCTTCACCCCTTCCTTAGCACTCTTCGCTCCTCCCTTAGCACTCGTCGCTTCATCCTGGGCATTCTGCCTCGTCTCAGTCCGCGCCAAAATAGCTTCGCGTCTCGCCGATTTCGCTGCCTTACCTTTAGGTCGAGGAATGCGATGAGCTTCGAATGGTTCGTCGGGAATGGACTCCGCACCAATGACCGTGCCGACCTTCTTGGAGCCCTCCAAAGGCTTACTACGCTGTTGAACAAGCGGTGCTTCCACAGTATCACTTCTTCGTGGTGGTACCCCCTGCCTAGGCCCTACGGGCTTTGCTGCCGCTTTTCGTGGCACAGTCCCTTTCTTGGGTGATTTGCGGCGTTTGGGAACCGCGACCGCTTCGTCATCGTCGTCGGATTCCCCTTGAGCTCGCGCCTTCGATTGATAACGGACTTCATCCCGCAATCGCAATAGCTCGTCACTCGTGACTGGCCGGTAAGCGCCGCGCGGCAGGTCACCCAATCGCAGTGGCCCCAATGCGACTCGTTGCAACGTCATCACTTTGTGCCCGAGGCGAGCCAGGATGCGGCGAATCTCTCGGTTCTTGCCTTCACGTAATAAAATTTCCAAGTCAGTCGCTTTCGCGCGATGGCGGATAATCTTCGCACCCTCGACCGCCACGTGACCTTCAGCAATGTAGATCCCTTTCTTCATTTGCGACAGTTTTTCGGTATCGACTTTGCCAGCAACCGTCACACGATAGGTCTTCCGCACACCAAATTTGGGATGTGCTAGTTGTTGTGCCAAATCTCCATCGTTGGTCATAAACAACAGACCTTCGCTGCTGCGGTCCAGTCGACCTACAGGAAAAATTCGCTCTTTCTCCTGAATCAAGTCCATTACCCGCGTTCGCCCCTGAGGGTCACGATTGGAAGTGACCACTCCAGGCGGCTTGTTGAGCAAAAAATAGACAAGCCTCTGCTTGCGCAGCAGAGATCCATCCACATAGATTTTGGAGCGTTGTGGATCCACTTGCGTCCCCAACTCTTCAATTAACTTGCCATCGACTTCGACGCGACCTTCGACGATCAATTCTTCGCAGTGACGTCGACTTCCATAACCGGCTGCGGCCAATACCCGCTGCAACCTCTGCATCCCACCGCGCTCTTCCGCGTCGTCGGAATCGGTTGCTGACGCACCACGCCGTTTGACGCGCGCAGCCCCCTTCACTCCCGATCGCTTTTTGCGTTTCGGGCGAGGCACATCGTCAACAACCCCCTCTTCTGGCGTTTCCGTTGTGGATTCTAATTCCGATTCGAAGTCGGGTTCTTCGTCAGTGAAGTTCGATGGCACGATCAATACTCGCGAGAATTCTGGGTTCAAAGTCCCCTCCACCTTACCACACCCAACATTTTATACGAGGTCGACGTCAAAATACCGTGGTAACTTTCGCCCCAGCAAGCGCCCAACCGGCGCCGCTCTGTTAAAAAAACAAGTCGAGATAACCCCTGCCCCACGACTCCAGTGCCCTTTTGCGGCAGATTCGAGCGTTGCACCCAATGCCCAACCCAACCCATACTGTCATTGCCGGACTAGGCGAATCCCTCTTCGATTGCTTCCAATCCCCGTCCGGCGCAAGTCGCGAAATCATGGGAGGAGCCCCGCTCAATGCAGCTTTAATTGCGGCCTATTTGGGCCAGCCCTTCGGATTATCGTCCGCCATGATTTCCCGCGTCGGTGACGACGATCTGGGGCATCAACTTCGTTCCACTTTGGAAGAACGGGGTTTGGACCTGACCACCCTTCAGTTCGATTCCGATGCTAGCACGGGCCGAGTCAATGTCACCATGATTGACGGAGAACCCGAATACGAAATCCTAGAAAATGTCGCCTGGGATCGTATGTCCTGGGACGAATCCTTGCAAAAACTGCTCCCCAAGCTCGCTGGCATCACCTTCGGCACTCTGGGACAGCGGTCGCTTGCTTCACGGCAAGTCATCCAACGCTGTCTTCGCGAAGCAACCCAAGCAGTCCGTTTTTTTGACGTTAATCTCCGCCAGGATTATTACAGTGCGGAAGTCCTACAACAGAGCTGTGAATTGGCCGACGCGATCAAACTCAATGGGTCTGAACTCGCCGTCGTGGCAGACCACCTGGGCATCACAGACTCGGACAAAGCGGAAGAGTTGCGGGTCCGCTACGAACTTCGCGCCATAATCCTAACCCACGGATCCGACGGAACTGAACTCATCACTGCAACCGGTCGATATCGCGCTCCGGTGCCGCAATTTAAACCCGAGCCCGACTGTGATCCGGTCGGTGCCGGAGATGCCTGCGGAGCCGCGTGCTTGATCGGACTGTGCCTTCAGTGGGATCCTCAACGAATTGTGACCGTCGCCAATCGCATGGGCGCTTTCGTAGCAAGCCGACGTGGCGCTACACCCAAGATCGATCTCCACACGATTCAAACACTTATCTTGTCCTAACTCTCAAACCCAATTGAATTCCTGTGCCATGGCGATATCGATGAACTCGTTCAAAATCGGTCGCGACGGAGTCCTGCTTGCGCTGACCTCCTTCGATAGTTGATCGTCCCTATCAATCAGGTCGCTAACCTGGTCGATCCGATCGGCCATGCGTTCGATAATTGCGTCGGATTCGCTGCTGAATACTTCTGAGTCGGTATAGGTTTTTAGTCCGAACATATCGCTTGTTTCCGAACGTGGGCTCAAATGGGAAGATGGCATACGCACCGAAGAAATAGATAGGTCACGCGAATCAAACGCGTGGCCCGTCAAATGGCGTTTTCCGTGATTCCCACTTGAACTCACCAACCTCTCGCTCTCATCAAGCCGGTTGTAGCGATTGTCAGGCTACTTCCATTCACTCAAGATTTGTTGAGCCTTGATTTCCGCTTGTTCCATTACGGTTGCAATCGACACAGGCGCTCCCCCCTGTTTTTTACTTTCGGCAGCTGCCTCCATGAAGGCATACAATTCGATGGTTTCCGCTGCAGGAATCGGGGATTCTTTCGTCCGAAAGAACTTGGCAATTTCTTCAACGAGTGGGCCATAGCCTTCATAAGGACCGACAGCCCCAACTCCTTTCTCCCCAAAAGCCATTCCTCCGTAGCCACCAGCACCCGAGCGAATGCCACGAAAAGTCCCAATCCGGCCATCGTTCCACTTTCCCACCGCAACATCAAAGTCCTCCGTCGAAGTCCGACTGACTGTCTCGCAACCAACACCCATCACGGTGTAAAGCGTCTCCACGCCATGGATGCCGTACCAAAATAGATCCGAATGTGTTGGTTCTAACGCACAAGGACTATAGGCATCGCACCCCAACACATTGCCAATACTCCCAGCGCGAATTTCTTGAGCGGCTTTTGAATAGCGAAGCGACGAACTGGAGAACATGGGAACGGAGTATTTTTCCGCTGCGTGATAAATAACCAATACATCCACCAATGATGCAGCAACCGGTTTGTCGATAAAAACAGGCTTGCCCGATTGAAACACCTGCTTCGCTTGCTCCGCGTGCAGACGACCATCATTCGTTTCCAACAACACACAATCAACTTGCGCCAACAAGGCATCGATCGACTCCGCGATCTGCACCCCCATCGCTTCCATCTCTTCGGTGTATTTGGGAATCCGACTACTGCTCGACTCAATATCGCGACTGCCATAGGGATACGCCGCGACGACGCGAAACCCGGCCAATGGTTCCTTCTCAGGACTCTGATTAAAATCCTTTGTAAACGCGATGGAATGAGAAGTATCCAGTCCAATAATGCCAATTCTCACTGGTCCATCCTCAGCGCCATACAAGAAAGACGATACGAATACTAAAAAGACTGACAACACAGATAGCCGACCGACACGATTCAAAGGAGTCATCATTTATCTCTTAGAAGTGATGCAAATGGGGATTTCGCTGTCGCTGATCTCAAACGACTGATCTCAAACGACTGGCTTCCAACCTTCGGCATATTCGCGGCTCCATAAAGCGGCTGCCTCCGCCGAATTGAGAATATGTCCGTTCGTTGTATCTGTCTGCAGAGTTGTCGAAGTTCGATAGGCAATGTTGCCAAGATGACACAGTAAAGTACTGCGATGGGCCTCTTCGATATCCGCGTGAGGCGTGCCACCAGTCCGAACCGCACTCAAGAAATCGCTCAAGTGATCCTGATCGCCCCCACGATCCGTATGAGTCGAAAGCAGTTTGTTTTGTTGGTCAAAAATGCTGTATCCCGGATCATGAATCACCATCGATCCGTTCGTCCCGTGAAAACTGACACCAAACTGTGAATCGTGTGGACCGAATGACGACCAACTCAGCCCTTCCCAGGTGATCGTCTTTTTGCCAGGAAAGTCACAAGTGACCATCATCGTATCGGGTGTCTGCTGATCATCTTCATAACGATACTTGCCTCCACCTGCACTCACTCGCATCGGGTAAGTAACATCCATGCCCCAGCGTGCGACATCTAATCCATGCACTCCATTATTTCCTAATTCCCCATTCCCCCAGTCCCAATGCCAATGCCAGTTGTAATGTACGATATTGTCACGATAGGGAACTCTTGGTGCCGGGCCTTGCCATAGGTTCCAATCCAACCAGCTCGGCACTTCCACTTCTTTTCCGACACCGATAGGGCCGCGACGATTGTTGTACCAGCTTCGCGCGTAGAGTAATTCACCGATGTCACCCTTTCGCAATTTGTCGATCGCCTCGCGGATAGCAGGCCAGCTTCGCCGCTGCGATCCCATTTGTACGACTCGCTGATGCCGACGAGCGGCCGCAACAGCCAATTCACCTTCCTCGGCCGTGTGGCTGCAGGGCTTCTCTACATACACATGCTTGCCTGCGGCACAACCGAGAACGGTCGCCGGAGCGTGCCAATGATTGGGTGCGGCAACCACCAAAACATCAAGCTGCTTGTTGTCCAACATCTGCCGAATATCGCCCGTTGTTTGAGGCGGCTGGCCTTGTTTCTCGACGATGATCTTGACTGCCCGATCCAAAGCGCGCGAGTCAACATCACAGAGATGATCCACGGAGACATCGGGAAGCGACATAAAACCATTCGCCAACGCTGAGCCCCGTCCGTTCACACCCATGATGCCAATACGCACGAGATCTTTGCTGCTGTCGGATCCCTTGGGCGAATCGTCTTTCGCCTCATTCGAGGCAACCTCCTGAGCTCCAGATCGTGAGGCAGAACCCAACACCGTTACTGAGGCCGTCAAAGCAGCCACTCCCTTTAAAAACAGCCGACGATCCTTGACGCTATTTTCATCAACATTCTTTTTTCGCCGAACTACCATGGCCGCCACCTCAGTTGGTTAGGAACAAAAATTTCGATTTAGGGTTCTTGATAGGATGTGGAAAGCCAGCGGACCAAATCTCGCATCTGAACTGGACTGAGCTGCCGTTCAAATCCTTCCGGCATCAACGATATGCGGCTATTCTTTATTTCGGCAATTTCCCGTCGCGACAATGATGTTCGCGAACCATCTGCATGAGCCAATTGAACTTGAGTGCTTGATTCATTTTCAATGGCCCCCATGACAATTCGGTCGTCTGTCGTTTGAATTGCGTAAGCTTGGTACCGTGGATCTACGGCACGGTTGGGGTCCAAGATAGATTCCATCAAAAATCGTGAACTGCGATTGGACAGATTCGCTAGACTTGCTCCCACGGCAGGTTGATTGTCTTTGGCAATATGACAAACGGCACAATGCTGAGCAAATAGTGCTTTTCCATTTTCCAAGTTGGCATCGACTCCATCAACCTTCAGATACTCTTCCACCAACGTTCGCTTTTCCAATGTGCCAATGGAACCTAGCACTCGATCTGCGCGAACCTGTAAGGAACGACTCCCCGTCAAGCGAATCCGCTGCCGTGCCGCAGCATTAAGATCGTTAACACCGATGGCACCCTGCTCTAGCGACGCGACAAGCGCTTCGTTCCAGGCGTTTGTCGATAACATTTGTTCCACGAAAGCATCGCGGACAGTTTGCGAAAGGGCGGGCCAACGCTCGACGACGCTCATCGCTCTCTCAGGGACTGGATTGCGAGACAACACCTCAATCGCCTTGCGTTGAATACTCAGCGGATTCTGCGTCCGTAATAGACTGACCAACAACTCCGATTCTTGCGATGCCGCACCAAGACCGAGCCCCATCAAGTTCATGGCTTCGCAACGAAGACTCTCGCTTTGATCTTCATCCACCATCATGTCACTTGCCAGGACATAGATCGGCTTCAATACATCGAGCGCCATCGGTGAGAGCATCTGACCTCGTCGCATGGACCGAGTACACGCACTGGCTACGGCCAGCCTCCATTCCAATCTCAACGCGTCGTTCATTAGCCATTCCTGAACGAGTTCAACGGGTTCGCCTCCGCTGGAAGCAATCGTTCGCAACAAATCGACCAACAAACGCTCGCTGGAATCTGAAAAATCGTTCGTAGACGTTGAACTTGCCGCCATCATCTCTCGAATGATCTCTGTCGAATGATGCGTTGCCGATGCGCTGATCGCCGTTGCCAACCATCGATCCATCTTGAGCACTTCACTTGATGCACTCGCCATCTCCGCCAAGCAAATACCGGCTCGGGGATCATCGCACTGGCCCATTGCTAGGGCCACACTCAATCGTACGCGGCCATCTGCGTGCTGGGCCAAATCGACGACTCCTTGTAACAATTCTGGCTCGCGATTCAGCATGGGCTCCGCCAGTGTCACCGCGTTGCGTAGGACCCCGAAATGCTCGCTCTTGAGCAATGCAGTTAAATGCTCGGCGGTCAAACATCCCCAGTAACTCATTAGCTGCATCGCATGAACTTGGGCTGCAGGCTGAGTTGCGTCGCGGAGCATTGCAGTGAGCCGCTGCTGAATTTCTGGAGTAGGCGGATGGAGCCCAACTCGTTCCACCAATGTTTGATGTACTAAGTTTCGATAAGCGGGACGCGGATCCAATAGACTCGATACGAGCGACTGCAACTCAAGTTGAGCAACCTTAGTAACTGCAGGCCGAATTTGTTCGTTATTCCAAACGCGATAAATCCTCCCTCGATCCGACCCAGCGCGCAAATTCAATCGCTCTTTCCAAGCATCGGGAATCCATTCGGGATGCTCGATCGATTCGCGATACATATCGACAATCCACAGCGCACCATCGGGTCCAACGACCGCGCGAACGGGACGAAACCAGGGATCGGTCGAGGCAAGAAACTCGGATTCACTTTCGTGAACCAAGCGTTGACTTCGATAGCTTGCACCGATTTGCCCCTCCTGACCCTGCGGTACTAGGATGGACCGGTGCACTAAATTGTGGACGGGCTCGCAGACAAACAGCGAGTCGTGGGTTCCATCCCCAAACACTTTGCAATCTCCAACAATGGCGCTGCAGGCCGAAGTAAAGCGATTGGCCGCGTACAAATCATTGAACCGCTCCGTTGCGGGTGAGCGTGGATAAACGGGGGGAGCAACGGGCGGATCAAACAGCTGTTGCGTTCCGTCTCCCTGGATATTGGGATTGCGTTCCAGATAGTGCGAATCAATCACATAGTGGTACATCGGTTGTGAATTATCGCTGCCAAACCATTCACCCCATTCATTGCGACTGCGGACGTACTGGCTGCGACCACTGACGGTCTCAATCCAACCGGTATCCGGTTCGATACGCAGATCATGTCCTGATGCATTGACGGTCTGCCCCGTTTTCGCACTGAGGATTTCACCCAGGTTGTCACCGCTGGCGCAGTGCAATGAATGATCGAGCGCATAAGTAAATCCGTTGATACGATGCTGAGGATTCGAACGGACAAATCCGCTGTAGAGTGTTTCTCGCTGATCAGCGCGGCCATCGCCATCGGAGTCTTTGGCAAAGAAAATTTCGGGAGCTGCCGAAACGATCACACCGTCGCGCCAGGGGATGACCCCGGTAGGAAATTCCAGTCCCTCCAAAAACAGCGTCGCCGTATCGTACCGTCCATCATTGTCGGTATCGGTGAGGAACTTAATGCGTCCTCCGCCGCCATCGCTGTTAGCGTCGCTGCCAACATCAGGCTCTGGGTAATCTCCCATCTCCACGACCCACAGGCGACCGTCGGCACCAAAAGCAATGTTAATAGGATCGGTTACTAGTGGTTCCGCAACAACCAACTCAACCGAAAAAGCTGCATCGACGCGGAGAGTTCGCAGCGAGTCTTCTGGCGGGAGTGCCTTGGCTCGACCCTGAGAATTGACAAGATCGTGGATGCGCGAAATTAACAAATCCTCCGTACCCGCCGCCCAGGGACCGGGAAGGTTGTAGTAGATAGCAGATTGGTCAAATTCATACCCTTGCTCAATGCGCATCCGCTCGCTGCATACGTATCCGAGAACATCATTGGCATACGCGGTAACCCATAGTGGAGTGTCGGTCATTTCTCGTTTCAGTCGCAACGAATAATCAACGACCACTTCACCACCAAGAAAGACCATGGTTAACGCATTGCCAAACTTCCATGATTGAATCGGCACGGGATAGGTTGCCGGCAATCGCTCATCACGGCGATAAACCTCCATCATGTGTTCGGCGTGGCGACGTTTTTGCGGAACGACGTCGTGCAAGCGAGACTGTAGTTCCTCAATGGTGGGCAAATCGAAAGACAGGGCTGCATAGTCAAAGCGAGCTTGCACGCTTTCTTCGATGGGTGTCATCTCTTGCGTAGCGATGCGTCGTACTTCATCGGCGAGCGTTCGTCCATGGAGCTGGGCAATATCAACCGTGCCGCGTGGATGGGGATTTGCATCTGCACCGCAACCGATGGTGCAGAGCGCTACGGCGCCAGGAAACATCCCTTCCAAAGTCGTTGCTGCGTAGCCAGCCCATTCGGCATTGACGCGATTGTATTCACCACCCATGGTCGTACAGTGGCAAGCATAATTGAATACCAAGCCACGCACTCGCCCATCGATTCCAGCAATCCGCAACACTGGGACCGAGTGATCCACTGGTCCATCCTCTTGCAAACCAAAACCAGACCAACGCCCATCTTTCAACAGGCGACGATTTCCCGCAAATCCACTCGCACCCTGGGCAAACGCCAGCTGGGCAGGTGCCAGATCATCAATGGCCAGTTGCGCCGACTCCAAAATACCAGCAATCAATTGGGCTCGGTATTCACCCCCTGCGGCTAGTTCCTCTTCGCTCATTGGCTCTGCAAAGATATTGGAAAGCTCGCTTACCAAATCGGGAGCCGCATGGGTGTGCGTGCTGCAAAAGACAATGGCACTGCGAGGAATACCATGCTGTTGTTCTAATTGCTTGGCGAGCGGATCGACCAGCGAAGCGGGCAAACCAATCGTATCGACCGAAATCAATAAATAGGGATGGGCTGGCAACGTCTGGGACACTGCACGGGGTGCTATCGCGATGGACCGCACCCAAAGGGCCGTATCGACTCCATCGCTGGGTTGATGACGGCTGCCGTAGCCAGCCAAACGGACTGGTCGCTGTGGCGTGATTTCAACTTTCGAGAATCCGGCCCGCCATGTCACCTCGGCGGCCGATATCTTGCCACAAGTTAGCGACACTGCGCCAACCGCCAGCACCAAGTGGCACATCAAGAAGAAGAAATAGCGAAATGAAAGGTTCAAAATGCGGCTCCCAGGACTGCCTCAGCGGATACCATCCGCCGACCAGTATACCTCGGAGCGGAACCCAAAATTACTCGGCAGACGTAAGTGGCGCGTGGGTCAGTCGAAACGTTTCCGTGTTCCCTGAATCAAAGCAAACTTTGGCCATCCGTTTGGGACCTTTGCCTGTCAAGTCAATAATCTGTCCTAGTCCGTAGGTTGGATGCAGCACTTGCATACCAAGTCGGAAAAAGTTCGCCGCCGAAGGGCTATCTACGTTTTGCATCAACATTTCGGTCGCCGTTTTCAACCCAGTGGGCACAGTGACCTCACGAACTTGTTTCTTTTGGGCTGCAGTCAGTCGTTCGTCGTCGGGTAGTTGGCAGATATCTTCGTCTTGGAAAACGCTCTGGGACGAGTCAGGCAAATCCCAGGAATCTGGATAATCGTGTGCTTCAGAAAAGGGGGCTTGGCCACTTCCCGAATAGAATTCCACCGGGTCGCTCAGATGCGCCATGCGCATCGCATCGCGAGGCAGCTCCATCAAGAAATGGCTAGGGGCCGCGGTTCGCAGACTCCCTCGAATCGTTCTGCGACGCGCATAAGACAATTGCAAGAATTTTTCTGCGCGCGTGATGCCCACAAACAACAAGCGTCGTTCTTCTTCCAATTGAGCTGGGTTGTCGCGGCTTCGTTCATGAGGGAGCAATTTATCTTCGACTGCGATGATATAGACATGCGGAAATTCAAGCCCCTTCGCCGCATGCATGGTCATTACGGTAACGCGATCATTGGTGTCCTCCCAGACGTCAGTATCGCTAACCAGGGCAACCTGCTCCAGAAACAATTCGAGCGCGCCAGCATCGGGACATTGATGATCAAACTCCACTGCCGAGCTGATCAATTCATCGACGTTCGCAATGGGATTATTGTCGGAGTCTTCTGCAGTGGTGCGTTGCAAATAGCCTTGATAGTCGGTTTCTTCTAGGAGGTAATTGAGCAGATCTTCCAGAGTGGCAGTGGCTTTTATGCACAAGCGATCGTACATCGAAACAAAGGCGGCCACTTTTGCCGCTGATCGCGCTGCCAACTTGGGAATCAGGCTCGCCATTCTCGCTGCTTCCAAGAGCGGAATTCGGCGCTGATCCGCAAAATCTCGCAGCATCTTGATCGTCTTGTCACCGATTCCCCGTGTTGGAGTGTTGATGACTCGCAGCAACGCCACATCATGGGACGGATTATTGATGAGATGTAGATATGCCAAGATATCTTTGATTTCGCGGCGCTGATAAAACTCCACTCCGTTGACAATCTGATAGGGAATTCCCTGGCTACGAAAAGCGTGTTCCAGCGAACGCGTCAGTGCATTCATTCGACAAAACACGGCCACGTCTCGAGGTCGGAGCTCTCCTTCGGCAATACCCATGGCGACCTGTTGAGCAATGTCGTCCGCTTCTTGATAGCCATCGTTATACATTCGTAGGACCACAGGCTGCCCCGAAGGATTATGGGTAAACAACTCCTTCGGCTTGCGACGCGTGTTATTGCGAATGAGCGTGTCAGCCACGTAGAGAATCTCGGGCGTGCTGCGATAATTCTCTTCCAACCGCACCGTCTTGACCGTTGGATAATCCTTTTCAAAGTCGAGGATATTGTTGATATCTGCACCCCGCCAACCATAGATTGACTGATCCGGATCACCCGTTACCGAAAGATTGGGATAGTCGATACTTAGGGCGCGGACAATGGCGTACTGCGCCAAATTGGTATCTTGATATTCGTCCACTAGGATATAGCGATGCTGACGATCGAGATCGCTGCGCAGCTCCGGGTTCTCTCGCAACATCCTGGCCACGTGTAGCAACAGATCATCGAAGTCCACTGCATTGGCCGTCAACAATTGCTGTTGGTAGACGGGGTAAACTCGCATCGCGACCGTCTCGTTGGGACGGAGTGAATGACCGGCCAACATTTCGGGTGTCGTCAAGCGATTTTTGAATCGACCAATCGCTGACGCAATTTGCTCGGGTGAAGTATGGCTAGTGATAACTTTGGCCGCTTCGATAGCCCGGTTCAAAGCTTGCTTGGCATCGTTGGAATCGAGTATGGAATAATTTTCTTTCAGCCCCACCAATGCCGCGTGCTGGCGTAACAAGCGAGCACAGAAGCGGTGAAACGTCCCCATCCAGACGGGTTGCCCAGGTGCCAACCGCTGCAACCGATTGCGCATCTCGTCGGCTGCCTTGTTGGTGAACGTTAATGCCGTGATCTGCGACGCTGGAATCCCATTGGCCATCATGTGGGCAATACGATGGGTCACCACACGAGTTTTTCCACTGCCAGGACCCGCTAGAATGAGCAGTGGTCCATCGATGTGTGTGACCGCTTGTCGCTGAGGTTCGGTCAAATCACGGAGGACAGCATCCATGGCAAGGGATCCTAAATTCGCTAAGGTGAACAATTGAGAATGTATTGTAGCGCTCCACGTCGTCCAGTCACGTGCAGTTGACAGTTCACCACCGAACTTTTTTTGTTACTTTTTCACAAATCGTTTTTTCGTCGGCATCCCCTTTTTTTTGAGGTACCGCCGGCATATTTAAAAGGAGTTTTGTAGACGATGTCCGATACCAATTCTGGTGCTAAGAACGTGCTTGGAAGTGAACTTCGAACCTGCAACCTGGATCCAGTAACCGGTTTTTATCGCAACGGTTGCTGCGACACAGGTCCTCAGGATGGTGGATTGCACTTGGTTTGCGCCGTAATGACCGACGAATTCTTGGAATTTTCACGGTCGCAAGGAAACGACCTCAGCACCCCTAATCCCATGTACCGTTTCCCTGGACTAAAGGCGGGGGATCGATGGTGCTTGTGTGCGCCACGTTGGCGAGAAGCCTATGACGCGGGCATGGCCCCCCGCGTTGTGCTAGAAGCCACCCACATGCTGGCGCTCGAATTTGCCTCGCTGGAAGAACTCCAGGAACACGCAACTGAGTGATTGCGGCCTTGACGCTAATTCTTTGCGATTTCTATGCTTACGCGTTGAGGAAATCCCATCAGCGGTTGAAGAGATATGAAAAACGAACGACGCCACGAGCTACAGCACAACGAATTGGTCGACCAAATCGATAAAGCCCGCCATTGGATAGAACCCTATCTAGTGCCCGGGTTAGTCGGCGTCATTGCGGTTACTCTGGTCGCAATCGTGATTAGTTTTGTGCAAAACCAATCATCCAGCAAACGAAGCGAAGCTACCCTGGATCTCTTGTTCAGCACGACCATGCAACCTGGCATCGGCGAAGATCCCGAAGCTTACGACCGAGTGGTCACGGCCTTCGGTGATACCGCCTCCGCAGAAATCGCCGCGTTGGCCAAAGCAGATATCTTCCTCACCAGTGGTATCGATGCTCTGTTTACCGACCGTGAAGAAGCAAAAGGTAAACTAGAAGACGCTGTGAAAGCTTACCAGCAAGTAATTTCGGAAACCAAAATTCCCCTGCTTCGCACACGCGCCTCGCTTGGCCTGGCTCAGGCCTACGAGAGTCAAGGGAAACTGGAAGATGCAATCAAGACCTATAGCGAGGTCGCCGCAATTAACGAGTCAGAAGCACTCACTACGGTCGCCAAGCGACGCATCGCCGTGCTCGAAAAGCCGTCCACTCAAGAATTTGTCGCCTGGTTCGATGCACAGAAACCCACTGCCTTTGATCCAGCCTTGCCCCCAGGCCTTCCCGGAACGGGCTCGCTACCAGACTTTCCTGATTTCAACATCCCTGGCGTTTCGCCTCCGGCCGATGTGACGCCAACTGCTCCGGCGACTGAAAGCACGTCACCTCTGGGAATTACCGAGATGCTCATTCAGTCGGGCGGGGGCGGAGCAACCGAAGACACGGTTCCCGCTACCGACTTTACCGTTCCCGAAGGGACTCCAGAGACCGATACCAATGCTGAACCACCCGCTGGCATTTCGCCTCCGGACGCTGAGACGCCAGCAACAGAACCCGCGCCAGCAACAGAACCCGCGCCGGCAACAGAACCTGCGCCTACTGAAGAACCTGCTCCTGTCACTGAAAGTCCTCAGCCTTGAGTAGCTCGCCAGAAGACGAGCCAACGGATGGCGTTGAAATAGACGACTTTGCTATTGATGAATTAGTGCTGCCGGGCGAATCCGTCGAGGCAGGCATGCCAGCGATGTTGCCGGTTGTGGGTGAACCTATCCGCGAGCTGGTGGTGCCTGAGAGCGCTGCCGCCATGCGGATCGATATGTTTCTGACGCAGGTTGTCGATGGATACAGCCGCGAACAGATTCGACGTGCGATTCAGGGTGACGCAGCCGAAGTAGACGGTCGCGTGGTTCGCCCCAGCTTTCGCTTGAAAGCTGGTCAGCAAATTCGTTTTCGCGTTCCACCCCCGGTCTTTGATGGCCCGGTACCCGAGGCAATTCCGTTAGACATTTTGTACGAAGACGAAGGGATGGTGGTCGTCAATAAACCACCGGGGATGGTCGTGCATCCCGCTCGCGGACACTGGTCAGGAACGCTTACCAGTGCGCTCGCCTATCACTTCCAATCCCTTTCTGATGTTGGAGGACCGTCGCGTCCTGGCATAGTGCATCGTTTGGACCGCGACACGAGCGGAGTGATTGTAATCGCCAAGACCAACGCAGTTCACATCCATTTGGCGGATCAATGGGCCGCGCGAACCGTTGCCAAAACATACATCGCAATTTGTGCAGGTCGCATTGATCATGATCGCGACGTCATCGACGCGCCGATTGGACGTCACCCTTATCAACGCGAAAAAATGGCGATCCGGGATCGACATATTACCAGCAAGCCAGCCAAGACTTTTTACGAAGTACTGGAGCGATTCTCGCGTTTCACTCTAGCCAGACTCTCCCCAGAGACGGGGCGCACCCACCAGATCCGAGTCCACTTGGAACATCTCGGTTGCCCCGTGCTGTGCGATCGACTCTACGGCGGACGATCGGCAATAACTGACGCGCATTTACAACGATCGTCTGCCGGCGGTGTCAAACTAGAAGGACCCATCTTGCTAGATCGCCAGGCGCTTCATGCAGCGAGACTAGAAGTGAACCACCCTCAGAGTGGTCGCCGCATGGTCTTCGAGGCACCACTACCAGCCGACATAATGGGTGTGGTGCAACGGTTGCGAGAATTGAAAAACGACAATAAATGACGGCGTCGATTCCTAAAGCGGGTCGACCTTGGGGTGCCCATGACGGTGCCGTACGATTTCTCCGTTGACCATAAAGATCACATCTTCGGCGAGGTTTTCCGCCAAGTCGGCGACTCTTTCCAAATGTCGCGCCGCACTAAAGCAATGCAGCGCCGGTTCGACATTGTCAGGTGATTCCTTCATCCGTTCTTGCAATTCATCGATGACCTTGCGGTTCAGCATATCGACGACGTCATCGGCTGCGATAACGGTTTCTGCCAACGCCACATCCGTATCCACAAAGGCGTCCAGAGCCTGTCGCACCATGGTGCTAGCCTCGGAAACCATGGACTGCAAATCGTCAGGTATGGGAAAATTCGGATACATGTTCAGCGCTTCGGCTCGTTCTGCGATGTTGCACGCCAAGTCGGCCATACGCTCCAGATCACTGTTGATCTTGATCACCATCGTCAGCCAACGTAGATCGCTTGCCACAGGTTGATGCAGCGCCAAAAGCTTGAGACATTCCTCTTCGATGCTTACCTCGCGACGATCCACGGACTCGTCCGTATTGATCACTTCACGAGCCAAGTCATTGCGACGATCGCGCAGCGCGCGAAACGCCTTGCCAATCATTTGTTCTACGATCCCAAAAAGGGATAGCAGTTGATGGCGTAAATGATCGAGCTCGCGTTGCAGGTGCTTAGACATGACAAACCTGGAGGAAGGAAAGCGTCGGCCGTTTCTTCATCGTAACTTAACCGAATTTTCCCGTGACGTAATCCTCGGTTTGCTTCTTTCCCGGTTTTGTGAAAACTTGTTCGGTCGCTCCCGCTTCGATCAACTTGCCTTCATAGAAGAAGGCCGTTTGATCGCTGCAACGAGCCGCTTGCTGCATGTTGTGGGTCACAATCACAATGGTGTATTGCTCACGCAACTCAAAGATCAAATCTTCAATAGCCAAGGTGCTGGCTGGATCCAAAGCCGAACAGGGTTCATCCATTAACAATACTTCGGGCCCCACTGCAATTGCGCGGGCGATACATAAACGCTGCTGCTGACCACCCGACAATCCTAAGGCAGGTGCTTGCAAGCGATCTTTGACTTCATCCCACACCGCCGCCTTGCGTAGAGACCATTCGACGAGGTCTTGCAATTGACTACGTGTGCAACGCATATGAAGCCGTGGGCCAAATGCAACGTTGTCAAAAATTGACTTGGGGAAGGGATTCGGTTTCTGAAAAACAATTCCCATCCGCCGGCGCAGGTCGACGACATCGGTGGAACGGGCTAGCAAATCGAGCTCGCCCATTTTGACCGAACCCGATGCGCGAGCGATCGCAATGGTATCGTTCATGCGGTTGAACCACCGCAGCAGGGTACTCTTTCCACATCCACTGGGACCGATGAGCGAGGTGACGCAGCGTTCGGGAATCTTCAAGTTCACATTGTGCAATGCTTGGAAGTTCCCGTACCAAGAATTGAGATCGACAACATCGATCGCCGTGCGCGGAGGTTGCGTACGTCCATCCGTGGTTGCGTTCGCTACGAGCTTCGTAGGGGGCGAATTTTCGTGCATGGCAACTGTGGGAGGGTGCATGAAGGAAACCTCAGCTCAGTGGCTTTTGCAGTTTTTGACGAATGTAAACAGCCACCGCATTGAACGACAGTAGTATAACCAGCAATAGGATAATTGCTGAGCCCGCAATTGCTCGAAATTCTGCCTGAGGACGATCGGCCCATTTGTAAATTTGCAAAGGCATGACGGTGAATTCGTCCATCAGATTCTGCGGTGCCTGACTAATAAACACGACCCCCGAGATGATCAGCAGCGGAGCCGCTTCGCCAATCGCTCGACTCATTGCCAAAATGGATCCCGTCATAATGCCTGGAATTGCCGAGGGCAGGGTCACATTCCAAATGACTTGCCAAGGAGTTGCTCCCAAACCCAAGGCGCCGGCTCGAAGCGACGAAGGAACCGCTCGCAACGCTTCCTGACTACTAATGATCACGATTGGCAATACAACCAACATCAAGGTCAAAGCGCCGGCGATCACACCGCGGCCGAATGGCAGACGAAAATAGTAAAAGGATGGGATGCTGAACGCACCACCTTCAGCATCGCTCACCAGCGTTCGATCCAACAGTTCACCCTCCGCAGGGTATTCCCCTCCTGGCTCGATGACATGCACTTCAATGGAATTCAAGTCGCGGTCATAAGCCAGCATGCCATCGGATAATTGGATGGGTTGTGCATCGGCCGTATCGACCGGTACCAAAATAGCCCGATCTCCTTCGCTCATGAATTGTTGATAATGGTGCACGCCAATCTCAAAACCGGGCAAAGTCGGATCGGCAGAAAAAATACCGAACATCGTGACGAACGCGGTCAGTCCCAAGATTCCATAAACAATGCTGGGTACGCCAGCCAAATTGGAAATATTCAACTGAATGATGCCGTGAAAGAACTGGCCTAAACGCTTACGCGGCGGAAATTCTTCCAAGAGAATTGCCGTTGCCACTCCGGCCGGCATGGTAATCAAAGCACACAAACCGCAAACCCAAATCGTGCCACAGATCGCCGGCCATACACCCGCTTCCGATGCGTTCTGCGAAGGAGCGCTGGTGAGCAGAGTCCACGACAGCGTGGGGACGCCCTGAATTAAGATCGAATGAATCAGAATAACCAGCACGGCAACCGAAGCCACGGCGGTGCTCCAGCACAGCCAATGGAAGCTGTGATTGATAAAGAACCGATACCGCGTATCACGCAGTGGAGGAGGCGTCGGCTGCACGCGAATCGATGGGCTGCCTGTAGACGCACGCGTCTTTTTTCGTTCGCTGGTCATTCGTACTTCTCGCGAAAACGCTTGCGAACAATATTGCCGATCATGGTCAAGGTAAGCGTTAAGACAAACAATGTAAAAGCTACCGCGTACAGCGAATAATATTCAACGTCGTAATTGGAAATATCACCAGTCGCCATCTGCACCATATATCCCGTCATGGTCTGCACATCTTCGCGCGGATCAATCGTGACGTGCGGACGACTCCCGGCTGCCAGCGCCACGATCATCGTCTCACCAATGGCCCTCGCCACGGCTAGCAAAAAAGCACTGATAATCCCACTCAACGCGGCCGGCAAGACAACCTTGATGGCCACATCAAACCGCGTTCCCCCCAAGCCATAAGCGGCTTCGCGCAAACTGCGAGGCACCGCTCGCAAGGCGTCTTCCGACAGTGAACAAACCGTTGGAAAACAGAGGATCCCTACAGCAATTCCTGCCCCCAACGCGTTGAATACATTGACCTCACTCAACACGCGTTGCAGCATCGGAGTGATCGTCATCAAGGCGAAGAAACCATACACCACTGTGGGAATCCCGGCCAAGATCTCCAGCACCGGTTTCAATATGTCACGCACGCGAGTCGGCGCATATTCGCTTAAGTAAATCGCCGAAATCAGTCCCAATGGTAACGCTATCGCCATCGCGATGACGGTGATCAACATCGTTCCCGAGACGAGTGCCCAAATACCAAAGCTGTGCTGTGATCCCAACGTGGGATTCCATTTCGTGCTGCCAAGAAAATTAGCCAGCGTGACATCTTCATCCTGAAAAAAATTCCAGGTCTCTTTGGCTAAGACTCCCAATATCGACACGGTTATCAAGATGGAAAAACAAGCGCAAAGAATCAAGCAAAAATAGATGATCACTTCGCGCGCCCGCGTCCCTCTCAAACTGCGCCGAGGATTGGCGAAGACTTGCTGGACAGCGGTTGATAATTCGGGCGAAGCGGCGGAAGGCATCGGGTAAGTCTTTTATCCTACGTTACGGTCAAAACTCGAACTTCGCATCCTGCAATTCAATCCTTGCCTTAAAACGAGGTGCGATTGGCGTCTTGGAAAACATCCATTACGGATCCACTTCGCTTCTCACCTTCTGCAGTCAAATAGTGCGTTCCCGTAGCCTTGGCCTTTATATTCTTTAAGGCTCTGTCATAAATTTCTTGAGGCAGTGCGACATAACCGGTCTGCTGGGCCAGTGTTGCCGCATGCTCCACATAGAACTGCACAAACCGTTTCACATCCGGGCGACCCATTTTGCTCGCCGCGACATAGATGAACAGCGGTCGGCTGAAAGGCGAGTATTCACCCGATTCAATATTGGCTGGCGTGGGCATCACTGCACTGGACGTTTTTGGATTTACGATGGGAACGGCCTTCAACTTGTCGCTATTCGCTTCAAAGTAGGCGACACCAAAAAATCCAATCGAATGTGGCGAACCCGATACGCCCGTAACCAAGACATTGTCATCTTCGCTCGTGCTCATGTCGCTTCGCAATTCACCCTCTTTGCCGGCGACCACTTCCTTGAAATAGTCGAAAGTCCCCGATGCGGTGCCAGGTGCAAAAATCTGAATCGGATTTTCAGGCCAACCTGCACGAACGTCCGACCAATTCTTGGCCATCCCCTGCTCTGTGAAAATCTTCTTCAACTCGTCGACGGTGAGCTGGTCGACCCAAGTGTTGGCCTTGTGAACCACAATCGTTAAACCGTCATAAGCAACCGGCACTTCAACGAAGTCCACTCCGGCCTCTTTCGCTTTCAAAAACTCATCCTGCTTGATCGGACGCGATGCATCGGAGACCTCAATTTGGCCTGTAATGAATCGTTCAAAACCATTACCGGTCCCAGACGAACCCACAGGAATATTCACGTTCGGATAGCGCTTAGCGAACTCGGAAGCGGCCGCTTCGCTGATCGGAAATACGGTACTGGAACCATCGACCAGTACCTTGCCTTGCAACTCCGTGTTGACTTCAAATTTTTCCAGATCGGCTGCATCGCTGGCAGGCGCCGAACCAGACCCGGCTGCGCCTGTGTTCTTGCCTGCGGTACTGTCCGTTCCGTTGCAGCCCCAAAGGCTGCAACAAAGCCCAATCGCCGCTAGCTTTGGCAATAAACCAGTACGGGAAGAAACGATGAACGGTAATGCGCGATTGGTCATGTAAAAACTCATCTTTGCGAAAACTGCCTGTTATTCCAAATGGTGCTCAAAATCGTCTCCCCTCAAAGCGCAGTACGGTAGCCCTGCTTCGTTAAGATTGTGTGAAGAATTGACGATGTTTTTTCAGTATCCAGACGCTGATCATTCGTACCACCGACCACCCCCTAGGTACTCGCCGCTTCTTTGCTGGCCGACAAACATCGTGAGATATGACGCACCGCCTGTCGCAGCCGCTGTTCGTTCTCCACCAACGCCATCCGTAGGTAGCCTTCCCCTGCCGCACCAAATCCGCTGCCCGGACTGACCGCTACGTCCCCTTCTTCCAGCAACTTCAGGGCAAAATCCATGGTGCTCATGCGACTACGCCAAGGCTCGGGAACTTTCGCCCAAACAAACATCCCCGCACGAGGCGGTGTCACTTCCCAACCAATTCGACGTAGCCCTTCCACCAGCACATCTCGGCGCCCCTGATAGATAAGCGATTGCTTTTCTACTTCCGATTCGGTTTCACGCAGTGCCACGATGGCGGCAATTTGAATGGCTTGGAACATGCCGTAATCGTAGTAGCCCTTAACGGTCCCCAAGCCACGAATCATTTCCGAATTTCCAGCGCAAAATCCAATGCGCCAGCCCGCCATGTTATAGCCCTTGCTCATAGTGGTGAATTCAACGCCCACCTCCTTGGCACCGGGAGCGGCCAAGAAGCTAGGGGGCTGATAGTTATCAAAAGCAACATCCGCATAGGCAAAGTCGTGAATGACCAAGAAACCGTACTTGCGTGCCAAGCGAACGCATTCCACAAAAAAACTAGGTTCAATCGTCGCCGACGATGGATTGTGGGGATAATTGACTATCAACAATTTGGGCCGCGGTGTGAGATTCTCGCACGTATAAGCCACGTTTTGCAGAAAGCGATCCGGGTCTGCCACATCCAGCGCAACCACATTCCCCGCAGCAAGAATGACCCCATACATGTGAATGGGAAAATAGGGCGAGGGAATCATGGCCGTGTCGCCTGGTCCCATCAGGGCCAAACACATATGCGAAAAACCTTCTTTGCTCCCCAAACAAGCAATCACTTCCGTTTCGGGATCAAGCCGCACTCCGAATTTGCGATAGTACTTGCTGGTGACCTCGCGGCGCAAATTCAGCAAACCGTTCGATTTGCTATAGCCATGATTCCGCTCATCTCTGGCCGCTTCAGCTAATTTTTCAATGACTTCGGTGGCAGGCGGATCCGAGGGATTCCCCATTCCCATATCAATCACATCGGCACCACCCCGTCGCTTTTGATAGAGCAGATTATTGATTCTCCCAAACATATAGGGAGGCAAACGGTCGACGCGCGACGCAAAGCGAACTTCGAAAGGGGGCGCTACGGGATCCTCGGTTGGTGGATCGATCGCTGGTCCGTCGAGATCGTAGGAATCAGTCATTGTGGTATTTTGTAGAAAAGAAGGCAGGCGTGTTGATTTGGGGCGGTGCCAATCCCAAGAAGTCTTATTGTTGCCGATTTTGCACCAAAACGCGAATGGTCCATCGCAGGCAAAATCACGACACGAGCCACCCAAAAGAGCGTACCTAAATAAAAAATCGCTACCGTCACTCCACCTTTCAGTTTGCAGTGACGATAGCGAATCGGATTATTAGGGTCGCGAATCCTGTTTAACGACGTGGAGCCGCTGGCGAGGCTTGATCGGCTACGCGCCCAGTGCTTGACCGACCATCTTGAGTGGTTCCCAACAGAAAATTGTCGATTTGCGCCGCATCTTTGAGCCGATCAAACTCTGCGGACATGGCAAGTCGTTCTTTACGCTCGCGTATCTCTTGAGTGAGTTCGGCTTGCACCGCTTGACGATCGCTGACCAGCGGTTGGGTTTGACCTTGGCAACGAAGAATAATGAACTTCTCGCCTGTAGCCACGATGCCACTGATCTCGCCATTTTGCAATGCAAATGCTTCATTTTCGATCGCTGGCTGACCACCAAAGCGACGAATAGGTGGAACCTTGCCAAAGTTACTTTGCGACGTAGGCTCCACGGAATACTGTGCAGCCAGTTCACCAAAGAACTGATCCGTAGGATTATTTCGAGCCAAGTCCCACACTTTTTGCGCGGTCCGTTGGTCGGCTAACACGATGGCTAGCACTTCGACGCGCGGGCCATAATTCTTCTCAAAGCCGGTGTCCAAGTCTTCCTGCGTAATGGTGACCGGCGGAATCATCTTCTTCAGCGCGGCGGAGGGCCATACTGCGTCTTTCTTGTACAACTCAATCGACTTGCCATCGGCCCCTTCGAGTGCACTGGCCAACCACGCAGCGATATCGGCTTGCCCCTGCGGATTCACAAAACCGAAGGAGATTGCCGCGCGAGCGATCTCTGCAGTGAGATCCTCTTCGGTGACTTGCTGACCAGATTTCTTCAGCGCCTGAGTCAGCAATGCACGGTTGATTTCTCCCTCGAGAATTTCTTTGGCGTGTCGCTTCATCGCCTCTTGAGTGGCCATCGCAACCGTCAATTTCTTGCCGTTGATGATGGCCGCTACACCGGGGTACTGGGCGCTGAGCTTTTCATCGCCGTAGACCTTAACCACTTGGGAATTTTCACGCAGCTTTTGAAACAAATTGGAGGCTTCGACCCGTACCTTCTCATCACGAATGCGGTCGGTAATTTGTTCGCGAATTGCTGGGAATGCCGCTTCGGTAGGAGGCGTTGCAGCTAGCTTTCTTACACATTGCAAAATAATCCATTGCTGTTCAATTGGGAATGGATCCGAAATTTCATCTTCTTGGAGACTGAAGGCGAGCGTTTCCACGGCCGGATCACCCAGGTGGTGTCGGATGGGTTGGATCAAGCCACGTACGCTTGCGCTGGCTTCATCTTCGCTGTGCGTTGCGGCCAAGACACCGAATTGTTCGGGATTCGCGCGAGCTTGCTTGAGCACCTCTTCCAGCTTCTCCCGACTGCTCATCATGATCATGCGGCATTTTACCGACTCGCCATATTGGCTGATAAATTCCTTGTTGAACTCTTCCTGTGTGATGGTGACTGACTCAGCCACCAAGGCGCGTAGAGCCAACATCGGCCAGATGACATCACTGCTGTATTGCTCGGGACTTATCTCGCGTTCCTCTTCCAGCAACTTGAGATAACTGTCTGGAGTCAAACCAAACTTGGCAGCCACTCGCAAGACTTCTTTCTGAACATCTTCTGAACTGATCTTTATGCCCTTGGCTTCACAGGCTTCGATCACCAAATATCGATCCGTCAAACTCGACACGATCTCTTCGCCGTAACGAATCATGGCCTCTTCGCCAATTCGTTTCGCGCTGATGGGTTCCGCATTCACAATCGCCAGAATTTCATCACCCTTGGCAACCGTGGCGGCCGGGCCATTCTGAGGAGCCCCTTTGGCCGGAGCGTTCGCTCGGGGGATGGCGGGCGGATCTACCGCAAACGCTGCTCCGCTGGATAACAGAGTTGCCAGAGCCATCAAACTCTGTGCGGATTTTCGGAATTTCGTAACGTGGGTCATGCAGGTCCTCCTTGAACCGTGCGAATGTCAAGTCATCCGATGTCGACGCACACTCCGCGACGAACGAATTCAGGCGAAGTCTAGAAATCTCTCCAGAATTTCTCAAGATCATTCCTGGCCAGGGTGCTCTAGACGCCAACACCACAGAAATCCTACTGTTCAACGGCAATCGCGTTTTGAGAATGGATTCTTCTTGCGCTAGAGAGTTCAGGTTCGCGATCAACGAATCATTGGGAGAATGAAAACATGGACGTAAACTTTTTTTCCTGGCTGCGAAACGGTGTCAAACAATCGGTCTTGCTCGGTGTAAGCGACGCGATTGAGGATCTGGGAACTCCAGAAAATGCCGACGATCTCCATCCGGGCGTTGCCGCGCTACTCAGGGGCGAATCCAGCGACAACACAAAACGGGTCGGCGCGGGGGCAGCCAAAGGCTCCAGCCGCAAACGACTAGGCCGATCCCTGAAAGATATTGAGCCCGCAACCTAAGGTGCGGACAACTACATGAGGTCCGCGACTAACGCGGCTCTGGGATTGGTAATATAAATTCCCAGCGAGTTCCCTTGCCGAGTGCCGTCTGCAATTGACAGGATCCCCCGGCACGTTGCACTCGCTGTGATACACCACGCACGCCATGCCGGTGGTGCGGAACGAGCTCAGGATCGAAACCGCAACCGTCATCCGTGACAATTAATCGCAAACTCGCATCCCCGCCAACGGACAATGGCGAAGCAATGCGATCCGCCGCAACCGTGATTTGGCTCGCTTTCGCATGGCGCATGGCATTCCATACCACTTCATAGAGCAAGCGGTAGACTTGCTGCGCCAGCGATTCTTCCAAGGGCTCGACACCCTCCGCAAACCTCCACTGAAGGTCGGGCAGAGAGGCCTCTTCGGTAGTCGCTTGATCGCTTCGCAACTGGCTCTCTGCAACCAACTCGCGAGCTTGGCTAAGATCAAATCGCAAAGCTTGTTGCCAGAAACCATCGGGCAAATCGGGACCGTGCAGCCCATGCATCAATCGGCGTGCCTCCGCCATCGCCCGCTGCAGCGAATCCACCAACGAATCGAAAGATTGGGGCGATATTTCTCGACCAGCAAGAAAATGGGCTCGCAGGGCCTCTGCCTGCATTTTCGCACCCACAATCCATTGCACCACGCCGTCGTGCAACTCCGCAGCAACTTGCTCTGCAAATTCTTGGTGCTCCGGGTCAGACTCCCGGGCAGACTCATTGTCAGCCTGCATCATGGCCTTCGCTTGACGGCATGCCGTTCGCTCAACTGAACCAGCCCTTTTTGTCAAAACTCTTGATCGCTTTTTCTTCGCTATCGTAGAGATCGAACAATTTATTGAGCTTCGTGATTTTAAAAACTTCCATAACGTTTTGCGATACTTCGCAAAACTTCATGTCAACGCTTTGCGCCTTGCACGCCTTGTTCATCATCACCAACTTGGTGATCATCGCTGAGGACATAAAGGTAACGCCACGAAAATTCAGCACCAATTTGCGATGGATCGCCTGAGGAACCGCCGTTTGCAGCTCCTTGCCAATTGCCTCGATCCGCTGGCTGTCGAGGATCTTACCGTCGGTGAAGTACACAACAACGATTTCTTCTTTGATCTGAACTGTAGTGGCCGACATGGATATTGCTGAACCCATTCACTAGGAGGCAAAACGAACGTGCCCCGCTCCAGCGAGGACGAAGCGCACGATGTCACTAGAGTAACAACGGAATGCACCACCTGCAATTAAGGGGCTGCAATTCCGCCGATCAAACTTGAAAACGGGAATTCAGATGTCTGAATCGTTGAGATCGTCGACTAAATCATCCCATTCGTCGCGTATCGTTCCAGAATCGCTGCGAGAATTACTTGCAGCGGGAAGCAGGTTGGTCATGTCGATTGGCTGCGTCGAAGCGGGCAAAACCTGAGGCTTGTGGGGCAATTCAGGTGCTCCCGACGAACTTGCCGGAACCTTGCCCGATACCGATACAGCAGCTTGCGGAGGACTCTTGGCTATTGGTAATGCTGGCGCAGAAATGCCAATCGCGACCGTTTTGGTTCGGCGGGCAGCCAGAATTTGTTGCAGCCCATCGACGACCTGTTCGCTTGTCTTGCCTCGCAATTCCACCAGGTAGAATCGACGTCCCGCAGCCTCCTTACCGCCACTTTGTTCCTCGCCTTTTGAGACACTGTCATTAGGTGCAAAGGGGTCAAGCGCATGGGGAACCCGCTCGCCAACTTGCCCTGCCTGCCGCAATAATTCGATAGCCGCCTCCGCGGCATGCCAGGTCAGCAAGGCAAAATCACCTTGCAGTCCTTCCAGCACCAATCGGTCCGTCGTCTCTTGAGTCGATCGTTCGAGCGGACCGACTAGGCACAAATCCAATCCGGGCAATCCAATCAGCCGCGCAACAAGATCCCCCTCCATGTCTTGCTGTATTGCCGTTCCCCCGGTTGATTGGCTCAACACAATACTCAAACGAATACTCACGGGCAGCCTTCTCGCTGTGGGATGTTTTGCTTTTCGAAGTGGTCATATAGCGTAGCCCAAAGTTCGCGAATATTCCCCTGGCAGACGGGCCACCGGCGATCAAATTCTTGCATCATCTCCACTTGCAACTGCGGAAAGTCGGCGAGAAGTCCCTTCGCCAGCCGCCGAGCCACTTCTCGATGGGGACGCGTTCGATAAATCTCACTGAAGCCTAGCAAGGGTCGATGCGACGTCCATAGCAGCCTAATTTCCTTGCTGCGGGCAATCACCAACACACGCATTCGCTCCCAGAACCAGAGTTGCTCGGAGCCGTCCATCATCAGTAGGCCACCCGGCGGACATCGCGCCAAAGCACTCCAGACCTCTGCATGGCTTCCTCCTTGTCGCAAGGTAATCCAAATAATACTACCTGCGGCAGAGAGCGGCGGACTCGATCGAATTAACTCCTTTTTAAGTGCATGAAGTAACGTCGATTTGCCGCTCCCATGTGGTCCCACGATCAGGGCCCTCGGCGTTATAGCGACCTTATCTGCCAACACAGAGAGAAATTGCTCTGCGTCCATTTCGATAACATTACCGACTGACAAATTGCCGTCGGGACAAAATGACAAGGCACCCGGAGTGGTAAATCGCGAACCGAACGGATTCGCCGGTCGATCACTATGCGATCCGGCGTTATGCGATCCGGCCACCATCTTAGGCATTGCAACGGGGCACAACCGTCAGCGATTGTTCTGTAACAATCTCGCGACCATTAGCCAAAAACAATCGCATCCGAGTGCACCAGCGAATTCGGAACAACATTCCGCTGTAGCTCATCGGACTGTCGGGGAGGCGAGTGGAAAATCGTTGTGGAGCTTTCAAATCCAGCTCTTGCAATCGGGCCGTACTCCAGCGGTGGAAAAAGTGGACCGCCAAGTCCTCATCCCCTTTTCCTTCTGTGTACCAAAGGACTGACGCTTCAAGGCCCTGCAGAGAATCGGTCGGCAAATGCTCAACCTGCCAGGTGCAGACCAAAGCCTCGCCTGTTTCGTAATATCCGTCCGGACGACAGCAACGCAAAGTCAGCGCCGGTCGGTTGTCGATCGCCCTTGAGGAGGATGTACGACGACGGGGAAACTTCGGGAGAACGATGGCCAAGGTCGGGATTCTCCGGTTACTACGATTTTCCAGTGAACAGCATTGTGCGGACTTTGAAACGAATGCATAGCACCTTGCGGCACTTTGACTTCGAATTCTTGCTCCCAAGCAGCATCCGGGTCAATGCTGACATTCTTACCATTGTAAACAATTTCTTCTAGTGCTAAATGTCGATCTGTCCGCACATCAGTCCCTTGTCGGAAGATAGATTCCTCTTCACAAACCAGCAAAATCCTTAAACGCCGCAATCTCAACCTACCATACTGAGCAACAAATAGCTGATATTTTCCGTCTGGGCGAAGTGGGTTGTCGCTAATTTCTACGATCGTCGCGCCGACTCCGGCTGCCTCCCTAAGCTGTCGAATGAAATACCGCGCCGTCCAAACCCCAATCGCGCCGAGCGGCAGCAGCAAAAAGGTCAACATGGGCCGAGGGGTTCCCCACCACATTCCACTGATTGCCACAGCGGCCAACACCACCCACACGCCAACCCACATCACGGCCAGCAAAGCAGCCGCCGCAACGCGCGAGACCGGCGATCCGGTGGACGGCAAGCGATAGGTCAACCGCATTCCCGGACTGTCGTTCAGCGATGCTCCTTGGGGCACGTTCGGCAACGGACGTGGCGGACGTCGAGATCGCCCCGCTGCATCGAGCGATCCCGTGCGGCCAGCCAGCGCACCCGTGCGACCCGCCAGTGCCGCGCGACGCTCATTGCTGGCCCCCACATGCAGTATGCGATAGGACAACCCAACGCCACCGGCCACCAAAAGGACCGCAGAGGTAATGGCAAAGGTCCAAAATCCAATCCCCAGAGAAGCCTCACCCCCTGAATTTTGGACCACTTGGCCGGCAATCGCCAACGCCAACGCGAACATGCCAATAAAAAACAAAATCGCAAAAAACAGTACCTCGCCGACGACTCCTGAAAACACCCGAGCCGCTAGACGGCTGCCGCGTTTCTTGCTCCAAGGTCGAGGTAGACGAGGCATAAAGTCGTTTTTCAATCAATCAACGTTTCAGATAAAGACAACCAACGAACGAACAGCGTATCTTATGAGGGTCCATTCCTTCGATACCACAAAGACCTATCGCGATGCGTATTTTGTATTCCCACTGCCAGCTGATTCGCGATTTTGTCGCGATTCTTTGCAGCCTCTGTCTCCTTGCCCCAGCCGCCAACTGTGCCTCCGCAGGGGACTGGCCCCAGATCTTGGGACCTAACCGCAACGGACAAGCCACCGACGCAGCCCTCGAACCTTGGTCGACGGATCCGGCTGATTTTGATCCGGAATCGTCCGTACGGACTCGATGGCGTTTTTCCTGCGGCGGGGGATACGCCGGTGTAGCGGTCCAGGATTCTCGCGTTTTTGTCTGGCACCGCATCTCCGACCGTGAACAACTCGATTGCCTCTCAGCCAAGGATGGAAAATCCCTCTGGAAAACTTCGTTTCCAACGAAGTATCGAGGTGGGATCGACCCCGACACGGGCCCTCGCTGCGTGCCCGTCGTGCAGGGCTCCATCGTGCTGGCGTACGGCGCGGGAGGAGATTTGCATGCCGTATCGGTCGCCGATGGAAAAGAAATTTGGTCTCGTTCGCTAAGATCTGATTATGACGCGGAGGAGGGCTACTTTGGCGCAGGGAGTACGCCGCTGGTTCTGGAAGATCGAGCCATTGTGGCCGTTGGTGGCCGGACAAAAGCTGGCTTGGTTGCGGTTCGCTTGTCCGATGGGAAAACGATTTGGACTAGCCTGGATTCCGAAGCGTCCTATGCTTCTCCCACAACAATTTCCATTGCGGGAAAAGAACTCGTGCTGGCCGTGATGCGTCTCAAAGCTTATGTAGTCGATCCCGATTCAGGAAATGTGGTTAACGAAATTCCCTTTGGGCAACGTGGACCCACTGTCAACGCTGCGACGCCCTTAGTGCAAGGTTCTATTGCATTTCTCACTGCATCTTATGGCATCGGCTGCCGAAAAGTGGATCTGGCCCAGCCCACACCTAAGAACCTTTGGGCCGATGACGAAGTGATTAGCAGCCAATACGTGACGCCGGTAATCGTTGGCGATTATCTCTTTGCGATCAGCGGTCGCGAAGACATGCGCAATGGCGGACTGGTCTGTGTCGCCTGGAGCGATGGAGAATTGCAATGGAGCCGCCCCGATTACGGCACGGCTCATCCAATCGCCATTGGTAACCAGGTTCTTTTGCAAGGGCTCAATGGCCGAGTCGAACTCATTCAGGCCGATGCCACTGCGTACAAATTACTTGCTGCAACTCAACTTCCTGCAGGGACCTATCGATCGCTACCGGCCTATTCGCAAGGTTTGCTGTTGAGCCGCCGCACGATCTCTGCTCAAGCCGGCGAGATCGTGGCAACACTTTTAAACGAGAACTAGGCAGGACTTAGACTTCAACCGGGGTACGTCCTGGTCGATAGAAACCAAGCGACTCCAAGGCTACGTACACTTCTTCGAGTGTCTTTTCGCCAAAGTTGGAAATAGCCAGCAAGCGTTTTGGGGTTGCTTGCAAGAGATCCCGCACAGTAAAGATGCCCGTGTCTTCCAAGCAATTGGTTGTGCGAACGGACAATTCCATTTCGGCAATCGAGAGATCGAGGCGATCGCGTTGCAACCGCATCCGCTCGTCAGCTTTACTCAGGGGAATGCGAGTAGTCATCCAAAAGTCCTCCGGTGACAAATTGAAAGTTTGCAGATTGTATAGTCTGTACCGTGGTAGACTAACACATTGGGGATGAATTTGGAAAGACCAATGACCGACTCTCATGCTCGGATTTCGCGACCCGTTTATATCCAAACAATCGTACATTGCTGCCTTCCTGCAGCACCAGTAACGATTGTCTACTATGTTTGCCTAGGGCACCGACGCGATTACTTGGGGCACTTTTCGGCGGGATACGGTGGAACGCTGATCGCCTTGGTCCTGGCCATCATCGCCACGCCCCAAAACCGTTTTGTAGCTCTATCAGGACGATTGGTGATTTGCGTCACCCTGTTTTGTATAGTCGGCGGCATCCTCGCAGAAGCGACCGTTTTTCGTTTGGCAATTTTTGATCTTGTCGACATGTGCAATCAAAATATTGGTGCCGTTCTGGCGGGACTAACCTCCATCCCGTGCATCCAAACTGCCAAACAAACGCTTGCTGCCAACAACCAGCCAGGGGACGCTGCTAATAAACCCTCCGATAGCCAACTCCGATCCATGCTGGCCTGCGGAATTGGTTTTCTTCTGCTGGGGACCTATTTTGCAGTTACTTAAATCCAAGCCAGTTTTGACGCTGGTCCTCATGGGCTGTCTTTTTGCCATGGCCAATGTGTGGGTCACGGCGGGCCGTTCTACGATTTACTATTCGCTCGACGGAACGGTGACCGCGATGGATCGCCGACTCGAAAAACACCCAGGTTTGGATGACGTCTACCTGATCTCTATCAACTCCAGAGCTTGGATCCAAATCGACAAGGGGCTGTTTGATCAACTCCATATTGGCAGCCAACTAACCAAAGAACGCTGGTCAAAACAAATCGAAGTGGAAGGCCAATCCTCGCGATTGGAATACTCCAGCGATCTAGTTGGGATGGTCAGGGCACTCCCTCTTATTTGTGCAATTCTTATCGGCTACGGGTTCTTCGTAGCCAAACAAAGTGCGTTTCAGCAGTGAGCTTCATCTAATACTAAGCTTCGCTTCACTAATACGGCGTTCCGTATCAATAGCGATAAATGTGCTTGGAAATCTGTATCCCGGCCATCATCAACAGCACATTGCCGATCCACACACAGTAGGGAGGTAACGCACCGCTTTTTGCTTGATCCAAACCAAATTGCATGAGTGGATAATAGACGAGTAATATCGGAACAAAGCACAAGCCAAAGCTCATCCAGTAGTCGGCGCTCTTCATTCGAATAGCCAGCGGTACGCCGATCATAACAAAGAAAAAACAGCTACAGCCGCCAGCCCACCGCCTCCATGGTTCCGCCCGCAACCGTGTCAAGCGTTCGTCTCCACTGTGAATCCTAGCTTGCAGGTCAGTTCCACGAGGCCCCGCTAAATCATGCCAACGCGCCGAGACGAGCGAAAATCCTGTTTGCACTGCCAGTTGCTGCCGATTGCCCTCGCCCACTCGTTTTTGCCGTATCCTTTCTGGCCCTAGCAATCGAAGCGGCAACTCGCTGGGGCTGGTGATATGCACCGATCTTGTTTTCATTACCAAGTCGAGCGGAATAGGAATCTCTTGAATGCGCGGCGATTGGAAACTGTACTTTCCTCCGACGACGTGCGGTTCAACACAACGTACGGTAAGTACCTCATTGACCGGATCCATGGAGAGACTTGCTTCGCGTGCCTCCATCATCAACGCGCCTCCATCGGACCCCATCTGAATCGTAATCGTTGGATTGAGCAGCACGCGACGATTCTCGTCAACATCTTGAACGTGGATCGAGAACCCTTTGTTAGAACTGTACGAACGCTGGGCACGAAGCATTCGATAAACAACATCTTCAATGGAATGCATCATGACGCGTTTGGCACCAGGACGCCCCCAGGAGACAGCAATGTCGCTCAAATACACCCCAACGGGACTCAATAACGCAGCGAATATTAAAGCGGGATACATGACCCGCAAGGGAGAGATCCCCGCCGACTTGAGCGTCGTAATTTCGCCATCGGCCGACATCCGCCCGTAAACCGAACAGACAGCAAACAACATCGTCCCTGGCAATGCGTACTGCAAACTCATCGGCAGCACGTATGGCAACAAACTCACCACCGCCATCACGCCGAGCCCTTCGCGCAAAAGTTCACGCCCGACGCCAATCAAGAGAATGAGCATCGTCAGCACGAGCAACGAAACGCTGAATATCTTGAAAATTTCCAGCATGATGTAGCGAGTAAGCCGTGTGGGCATACACTGACGCTACCAAATTCGCTCGCCAAAAAGATAGATCGTTTTTACAAAAATCCTGCTGGATACTTTACGACAGCAATGGGGTCAGTACGTTGCCGGCGACATCCGTTAATCGGTACTCGCGACCATTGTGAAAATAGGTCAACCGCTCGTGGTCCATCCCTAATAGATGCAACATCGTGGCATGCAAGTCATGCACGGTTACGGGATCCACTACTGCCTTGTATCCAATCTCGTCGGTCTCACCAAAGCTGGTTCCCCCCTTGATTCCGGCACCCGCCATCCATGCCATGAAACCTTGGGGGTTATGATCCCTCCCCCCATTTCCTTGCGATACGGGCATGCGTCCAAACTCCCCTCCCCAAATCACCAGCGTTGATTCCATCAAGCCTCTCTGCTTCAGATCGGTCAACAAACCATCGATGGGTATATCGGTTGCCCGGCAATGCCCCGTGTGATTGCCCGCCAAATCGCTGTGGGCATCCCACTCACCATCGCTGTAGACCTGCACAAATCGCACGCCGCTCTCTACCAATCGCCGAGCCAACAAGCACTTGCTGCCGTACGATTTGGTCTCCTGTTGGTCGAGACCGTACATATCGCGAGTCTGCTGAGTCTCCTGCGAAAAATCAATTTGACTGGCCGCCTCGGATTGCATGCGATAGGCCAGCTCAAACGATTGAATACGTCCCAACAATTCCGATTCATCTGGATGCATCTCCCGATGCAATTCATTGAGCCGTCCCAATAAGTCCAGCTGATTTCTCTGATCTCTCTGCTCTACCTTCGCAGGCCGAACCAGATTCAATATCGGACTACCCTCGGCTCGAAACAAAGTCCCTTGATGTGCGGCTGGTAAGAAACCGGCATGCCAATTCAGCGGCCCGCCCTTGATACCTTGATTGTTTCCCAACACCACAAACCCAGGTAGGTTTTGATTTTCGCTGCCTAGTCCATAAGTGACCCAAGCACCCGCCGCAGGAAACCCCGGACGAGCAATACCGGTATTGATTTGATAGAGCGCCGGAACATGATCGTTCGAGTCGCTGTGCAGTGATTTAATAAAAGCGAAATCGTCCACGTGCTTGGCAACGTTTGCATATCGATCACAAACCCACGCACCACTCTCCCCATACTGTTGGAATTGGAAGGGGGATTTCATCAGTGGCCCTGGGCTTCCATTGAAGACATCAATGGAAATCCTCTGACCATCTCGCTTGGTCAACTCGGGCTTGGGATCAAACATATCAACGCTGCTAGGCGCTCCTTCCATAAACAACCAAATAATCGATTTGACCTTGGCTGGAAAATGCGAAACGCGAGGCGACAGCGGGTTCAAATTAACCCCATCTTCTGCGCCACTGCGCCCGGGCTGCTTTTCTGACCCATGGGACTGCGAATTCGACAAGAGATGCCCCAGAGCGAGCCCTCCCAAGCCTCCTCCAGCGCGTTGCAACCAACGTCGTCGGCTCAGCATCGATTCATACCGACCACAATGGGCGCGATGAGAATTTGGCATAGCAAATGGGTCCCTAACCTGAAACTAATCGATGTAAACAAACTCATTGAGACTGAACAGAACTTGGCAGAAATCGGCCACTGCTTGCAATTGGATCTCGGCGGCTGAAGAGTCGCTCTCCCGCGCACTGCGCTGGGCCATCTGGGACTCAATAAACTTTTCGGCCGCAGTTCTTTCCGCCTCTTTAGGCTCTCGCGACAGCGCCCACTGGTAGCCCTGCTCTATCCAAATCGACCTTCGTGTCGCCTCGTCTTTCTCTAACGATGATCCCGCGATCAATCGACCCGCGAACTCCGTGGCGACCATTCGTGCAAAGGGATCGTTCATCAAGGCAAGCGCCTGCGGCGCCACAGTGGTGCGATCGCGGCGACTGCAGCTTTGTTGGGCATCCGGCTTATCGAAAGCCTGCAAGAATGGATAGGGAACCACTCGTTTATGAAACAAGTAGACCGAACGACGACGCAGCGAGGAATCGTCTTGAATGTCATTGGGATACGAGTCCGTCAGATTTCTCGCCACGATGGCTTCACTGGCAATCGGCGGTTTCACCGCTGGTCCATACGATTCTAGGTTCAGCGTACCACTGACGGCCAACATACAATCTCGCAACACCTCTCCCTCGACTCGTTGCAACGGCATTTTCCATAACAAGCGATTCTCTGGGTCTGTATTGGGTGCGGCACCGCGACTCTGCTGTTGAAAAACAGCGCTCGTCACGATCATCCGTTGCAAACGCTTCATTTGCCAACCATGTGCTACAAAATCATTCGCCAACCATTCCAACAATTCTGGATGAGTGGGCGCATCACTGCGAACGCCAAAGTCACCGACGGTACGTACCAAGCCCTCTCCAAAGTGATGCTGCCAGAGGCGATTCACAATGACACGTGCCAATAACGCACCCGCACCATGCTCGCAATCGGTCATCCATTCAGCGATCGCACGTCGCTGATGAGTGCTATTCTGTAAGGGGCTTTGTTCATGCGCTTCGGCCCAATAGGCCTGAGGCGATTTTCCATTGGTAAGTATGGAAACAAATCCCAGCGTGACGGGTTGATCGCGGTCATAGTAGTTGCCTCGCTGAAACAACCAAGCCGGCTGTGGTGTGGGGCCAAAATCCCGATAAGCCAAGACCGTTTCCTGTGTATTTCCTAACGGTACTTCCTCCCGTTGCCCACTCTGAAATGCACTCAACAGGCTGTAATAATCGCGAGCTGGAATCGCATCGTACTTGTGATCGTGACAGCGCACACAACCAAGCGTCAGCCCCAGGAGCCCTGTTCCAACCGTTGACAACATATCATCCAGCTCATTGAACCGATTTCGCAATCGTTCATCTTCCATCAATCGGTCTGGCAATGCCGCGAAAGGACCCGCAGCAAGAAACCCCGTTGCAGAAACCGCTTGCGGATTGTTGGGTTCATATTCATCGCCCGCCAATTGCCAACGCACAAATTCGTCGTAAGGCATGTCCTCGTTGAATGCTCGAATGACAAAATCTCGATAACGATACGCAGTGTTCCTATCGCGATCGCTCTCCTGTCCATCACTGTCGGCGTAGCGGGCAACGTCCAACCAATGGCGTCCCCATCGTTCACCGTATTGTCTTGAATCTAACAATCGATCAACTAGCGAATCAATCGCCGCAGAAACATCCTGGTCGGCCGACTCGCAGAACGCTGTCACTTCCTCGGGCGTCGGCGGCAATCCCACTAAGTCCAGCGAAATTCGCCGTATCAATTGCCGCGCACTAGCCGATGATTGTGGAGCGATCCCCTCTTGTTCCAACCGCGCCAGCAGAAATGCGTCAATGTCCGTTTTGCACCATCCGGCGTTATGCACCACTGGTACTTCCACAGCATGCAACGGCTGAAACGCCCAATGAGTTTTTGCTTGTTCTTCACGTGGGTCCGCAATGTCGACTCCTTCAGGCCACTTGGCACCCTGATCAATCCAAGCTCGCAATAGAGCGATATCCTCGTCGGAGAGTCCCTCGCTATCGGGAGGCATCACCAGATCTTTGTCGAGTCCCGCGGCCAAATGGACCAGCCGGCTATTAGCCCCATCATTGGCAACAAAGATCGGCCCATGATCGCCACCTTGCATGGCCCGCTGACGAATTCCTAAATTGACGCCACCATCTTCACTATCAGCCGAATGGCATTCAAAGCAGTGCTTTTGAAAGAGAGGCTGAATATGGCGCACGAAATCCACTTCATGCTCAGCGGCCGCTGGTAACAGCTTCGCATAGTCCTTCGTCGCTGGCTTGCCCGCATGAAAGTTCTGCAACACTTCATCGCTAGTCAAGGAACGTCCATAAATGGCCACGAGTGATAGCTCACCCAACCAAGGGCGATCGCCTGATACTTCGTTGGCTAGAGACAACCGAAAACCGTCGTCCCAATTGTTCAGACTCCCTGATCCAGCCTTGGTCACCAGTAACCGACCATCGATGTAGAAACGGGTCTCACCTGAGATCGATCGCGTACAGACCACATGGGTCAACAAAGTATTCACGGTTCCATCGAGCGTGCCGGTCGACGGCTGACCGTTGCCATCGGTGGACTCGGTTCGCAAACGCAAATCAAAATGCTGCTTGTCTTGACCTAAAGTAACATTGCGCTGCGAAGGGTCAGCCGAAATACTCACAATCCTTGCTGGCCCTGTCTGTCGATTGTCCAGCGGTTTGAGCCAAGCTTCGATGGTTAATTCATGGGTCGACTTGATTGCCGAAATGATTTTCTTGGCTGGACCATCGGAGGCAATAATGACCGAGGCTTGAACCACAAACCGTCCATCTCGAAACTGCACATTCTGAGGCTTATCGACACGAAGGTTCAATGGCTCGCCAACGCCACTCCGATCCAACACCACTCCATTCTCAAACTGCTCAAATGTGTAAAGCGACACCAGGGAATCTTGCACACGCGATTCGGCATTCCCACTTTCGCTCTGCCCCCACACCATGCCTGTAAAGGCCTGCATGCCATGAATGGCCAACAGGCAACAGGCAATAAGAAATATTCTTAGCATTGAGGTCATTATTTAACGTATCCCCGCCAGGATCGAGTCCAGCCCAACGAAGTCGTTGGCCATCTTGTGACGGATACATCATAACAGACATCGAGATGCTGAGCTGCGCAATTACCAGACCACTAAAGGTCCAAGGTTGAATCGCCCGCTTGCCGATTATGTTGGTCGCGAAGTTGCTGCATCGTTTCGATGATGGCTTCGCTTTGCAGTCTGACCGATTCGATAAATTGATTGCGTTCGCGCGCTTCCTTAGCTTCGTTTTGCAAGGAATCCACCCTCCCCCAATTCAATCGCCATCCCTTATCTACGGCCGCATCTCGCAGCGCCTGCACCGTTCCCCCTAATCGTGAAATGAGCGCTTCGTTGGGCTTGATGGGATACCGACGATAAGGGCTCGTGGTGCGATGATTGCCCGTGTGTTCGCGAGGAGACTCGCCGCTGGATTGCGGGCGCAACCAAGTGAACAATGTGAATGCGATGGCAATGAGGCTGAGTGCAGCCGTAATGACCGCGGGCCCTCGTTGATCCAACAGCAACAATATCAAAGTGCCAAGCACACAGGCGGCCGTGGTGGCGATCAACAAGTCGGGTGGAAACTTGCGAGGTGGCCGAGGTACAGGAGCACCATGGCCGGGAGTCGTTGCGGGATCGGAAATAATGTGGATTGCAATGACAGTAATGTTGTCGGGGCCGCCACGGAGATTTGCCAAGTCGACCAACACGCGCACCGCGCGATGCGGGGGCAAGCAACCGAGTAACGCGCCAATCTCTTCATCGGCGACCTGCCCGGTCAAACCGTCACTGCACAGCAGATATCGGTCTCCCTTCTGTATAGGCCACGGCCCCTCCAAATCAATGTCTACATTCGCATTGGGCCCGAGCGATCGAGTAATCACATTCTTGGGAATTGATTGGCTGAGCGCGCTGCCAGGATGAACCTGACCTGAAGCCTGCATCTCCCAAACAAGACTATGGTCAAAAGTTAGTTGCTCAAACACGTTGCCGCGGAGTCGATAAACGCGGCTGTCACCAACATGAGCCACAACGGCACCGTCGGGTAACAATGCCAGCGCGCTGGCCGTGGTTCCCATATTATGGAATTCAGGATTCTGCTGACCACGACGGTGAATTTCGTTGTTGGCTTCCTCCACCGATTGCCGCAAAGCTTCCGCAGCCCCTACGGTCGAACGTTTGAGGTATTGATGAGGAATTTTGTCCACTGCCATGCGGCTGGCTAATTCACCTGCCGCGTGAGCCCCCATCCCATCAGCGACCACAAAGAGATGGCCGCGCGATTGCAAGCGTTCAATGGAGTCAGCTTGCAAAGCGGTCGCCGCATCTTGATTGTTGGCGCGCCGCATACCCACGTCCGACAAAACCGCGAAATCAACCATCGAAGTGGGAATCGGCGGATCGGGTGGGATTTCACGTTCTGACATGCGTTTGCAATTCTTCAACAGGCCGTCATAAGGTGGGAGCCGCCGGCTAGGCAGTCCAGCGGCGCACCTCGAAGGTCGCCATTGTATTTACCGTAAAGCAGACAACCTAGCCGACACATGGTGCTGATTCCTACAAAAAAACATACTGGATCTCGTCTGGACAACCGTTCCAGAAATTTGTTACAGCAACCGCATGACGATTTCACCCCGAATCCTACGCTTGATTGCCTGTTCTCTGGTGCTGATTTCAGCTCCCGGTTGCGTTCGTCGGCGTTTGATGGTCCGGACAAATCCACCGGGTGCTTTAGTCAGCGTCGACAATCAAATCATCGGGACCTCACCCGCCGCGACTCCATTTACTTATCACGGTGCGCGAGAAATTCGGGTAGAAAGAGACGGATTTCGGACGGAAACCGTTGTTCAGCGAATTGACCCGCCTTGGTACGAGTACCCTCCGCTGGACTTTTTTAGCGAAACACTCTGGCCATTAGAGGTGCGGGACGAGCGGGTGGTAGATATTGAGTTAGTCCCGCAAGAAGTCCCCTCGCTAGAGACGGTGCTCGATCGGGCGAGCACCCTGCGCGAACAATCGCGACAGGGTGTAGTACCTGCTGAATTGAACATTAGTGTTCCTAGCAGAACATCACCGAGCCCCTCGGGCTCGTATGAGATTATCGCACCACCGCAGCAATTACCGGCAGGCGGACGCGGCTTTTAAATAAGCCGCGTACTTTGGGGATGCCTCAGCTATTCTCTTCTACGGCGACTTCGGATTCCTCTTCTGCGCCACCGGGAGCCGAGTATCCTCCTTGTGCCAGCACTTCTTGCTTGATCACTTCCGCAACATCTGGATTTTCAATCAAGAAATTACGCGCCTTTTCTTTGCCTTGTCCAAGATAGGTCTCGCCATATTTGAACCACGATCCACTGCGATCGACGACTTTGTGAAGGGTCCCCAGGTCTAGCAAGTCCCCTTCGAAGCTGATCCCATTGCTGTGCATCATGTCGAACTCGGCCACGCGGAACGGCGGTGCAACTTTGTTCTTGACGATCTTGGCGCGGACGCGTTGCCCCACCTGCTCTTCCCCATCTTTAAGAGCGCCGATACGGCGAACATCAACGCGGCATGAGCAGTAGAACTTCAGGGCACGCCCACCTGGAGTGGTTTCCGGGCTACCGAACATGACACCAATTTTCTCACGAATCTGGTTAATGAAAATCACTACGCATTTGCTCTTCGCAATCGCGCCCGTTAATTTTCGCATTGACTGACTCATCAATCTGGCTTGCAAACCAACATGGCTATCACCAATCTCGCCTTCCAGTTCCTGGCGGGGAACTAAAGCGGCGACGGAGTCGATCACGATCACATCGACCGCGTTACTCTTGACCAGCATCTCACAAATCTGCATCGCTTCTTCGCCACTTCCTGGCTGGCTGACGAGCAACGTATCCAGCTCGACACCCAGTTTCTTCGCCCAGCTCGGATCGAAGGCATGCTCCGCGTCGATAATGGCTGCAATGCCACCTTCTTTTTGTGCTTCGGCTGCTACGTGCAATGCGAGAGTCGTTTTTCCGCTCGACTCTGGGCCAAAAATTTCGATGATTCGCCCACGCGGTAACCCATAACCACCTAGCGCCATATCTAGCGACAAACTGCCCGTCGAAATTCCTGATACGGACAATTGCTGCGACGCGCCCAGCGGCATGATCGCACCATCGCCAAACGCCTTCTCAATCTGCTGCAAAGTCGTCTTCAATCCTGGCTCACGAGCCAAGACCGCTTTGAGCGCTGCATCCGTGTCCTTATCCCGCTTGACCGCATTGCCCGTTTGTAGAGCTGCTTTCTTCTTCGCCATGGTCTTATCATCCCTATGTGCAATTATGTGATCGCATGAACGCGCGAATACTAACCGATCGAGTGGCCTGTTTTCAACCGGATTCTGACAAGTTTTCCAGATTTTTTTCCTCTCGACACAACTCATTATCTGCGCCCACTGGGACACGTTTGGTCAATCAACGAACAAAAAACGAGAATTTTTAGTCGCCTTTCGCTGCTTGGCTGTGAATTTATTAATCGAAGGCAATCATAGTTGCCTTTCGCTCCGCGAAAGTTCTGCAAAAGAAGCGAATAGCGACGCTACTTTCGCGGATAGGCTGTGAATTTATTAATCGAAGGCAATCATAGTTGCCTTTCGCTCCGCGAAAGTTCTGCAAAAGCAGCGAATACTGACGCTACTTTCGCGGATAGGCTGTGAATTTATTGGGTATAGTCATTTTAGGGCAATTGCGCTAAAACTTGGGCATGACAAAAAACAATCACGCCCACAAGATGGCCCGCGTCAATCGACCTGAACGATTTCAAGTCGAAATGCAGC
>JBGTBJ010000169.1:0-302547 GCA_041749395.1 Pirellulaceae bacterium
GTTCTGAGAAAGCAATAAATACCAACGCTACTTTCGCGGAGCGAAAGGCGACTATCTGCTACTTTCGCGGAGTGGCTGTGGATTTATTAATCGAAGGCAATAATAGTCGCCTTTCGCTCCGCGAAAGTTCTGAGAAAGCAATAGATACCAACGCTACTTTCGCGGAGCGAAAGGCGACTATCTGCTACTTTCGCGGAGAGGCTGTGGATTTATTAATCGAAGGCAATAATTGTCGCCTTTAGCTCCGCGAAAGTTCTGAAAAAATAATAAATACCAACGCTACTTTCGCGGAGCGAAAGGCGACTATCTTTTTCCTAAGGATTCGAACACGTGCGTCGAGCCATCAGCCAATTCTTGCGATTCCTTGCCGATGAGCGCAATGCATCAGATTTGACTATCAAAGCCTACCGTGAGGACTTGATCGGGCTCGCTGATTACTTAGAACACGCGCGGGGCTCCTGCCCTGCCCCGGAAACGCTCACGCCTCAGGATCTGCGTGAATATCAGGCCGCGTTGACTCAAGCCGATTATGCCCGGGCGACCATTTCTCGCAAACTGGCCTCTCTGCGTAGTTTTTATCGCTTTGCCCAGCGGCAAGGCTTAGCCAGCAGCAATCCCGCCAAACCGCTGCGAAACCCAAGACGCCAACGCAAATTGCCACATGTGCTGAGCAGTCCCGAAGTCAATCGCCTGCTAACCGCACCCGACGGTGAGGATGCCCAAGGTTTAAGAGATCGAGCCATCTTGGAGACCATGTACTCCGCAGGTTTGCGAGTCAGCGAGTTGGTAGGGATGGACGATAGCGATATCGACTTTGATGAACAAATCATTCGCGTCCGAGGTAAAGGACGCAAAGAAAGAATTAGTCCACTCGGGTCCTTTGCCATTCGCGCCTTACAGCAATATGCCGTTGTTAGGAAGCGGCATGCGTCGGTCGACGGTCGCCGCGATTCACCCGTATTTGTGAATCGGTTCGGGAAGAGATTGACCACGCGTAGCGTAGGACGAATGCTGGAAAAACACATTCTCACGGCAGATCTCGATTCTCGCACCAGTCCACACACTTTGCGACATTCTTTTGCTACCCATCTATTGGATCGAGGGGCGGACATTCGCAGCGTGCAAGAGCTATTGGGGCATCGAAATCTCGCAACCACACAAATTTACACTCATGTGAGTGCGGCAAATCTTCGCTCGATTTACGAATTGGCTCACCCCCGAGCTCAGTAATTTTTGCCAATCGCTATTTGCCGCTGCAAAGAACACGCTTGTTGCCGCGAATGGCATCAGGTAAAGATGGGTGAGGGGACGGTTTCCCTCGTGTCTTATCGACAATGATTCACCGACGAGAATTTACGATGCGCAATTTGCTGGGCCTCGCCCTATTGGCGATAGTGGTTAGCTTGAGCGGATGCCAAGCGTGGAACTTTTCTGCCAAGCGGACTACCCAGCACACGGCCGCAGCACCGCTCGGAAAATTGGTCGTCGAAGGGACTAATGGCACAATCAATGTCCAAGGTGCCGCGGTGAATGAGCTGACAGTCGTGGCTACTCAAAAAGCCTACGGTGCCACACAAGAATCAGCAGATGCTGCTTTGGAAGAAATTCAAATTCGCATCGAAGAATCAGGGGATGATGTTCGCGTTTTCGCAGTTACCCCCAAGCTGTTCAAAGGGAGTGTTTCCTTCGATATCACCATGCCACAGTCGCCCGGCTTGCAAGCAAAAACGAATAACGGTGAGGTGACGGTCAAGAACGTTCAAGGCGCTGTTGCAGTCAAAACAAGCAATGGCAAAGTAATCGTCTCGGACTCGTTAGAAGGGGTGACTATCGATACATCCAATGGAGCGATCGAGGTCACTTCAACGACCCCATCGCCAGTGAATCTGGAAACCAGTAACGGCAGTATCAAATTCACGGGCCTGTTGGCTGGGACTGATAACACCATGAAAACCAGCAACGGGTCGATCAATTGCAAAGTGAATGGTGGAGTCGTAGAAATCAAGCCGTCGACCTCCAACGGCCAAATTACTGTCGATGGCCAAAAGGTCAAAAAAGGCGAAGTAGTTGTGCTCGGCGAAGGCGAAGGCGAAATCGCTAATCTCGAACTACGTTCTTCGAATGGGAATATAACGGTCTCGAACCAGTAGACTCTGCTGTGAGTGAATGGTGATCGAGGCGGAGCCTCTGTGGCAGTGCGTCCCCGGGCAGAGCCCGGCGGGGACGAGATGGTGAAAGCTGATCGAGGCGGAGCCTCTGTGGCAGTGCGTCCCCGGGCAGAGCCCGGCGGGGACGAGAATGTGAAAGCTGATCGAGGCGGAGCCTTTGTGGCAGTGCGTCCCCGGGCAGAGCCCGGCGGGGACGAGAAGGTGAATGCTGATCGAGGCGGAGCCTCTGTGGCAGTGCGTCCCCGGGCAGAGCCCGGCGGGGACGAGAATGTGAAAGCTGATCGAGGCGGCGCCTCTGTGGCACTGCGTCCCCGGGCAGAGCCCGGCGGGGACGAGAATGTGAAAGCTGATCGAGGCGGAACCTCTGTGGCAGTGCGTCCCCGGGTAGAGCCCGGCGGGGACGAGAAGGTGAAAGCTGATCGAGGCGGAGCCTCTGTGGCAGTGCGTCCCCGGGCAGAACCCGGCGGGGACGAGGGGCCAGCTAGGAACCTGAGTGAAGAAAAGTGAGGGCGCTGGGGCTCGAACCCAGGACCTACGGATTAAAAGACGGATTATGTACTTGCCCTATTCGCAAGAAATCCCGTGTTTTCCGCAGTCTTTCGCGTTCCGAATAGACGGTCCAAGCGGTGGTTTTGGACGGTGCGGGTGTAGTTGGGTGTAGTCGTTTTTCACCCGAAAGAATTTTTATCCACCATAGGACGCTCCCGTATTCGCCCCACGACGCACGAACACGATTATCCGCCTGAGATGTCGACCGATGCCCTCTGCGCTCGTTACGCGAAGCGGTAGGAGGTCGTTTTGTCAGGCATCGTCAAACGACGCTTCGTTCCTTGGAACTTGCCCTCTGTTTCGCCAGTCCGAACGCTCCCAATTCATCAATGCCACTGAGTTTTTGAGTACGGCGATTACTGCGTCGGCTCCTCCAATCTCCATTACGGTCCAGTGCACTGTCTCGTTCGGTGCGGCCTTCGTCTGTGGCGACTCAATCCATTTTTGCGACAGTTCGATACACTCGCCCAATTCGTCGAAATGGATCTTCGGAAGCGGAGTGACGTTGTGAGCAACATTAAAGTCGCTGTGACTGATTGCTTTGTCACGCCAGAACCGAAAGTCCGCAAATTTGGTTTTCAGTTCTTCAAGGCTAAGTGTGAGGGTGGACGCAAGTGTTTGATCGTAGGCAGCATAGGTATCAACAAAATGCGCAAAGGTCGCATTGTGGAATGGCGTTTTTTGGCGGCCTGACGTTGCTGGGTCTAGCAGTCTCGAGAGGATTAAAACCAATTGGTCAATTAGGTTTCGCTGGACCAGTAAAAAGAACTTTGGCGCGGTCACATTCATTAGCTCAATGCGACGCTTGGAGTGGCCAAAAAGAGTGTTGAATGTCTGCCAGTGGTACGTCAATGTCAGAACCTCATTGAACAAGAACAAGTATTCGGACTGGACTTGTTCAGGGATCGCCGGATCTTTTATTCGCCACTCGTCATTCATCGCGGTACCTCGTTCATGTGCGGGTCGATGGTAGCCAGATGTTTTAGCGGATAGCCGTCCTTGCTGGGCAGTATCCCAACAAAAAAGAACGGCAACGGGATCTCTCCCGCGCCGGTCCAGTTATCAAAGCTAACCGCTGCATAGGCTCGTGCTCGTCGGGCCCTAATCTGTACACGGAAGGGGGCGCGTTTCGCAGCGGAAAGCCTCGAAAGGGTCACGCGGCGGAACCGCTATTTTCATCTCCCCGCCGTCTCCACCGCTTACGGCATATGTCCCACGCTGGCCACGCCCAATCAGGATGGACGTGTTTGTTCGTGGTACCACAGCAAGTGAGTATCCAATCCATCGCCACTAATAAATGGCCGTAATCAATGAACGTATCGGGATCGCTGTCCATGGGCCTTCTGGAGTGTCTCATTGCTTGCCCCCTTCCATCTTGGCTAGCAGCTTCCGCAACTCACCTGCGAAAGAATCTGAGCCCTTTGCGGTGGCTTGCTTCTGACCGATGCCAAGAACAATGTCTGCAGGTTGCTGGCTCTTGATTATTTTTGGATCCAAATAACCTAAGGTTGTCTTTCTCGACTCGTGGTCAAGTAGCTGTGTTGCGTTGCCCCCGGCTGCCTCAAATTCGCTCGCCACGGTGCGACGGATCTTGTGGTACATGTTGCGTCGACCGGTGGGCAATCCAGCCTTTTTGAGAATAACCTTGAATCTTTGCCACACAGAGCTGTAACAGAAAGGCATATCGAACAACGTGGACTCATTCAACTTGCGATAGGGTCTCATCTGCTCGAGTAATTCAATCGTTTCCGGTCGCAACTTGTAACGTCGGTCCCGTGTCTTTCCCTTCCTGGTTTCGGCGCGAACGGTCAGCCATCCATCGGTAGAGATGTCCGTCCAGTGAATGCCTAGGGCCGCTCGTATTCGCTCTGCGGAATCGTAGATGATCCTTACCAAACATTCCCACCATAGCGCGGTGGGTGTGCGGCCAATGATGCCCCTGAGGCTCTGACACGCTTCGATGATCTTTTCCATGTCCTCCCTGGTCCACGCATCAGGGATACGCTCTGGACACGGTACCGCTTGAATCTCAGGGTACTGCAGCAACCAACGTTTTTTGGCGCAGTACCTCCAAAGTGCGAGCAACTGAACGCGGTCCTTTTCAATCGTCGATGCGGCCCGTTTTCCTTTCGCGATTTCATGCCGTAGAAAGTCGATAACCGTAGATTGTCTTAGGTCACGGATAACCGGCTGACGTCCAAGGTGCTTTGCGAACGTTGATATAGAGCAACGGTAAAGCCTCGTCGTCTCTGGCGATTTCCCTACAAGTCGCTCCCGGGTGTAGTGCTGTTCAAGCAACGTCGTCAACGGCATAGCGAGTATGTGACTGTCCTCACCTATTTTCGCATCATCTTCGGCGGGGACGTCAAGGTACTCCAGCAATGCGTCTCCATCCGCAGAGGGCAATCGACGATGAGAACGGATCTCTTCCATGTCGACCGATGGAACTGGATGAGTTTTCGCGCACCACTTTGACAATTCGCTGATGTAATCGAAGCGGCGTTTAAGTGCTTTCGCTCTCAATTCTTCACGCTTCCAGCGACTAAAGACAGCCTGCAGGACGTCAGTGTTTAGATCGACAAGCAGGGGCTCACGCCTCAAAATTGCCTGTGCGGTGTCGATGAAGTTTTTCAACATCTCCTGCCGAAGCTTTAGGACATACCCCGTAAAGCTCTTTGGAACTGTCGCCAATTTAAGAACTTCGTACTCGGCAATGATTTCTGACAGACTGCGTTCAAGTGGATCGCTCATGGCGTCACCTCGCTGGTCATCGAGCGCATCTCATTGAGGACAGCGGTGAAGGGGCAGTTATCTTGCTCCTCCTGGCTCTTGTACAACGTGGACTCAATCTCGACGGTTGCCGACAACGCGCCTACGTCGTTCCATTTGTCGTCGAATTGTAGGCTCTCAACTGGGGGCATTTGCAAGTCGACGAGTACACTGTCTATTTCGTATCCTCTTGACTTGAGTTCATCGGTTATCCGGTCGCACTCCTGTTCGTCGACTAGCTTGGGGAAATATTCCGCTTGACCATTCTTGCGGCAAACTACTGCGTACATGTGAATCGTTTTCATAGCTCAATCTCGTAGTGGTGTTTGAAGAAAAAATAGCGCTAGCCTCAGGCTGTGAACCCTACCGCGCTGGCTTGACACGTTTGGTCAAACCGATAACAGCAAATTCGATATTCGACCGATAATGGTCCTGCTGGTTAGCTCGCTGCTGCTTCCATTTCCTCAAACCATTGGTCAATGAATTCATGGACACAATCTCTGCCGATGAATGCGTAATTGGTCACCGCAGTGGCGATAACATCAACTGGCCTCTTGTCCCCCGGCTTCAATACTTGGAACCGCTCGAAACCATGCCAGCCATCAGGCAGTCGCTCAGCAGTGAGAGTGTCACGAAAAAACATGAAGTCATCGCCTACGCAAAGTAGTTCGCACCAAGAGGTGACGCATGGGCGATACCCAATAAACTCGAACCACTGCGTCTTGGTTCCTTTGCGCCCGCCATACTTCGGGGCGCTGATCGAATCCATAATTTGATTGCTCATCTTAGTTCAATCCCTTTGCCGCCAATTATGACGGCGCACCACCAAGCCCACGCATGTGGTTCAAAAGAACGTGGCTTAACGACGCTCCCAACAAGCCTTGCTATCCGCCAATGCGGGTTACTGCTTGGGAATGTTGCCACACGCGCGGGCTAGGTGATCGCTTTGAATTTCCAGAACGTTAAGCCTTGTTTGCTTCCCAAGTACTCCCGGCAGCGAACCGGTTAAAAGAAACTTGGTGCAGTCGCTCCAGCTTTTGAAGACGGGAACAACGTCGGTAATCATAGCCGAACGTTTTCGTATGTTTCAATAGTCATTTGCAAAATTGTTTCCAGCGATGTCACCACCACCCATCGGCAATGACACTCTGTAGAACCGATGGCTATTCCCGTTTGCGTCTCGGCGGATCCACTAGTCCGGTTATGTCCGTCGGATTCCAGTCAATCTCAGCTTCGATGTGCATACATGCTTCAACGTCGACGTATGGAACGCCAATAATGTCTGGCGCCCATTCCGTTTCTAGGGAATCGTAGAAGTCGGAATAGGGATCGCTGGTTCCTCGGTGTGACATATCGGGGAATTTGAAGTTATCCCAAGAATCCGAGTTATTATTGCTTGGCATTTAGTAAACCTTTTGAAGAGACATTTTCGTCGGTAGTAGGAAATCGGCCCGCCAATAATGGCAACGCCTTTCTAGTGCATTGCTGCAAGAACATCATTGATTCGGACAGTGGTAACTTGGACTGGTGGTGGCCCAGTGTACCAAGCGCGATTGCGACGCTCGTTCTTTGACCAGTCCTCTTGGACAGCAAGCGTCCCGGCTTGAATCTCCGATGGTGTTGGAACGAAGTATTTCTGATTGCCAGTGCAGCGCAGAACCGTTTTGCAATCGGTACCCAAAACGTCAGCGATCGATTCAACTTCGACTCCTCGCGCGAGCCAGTTACCCGCTACGCTCTCGTCCTCTTTGTGCATCCGTCCCCACCTGTTCCTGGAAGAAAAAACGGCCCCGCACGACGAGCACGGGACCGCCCATGAGGAGCCAGTTGGAACTGGCGGGCTCAATGGTGAGTACTAACTAAAGCGGAGTCCAACGTTCTTGGTGGCTTCAATCTGTTGTTGCATCAGCGTATTGCCGTTTACAAGCTGCTGCTTGATAGACATTGCCACTCGCAGTTGCTGCTCTCCAACGGATCCACCTCGTCCATATTCAATCGCTGCTCGAGCTGAAAATGTGGCGACGCTTGTCATTGACATTTTAGAACCCGAACCAAGCAACTTTCCGTTCTCTTCGCCACCAGCTTTGCTGCCAAGCTCTTTCCGAGCCATGTTCGTAGCGTCCCTAGCCTGCTGGTCGGTCAGGTTTCCCTGCCTCCATAGCTGGTTGATCTTTGCCATTTTGTCGTTCAGCTTTTCTTCAGGACTTTTTAGAGTTTCCTGAAGTCTTGCGGCTTCACCCTTCAATTTCTTGACCCGGTCCATCATCCGATCTTGCGATTCGTTGAACGCCTGCTCTGCGGATTGTCGATCGATGGCCCCAGCATTGAACGCGTTCTGGATCCAGTCTTCTTCCTGTTGCTTGATGGCTTGAGGCGATGCCCCTTTTTCTAGCATACGGTCGCCAGCGTCAGTGATCTCTTTTATTCGGTTCTTAGACTGATCCTTGAATTGATTCATCATGTCGAGTTGCGCCCGCATCACCTCAATATTCCGAATCTGTTCATCGTTCAATCCCTGCTGCTGCAACTTGTATCGTTCAGCGGCATCAGCCCCGTTTTGCAGTGCAATGGATTGTTCGACCATCGACTGGGTGATGGAATCATAGGTGTCCGCAGCTTCTGCAATTCGCTTGTGTTCGGCCTCGATGTTCTCAAGCTCTGCGCGTTGTTGTTGCAAAGCGGCTATCTGTTCATCGGAAAGCCCCTTCTGCTTCATGGCGGCACTGTAGGCAGCGTCATCGCCTGCCTTAGCTGCTTCCGCCTTCGCCTTGAGTGCTTTGGTCTCCTTGTCGAATTCTGTTTGTACGTCGCGTGTTGTTGCCTCGCTTTTCAGCTGCTTTTGCAGCTTGTCTAGCTCGATCCTGGCTGCATTCGCATTTGACTCAAGATCGATCGAAAAAGTAGTGTTTGCGAGATCCGCTAACGCATTGCCCAATCTCTGTTGAGCACCGAACGGATTCAAGAACGCCAACGCAACTTCCTTCATCACCGTTCCGGTCGTGGACAACAGTTTGGAAAAGAAATTCTTGGCAATCGAACCTGCTTCAGTGAACAAGTACATAACGGCATTCTTTGCTGCAGCGGCGCCCTCCCAAAACGCGATGCGTATTCCGATCCAAGCGACTTTCACAATGGAAGCGTAGTCGCCTGCCGAGAATGCTGTGTAGAGAACATCGCCCAGCTGCTTGAGCACATTAAACGCACCGATTGCCATGGATCGAACTGAATCCCAAGCCTTGGCAAAGTCTACGGCCCTGACAGCAGCAACTCCAGCAACTGCGGTAATTGATGCGATCGAGCCAACGATGAGAGTTGCAGCGACAACGAATGGCGTTATCGGTGCCAAGATGATGCCCCATGCCGTTGTGGCAACGCTCGCAAGTGCGGTCAGTGCAGCTGAGTAGATCCCAGACATTACCGTTCCAGCCCCGGCAGCTGCAGCGCTGGCTGTAATTGCAGTGGACACTGCCGCGATTCCTGCGGTAACTGCGGCCGCCACTGCTGGGTAGACTGATTGCAAGGTAGCCATCGCTGCGAATGCGACGGTGTTTCCGGTCGCTGTTCCTGTCATCGCTGCCAGTACAAACGTTGTTGCAAGTACTGCGGCTTCGAATGCCTTGGTGGTGAATCCTGCAATCGCCACTGCAGCGGCTCCAGCCTTGAATGCAACAGCCATCACTCCCATTGCCATCGCGGTGGCCTTCATTGTCGCGCCTGCAATGACGAGCGCCGCCCCGGTACCTGCAATCGATACAACTGCGGTTGCCGCTACTGCCACTATCTCATGGTTGGCCTTGATCCATAATGTCCACGCAGCAAGGCTATTCAGGATGGTTTTTGAGACTCCGAGAATCATCGGGGCAAGGGCATCGCCTAGTTCCATTACAAGGCCTTCAGCAGCTGAAGATACCTTTCGGAACGTACCGCCCAATCCTGCGTCCATTTCCTCCGCAGTCTTCTTTGCGGTTCCGTTGGCACCCTCAATCGCCGTTTGGAGATCGCGAATTGAACCAACGTTTTTTCCGATCGCAGACGCACCAGTAATCCCTAACAGCCCGAACGCCTCGTTGAACTTCTCGGCCCTGGCTGCCGTTCCTAGGTCTTTGGTTGCTGCGTTGACTTCCTCGAGTACGTCGACCAACGGGCGAGCGTTTCCAGCGGCATCCACGAACTCAACACCGAAAACATCATGCAACTTTGCGGCTTCCGCGCCCGTGAGAGTGAAGAGTCGACGCAACGTGGTCCCTGCATTGCTTGCCTGAATCCCAACGTTTCCGAGACCGCCAAGAATGGACAACGCTTCTTCAAGCGACACGTTGAAATCGTCGGCAACTGGACCAGCGTAACTCAACGCCTCTCCAAGCTGCTCGACAGTGGTAAAAGAATTGTTCGCTGCAGCGGTCAGACTGTCGGCAACTTTAGCGGCGTCCGCTCCAGTGAGATTGAATTGACGGATTGTTGCCGCCATGATCCCAGACGCAAGGGTCGCATCGGTTCCTGTCGCTCTCGCCAAGTCGAGAACCGCGCCCGTCATCGACTCGATGTCGTCGGGCTTGAAACCAGCCCGCCCCAGCTCGGTCATAAGTTTGCCAACTTCGACAGCGGTGAAACTGGTGGTCCTGCCGAGTTCCTTGGCCACGTCGGTCATTCGCTGCAACTGCTGCTCTGTTGCGCCGGTTACTCCCTTGACGGCTCGCATCGCATCGTCGAACTCGGCGAACTTCTTCGCGGCAAATGCGAAAGGAATGGCCAACGCCGCCCCGGTCGTCAGCATCCTTTGGCCAATTGCCATCACCTCAGAACCAAATTGCGACAAGTTTTGTCGAGCCTGCTGAAGTGCTCGGTCAAACGCGCTACGTTTGACGTAGAGTGAAACGTAACTTCGTCCTGCTGCAATGTCCCCGCGTGCTCCAGACATTTCTATTAAACTCCCTTTGCTTTTGGTAGTGTTGGATCGCTTGACCTAAGTCGCTCTACTTCTGCTGCAACTTGTGCTGCCATCTCCGGACTCAACTGTACTGGTCCACCGGCCCCAGTTTCCTCAATGATCCCGAAGTGTATAAACCGTTCGATATCAATTCCTGACATTCCCCAGACCAATCCAGCGAGCTGCACAGCGTCAATTCGTCTCTGCTTGATACGGCCATTCGCCATAGCCGCAAGTTGCTTCAAAGTCAGACCCTTGGGCCTCACCCCGACTAGTCCAGCAAAGTAATAACAGGCATCCGTTCCACTCATACCGTCCACCACGACGACAATCTCCGATTCGTGGTACTTTAGGATCCGTGAGCACCATTCATCGGAAACAGTTCGTCCATTGCCTTCGCAATTTCCTCGTCCGCCTTCGCGTTCAGCCGATTCATCGTGCCGGGATTGCTCAAGAGTTCCTTCATCTTCAGGACTGCTAAGTCGTCCGTCTTGGCGTTCATTTCGTCGAACTTGGTCAAGACCTCGCGCACGTGCGAAGCTCGACCAGTCGGGAAAAAACCGATGATCGCCTCCCGCACTGCATCAATCATTGCATCAGGTGGGCTCGGAAGACTCTTCTTGAATTCCGTCATCTCCAGGTTGAGTTCCTTGATCTATTCCTGACACAGCGTGCATATCACTGCCACCAGCATCATTGGATCGTTGCGGAGCTGAATCAGCGGGTCCGTCTCCAGGCTCGCCAGATTGATCTGGTGCTTGCTGTTGACTTCCTCGATTTGCGGAGCGTCTAGCTCCACTTTCCAGGATCGATCCGTTTTGTCTTTGAAAGTAGCCATTTGGTTGTGATTTCTCCATTGGTTGTGATGATGGGAACGCAGAAGCGACAAGCGTCTTGCCGGCTTCGGTGATTCGCTGCTTGTCGTCTACAAGTCCGCTTGCACTCAGCTTGCGGACTACTGATGAGAATCGATCGGGCCTCACTCCTGCGGCTTCGCTCCGCAATTCGGAAACAGCCTTGAGTACCCGCAATTCGTCACTTTTCATTCTGGCCATGGTGGCTCACTCACTAAGGGGAAGCGTCGCTTAAATGAATTCACGCTCTGACAGTTCTAGGTAACGTGCTGCCAAAACGGACGTCTTGTGGCTCGCGTGCTTCCAGCAAAACTCCGCAAGGGTCAACTGGGCAATTAGGACCCGAAAGGTTGGACGTTCACATTCTGGCATGATGTCCAAAACGTTTAAGTAGTGATCACGCAAAGACTGAATTCCAGCCAACGCCGATATCGCTGCGTCGGCTTCGATCTGAAAGAGGTTGGCAAAATGCCGAAAACCGCCTGGGTCTGGGGCATCCGATTCGCAGATATCGCTCATCGCGGCTTCTTTCGATTCGTAGTGGTGGTGGTGGTGGTCGAAAATGTCCAGCGCGTGAGAAAGTGACGCGGAACGGGTTGGGATACCTGCGTTTGCATCCCCAGGAAGGACCCGAAGACCGGGGGGGCTGGCCTCGGGCCTCCTGCTCCCTGCGGACGGACGGACTCTGTCTGAAGCGGTCGCAGAGGGGGTGGGAAACATCGCCTATACACCCTTTCCGGAAGGACCCGTGCAAGGGGGGTGGGGGGGGTGGTGTGCTGTGCCGGGGGGTTCGTCATGGCTTCACCTCGGTCGGCTGCGGTTGCCCTGGCTCAGCCTGCTTCACCTGCTCAGCGCTCGTGCATCGCAGTCCCCACTGCCTCTAGGCAGCCTTCAGGAACGCTCGCAGCTGCCGCTCGGCTTCGTCCTGGCTCTTGGCTCCATCGGTCCGCAACTCGATGCGATAGGTGGTTTTTTCGTTCATGAATCCCACTCCCTGGCGTGCAAGTCGCTGAACGTGGTTGTTGATGGGTCAAAGCCCAGTTGAATTTCGCCCGTTGCGCCGTTCCGACACTTTGCTATGTCGACGATCGCTTCGCTGGCATCTCTCCCAGCTCGGTGGAGCAACATAACCACGTCGGCATCTTGCTCGAGGCTTCCAGAGTCTCGCAGTTGCGCCAAGGTCGGAGGCTTTCCCTCTGCATCGCGGTTTAGTTGCGATAGAGCCAGTACCGGAACTGACAATTCCTGTGCAAGGCTTTTCAAGTCGGCTGATAATTCGGATACCTGTTCCCATCGTGGCTTGCGTCTGTCTGTCGCTGCCATCAATCCGATGTAATCGACGACAACCAGCTTCAACCCGCTCGGCTGTACTGCCATCAATCTCGCCAAGCCTCGAATCTTTGAGATTGTGCAGGATCGTCCGAAATGAATCTGCATCGGCAGTCGCTCAATTGACTTTGCGTAGGTCATGGCCTGTTGCAAGTCGTCCTCATTAAGATAGCCAGACCGAACTGCACGAACCTCGCATCGAAGTGCGGCTGCTAGATGCCTAGTTGCAATGTCTCGCGCGTTCATTTCGAGACTGACGAACAGCACACCACCATCTTCTGCGGCCGATACTCCGACTTGTGAAGCCAAGGCGGATTTGCCAATGCTTGGACGCGCGGCAAGTATTAGTAATTCACCCGGGAAGAATCCACCTAATGCGCCGTCGATAGAATCCAACCCGGTCCGAACTGGATTTTGTTTTGAATCTTGCGGAGCGTTGAGCCCATCAATCAACGTCCTGGTGGCCTCTGATAAGCTAACCAGTGAATCAGACTCACTTCCTGCCTGAATGTTCGATGCCTCGGCCTCGATGCGTCGAATGATGTCCTGTGGTTTTTGCTGGAGGTCTGACGATGCGTCGATTAGTGCCTGCCCTAGTTTTGCAAGTCGTCTCATCGCTGCGGTGTTTCGGATCTCGTCGGCTGCATCGAGTATCGCGTCCAGGTGCGTAGGTGCGACCGCCATGCGACCTAGCGCAGCGTCTCCGCCAATTCTGGAAAGCAGTCCAGACTTTTGCATCTCATTGCGGACCTGCAGGCCCTCTATTGGCCTCCCGGAATCTCGCATCGCTTGAATGAGTCCAAACGTGTGACCCAGCGCTACGCTGGAAAAGTGTGCTTGCGTCAGTCGTCCGGAAACCGTTTCCAGTGCGTCTGGATTTCCAATTAGACCGCCAATCAATCGCTCTTCGGTGGTGATCACGCTCATTTCGCACCTCGGGCTTGTATTGGAGTTAGCTGCTTACGCGGCTGATCCTGACGAGATTCCCGAGCCAACCCGTTACGCTCCCAAGTCCTGACCGCAGCTTGCCAGTCACGAATCGGTTTTCCTTTTCCCTGGGTCCATCCATTGGCCTGGTAGTGATCGACGAACTGATCGGGATTCACTCGATTGCTTCGCTCAAGGCAGTAGGCTCGGACGTCTTCAACTGTCGGTGGTTTAAAACGTGGGCGCTTCTCTTTAGGATTAGGTTTAGGTATAGGGTTAGAAGGTGTTCCACTTCCTGTTCCACTTCCTGTTCCACCAGTGGAATAGAAAGTCTCTCCTGTTCCACCAGTGGAATGGGAGTCTTCAATCGGCCTGTCGTCAAATTTGAGTACTTGCGGAGGTATGAGCGTCCAATAAAGGCCTACCGCTCGGTCGTGATCACGCTCGTAGTGCAACCAGCCCGCTTCAATCGCAGCGGCGCGAGCGATATTGATCTTTCGAGGGTGCTTGAAACCAAGTGTTTCATTGAGCTGCGAATTCCAGAAACGCACTGGCGATTGATACCTCGCAGCGTCTTCTGTGTGTGCAATGTGAATAATCAGCAGCATTGCATCGGGGCCAAGGTGCTGGGCAGCGCAAGACTTGAACAGCAGTCTTGTAATGCGGTGCGCGTGGTGTGACCCGCGATGTGGGTACTTTCCATCCATTTACGCGTCCTCCCGCGCATGAGGGAGAATCAACCTTCGTGCGTCTTTCCATTCATCCCGGCACGATGTCTGCCGACGACTGGCCAAATAAAGAGCGATTGTCACGAGTGCCATTTGTTGGCCCCACGTGCCCGGTTCATTCGTTGCCGGCCGTACTGGTCTGCCTAGTGGTTGCTCCGAGCCGATCACAATGAAAGCTCCATTGCAAGTCTTCGGCTACTGGCTTGTGACTTGGGCATTAGTTGCACAATTGGAATCTTCAATGTGCCATGCGTCCCCCAGCCAACTACTGCATTGGTGCGAAGTACCTTGAGAACGGTACCTTCTGCGGTAGCGAGTTTTTGACACCAGTCGCGGTAACGCAGAATTACAGCGCCAGACTGTCCGATTAGTTCGACCAGCTCGAGACGCTTAATAGCCATCTCTTCTAATTCGATTAAGCGATAAAGCTTTGCAGACTTGAGGCGGTTTTCCTCAATCTCAGCTTTGAGTGCTTGGATACGCTCTAGGTGCTGATCGTTTTTCGATTGGACTTGCTTGTCCATAGTGCTTACAATTCCTCTTGTCGTATGTCGCGGCGTCTGGTAAACGCCAAAAAGAACTCGCGAACACTCGGGGCATGCCTCGGGTGTTTCGCTTTTTGGGGCTTACACCCACTCACGCATAGCCGACGGAACTGGCTTCCGCGTTTGTAACTGTGGCTTCGATGTCGACCGGCGGCGCTGGAAAGCGGCCAATTCCGTTTCGCACACGCGGTACCTAGCTCGCTGTTTTCCAAGCCCGATATTGAAGGCTAAAAGCTCGCCACTCTCGATGAATGCTGACACTTGGTCGGGACTGCATCCAAGTCGTTCTGCGCACTCATGCCTAGTAAATGCTTTTGGCATTTCTAATAGACTCCGCTGTTGGATAGAAAACAAAAAAACCGCAACACCATTCAGTGCTGCGGTTCAATGTTTAGCGGACATTTGCGGTACTAGAAGATACAAAGCGCCTTGGGTTTACAACTTAGACAAACTTGACTTTTGGTTTACAAGAATTTCATTCGCAACACTACTTTGTAGGTATTTTTTAAGGCATCTTTTTTGCACCCAGTACTTGTACCTAACGTCCTTCTTCTTCTGGCCTGGACTTAAGGGCATTGCCTCGGAGCGGAATCCTTCGGGCTCTTTCTTTCTCCAATTGGAAAGAGTGGTACGACTGACGTTGAAGTCGTCCGCATGGACCATAATCCAATCATCCTTCGGATCGCCACTCGATACATTTTCCAGTCGATCACATAGTTCAGGAATGACTTTGCTTCCCTCCACGATTGCCTGCTCAGCTCGCTCTGCGTCCCAGCCCTGATAACCTTCGACCATACCGAACGAAAGCGCCTTCCAATTCACCACCACCAACAACCATGATGCGATCGCATTAACGATCTCAACCTCGGACGTGTCGTGGGTCGATTTGTGGACCATGAAGGGCTGCTCCCGATTGTTGACAATTGCAACCCCCTGTTTCTGATGGATTGTCCTGCCATCGCGCCATGGTCCAAATGGTACCCCAGCCTTCACAAGTAAATCTAAAGCTCTCGACCGCAGGCTTTCGGATACAACACCAGGGGCGCTCCCTCGAATCGACATGTCGGCGGCGATTTCACGTACTGCTTTAATGATCTCATTGGAATTCATTTCGCACCCCCTTCAACCTTGTCGCTTGGCTTCCCATCAAGCAACCACTGCCGAACATGCTGACAAACAGCCTTCACTCGTGCGGGGTCGATTCCATGACGATAGTTACCCGCCATAGACGCGTCCAAGTGCCCCATAACGTAGTCGGTAGCTTGCTGGTCCTTTGCGTCACTGCTGACCGTTTCGAACGTGTGGCGCAACGCGTAGTGCCCCACGCCCGGCTTGATAATCTTCGCTTGCTCTTTGAGCCGATTAAATGCTTGCGTTAACGGGTGCGAAGTGCTGCCGTCCTCTGCCACTGGTCGACCAACGCGGGTAATGAACGCCAACGGTGTCAGCTTTGGATCTCTCGTGCGGGGCTTCTTTTTGATCGCCAACCGCAACGCGTCAAGGGTCTCGGGCCATAGCCAGCAACCTCGAGCAATTCCAGTTTTGCCCCGCGCCTCGCCTAACCACTCATTGTCAAAGTCGATCTGGTCAATCCTCAGTCGGGCAATGTCCATCGTCCCATAACCAGCATTCAGCCCCAGCAGTACGAACGCCTTCAATTGCGTGTTTGCTGCGTCCAATAGTGCCCACACTTCCGCTGCGGTGTATTCCTTGCTGGACTGCAGCGCCTCATGTTTGCGGACGGTGGATTTCGGAACGGACTTTAACCCCAGCTTGTACCGGATCTCGCGGGGTGTAGCTTCGACGTCATTGGCATATTTGAAGAGAACACGCACGAGCCGCAATTGATTGTTGATTGTCGTCGGGCCCCAGTTATCGGGAAGCGAATTGCGATAACGCTCAAAATCATTGGGGCGCAGTGAATCAAGTTTCCTGCCTTTGCCAAAATGGGCAGCAACTTCTTTGCTAACGCGGTGGTAATCCTTGAACGCGCGGACGCTCAGCTCACTACGCTCTTTTTGCAGTGCTTTGGATTCCATGAACGCATTGCACAACCAACCAACGGTCTCACCTGCGATTGACTCGTTTGGGTCGCGACCCTCAAGCAATGCGAGTTTCTGACGCTCCCATTCCTTTTCTGCTGCTAGTGGGTCATCCCACTTGCCGAAATAGTGGGTCCGCTGTCTGACTTTCTTGGCCCACTGGCCACTGTCGTGCGGAAATAGAGGGAAGTCTTTGCGGGGCTTCGCGGGCTTGCTGGACTTCGTTTTCTTAGAAGGCGCGGCTACACTTGCCTTAGTCATCTCTTGCTCCTTACAGCAATTGGTGATCGGCCCCGCAGTGGTATCAACACTCGCGGGGCTTCTTTTTGTCTGCAAGGATTCTACCGCTATTGCCCTGGTGGGTGTAGCAGTGGGTGTAGTCTTCTCTTTTGAAAATCGCGTTTAGTAAGTGAGGGCGCTGGGGCTCGAACCCAGGACCTACGGATTAAAAGTCCGTTGCTCTACCGACTGAGCTACGCCCTCAACCTCAGGTTCTTCTGTTTACCGCACAACGCCTCGCCGAATCACTAAAAAAAGATCCGTTCACCAAAAAAATGACCCGGCCGTGTAAATTTGCGTCCGGGACATAGTTAGATGTCTGCGTTGTTTCGATCAACGTTGCTCGATGGCATTCGCCATCGCGCTTCACAAAGCGGAGCGGACAGGATTCGAACCTGCGGACCTGGTTTCCCGGGTCACCGATTTAGCAAACCGGCGCTTTCGACCACTCAGCCACCACTCCAAGATCGCGAGATTCTGCCTTATTCGGCCAGCCAACGCAACCCTCCCTAGTAAACCTCCCGTTTTTTAAGACAACGTCGAATTTCGCGGCACTTAAGAGACGGTCGAGGCAATAAAATGGTTCAGTATGCGGCCATTTATGTGCCGCATACTACTAAAAGGGTGGCTCTTCGTCGTCGACTTCACTGAATGCGTCGTTCACAGCACTGGCGTTCGTTGCCGGACGGCGTGCTTTGGCCGACGCCGCTTCGCCACCCACGAGGTCGAAACGAGTCGCTTCGATGCTGACGAAGTACTTCACTTCGCTCATTTCATCTCGCTGCCATTTCCGGCCATTCAGGCGATAGGTCACATCCACTTCGTCGCCGACATTCAGGGAATCGACCGAATCGCAGTCATCCCGAGTGAATTCGACCGGTACGTAATTGGTAAAACTACCCTTGTCCTGCTCTAGCACGACCATACGCTTGCGAAACCCCTTGGCCCCGTAAGTCTTCGTTTCTTCGATCAAGTGGACCACGCCACGCACTTTGGAATCGCTCATCCAAACACCGTATTCAACAAGTCTCCAGCTTAGACTCCTCTCGGGAGCCGTTATTCACAACACTGTCCAATCGTACCGTATCAAGGGGGGCTTGCTCCAGGGGTTATTTGAAAAGATTTTCTATCTTTGGCTTTGCGATAACCACAGGGTGAACATCTGGCCCTGAACGTCCCGTGTTGTCCGTTTCACCAACCCAGAAATTTTCCTGTGACGAACGATTCGCGTTTCCATCTGCAAGTATCCCATCGCGCCATGGCGACTGAATTCGCCGTATTTTTGCCAATCCATTCGCCCGCGAAAGATGTTGATGTGGTAGTCACGGCGCTCGATCGATTGGAGGGAATGGAGCGAGCGATGACCATCTACGACCCAGATAGCGAATTGTCGCAACTGAATCGTCGAGCGGGTGGTCCGCCACTGCAACTTTCTCCACTACTTTTCGAAGTGCTAGAACTAGCTTTGCAGATTTCAAAGGAGACTCAGGGTGCGTTTGACATCACTGCGGGACCGCTCATTGAAGCCTGGGGTTTTACTCGTCGTAGCGGAAAACGGCCCAGCGATGTCGAGGTCGAGCAGGCGCTGGCAAGAGTCGGCTGGGATAAGGTCGAGCTAGATTTCAAGCACCGTGCCGCACGGCTGACTGTTCCCGGTATGCAGCTCAATTTGGGTGCCATCGGAAAAGGGTTTGCGCTCGACTGTATTTGCCGCGAGCTGGATCGAGCGGGGCTCTGCGATTACTTGATCCATGGGGGCAACAGCAGCATTGCAGCGCGCGGGGCAGATTACGCTAGTTCCGCAGTGAATGGTTCCGCAGCGGCTATTTCCGCAGAGACTGAGCTCGAGATTTCGCACGCACGGGCTGACGCGTCGACCTTGAGAGGATGGCGAATCGGGCTACAGCACCCTGTGCTTCCGCAGCATCGCATTGGTGGGCTAATGCTGGAGAATCGTGCGCTTTCGACCAGCGGGAGTGGCAAGCTGCATTTCCATCATCAGGGCCAAAGGCTCGGCCATGTCATTGATCCTCGCACCGGTTGGCCAGCCGGCAATCTGCTGGCCCTGACCGTTATCAACGCCTCGGCGGCCCGCGCAGATGCGTTGGCCACCGCGCTATTCGTCAGTGGAAAAGAAGCACTGGAACGTCGCGCTGCCAGTTATCCAGACGAAGGTTGGATCGCTGTCCGCCCGGGCGAACGCCAGGGGGACGTTCAGACTGAGTGTTGGAACGTACCGAGCTGGGAGTCTTCTGCAGCTAGTCCTGAGGATCAAAAGTAAGTAGCTGCGGAGGACCTTAAATGCTCTCGCTAGAGTCGGCCTTAGGGGAGCCAATTTCTTGAAGGCTTTTGTTCCTTAATTCTTGCATTTTTTCTTCGAGCGATTTTTGCTCGGGTTCCATGACAGAATCCTCAACGCTGTCCGGGTTCTCGTCGTCCCGTGTCGTGTTGGGCTCGTCCGAATTCTGATTTTCCGACGTCGCACCGGGATCATATCCATAGGGGACCTGGGCACCGGCCGGAGTAAAGAGGCTGCCCACGCGGCCGTGATCTCTATCCGTCCGTTCCCAGCGGCCACCATAAGCGGCAAACGCGTCGGGGTCGCAATTGGGGCAAAGAGTGCATCCACCACAGAGGAGTGTAAGCAGAATGATTGCCGGTAGATTGTATTTGCCCATGGTCCAAGACTCTCAGTCGATGATCGGAACCTTCACCTGAGAGACTGTATCGGCATTGCAGACCGAGCGCTTTAGGCAGACTTTGACGGTTGCTGAGAATGTGCGGTTAGACGCCAACGTTATTGCGTAGTGCCATGTCACCACGAAGCGCCAAATTGTCGCGAACCAGTTCGGCTAGGTGTTGCCACTCGGTACGGTCGTCACGCACGTGATCGGAAAAGAGTTCGGCGAATTCCCAATCGCGTTCGTCCTCAATAGAAAAGCGGAGGTCATGATGATCCAGAGCGTCAGGAATACCCACAAATTGCATCTGGAAATTACCGGGCGCAAGTTTCAGCCACCCGGCAAGAGATAAATCCTGATTTCCACCCGCGAGACGATCAATGTTTCTTCTCAATCGTCGTAGCGCATCGGCGTGACAGACCTCCCCTGCGACCCCCAGTTTGCGAATCCTTTCCCAACAGCCATTATTCCCGCAGTACCCTACATAATCCACGTCCTGAGCAGACTGATAGGCTCGATTGAGCAAGCAATCGATTAACACAGGATCGATAAAAGGATGGTTGCCCGGAACATAAACAATCCAATCCGCATCATAAGAGTCGGCCGCTGCAGCAAGACGCTCGCAAACGTGTCCATGAGGCAAATCGAGAACGTCCGCTCCGGAAAATCCAGATGTCAGCAAACTGGTTGGCAAATGAGCACCAGTAATTACCACTTTGTTTATGCCAGTTGCTTCACTGACGCGACGGGCAATGCGATGGGCCAAGGTTTGACCGCCCAATCGCCGCGAGGCGTAACGGCCAGCAATTTGTTTAGCATGCGCCTCGCGGCAATGCCCAACATCAATCACGGCGATAGTGCGCAATTTACTTGACATCGTCTTAACCTTCCTGGGACGGGAGCCTCGAAACGCAAAGTACGCATGATTGATGCGCGGCTCGCATCGACAATGCGCGGAGTTAAGTTAACCGGTTTCTTAGTATGCGGTCAAGCAAATTGCGGGTTTAGGAAGGTCAAAAACTCTGACCATTCACCATGGAAATGCAGGCGAGGAGGGATGCGCAGTTTAGGCGTTTGCGAGTGGAATCCGTTCTCGTACTGCAAAATCCAAAAACACTAAAATGGACTGTTCGGCCCTACCGGATTCTGTCATAAGAAATCGCAAGAAACTTTAGTCAATCTTGCTAGATTTTTCGGAAAGGATTCCGAGGGATGGCCAATCCAATGCTGCTAGCCGGTGCACTCGAACTTTGTCTGCTGCCAATCATTGGCATTGCATTTCTAGTGATGAGCAAAGTCTCTTGCACACGTATTGGCGGGTTCGCGGAGGTGATGTTTCTGGTGACCCTGTTACTAGCAGGACTGGCAACACTTCGCACGATGTTGACCGGCGACACCATTTGGTGGATGCATGCGTTGACCGTGGCTGTTCTAGTCGTGGGGGCTGCGGGAATGCATTCGAATTCTCGCGTCACGATGCACTCGGTGCCGCGGCTCTAGCACGCAAATCGGCAAATAGCGCGAACGGTTTGGGGGCAGATCGAGCTGTCCGTTGGGATTTTGCCCGCGAACGGGCCTTCGTTGCGAATTTGGTCTATTAAGGACACAATAGGCTGATCCTATGGGGCGACCGTCATGCCTCGATTCTTTTTCCAGCGCGGAGAGTCCCATGTTGCAATTGTTGAGACGGGCTAGCTTGCTTTTTTTCTGTGTGGCATCTGCAAGCTTTTGGGTAGCCCAAGGGGCTGCCGCAGCAGAGGGCGTGGATGAAATATCCATCGTTAAGGGGGTTGGTGAGTCGGGAGTGGGGCATCGAGCTGCTCAGGAGGCCATGCTACGAATTCGAAAGCAGGGTCCCAGTATGTTGATCCCAGTCCTGGAAAGCATGCGGAATGCCACACCAATCTCCAAAAATTGGCTGCGAATGCTTGCTGCCGATTTGTCGGACGATGCACCCCTGCCCCGCGATGAGCTCACTCTGTTTTTTGAGGATCGACAGCAGGATCCCGATGCCAGATATCTGGTCTATCGCTGGCTGACCGACTCAGATGAAGAACTTCAAGCCAGCGTTCTCGAACGCTCTACGGACGATCCTAGTCTGCCGCTCCGCTTTTTGGCCAATCGTCGTCTGATGGAGCAAGCAGCGGCGACCGCTGAGGTCGAGAAAGAAACCGCCATCGCGCTGTATCAACGAGTCTTGAAGGATGCCCGAAATCCTGACCAATTGCAACGAACGGTCACCGCACTTGCGGAACTAGGGCAGACGGTCGACCTAGCGAAAGAGTTGGGAATGTTTCAGCGATGGTATTTGATCGGTCCCTTCGACAGTACCGCAGGAGCAGGTTTTGCTACTCCTTACGCGCCCGAACAAGCGCTGCTGGAATCGCAGGGAGCTGACTTTGATCCAACTCGCAGTGAGGCTGGAAAGTCGGCCGATGTGACCTGGCAAATTGCTACCACTAGCGATGCCTTGGGATCCTTGGATCTCAATCCGATTTTCGCAAATGAGAAAGAGGCGGTGGTCTATGCATTTTGTCGATTCACGGCCCAAGAGGTTGGCGAACTTGAGGCGAGATTGGGATCGACCAATGGAAACAAATTGTGGGTCAATGGCCAGCTCATCACCGCCAATGAGGTCTATCACACAGGGGGCCGTGTGGATCAATACATGGGAAGTTGTGCGATTAACAAAGGTGAAAATTGGGTGTTGGTCAAGATTTGCCAAAACGATCAGACCGAAGCGTGGGCGCAGGAGTATCAATTTCAGTTCCGCATCACCGATTCGATGGGCAAGCCAATTGCTTGCACCATTACTACGCCTGCAGAGAAATAGAGCGTCCACGACGTTCACTGGTCGGGTCGTTCAAAGATTCAACATTCTTATACCGCACAAAAATAAAGCGTAGAACAATGACTAAGAACCTTATTCCATGGGCTGTGATTGGCACGTTGATTGTCGCAGTCACTACACATGGGGCCGATAATTGGTTGCAGTTTCGTGGACCCGATGGGCGAAGTGGCTCGACGGCACGGACGCCGGAAAAATTCGGTGGAGAGGATGCCTTGAACATTGCGTGGCAGCAGAAGACTGCGGGAAGAGGAGTTGGTGGTCCATTGGTAATCGACGGGCTGGTTGTGGTGACGGGTAGCGGCGGCGAAGACGAGCGTGACATCTATGTCGAAGCCTTCGATGCGGAGAATGGAGTATTGGCTTGGCGTCGCACCGCACACGCACTGGGCAGGCCCTTCACGCATCCGACCAGCGCGAATGCATCGCCCACTCCGGTCAGTGATGGCGAGCGGATTTTTGCACTCTACAGTTCGTGCGATTTAATCTGTGTGGACGTGCAGGGAGGTTTGCAATGGTATCGCGCACTGGCCGTTGATTATCCCAAAACAGGCAATGATGTGAGCATGAGTAGTTCGCCTGCGGTGATTGACGGGGTCGTGTTGGTTCAATTGGAAAACCAAGGTGATTCGTACGTGCTGGCGCTCGATGCCAAGACGGGTGAGAACCTTTGGAGAAAAGATCGGCCACGTCGCGCCAATTGGGCATCCCCATTGGCTTTTCGGTTGCCCGATGGTGCAGCCGCTTTTGCAATTCAAAACGATGAATCCCTACAAGTGCTCCGAGCGCGAGATGGAGAGGTTATCAGTGAATTCACAGTAGCGGCCAGCACTGTATCTTCATCGGTCTACGTTAGCCCTCGTCTCTACGTACCGGCTGGTGGTTTAACCGCTTTTGATTTTTCCAGTGAACGGCCTGAGATTGCTTTCGAGAATTCTCGCATGCAAACACGCAATGCCAGCCATGTTGTTGCCGGTGAGCGAATCTATGCTTGCAAGGGTTCAGTGCTGGTTGCCGCCAATTTGAAGGATGGTGAGGTAGTTTGGCAACAACGTGTGCCTGAAATTGAATCGGTCTGGGCGACCCCTGTGGTCACAGCCACAGGTATCTACGTTTTTGACCAAAACGGAAATGTTACCTTGGTGAGAGATGTTGTTGACGGAGATCAAGCGAAGGCCGAAGTTATCGGTTCATCCAAGATCGAAGGACCTGTTCTAGCATCTCCAGCCGTATCCGGAAACGCACTTTTTATTCGCACCGAAAATGCCATTCTTAAAGTGGCTTCGCCCAACTGATTTTTTGTAAAGTAGTATCATCTTGACATCGCATCGTAGCGTGGAAGTGGTTCCTGGTGGGCCGGTTTGTGGATCGATTCGCCCGCCAGGTTCCAAGAGCCTTACTAATCGAGCGCTGGTTTGCGCTGCATTGGCGAGTGAAAGGTCGGTCTTGCGTGGCGCGCTGGCGAGCGAAGACACGGAGGTGATGATCGATGCACTGCGCAAGTTGGGCATGGAGATCGATGTGACCGATGGTGGTAGCACTTTGGCCATCACACCTACGTTGACTCGCCCCGTTGATCAAGAGATAGACCTTTACATTGCCAATAGCGGAACGACGATTCGCTTCCTTACCGCAGCCCTGTCCGCAATCAAAGGTCGCTATCGATTGCATGGGGTTCCCCGTATGCACCAGCGTCCAATTGGTGATCTCGTAGATGCGTTGAAGCGTTTGGGGTGCCAACTGGAGACCGAGTCACCAGGAGGTTGCCCGCCGGTACGTATTGTCAGTCAGGGCTGGATCGAAGCAGAAACCGAAGTGGCGGGCGCCGTAAGTAGCCAATTTCTCAGTGGGCTCCTGATGGCAGCCCCGGCAGCAGGTCACGACATTACGGTTAAGATTCTCGGCGAACTGGTGTCGCGTCCCTATGTAGAGATGACTCTGGCTTTGATGCAAGAATTTGGAGCGAACATTTCCGAATTACCAGGTAATCGTTTTCTAGTCGACGCTGGCTTTCCCTACGTAGGAAGAGAATACAGCGTTGAGCCCGATGCGTCAGCGGCGAGCTATCATTGGGCGTGCGCAGCGATCACTGGGGGCAGCGTCACGGTTCAAGGGTTGAACCGCAGTGCATTGCAAGGTGACGTGGCCTTCGTGGATGTGCTCGAACAAATGGGTTGTACGGTTGTGGAAGAGGGACAAACAATCACAGTTTCTGGACGTGCATCGAAAGGGCTTCATGTTGACATGAAGGCGATCAGCGATTGTGTTCAAACGCTTGCTGTGGTGGCCTTGTTTGCTGAAGGCCCAACAACAGTCACTGGGGTTGGCCACAATCGATTTAAAGAGACGGATCGTATCGGTGACCTAGCAACCGAGCTAAGGAAATTAGGTGCCGTGGTGGATGAGCACGACGATGGGTTGACGATAACTCCACGTCCTCTCCATGGAGCTGTGTTAGACACGTATCACGATCATCGCATGGCTATGAGTCTCTCTCTCGCGGGTCTCGTTGTGCCTGGAGTGCGGATCCTTGATCCTGTCTGTACAGTGAAAACCTATCCAAACTATTTTGCTGATCTCGAGCGATTGATACAGCGTAGCCATCGCTGGGCCAACTAATTGGCTCGTCGAATTTGTTCTAGCCATTGACGAACAGGTGTCATCGTTGGATCTAATTGCAAGGCGGTTTCTGCAGAGGCGATGGCATCCCGGAATTGACCCAAGTGAGCAAGACTATCGGCGCGCAGCGCATAGATGCGAGCGTTCTGTTTGTCGAATGTGAGTATTTGATTGGCGCACTCGAGCGCTCGATTCCAATCGGAAGACACATAGTACAGCGTTAACAAATTCGTTAACGCCGATTCACGCACCATCGGATCCTGCAATGCGGCCTCGAAATACTGTCGGGCCTTTGGGATTCGCTGGTATTCCGCTGCAAAAGCACCGAGAACAGTCAACACGGGACCGTCATTGGGTACCTCTGCGATCACTTCTTCAAGAATATCGGCGACCCGTGGCGGCGGGCGACGACCTACGCTCGAGCCCTTCAGCCAAATGGTCATGCCAATGGCCCGCTTGCGTTCCCACGCAGAGAGGCGATCGGCCGTATCCCAAAGAAAGTGAAATTTGTCTTCTGTGAGATCCAAGTTGGGAGTTGGTTCTGACGCAGTCTCACCAGCGAATGGTTCACGGAGGATACGGTGATCCGTTTGGCTCACATGGGAGATACGTTTTGCCTGGCGTGCTGGCATATGGCATTGAATACACGAATCGCCTTGCTCCTGCCTTAGTTCCGCCGGACTAGGGCAAGCTTCGGTTGAGTGACACTCTAAGCATGACTGCCGATAGTATTCTACGCGATCTGCTGCCGCGGGTTTTTCATGAGGATTGTGACAGGAGATACAACCCATTTTTCCTGCGGACTCAATGTAACACCGACTGACATGCATCTGCTGCACATGGCTGACCGCTTCGGTATGTCCCTGGGCATCAATGCCGTCATCGGCAATGACCATGCTCCAGATATCATCCAATCGATCCCCTGGTCGAAAATCGAAATGGCTTCGCCCTGGACGCAAGATACGACCGGGCGCGTGCAAATGGCACTGATAACAAACGGCTTCTTGGCGCTGATGATCGAGGTCGGACGGATTGAGGATGGAATCAACGCTCTCCGTCGTTGTTTGATCCGCCGGCTGAGCAGCGGAAGTGTTTTGAAATTGGATATGGCCTGCACCTGCACCATGACAGTTTTCACAACCGATGGCCATCTCATGAAAGGTCGGTTGGTCGTATTGATTGCTGCCTCGAGCAATAGCATTGACGCGTCCCGCATGGCAGCTCAAACAATCGTCGTTGACGCGTCGATCAAAGCGGCGGCGATCGTCGGTGCTGTGACCCGGTGCAAAGTCCCATTTCGCTGCGTCTGAATATCAATTCAACGGAGACATAAAGAGCAAGTTGTCACGACGATGAATATAGGCCATTGCTTTGGCGCCGGAACCGATGACATATTCCATCACAGCTTTCGTATCAAAGAGGAGTTTCCCTTCGCTATCCGTGATCAGCTCATGGTGAACCAATTGCTCTTTTTCAATAACTACGACGTAAGATCTTGGCTCTTCGGATACGACAGCAATATCGTCCACCAACCGTTCGCGTTCCATCGCTATGTCGATCGGACGAATAGATTGGCCCATGGGATGAGCCGCATAGGAATCACTGATTTCCGCGTGGCACTCCCGGCATGCTTGACTTCCCACATATCCTTGCTCGTCAGGAGGTTGGTAATCAGCAGCGATCCGAGAAAGGGGCGAATCGGTTGGCTCGGGCTTTGACTCTGGAGTGCCCGTCCCGTGGCCGTTGGTCCCTTGGCCGTTGGTCCCCTGGCTGCCCGTCCCCTGGCTGCCCGTCCCCTGGATTTCGGCGGCCGATTCCGAGGTACTTGTTGGCTCTGTATCACGCGAACAGGCGCTGAGAAATGAACAGCAGAGCAACAGGAGGATGCTTGTCCAAAGGAGCTCGCGATTGAGCCGCTGCATGGATTCGGTAGCCCCAACCGACCATAATGGATCGATACATAGAAAACCACCCGATCATGCTTTCGTCAAAGCAGAACCCACCGCGCGGTATACAAATGCAACACCGCAGAGCAGAGAAAGTTCTTGTCGCTTGGTTAAATCGACTCGTTCACTTCGAGCGCCGGACTGACACCCTTGGGGCTGGTACGCCGCAAGATCTCTTCGACTCGCTCCATCAATGGTCGCTCTAAGCTGCTCATGCCAAGACAATCGTCCTCCGCTCCACCCACAAATTGGGCTTCGCAATGCTGGCATTCAACTTTTCGCCCCAATAATTCAACTGCGATCCGCATGTGGCGACCGCAGGTGGGGCATGGTTGGGTGAAGTGATAAGGCATGGGCATCTCCGTCTGCCGTAGTCCCTGCGATTGGTTTAATGTGAAAAACATAGCCTTTCTTCGGCTTCAGTGCAACGTAAAAAGCCGTTGTTCTTTTTGGCTCTCGCTATCAGGACAATCGCCAAGGTTGACTGGTTCACGGTGGATGACCATTCCCGGTCGTATTTTCCGGTAACTAGCGAGTATTTCTACTGGAATCGGGAACTGCGCGCAGGTGGGGGGCGACCATCGCAGGTCGTTTGAAATAGTGACTTCCGAGCTGGAAACCAAAAAAGTACAGGAGTGGGTCGATGGATATCAATGTGAGGGATTTGGGGCTGTTAGGTGCTATGGGATTAGCCTTGGCGGTTGGTTGCGGTCGATCGCCAAATGCACAGGTTGACAGCCCTTCCAGGGGGGCGTATCGCGTTTCGGAGGCCGCGGGTGAGATCGCTGCGAACGACTTGGGTCAGGGGCCGGGCATGGGGGGCGACAAGTTTGATCCGATTGACGAGAACCCTTTCTTGACGACCACTCAGTCCCCGCTGAGCACCTTCTCGATCGATGTCGACACGGCTTCATACGCCAAAGTGCGTAGCTATTTATTGGGTCAGGGGCAGATGCCACGACCGGCCGCGGTACGCATCGAGGAATTGGTCAATTACTTTGACTATGCCTATACGGCACCCCGCACGGACGCTCGTCATCCATTCATCGTAGATGTAGGACTGACCGGTTGTCCCTGGAATTCAGCACATCGGTTGGCCAGGGTTGCCTTGCAAGGGGCTGAACCGGATGCCGACAAGCGCGCCGGGAGTAACCTGGTGTTTTTGATTGACGTATCGGGCTCGATGAACGCGCCGAACAAATTACCTTTGGTCTGTGATTCCATTCGTTTGTTGGCCGAGCAATTGACGGGAATAGATCGAGTCTCGTTAGTGGTTTACGCTGGCCAGGCGGGAGTGGTCCTGGATGGCGCGTCGGGAGGTGAACCAGAACAGATCGTCGCTGCCCTGACGCGATTGAATGCAGGTGGCAGCACCAACGGAGGCGAGGGAATCATGCAAGCCTATTCGTTAGCGCGTGATCACTTTATCGAAGGGGGAGACAATCGGGTCGTCCTGTGCAGCGATGGAGATTTTAATGTGGGGGTAACGGGGACCGATTCGCTGGTGCAGATGGTCGAAGAGCAGGCGAAGAGCGATATATTTCTAACCGTCCTCGGATTCGGTATGGGAAATCACAATGATGCGATGCTCGAACAAGTGAGTGGACGCGGCAATGGCAATTACTTTTTCATCGACACGATTCGCGAAGCGGAAAAGGTGCTAGTGCATGATATCCACGGCACACTGACGACGATTGCCAAGGATGTAAAAATTCAAATTGAATTTAATCCCAAACGAGTTGCCGCCTATCGGTTGATTGGCTATGAAAACCGTATGCTAGAATCGAGGGATTTCAATGACGATGCGAAGGATGCGGGTGAAGTTGGCGCCGGGCACAGTGTGACAGCGCTCTATGAAATTGTTCCTCAAGGGACTGATTTGCCGGAGAGTGTGTCGGATGTGGATCCACTGCGGTATCAAAAGACAAGTGACACCGAAACGTCCACCAATGGCAACGAGTGGATGGCGGTCAAATTGCGTTACAAAAGACCGACATCCGATGAGAGCGAGAAAATTGAATTTGCTGTGATTGCAGAAGAGACACCATTTGCGGAAGCGGACAAAGATCTCAAGTTTGCAGCCGCAGTGGCTAGCTTTGGCATGTTATTGCGCGAGTCGCCTCATCGCGGCGAGAGCACGTATGACACGGTTTTGCAGATTGCTGAACAAGCAAAGGGTGACGATCCCTTCGGCTTCCGTGCGGAGTTTTGTGAGTTGGTTCGTGTAGCCAAGTCGCTGCGGAATTTATAGTGGAAAAAATAGATCTGAGGGAATCATGGAGATGAGGCGAACCGTGTTATTTGTCTGCTTGGGAAACATCTGTCGTTCGCCTGCTGCAGAAGGTGTGATGCAAAGGATGTTGGCTGAGCGAGGCTTTGAAGGGCAAATACAGGTAGATTCAGCTGGTACGATTGGGATACACGCAGGTCGTGCTGCCGACTCACGTATGATTGCTGCGGCCGCAGAGCGCGGCTATGAGCTGACAAGTAAGTCGCGACAGATTGTCCGCCAAGACATTACCGCTTTTGATTTGATCATCGCCATGGATCGAGAAAATTATCACAACATCATGAAGTTATCGCCTGGCGTAGCCACGCATGTCAGGATGTTGAGTGATTACCTGGACGATGATTGGCCCAGGGATGTGCCCGATCCGTATTACGGCGGCTCCGAAGGATTCGCGACCGTCTTAGATATGCTGGAGACGGCCTGTCCTCGAATTATCGAGGACTTAATCGTTCAGAGTTGAGCGGAATTTCAGAACTCTACGTCTACTATGCCTTGCGGATTTTACACTTCCACTGGGCATCGGTATTCTTCGTCGCATTGCGAGTGTCGACGATCAATTTCGAATGTTTGACAATTTGCTCGTAGTCAAACGCCGTATGATCGGTTGCAATGAGCACACAGTCTTGAGCGGCCAAGAAGGAATCGGTCAAGGGCTGACTGGACATCTCAGGCAGGTCGTGATGACGCATTGGTGGAAGGTGCGGAACGTGAGGGTCGCTGTAGGTGAGGATCGCACCTCGTTGCAGCAGCAATTCCATCAACACAAACGATGGACTTTCGCGTGGATCGTCAACATCTTTCTTGTATGCCATGCCCAGCAAACAAATTTTGCTCCCCTTGATCGGCTTGCCGAGGTCATTGAGGAATTCTGCCAAGCGTCCGACGACATAGCGAGGCATTGCTGTGTTGACTTCGCCGGCCAGTTCGATGAAACGCGTAGGATGCTCAAACTTACGCGCGAGCCAGCTTAGATAGAAAGGATCAATGGGAATGCAATGTCCGCCCAAACCAGGGCCAGGATAAAAGGCTTGAAAACCAAAGGGCTTCGTTTTCGCAGCATCGATCACGTTCCAAACGTCAATTCCCATCGCATCGAACAACACTTTGAGTTCGTTAACTAAGGCGATATTAACGCAGCGATAGATGTTTTCCAGTACTTTGGCTGCTTCAGCCACTTCGCAATTCTCGACAGGAATGACTCCGGCAACAGCCTTGCTATAGAGTGCACAGGCAAGTTGGCAACTGGTTGGATCGATGCCCCCAACAACCTTTGGGATCTGTGCAGCGGAGAAATGCGGGTTTCCTGGATCCTCCCGTTCTGGGCTGTAGGCGACAAAGAAATCGGTACCACATTTCAACCCGGACGTTTCCAAAATGGGAACCATGACATCGCGGGTGGTCGTTGGGTAGGTCGTGCTTTCGAGCACCACGAGTTGGCCGGGGCGAAGGGCTTTCGCGATTGCTGCGCTCGTGGATTCGACATACTGAAGATCGGGGTCGCGTGCGTCGGTCAAAGGTGTCGGCACACAGATGATCAAGACATCGGGTTCGGCCAAGCGAGCCATGTCATTGGTGACCGTGAGATGCTGGCCATTCACCCAGCCAGCAACCTTGGCACTATCAATATGCTTGATATAGCTTTTGCCGGCAGAAAGTGCCTGAATCTTGGAGGGATCCACATCGAATCCCACACAGTGGAAGCCGGCTTTTACAAACGCATCGATCAGCGGCAGGCCTACATAGCCAAGGCCGATGATCCCAACCTTCATCGAGCGATCGTTCACGCGATCCAAAAAAAGGTCCGCGGCATTCGAGTTGGACATGATATGTACGTCTAGATGGATTCAAGAAAATTCTGAAACAGAAAAGTGCCCGCTTACGGCAGGCAGAGTAAACAATATTGCCTATCCAGACCAGCCCGCAGCAGGAATGGACCAAGATAGTCGCCTTTCGCTCCGCGAAAGTAGCGTTGGCATTAGCTCATTTTTTAGAACTTTCGCGGCGCGAAAGGCGACTATCTACGACTAAAGTAACTTACATTCTCAGCTTATCGAGTGATTACGCCACACGCGCTACTGCGTCGCACTTACCAAGACAAGCAGCGATCGCTTGAGCAACGATCTGTTGATCGGCAGCCGAAACATGAGGACTCATGGGAAGGCTCAGGCAATTGGCGGCCGCCATTTCCGCATGGGGGAAATCCCCCAGCGAATAACCCAAGTGCCGATTGACCTCCTGCAAATGCAATGGAATGGGGTAGTATACGGCCGTTCCAATGTGAGCTGCTGCAAGCTGCTTTGACAATGTCTCCCGATCATCGACCAGAATTGTGTACTGATGGAAAATGGCTGCCGATTGTCCTGTAGACCTTGTTGGCAGGGTCAGGCCTTCGATCCCGGCGAGAAGTTCGGCATACCGATTCGCGGCCGCTTGTCGTCGCGCATTCCACTCATCCAGTAACGGCAATTTGACTCGCAGGATGGCGGCTTGGATGTCATCTAAGCGACTGTTCACACCGTTTTCTGTGTGGTGGTATTTTACTTTGCCACCATGACGTCGCAGCATTTCTGAACGTTCATAAATCACGTCATCGTTGGTCAAGATCATACCACCATCACCCATGCACCCGAGATTCTTGCTGGGGAAGAAGCTCAGGCAACCTGCAGCGCCGATGGTGCCGGTTTGTTTCCCATTGTAGGTTGCGCCAAAGGACTGGGCACAATCTTCGATGATCATCAGACCATGCTTGTCTGCCAGGGATGTGATTTCATCCATGGCACATGGCAGGCCATACAAATGGACCGGTAGAAGGGCGCGCGTGCGCGGTGTGATGGCCGCTTCGATCAAGCGATGATCGATATTAAATGTCGTGGGATCGATGTCCACAAAGACAGGCTTCGCACCGACGAGATGAATGGCTTCGCAGGTGGCAATGAACGTGAATGGTGTCGTGATGACTTCGTCACCCGGGCCGATGTTTGCTGCGCGAAGCGCCAGATGCAACGCATCGGTTCCATTGGCGACGGCGACGGCATACTTGCAATCAGCGTACTCAGCGACTTCCGCTTCGAACGCCTTGACATTGGGGCCCATGATGTAGTTGCACGCAGCAGCAGACGACAGCAGTGCCGCCTCCAATTCAGCTTGTAACTCACGGTACTGCTCTTTTAGATCACACAGCGGAATCATCGGAGAGGCCTTAAAAATAGCACTTGTTTCAAGAAGCGTTTCGGTAACTAAGAGATAAATCGCAGTTGTTCAGCGTATAGAGTCGATCGCAGGCAGAGCAGACGAATTGTTGAAGCTCTTTTCCGGATTCCTTCAATCGTTCGCCACATTCGCAGGCCCAGCCATGTTGTCGAGCCGGATTGCCATAGACGAGCGCATAAGGAGGCACATCTTTCGTCACGACGGCCCCTGCCCCGATCAATGCGTGGTGACCAATGGTTACACCGCATACAATGGTGGCATTCGCTCCGATACTTGCACCGCGACCAACTCGCGTGGGTGCAAATTGATCAGCCGTGTTACGCGGGAATGCGCATCGTGGGGTCGTGACATTGGTGAATACCATCGAAGGGCCACAAAAGACATCGTCTTCGAGAGTGACTCCTTCGTAAATCGAGACATTATTTTGAATCTTGACATTGCTGCCAATTTCAACTCGCGGTCCCACCACGACATTCTGTCCGATACGACAGTTCTTGCCGATGCGAGTTCCCTTCAGTAAATGGCAGAAATGCCAAATCTGCGTGCCATCCCCGATCTCTACGCCTTCATCGACATAGCTTGATTCGTGGACGGTGGCCGTGCTGGTATTGACGGGCATTTCTGATTCTCCTCAGGGATCTTGCGTGGGTCTGATATTAGGCTGCGACACGCAATGGTTGCGGTTTGCCTGCGATCAGTGGATGCCGAAGTCCGCTGGTGACAATGGCAGGCGAATTGCTGATTTCGTGTGCCAAAGCAATGGCCGGATAGGCGTCTTGGAGCCCAAAGCCACCACCCTCTAGGATGTCTTTGTAGACCCGTGTGTGCAGATCGGTAAAGCCTTTGGAGAATTCAATTTCTTGTCCATCGTAAGTCATGGACCGATGAGCAAATCCACCCTTGCTGACAACTTCGGTGGGAAGATCTGTGACATCGGTGGAAAGGAACCAGCGAACATTGGCGCGCTCCAGTCGCAACAGACCGCCCATGCGATTGGAGTCAGACAAATGGACTTCTTGAGATTCGCAAGTTCCAAACAACCACTGCAGCAAATCAAAGAAGTGGATGCCGATGTTCATCGCCACACCGCCCGACTTTTCTTTGACGCCCTTCCAAGAGACATCGTACCAGGCGCCACGGCGAGTGATGTAGGTCAGGCAGACATCAGCTCGTTCGCGATTGGTCGTAGCGGCAATTTTTTCCTTGAGCTCGATCAACGAAGGAAGCAAGCGAAGCTGGAGAACGTTGTAGACTCGCCCTTCACTCTCGCTTTCGATTTCTTGCAAAGCGTCAATATTCCATGGTGAGATCACCAAGGGTTTTTCACAAATTGCATTGGCACCCAAGCGAAGCGCGAGTCGAACATGAGCGTCGTGCAGATAGTTGGGCGAACAAACGCTGATGTAAGAAACTTTATTTTCAGGGCTCTGGCGTCGCAGTTTTTCTAGGTGACGGTCAAAGCGTTCAAATTCAGTAAAGAACCGAGCCTCCGGAAAATAGCTGTCGAGTCGGCCAACGCAGTCATGGGGATCCAAAGCGGCAACAAGCTTATTGCCAGTATCGAAAATCGCTTGCATGTGACGTGGGGCAATATAGCCAGCAGCGCCGATGAGACCAAAGTTGACGGAACTCATGAGACATCCTTGTAAGTTACTTGGGGAGACGTCCTGTCTCGGTGTGGGTAGTTCTTAAGAAAAAAAGATAGAAGCGGTCAACGGTATTGTGAAAAAATCGTTTTAGGCAGCAGTTCTGACCTGACGGTGTCGACCACCCAATAAGCCATGAACGGTTGTCGTGATGTTGTCGGCGGTCAATCCATATTGGGTACGCAAGTATTCTTGGCTGCCGACGATGGAGGAGAATCCTCCGCTCAGTCCAATGCGTTTAAAAAATGCTGGCGGCGAGCCTGATTCAAGCAGGCATTCGGCGGTTGCGCCACCGAGCCCACCATCGATCGAATGCTCTTCGATGGTGACGATTCCTCCGGTTTCTTGCGACGCTTGGATCAAGCATTCGCGATCGAGAGGCTTCACTGTGTGCATACTGATGACTCGGCATTGTATGCGATCATTGGCAAGTTGGTCGGCGGCTTGCATAGCGACCGCCAGCATTCCGCCTGTGGCAACCAGAGTCAGGTCGTCACCCCTGCGCACCGTGCGTGCACGCCCTAATTGAAACGGTTCGTCGGAGGGTTCGCCACAGGATAATCCCTGACGATCGAGTCGCAAATAACATACGCCAGGTTGTGACGCGATTGCTTGAGTTGCCTGTGCCGCCTCCCAATCGTCTCCTGGAGAGACAACTGTCAGATCCGGCAGCGCTCGCATGATTGCCATATCTTCAGTGGCGTGATGGGAAATGCCTAAAGCACCGTAGCTAAAACCAGCACCCACTGCGACCACATTGACATTACAGCCATGATACGCGGCATCGTTGCGAATTTGTTCCAGGCAACGCATGAACACAAAGTTTGCAATCGAATAGGTGAAGACCGTATATCCTTCCAGGGCCAAGCCAGTGGCCAGCCCGGTCATATTTTGTTCGGCGACGCCCGCATTGATAAATTGGTTTGGGAATCGCTTGGAGTATTCGGTTAAGACACCGAAGCCTAAATCGCCCGTGATCAACATGATGCGGGGATCGCTTGCGGCCATCTCAGTCAAGCGAGAAATGAATGCATCTCTCATGCGGTTCGCTCCAATTCTGCCAATGCAGCGTTAAGTTCTTCGCCTCGTGCTGTGCGATAGTGCCAGAGCACGGAGTTTTCCATGAATGAAACACCCTTGCCTTTGGTCGTGTGTGCGATCACGCAGGTAGGACGGTTGTGCGTAGCTGGTAGTGATTCCAGTACGTTTGAAAGCGCTTCATGGTCATGTCCATCGACTTCGACAACCGACCATCCGAAGCTGACCCATTTGTCGGTAAAGGGCTCCAAACCCAAAGTTTCTGAGACTGGTGCCAAGCTTTGCAATTTGTTGTAGTCAACGATCACAACCAAATTGTCTAATTGATGGTGAGCCGCGAAAAGAATGGCTTCCCAATTTGAGCCTTCATCGCATTCACCATCGGAGAGCAACACAAAAACGCGATGATCCTCTCCTTTTAGTTTGCCTGCTTTCGCCATCCCGGTTCCTACGGGCAAACCGTGCCCCAACGAACCAGTGGAGAGCTCCACACCGGGAATCCCTTTGTGGGAGACATGGCCACTGAGATCGGAGCCGTTCTGATAGTGGTCGGCGAGCTTTGCTACGGGAAAGAATCCTGTTTCGGCGAGGACTGCATAGACTGCCGCACCGGCGTGCCCCTTGCTCAAGATAAAGCGATCTCGCGATGATGCTTTGGGGTCCTGCGGATTGACACGCATCACTCGGCCATAAAGAACCGACATAATGTCTGCAATCGACAGCGCAGAACCAACATGCGAGCTACCTCCACGACTTGTCATTTCGACAACATGTCGTCGAACTCGCGAGGCTAGTTCAAGGGTGTCCATGGGGCGTTCCAGAATCAAGGGTCGGTGCTTTTTAGGTCTTGTTGGTCAAGCGAAAGTCTAGGTGAAGCAATTCCAACACCTAGTCTCAGAGTTGAATGAAGCCGATGTAGGGGTCCCAAGGCAATCGTTGTACGGCGACATTGTTGATGCCAATCGTATCCAGCAGCGCCAGCGTTTCGCCTGGCCAAATCGGATTGTCTAGTTCATCGAAAGCTAGGATTGAGCCCTTGGGCATGCGCGGTAGAAAGTTCTGAATGGCTACTTTTGTGGGCTCGTAGAGATCGAAATCCAAAAACAGCATGCTGACCATGAGATGCGGATTTTCCGCAATGAATTTAGGAATGGTTTCGCACGCGTCTCCGCCGTAGAGATGAGCCTTGGGCATGTGCCCTAGGAACCGATCTTTGTCGTATTCTTCGACCAGTGCTTCCAGTTCATCTTTAGAATTCGATGCCAATTCTCCCAGACGTGGATTGGCAACTGAATTGGCATCGCGGTCACCGATGGAAGGAAAACCGCTAAAGGAATCAAACCCGTATATTCGACGAGTCAAATTTTCTGGTTCCAGAATCGTGCTCAGTTTTGCCCAGCTCATAAAACCAAAACCACGAAACACACCGCATTCCACAATCGAGCCTTTGACGGGCAGAATGAGCTTGAAGATTTCATACAGCGACAGAAATCGTTTCAAGTGGACGCGACGAACGTACTTGGGGAAATTCTCTAGTTTAACCTCGGTCGGATCGGTGCATTGCTCAAAGATTCCAGCAATGGATTGACCGACTTGTTTTTCAACACTGGTCCGAAACGTAGTGGTGGGTACAGAGGCCATTTCGAAGTTCCTAAAGCGGGTAATACTTAACGTTGTGAGGACGCGTGTGACACTGCGAGAACAACTCGTTAGGCAGCGCGGCGATTGATTCCAGAGGCAGACTGATAGAAGGAAACCACTTGGTCACAAACATAGTGAACGTCGTCGTCCGTCAGCGATGTATTAAGAGGCAACATCAAGCAGCGTTCGAACAAGGCTTCTGTCTTGGGAAGAGAAACATTGAAACCGAGTTTGGGGAATTGATGGACCGCTTTGCCGCCCCATTGAACCAATGTGCCGACGCCTCGCTCTTTCAAATGCCGCGCCAGTGAAGTGCGGTTATCGGCTTGCAATTCGTAGTTTTGGAAAATGTCGAATCGCAGCGGGTCGCTGCCAGGCGCGGCTGGCAATTTCAATTCGGGCAGGTCGCGTAGGCGAGCATCATAGAGCGAAGCGATTTCACGTCTTCGAGCAATGCATTCGTCATAGCTATCGAGGCGATGATTCAAAATCGCTGCTTGCAAGTTGTCGAGCCGTGAATTCATTCCCCACATGCAGACTTCGCCCGAGTGATCGCGTCCATGGTCTCTCAGCAAGGTAAGTTTATGGTACATCTCGTCGTCGCTCGTGATGACGCACCCGCCATCGCCGAAACATCCCAATGTTTTCGCAGGGTAAAAACTGATGCATGCCGCCATACCAAACGTGCCTGCTTGCCGTCCACGATAGGTCGCGCCAAGTCCTTGCGCTGCGTCTTCGAGCAACATCAGTCCGTGTTGGCAACAGATTGCTTGAATCGCATCCATGTCACAGGTGCGACCGTTAAGCTGTGTTGGCAGAATGGCCTTCGTCTTTGAGGTGATGGCTCGCTCGATCGCCGCTGGATCGATCATGTGGTCATCGCCGCAATCGACGGCCACCGGTGTTGCACCCGCGAAAGCAACCGACGCAGCGGTGGCGACCATCGTGTGAGAAGCGAAAATGACTTCGTCGCCTGGTCCAATCCCGGCTGCGCGAAAGCTTAAATGCAATGCATCCGTCGCGTTAGCAAATCCGAGTACGTACTTCGCACCCACATATTCGGCCAAGCGACGCTCGAAAGTAATGAGATCGCTTTGGTGGATAAATGCACCGCGACGTGCAACGTCAACAAAAATTTGAGTCAGCTTTTCTTCTTCTTGATTGAACAGCGCGGGATAGTTGAAGAAAGGAACACTTCGCTGAGGCTTGGGGGACATGGAATCCGATCCTTGGATAAACGTGTCAGTGGAGGCGATGGAATCAGGTGTAAGTAAGTCGAAATTGTGTAGGAAAGTTGTTTATGCGGCTTTCGCTGCGGTAATTGCAGCTTTACGCCCAACAACATAAAGAACCATGTAATCGCGAACGGCCGCATCGTGTTTGACTTCCGTCAGCGGGCGTACTTGGTCGTGATCCACTTGCAGAGATGTTGGCAGTGGTTGAAGTTTGCCGAAGAAGAGTCTCTTGAGGACTGCCTTCCAGCGCATCGTCTTGGGGATGAGGTGCAGCCGCACGGCTAACCGACGACAGCCTTGGCGGACGTTACCTAAGATGCCGCGAGACGCAATGGGGAAGCCAGCATAGACGGTGGTGTGGAAACCATGTTGGGCAAGCAGTCGATGCAGTTCACGCGCCGAATGGTAGCGAATGCTAAAGGGACTTGGATTGAAATCCCCTCGCTCGCAATTCGCCGAGTTGATCAGTAGTACGCCGCCGGGTCGCAAGACGCGGCGGGCTTCCTTCACAAAGCGACCCGCGTCGGGAACGTAGTATAGGGCTTCCAGTAACAACACGACGTCGAAACTCTGGTCATCAAAAGGTAAGGACTGAGCGTCCATCTGTTGCACAGCAATTTGGTCGCCGGTCGTTTTCTTGGATGTTTCAACGAGGTTCGGGTCAAAGTCACCGCCGACCACGCGTTTGGCAACGCTCGAGAGACACTGCAATCCAATACCCGATCCACAACCAACTTCAAGAACTTCCTTGTCCTTGGCATACTCGGCCGCCCAAGCATAACGCGTGTGCAACATGGCCAGTTGATCCGGAGTCGCTCCGGCACCAGGCAATTCGGTAACGGTTTCGTAGCTGGCCGAAGCGGGGGTTGCATCGACGGTGGCCAATTGCGGGACATCTGCAATTTCCGCAGGAACCCAACCTTTGCGAAACATCTTCAAGAGCGTGTAACAAATAATCTTGATGTCCACCAGCACCGAATGATTGTGCGCATAGCGGAGCTGTAGTTTCATCTTGGTCGGATGAATGAGTCGATCATAGGCCGCATCGGGATCGTCATAGGCGGCTAGTACGGCCCCTTCATCGGAATTCCATATGGAAGCCCAGTCGGTAATGCCTGGGCGAATGGCTAGCACCGCTCGTTCTTCGGTCGAATAGCGAGCCACATAGTCGCAAACTTGAGGTCGAGGACCGACCAGACTCATGTCACCGACGAATACATTGATGAGCTGGGGGAGTTCATCTAGTTTGTATTTTCGCATGAAGAAGCCGATGCCCGTTATCCGGGGATCGCGGTCGCTGGTGGATGCACCACCAATTTTATCCGCGTTGATCACCATCGAGCGAAATTTGAAGATGCGAAATGGCTTCTCGTTGCGGCCCGCACGCCGACCCCGATAGAAAACCGGACCCGGTGACGACCATTTAATCGCTATCGCCAACCCCACAAGAAGCGGAGAAAAAGCAAGCAGCGATATTCCGCTAACACATAAATCAAGCAGTCTCTTGAGCATCCTTGACTCGCAGTTTGTTACGCTGTGTGCTCGGCTAGCGGCCTCATGCCGCTCGGTTCATGCCGATGTCTTGTGAACCATGGCCCCACTGGACACGATGATCTTTAGACAATTCTTCCATAAAGTCAGAAAAATCGCTATAGACTTTTTCAGCAACGAATTGCCGAAGAAAAAGTGATTTTGCATTTGCAGCCATCGACCGATGACGATGGGGCGCGTCGAAAAGGGAGATCACTGCGGCAGCCAATTGCTCCGGATGGCCGTTGGTATAAGTCAGACCGCAATCGTGGTTTGCTAGCAATCGTTGTAGCTCGCCCTGTAAACTCGAAATCACTGGAAGGCCACCCGAGAGATACTCGATGGGCTTGTTGGGAATGCTCAATTGGAAATCCCACGACGAGTGGTAGGGGGCGAGACCCGCTGACGACATGCTCATGAGAGTCCAAATCTTGGCCGCATTGACCCATCCGGGAAGGACAATTTGAGCATCGTTCTCCGCCAGCGATCGCCACTTTTGCAGGTGATCTCCAGTTCCGCACAGCACAAAGCGAACAGGTCGTCCCGAATGCTTGATCAACTTGGAAGCGGCCAAGATTGTTTCAAAGTCAAAATGAGGCCCAATCGCTCCGAAGAAGCAGAGCGTAAATTCGGGGCTCTCGGGGGTCAGAGAAAAATTGTTCCAAAATTCGAACCCCGCTTGCTTATCCACCTCGGAGGGCTCTCGGCGTCGATATCCAAATGGAAAAGCGCGATCCGCAGGGCCCGCAGGTTCTCGTGCGGAATTGAGTGCCCAGTGGACGGCTCCCTCCGTCATCCCAGTGACCCCTGTCGCATTGCGGATCGATCGACGAAAAGCCGCATAAGCAGGCCTGGCAATTGTGCGAACCAAGGGGCGAAGCAATCGTGGTGCAAGATCGACAATGGCATCGGGCCACATGTCGCGAATATCCACCAGCGTAGGAATTCCGTGGCTCTTTCCGAAGGCTGTCGCTATGTCGCACAATTCCCATAGCGGCATCGAGGAAAGGATGATGTCGGGTTTTTGTCCGTCGGTGCGAGCCAGCTCGGCGATGCCCTTTGCAAAGCCTGTCGCCACCTGTTGATGATGTCGAATCCTGGCTAATGAAATGTTTTTTTGGTACGCCGCCCCATGGAGCATGCGAATTCTGTAGTTCGGTGCTAGCGATAAGGTGATGGATTGTTCCGCACGAGATCGCTTGGCCGTGTGATCGAACGTTGAAGTCCAAAAGTCGACCTCGTGTCCACGCTTGGCCAGCGTGTCTGCCAGCAGACCAGTGCGGAGCAAGCGTTCCCCGGTGCCATCGGAGGGAAGAGGTTCACCGACGGTGACTAGCCAAACTCGCATCAGCGCGTCTCCTCATGCAGTATTTTCACGTTAGTACCAACGGGGTTTTAGTGAAAACAGAGAGAATGGGTCAAGGTGAAAAACTTACCTTGTGTGATTGCTTGCCCCGCTTGTATATGAAGCAATTGGGATCCCACCGTTTGGCAATTGCCTCTGAGTTCCATTTGATAGAAATGCGTTAGTCTTCGTGCCCTCTTCCAACGCCAAATCCAACGACGATCAAGAGACCGAAACGAGTCATCGCTTGCTCCGCGGTGGCTTTCTTGCCTCGGCATTGACGCTGCTGAGCGGGGCCATGCTGGCTCAAGTGGTAAACGTGTTGTCGATTCCAGCACTTACACGTTGCTATTCGCCTGCCGATTTCGCCGCACTAGCCATTGTTGCGGCAGTTATCTCGGTCGTCATGTCTTTCGCAACGGGGCGATACGAGTTTGCGCTCCTGCTTTGTGACGAACTTAAAGATCGGGCCAAGGTGATTGCCCTGAGCTGTGGCCTGGGGATCATTACGACCACACTCGTTACCCTAGTTGCAATTGGATTGTGGATAGCCAATTTGTCTTGGATGCCGATTCCTTTTTCTTGGGTGCTATTGACGCCGCTGCTAGTACTGGCCTGTGGAATTGCGTCAGTATGCAATCAATTTCAAATTGCTTCGGGACAATTTCGGAGAGTTGCCCTGGCGGAATTTTCCATGGTGGTCATGGTGGCAGCCAGCCAATTGGCGCTGGCGGCGTGGTACGAAGCGAATGGAACGCTGTTGATATTAGGAATGTTGTTGGGTCGATTGACGTCGATGATTTTGGTGGCCCGTGGAGTGCCGCGATTTCTGTGGCAGCATCGACACGATTTGGAATACTCGGGCATTCTGAAGATCGCCCGCGAACACAAGAAGTTTCCAACGTACACGACGTTATTTGAGTTGGTGGCCGCAGCGGGCAACGAGTTGCCGGCTTTTATCTTGCGAATCTACTTCGCACCGCAAGCACTTGGCTATTTTGCCGTCAGCATGCGAGTCTTGGAAAAGCCCGTTCAATTGGTGAACACCTCTGTTTCTCCTGTGGTGCTGCGGCGAATTTCGCAGATCCGCGACCAGCATCAGGAAGTGAACCGCTTGTTGTTGCGAATGACCGCCCTGCTCTTCCTGCTTGTGCTGCCAGCGGTGGCCATACTCTTCTTCTTTCCCGAACGGATCTTTGAGTTTGCCTTTGGGAAAGAATGGTCCGGGGCAGGCGCTTACGCAAAATTGCTCCTTCCAATGTTTGCGGTGCGCTTCGCTACTCTGCCTAGTTGGACCGGATTGATTGGTCGAGGGAAACCTCAGTGGATGTTGGTTTGGACTGCGACCCATTTTGTGGTTTGTGGTTTAACGATGTTGTTATTTGTCCCCAGTGGTTCTGCGGAAACGGTCGTATTTGCCTACTCGGTCGGTGCCGCCTGTACGCATTTCTTTCTGCTTGCACTCAATATGAGTCCCCCCACGCGTACGTTCCAAGCTGCACCGGCGTGAGCCGAGATCGGGTAGTGAGGGATCTACGGATCTTGCCGTACATTCCGAAGTTTCGCATCGAATCATTCGTTTGTATTCGGACTGGGCCTGTTGGGGGTTCCGAGAGTTTTTTAGCCCAAATCTATCATGGGAGGTTGGAGCCTTGCCGATGACAAGGAAGGCTTTCGGTCTGCAAAGATCATGCGGGAACTCTAACGACCGCGGTGAACCGCACCCCTATGGCTCATTTCGAGCTGGGGATACGTGAATCTGTCGTCAGGACGTGCGAATGTTTCGAAAACTATCCTCAATCGTCCGGCGAAGCCGCCGAATTCTTGCTGTTGAAGCCTTGGAACGCCGTCAGTTGTTTGCAGGTGATGTTCTTCATTCCCTGCCTGAGGGCACAACAGCTGCGATTTATGCGGACCATCCGCAGCAAATACAGCCCGGGAAAATTGTTTCCTTCGTGTCATCCGTTTCTTCGGACGCAGCGACGGAAACGGCATTTCGCATACGCTCAAAATCGGGCGAATGGTCCACCTCGCGAAGCTACGCCAATGATGGGCTTTGGAATTGGGATACGAGCGGTTTGGCTGAAGGAGTCTATTACGTTGGCACCTATGTCCGCGCTGCCGGTTCGACGGCCGCATACCAAGTAGCGGCGACCTCGCTGACTTTTGTCGTTTCTGAAGTCTCGCCGGCGACGGGGGGAGCAATAGAGACGCTATCTGCGCATGCAACGCGCGGCGAGACAGTTCGGTTGACGGCCAGTGGAGAGGGTGGTTCAGGTAACTACGAGTATGAATTCCGGATCCGGTCGTCAGATGGCCTTTGGGAATCGGTGCGAGAGTATTCGACGTCGCCGGAGTGGGACTGGGATACAACGGAATTCCAAGGAAACACCTATTACGTCGGCGCCTATGTTCGCGACGTTGGATCGCCAACCAATTTTGATTTTTCTGTAGTGCCCATTCAGATTCAATTGGGTAATGAACAACCTCTTGAACGTGTAGTACTGGCAGCGTCGGATCAAAACGCAACCGTTGCGGGAACACAAGTTTTATTTGAAGCACTCGGCATTGGCGGGGGAGATCCCAGCGGATATGAGTACGCGTTCCGTATGCGTGGAACCGGTGAAACCTGGGAAATTGTGCAGCCATTTGGCAAAGGTTCGACCTGGACTTGGGACACATCCAACCAAGAGTTGGGAGAATACTATGTGGGTGTGCTGGCCAGACGAGTCGGATCCAAGGCAGCATTCGAATGGAGTGCCACGCCTCTGACTCTTCGTTTAACAGATACCCCGTTAGCCTTTGATTTGGGCACGGCTCCGATTCTACCGCAATCTTCCGGTGTTCTAGGAACGAGTTACTCCACCATACTCGTAGCGACCTGTGATTCTTCGGATGCCGCGAAGCAGAACGCACAATTCGTGGGGGACTGTTTGGGTGATCAGGATGAGATCAATGCGGCGATTCAAGCACTTCCTGCGGTCGGGGGCACGGTTCGCTTAGCAGAAGGAACTTACGACATTCAGGCGGTCCTGGGCACTCTCGGCGGCATCATAGTGGACCGCAGCAATGTCATCCTAGAAGGGAGTGGTACAAGTACGAAACTACTGCTAGCCGACAATCAAAATACCAACGTGATTCGGATTATTGGGGATGGCCTAGAGAACATCACGGTTAGCGACCTTTATATTAACGGCAATTGGGACAATAACTTAGTATTTGATTTTGAAGGGAATGGAATTCGCGCCGATTCGACCAGTGCCACACCATTGAATGGCATCACTGTCGAGCGGACCTTCATTGAGGATTCTGCCCGCTTGAACGTCTTTTTACGCGCTCAAAACGCGAAAGTTATCAATAATCAGTTTGGCGATTCCCGCAGCGATAGTGTAGAGATTTTGACGGGACCGGGCATTATTTCCGGCAATCATGTCGAGATTGATGGCACGACGGGATACGTCTTTTCAACCGATCAAGCCAATGATGTGACCATCTCCAACAACACGGTCCATATTGCCAAAACGGGAAGAGTCACCGAAGCGGTCATCCGAACTTGGGGGGGGAGATATAGCCACATTATCACCGGTAACCAGATAAGGGCGGAAGGACCGGTGCGACAGATGTTAGAGGTGAACGGCTATATCAACATCATCACAGGCAACATTTTTCTCAATTACTCCACTCCAACGGAGGCGTTGGTCAATGGTGCTTCGCTGATTCATGACAACATCTTTCATCGAACGAACATCATCGTCGCGCCGTCAGCCAATTGGTCAAGTTCGGTATCCAATAATATGTTGTTCTTTGGGTCCCAGATCCTGCATCAGCCGCAACCGGGAATCACTGCTGAATTGTTTACTTTCAACAATTTCTCAACGTCAAACTAAAGCCCAGATTCATCTTTGCCGAAACTGCACGGATTGCTAAACTAAGCCGTTATTCGATATTTCGAGATTACGGACGGTCGAGGCAGGATGCATGGATGCGGACGCGGCGAAACTTTTTGGAGACTTATCGGCGCTTTCTCCCGAGTCTTCCTATCGCGATTTGCTTAAAGCGGCAAGAAAAGTCCGAGCCGCTCGCAGTCAGCATCCTGAACAGGATGTATTGCCTGGCATGGTGGCGACTCCAGTGGCTATCATTGGTAACTCTACGCTTACCTTCGCGCGCGATCCACTCACGGCGCACTTGGCAGCTCGCGGCATTCAAGCGAGCGTAATGATTGGCCAATACGATGGTTACATGGCAGAGATAATGGACCCTGCCTCGGAAATCTTGTCGTCTAAGCCAAGCTTTTTGATAATCCACCTTAACCACCATGCCGTCAGCGAAACACCCTCGCTGGATTCAACGGCCGAGGAATGCCACGAAATGGCGCAGCGACAAGTGTCGTTTTGGCGTCAACTTTGGCACACTGCTCATCAGGCATGTGGCTGCAACATCATCCAGACGAATATCGCCATCCCTATCGAAAGAGCGAATGGAGTTTGTGAATCGAGCCAGCCGTTTGGAGCAATTCACTATTTACGTTCCATCAACCAGTTGCTCACTGAATCATTGCCGCCCTATGTGACGATTTGCGATGCAGAGCACCTCAGCGGAGCGATTGGGAAACGACATTGGTTTGATCTGCCGCATTGGTATGCGTCGCGCCAGCCTGTTCATTTTGACGCGTTGGCTCAATTGGCAGACTCCTTTTCTGCGATCATTGCTGGAAAATTAGGGCGTAGCAAAAAGTGTCTCGTGCTCGACCTGGACAACACACTTTGGGGTGGAGTTCTCGGGGACGTTGGGCAGGAAAACTTGCGCGTGCAAAGGGGAGATTCCGTTGGCGAAGCCCACCTCGATTTTCAAGCCTATTGTCGTAGGCTAAAGCAACGTGGAGTCCTCTTGGCGGTTTGCAGCAAGAACGAAGAGGCGCTGGCCAAGCGTGTCTTTGAGAGCCATCCAGATATGCTCCTGCGTCTGGACGACATCAGCGCATTTGTGGCAAACTGGGATGATAAAGCGACCAATTTGCGCAAGATTGCTAGTCAATTGAACATTGGTCTCGATTCGCTAGTATTTGTCGATGATCACCCAGCAGAGCGTGAACTGGTCCGCCAATTGTTGCCAATGGTGATGGTTCCGGAAGTGCCGAGCGATCCCGCCTCCTATGTACGAATCTTGGATCGGCATGCCTATTTCGAGACGAGCGAGCTCTCTTCCGAAGACTTACTGCGTGCTCAGCAATACAATCAGCAACGAGATCGACAGCAAGCCGAGTCGAGTTTTACTGACCTAAACGACTTTTTGGTTTCTTTGCAGCAATCATGTGTGTTGAGTCGTGTTGACGAGCAATCGTTGCCGCGTGTTGTGCAACTGCTAAACAAAACTAACCAATTCAATTTAACAACACGACGCCATACACTTGGTGACCTTGAGGATCGGTTGTCGGATTGCAATTCGGTCCTGGTCTCCGTGCGTCATCAAGACCGCTTTGGCGACAATGGCATCATCGCTACGCTCGTCGCTCGTATCGAGGCGAATGAATTGGTGATCGAAGATTGGGTGATGAGTTGTCGCGTTTTCAAGCGAGGCATCGAAGATTGCTTGTTTGGTGAATTGGTTAGCCTGGCCGGCCAGCTAAATTTGAGCTCCATCCGTGGCATTTATCGTCCCAGCGAAAGAAACCAGATTGTCGCAGCATTGTATTTACGATATGGAATGACAACAGTCGCGTCGCTATCGGGCCAATTACAAGAAGAGCAAGTGTGGCGATTAGAGCCATTGTCTCAGGCGGTGCTACCATCGCATACCCTGCGCTGTGATTCACAATCGATGATGACATATGCCCGAAAGCTGGGCTCAAGTCGGGATCCCGTAACAGGAGAGAATTACCATGAACCAAGAGTCGCTTAGCATGAATGCTGATGTTCACAGTCGTCTTACCGAGATTTTCCGCGAGAACTTTGAAGATGACGCACTGGTCATTGAAGATAGTTTCACTGCAAAAGACATTTCTGGCTGGGATTCCTTGATGCAAGTGAACCTCGTCGTCTCGATTGAAGAAGAATTTGATGTGCGATTCACAACCGATGAAATCGCATCCATTTCTTGTATTGGTGAGATGAAGTCTGCCATTGTTGCCAAGCAAACTTGTTAGGTTATGGCCATGGGATTGGCGAGATATTACTGCGGCAAGCTCATTCGCAACTATTTGCCTAGCAACCTAGGGAAACAGATTCAACAGCGTCGCAAAGCGATTGCCAGTTGGCGCATCGATCGTGCTAAGAAAAAACGAGTGGGACAGTATGGTGAGCTATCTCCCGCGGAGCTCTACGACGGGTTAGTCGCCGCAGGCGTGCGAACGGGATGTGTCCTATTGGTCCACAGTTCGTTCGGCGAATTCACAAATTTTAATGGTACCGCGTTGGATGCGCTCGATGTGCTGGAGCGGTTGGTTGGCGCAGACGGTACGCTTATCATGCCCGCCCAGTATGTCAGTAAGAACGCCACCTTCAACGTGATGCGACATCCAACTTCGGTGGGGCTCTTAAGTGAGCTCTTTCGTCGACGTGAAGGTGTTCTGCGAAGTGCTCATCCGGGGCAATCCGTCTGCGCACGGGGGCCGCAAGCCCAATGGCTTGTGCATGAACATCATTCACATGAATTGGGCTGCGGGTGGAAATCGCCCTTTGCCAAACTTGTCGAGGTTGATTCACAGATCTTGGGGCTAGGTCTTCCTCCCCTTTGGACAACATTCTTACATGTCGTCGAAGATCTCGACTTGGAGCGGTTTCCTTGGCCGATGTATGGAACCGAACAGCGTACGTTCAAAGTTGTAGGTGCTGACAGTACCACAAGTGAGTTCACAATACCGTTGCGTTGTGAAAAAATGCTCGCCAGAATCAACCCGCGAAAATTAGCGCAGCATGTCAGCATGCAGGCTCAGAATTCGTTTAACGTAAAGGGCTTGCCCTGCTTTTTGGCAAACCCTCAACCACTGTTGGAAGAACTGAGAGAGCTGGCGGCTCGAGGTATTACGGCGTACGGTCGTGCACCACGGCGCTTGTCATCAACGGGAGTTCGACGTGCCGCCTAGAGAAATGAGAGATGCGATGAAGGACTACTCGTGGGAGCATTTGTACGAAGGCCAAAAAGCGAGCATTGAATTGGAGGTGACCGCGGCAGATATTGCTGGATTTGCCAGACTGTCTGGTGATATATCTCCTATCCATGTCGACGAGGCCTATGCACGTAGTCGGGGTTTTCCGAGTTGCGTCGCTCATGGCGCATTACTAACGGCATTTGTTAGTCGATTGATCGGGACAGAGCTTCCCGGTAGTGCTGGGTTGTTACAAAGACTGGAAATGCAATATCGGAAACCCTGTTTTGCTGGGGACAACATTCGCATTGTGGGTGAGCTGACTCGTAAGATCGATGCCGTGCGGACCATCCAGATTTCGATCGTTATTGAAGATCAGACCAGCGGGGAAATAATTGCAAATGGCAAAGTGCAAAGCGGAGTAGCCAATGTCTAACGCAGCGCAGCTTGACTCGCAACTCCCCGTTTTCAACCCAATGTTGCTGACTGGGCGGCGTTATTTGGTGACCGGCGCATCGTCGGGTATTGGCCAGGCCACGTCGGTTATGTTGAGTCGACTTGGGGCACGTCTTGTTTGCTGCGGTCGCAATTCCCAAAGGCTGGAAGAGACTTGTGGTTTGCTGTCAGGACAAGGGCATTCTGCCGAGACCTATGATCTCATGGATCTCGACGGGGTCAGCGATTGGGTCAAAACGATTGGTGAACGAATGGGTGGTTTGCATGGTTTGGTCCACGCCGCCGGATTGCAATCTCCCATGCCTCTGTATCGCATCAAGCGAATGCAATGGGAAAAGATGCGCAGTGCAAACCTTGATAGCTTGATCGAATTGGTGCGTGGATTTCAATCGAGCCAAGCCTACGCTGGCGAATTTGGCCGCATCGTATTGCTGTCGACTGTACTGGCAAGTTCGGGTTCGCCAGGACGCAGCGCCTATGCGGCCACGAAGGGAGCGATCGAAGGACTTATTCCTTCACTGGCACTTGAGCTTGCACCACGAAAAATATGCGTAAATGCAATCGCACCGGCGTTTGTCAAAACGCCCATGTACGAAGACATGGCAAGGTTCTGGAATCCTGACCAATTGGCGGAAGTGGAGCGACGCCACCCGCTCGGATTCGGTGAACCCGATGATGTCGCAGGTGCAATCGCTTTTCTGCTCGCCGACACCGGCCGTTGGATTACGGGCACGGTGCTCCATGTAGATGGTGGTTATCTCGCCGGCTAGTGAACGGTCGCTGGGAGTCGTTAGAAGACTTCTGTCGTTCGTTTCTGGGCGACGACTGCGACCGTGCGGGGCAAGTATTTTGCTTTAGGAAGTGTACGTTGCGGACCGGAAGATAGCATCTCCAAAACTCGCATACCGTTTTCTTCGCACATGGTGACAACTTCCGATTCTTTGCGGAACTCGTAAACGTGATCCACTTGCGCTGCGGTTAAGGCGACCGTGATGAAGGCAATGCCCTTGGGACGCAAAGTTTCACCGATGGCGGCAAACAGTTGTTGTGGTTCGGTGAGGTGTTCGGCCAGACACAACGACAGGACCGCATCAGCAGATTGGTAAGTATCTTGTTGCACTTTGAGCGCATCGCGTTCTTCAAAAGTTGCTCGATCGGATACTTCCGCTGCGATGCAGACAGCATTGGCGACCTTAATCGATTGTGGGCTGATATCAAAACCACGAAGGGTTGCTTGGGGAAGCTCCTTGAGTGCCCATGCGGCCCAACCACCATGTCCGGGTGCAAACTCCACGAACTGTGCATCCTTTGCCAATCGCTTTAGAAAGCGATCCTGAAAGAACAAGCACACATCAAAATGATGTTTCCAGAGGAAGTTCGCCAAATAGAGCCCCCACAAATACTCGTTCATCGAGTCGTCTTGGGAGTAGTGGGATTGGTACACCTCATCAAAGGAGGTCGCTTCATACGTTCCCGATCGCTCGTAACGCGCTTGTGCCAGATTGAGATCAGTGGAAAAGCGAGCAAAAGTTGCTACGGACTGAGCAATCCCCGCTTCCCCTCGGACCTTTGCCAACCATCCAAGGTACATCTCCGAGATCTCGGCAAATCGCTCAGGATTTAAGGCTTGCGCTTCTAATATGCCTGTGAGCGATCGTTCAGCATTCCATTTCACATGCTCAATAAGTTGTGTAATGAGCGGCTGAGTTTGGGAATCGGTCTCGGTGACAGCGCTCATGACGAAGCGTCCTATGCTGGCGAACTACTGAAGTAATGTCCCCTCAATCCTGACGGGTCCGCTAACTATAGGAAAATCTACCGCTTTAAGGCAATGCTGGGTTGGAGGGCGAATTCCAATGGACCGGAGTTCCACAACTTGCGATACAGAGGCTGAGTAATCCCCAATGAATTTCTTTTCATTTTTTCCTGCGGACAGAGTGGAACAGCGAAGATGCCCAGTGAAACGGTCCGCGAGTTGGTGTATCGGGGCTTTGTCTACCGCATATCGGCAGAGTCGTTCTTGAGCGACAGGCAAGCCTATTACGCACTTGAACGTCTCTGGGAGATTTGCGACGGCCAAGAAAAATGGGACGGTCGGCCCCTCGTTGAATTCAAGAGTATCACCATCAGGGAAGTGGAACGCGACTTTGAGAACCCTCCCCTGCCCTGCAAAACGTCGGTATTATTGCCTCCAGGATCGGGACGTACAGCAACGTTTGATGAACTGCCACTGATATTTGCAGTGGGAGAATGGACGGGTTGGGCGGCCGACAGAGAATTTCCCATCGATTTGGTCGCCTTCACGTTCGTCATGCTGACGCGCTGGGAGGAATATGTGGGGAAAACGAGCACGGATGAGCACGGCCGAGCTGTACGTCAAGATATGCTCGCCCATCGCTTCGGCTTCGACGACCGACCGATCATTGACCAATGGGCTTTCGTTTTGCGAGGCTGGATTGAGGCAAAGAACCCGCACGCACTCTCTGCTCGCCCTGAGTCATCGATTTTGATGACCCATGATGTGGATCGACCAGTCAAATTTACGGGGCTAGGTCGTGTCATTCGAGGAGCAATCGGCGAGATGGTGGCGCGAAGTCACAATCCTCTGCTGGCAATGAAGGAAGCGTCCTGTGGCCTACGTGCGTTGTTCGACTATCGTGCTGATCCGTTCTATATCGAGCTACGGCGATTAATGGATTGGAATGAACAAATGGGACTGAGAGGGTGTTTCTACATAATGACGGCAGAGCCTGGGCCATTTGACGATGGCTATGACGCAAGTCAAAAACCCTACCGGGAGATTTTGCACGAAATAGTCTCGCGTGGCCATGAAATTGGCTGGCACCCTGGCTACCTCACGAACGTAGACCCTAGTGTATTCGCGTCCGAAAAAAAGCGCATGGATCAGATTGCTAATGGTGCGGCGGTGGGAGGACGCCAGCATTATTTGCGTTGGAAAGCTGGGGTAAGTTGGGAGCGATGGGAAGATGCGGGGCTGCGATACGATAGCTCCGTTGGTTTCGCGGATGTCATTGGCTTTCGCTGCGGCACCTGTCGTCCGTTTCCAGTCTATTCGCTAGCCCGCGATCAAACACTTCGGCTTGTCGAAAGGCCATTGGTCTTAATGGATGTTGCCTTAGAACTCGAGTGCCGATCGGGAAGTGATCCCTTGGATTTGGCGAAACGTTGTCTGGATCAAGTGGCGGAAGTTCATGGCGAAGCGGTCATGTTAATTCACAATTCCTTCCTGAATCGGCGAATCCTTGACGGGATGATGATGTCTATTGCAGCGCGAAAGAAGAATTTGTTAGAAGCAAGACCGGTTATCGGCACTTGACCCCTTGCACTCCAGCAAATCGGAAAGGAATTCCCCGTGGTCGTTATCGTAGATTACGAAGTAGGGAATCCAGGTTCGATTCTCAACATGCTCAAGAAGGCAGGAGTTGCTGCGGAGATTTCGTCCGATGTCGCGTCCATTCGTCGCGCGGATAAATTGATCCTTCCTGGCGTTGGCTCGTTTGACCACGGCATGAAGTCGCTCCGCGGCAGCGGCTTGCTCCCTGTGATGGAGGAACGCGTGCTGGGCGATGGCATACCCGTCTTAGGAATATGTCTAGGCATGCAAATGTTAGGTAAGACTAGCGAAGAGGGATCTGAGCCAGGGCTCGGCTGGATTGACGCCCATACGCGTCGATTTCAATTCGACCGTTCAACCGAATCATTGCGTGTGCCACACATGGGGTGGAATTGGATCGAAACGCAGCAACAAGGATGTCTATTTAGCGGCTTTGATTCCGTTCCCAGATTTTACTTTGTCCATTCGCTCTATGTGGCTTGTGAAGATCCTGCGGATGTCTTGGCAACCTCTGAATACGGCTTTGAGTTCACCTGTTCTGTGCGGCGAAAGAACATTTTTGGTACCCAATTCCATCCAGAAAAAAGTCATCGATTTGGTATGCAGCTGTTACGCAATTTCGGGAGTGTCCATCCATGCTAGGTGTGCGCGTGATTCCCGTCTTGTTGCTAAAGGGTCGAGGTCTAGTCAAAACGAAACAGTTTTCGAATCCTCGCTACCTTGGCGATCCCATCAATACCGTTCGAATCTTTAATGATAAAGAAGTCGACGAAATTGCGCTTTTGGATATTCAAGCATCCAAAACAGGAAGTCTGATCAATCTGGAGCTGTTAGAAGAGATTGCCAGCCAATGTTTTGTGCCGCTTGCCTATGGAGGTGGACTTCATTCGCTCAAATCGATTCAACAGATATTGAGATTGGGATTCGAAAAAGTAATTCTCAATTCCGCTTTATTGAGCAACCCGACACTCATCACAGAAGCCTCTGACGCAATCGGCTCACAGAGTGTCATCGCATCGATCGATGTGAAGAAGAATTGGCTCCGCAAGACGGTCGTCTATTCGCACAGCAAGAAGGCAATTGCCGATTCAGATCCTGTTTCATTGGCGGTGCGAGCCGCAGAACTGGGTGCTGGCGAAATCGTCATTAACAGTGTTGATCGCGATGGCCTTCGCAACGGCTATGACACTGAATTAATCCGCCAAATAACTTCTCGAGTCGATGTGCCGGTCATTGCCAGTGGGGGAGCTAATACCGTCTCAGATTTGCAGTCGGCAGTACGTAGCGGTGGTGCTGCTGCTGCGGCGGCGGGCAGCATGTTTGTCTTTCATGGGCCTCATCAAGCAGTGTTAATCAATTTCCCGACGAACAAGGAATTGATCGAGGCCTTCCCGGAACGTGAATATCGTGGCAAGTCAACTTCGAATTTTCCATCGCTGCCGCTCAGAGCAGTTGCTTGATCCATTCGATCCCCAGTCAACAAAAGTTCTAGAAGCTGAGAATCCTATGTCGCCGATTGCTCCGACCCATTTGAAAAATTTCCATTTGAAAAGTGTCGCTCTACAATCGTACCAGCGTTGTGAACGATGCATTATGGATACGACAGATCCAACCATCGCATTCGATGGGGATGGTGTTTGTAGCCACTGCCATAATTACGATCGGCGCATGAAGGAAGACTATTTCGTTGATCAACCGGAAAGACTTGAGGGAGTTGTTGCTCAGATTAAGGAAGCAGGCCGTGGTAAAGATTACGATTGCTTGATTGGCGTGAGTGGTGGTGTGGATAGCACCTATGTCGCTTACACGGTTCGAAAGCTAGGGCTACGGCCACTTGCGATCCACATGGACAATGGCTGGAACACGGAATTGGCTGTAGGCAATATTGAACGAGCAGTGAAAACACTGGACATTGACCTTCATACCCATGTGGTTGACTGGGAAGAATTTCAGGACTTGCATCGCGCATTCTTAAAGGCCGGTGTCGCGAATTCGGAGATTCCGACCGACCACGCAATATTGGCAATTATCTATCAAGAAGCGAGTCAACGAGGGATTCGGTACATCATTGGTGGTGGCAATTTAGCGACGGAAGGAGTCATGCCGGGGAGCTGGATGTACGACGCGCTCGACTTACGACATTTAGCCGATATTCACCGTAAGTTTGGGCAAACCCGATTGCAGACATTTCCAACGATGTCGGTTGGTCAATTTGCTTATCGTACGTTCGTTCGTGGATTGCGCACGATTCCGATTTTAAACTACGTTCCCTATTCGAAGACTCTGGCGACGAAGACCTTAGTCGACGAATTTGGTTGGGTTCCCTATGGCGGAAAACACTTTGAATCCATTTACACCAAGTGGTTCCAAGCGTTTTTGCTCCCATTCAAGTTCAATATTGACAAGCGACTCGCACATAATTCATCACTTGTGTTATCGGGCGAAATGACACGCGAGCAAGCTCTCCAGGATCTTAACGAGCCGTTGTATAACCCCGATGCACTTGCAGAGGATACGGAATACGTTCGGAAGAAGTTGGGGCTTAACCACGCGGAAATGGAAGCCATTATCCATGGTCCCGTTTACGATTTTTCGGCATACAAGAATAACGTGCGAATTTTCCGAGGCATGCCGAGAGTGATGAAAATGGTAAAACGAGTTGCCACAGGTCAGACATCGAAGCGAGCTGCTTAAGCCATTGCGAAGGAGCCCGAATCATGAGTCTTGGCCGATTACTATTGATACTTTGCTGTGCGGCATATTATCTAGTGTTGCAGTTCTCGTATCGCAATCTTGAAGGGGTGATGTTCACCGAATTGGGGCTGGTCGTTCGTCCTCCTTCAGCAATTATTGAGTTGTTGGCGTTGATTCAAGCGCTGATACCAGCCTGCGTTTTGCCTTTGGCAATTCGCAAACCCTCTGATGTGGCCCAGTATGGACTCTATCTAACGGTCATTAGTCCGCTCGCCTTTGTGCCTCACCACGTACTCGATGCCGAGCCGTTAAGTATTTTTGTTTTCTCAAATTACTTAAACGCCGTTTTTTGTGGACTCATTTGGTTTTGTCAGCGAGATGTCTGGCGGTTCCCCAGCTTACAGCTCGATCCGCAGTCGATTGTATCGTGCTTAATCGGCGTGAATTTCGCTCTGATCTTAGTGGTCTCAGGAACTTCGGGATTCCAATACGATCTGTCGATGGAATCGCACTACGACCGCCGGATGGTGGCTCGCGAAGTTGTCTCAAGTGGAAGTCTGCAAGCCTATTCGATTGCGACGCTAAGTGGTGCAGTCGCCCCGCTCCTAGTGTCCATTGGATATCTCTGGCGCAGGCCATTTGCCTTGGCATCAGGGTGTCTTGGCTTGATAACCATTTTTGCATTTTCAGGAACTAAAACGGAGTTGTTCACGACGCTTTTTTTGGCGGGTATGTATGCACTGATGATGATTGACGAACGGAGGCGGGGAATAGCCGCAATGTTGGCGGCTGTCGGCTTAGTGCTCGCCTCATTGTCGCAGTTTTATTTCTTTGACCGCTACGAAATTTCGCTCTACTTTTGTCGCAGAACTTTGTTCGTGCCCGCATTGTTGACGTCGATTTATTGGGACTTCTTTTCACAGAATCCACATGTTTACTATTCGGACAGCTTTTTGCGATGGCTGTTTCAGTCACCCTACGATTTGCCTATGGCCCGCACAATCGGGGCAACCTACTTTGGTTCGCACGAAGCAAATGCGAATGCCAATATTTGGGCCTCTGCGTTTGGGCATATGGGCTATTTTGGCGTCGCCTTTACCACTTTAATATTCGGATTACTCTTACGCACTATCGATGCGGTGGCTGCATTGGGAGACGCGCGTTTGGCATGCATGATCACTGCTTTGTTTGCCATGGTCTGGTCGAACGGTGCGCTGGAGACATCCATACTCACCAATGGTGTTGGTGTTTCCATCATGATGATTTGGGCTGTTGCGAGCAAAGTGCCTGATGGCGTTGCGGCGACGCATGCAGCACTTAGTGGGTCAAGCAAGTCCAGCTCGATCGCAATCTCCGGAAACACGTAGCATCGAGCGCAATAATTCAAATGAAGGAAGATACTTTGCCTCACGCTCCATCGCTCAATATTCATATCTATCAATCGACTTTCTTACATGAAAGTCGAATGTTAAAGATCACGCAGTCTTTGGTTGATGGCGGAGTATTTGATCGTGTCTTAATCATTGCGCGACACGATGCGGAGTTGCCCCTTGCGGAGTCGATCGACGCCAAGCGATCGGTACGTCGAATTTCGACTTGGGTTCCACGCCGCAGCGGATTACTCTTCAAAGTGCTGGGTACACTAGAGTGGCTCTGCCGTGTAATGGTGGTTTTATTATTCCAGCCGGTCTCGTGTGTCAATTGTCACAGTCTGATGGTGTTACCGCTCGGGGTCGTCCTCAAGATTTTGCGAGGCAAACGTCTGATCTATGACACTCATGAACTGGAGACCGAAACTGGCAATTTACGTGGCTTGCGAAAACGGTTGGCAAAGTGGACCGAATGGCTCTGCATTCGCTTCGTTGACGAAACCATTGTGGTCGGTGATGGGATTGCTGCATGGTATCAAGAAACCTATCCAAAGCTTTCCGTACATACGGTGCGCAATGTTCCTCGTAGCTCGAGATTGCGAACAGCGGACTCGTCCAATGACTTTCGCGTCCAATTTCAGATTCCTGAGCAATCCGTAATTTGTTTGTATCAGGGAGTCTTGGGGCAAGGGCGAGGCATACGATTGTTGCTTGAAGCGTTTGCAGAACTCGGTGACACACATCACTTGGTATTGATGGGATATGGAGATCTTGAGGATGAGATTCGAGTCGCTGCTTCCAAACATTTGAATATTCATTTTCATCCAGCAGTGCCGCCTCAGAAATTGGCTGGCTATACCTGTTTTGCGGACGTAGGTATCTGCCTGATTGAGAACATGTGTCTGAGTTACTACTTTTCGATGCCTAATAAACTATTCGAGTACATACAGGCAGGTATTCCAGTTGTTGCGAGTGCGTTTCCCGAGATGAGCAGAGTTATAAACTCGAATAATTGCGGTTGGACGACTCCGCTCGACATCGAATCTGTGGTCAAAACTCTTGAGAAAATCGACTTGTCGGCGGCGCGTGAAAAACACCAAAGCGTGTTAGTTGCGCGATCCGAACTGGTCTGGGAGCAAGAAGAAAAAGTACTGCTCGGGATCTATAGAAAACCTGCTCTGGTTAGAAGTTCGGAAGCTGCGATGGACTCCATCAAACAGCGCGCGGCTTAAAATGAGAATGAAACAGGTAGGCAGGATTCCTGTCAGGCACCGGAAGAGCCTGAGCTTTGAATCGCTTGAACCGAGACTTCCACTAGCGACTATCGAAGGGCTAATGCTCGTTTCTGATAGTGGCTCAATCGCTCAGATTGGAAGCGGAATTCAGCTGACGGCAGTCGTTGACATCCATCCGAACTTGGAATTTTCTTTTCGCGGGCGTGGATCGTCGAGTGAATGGCGGACTCTGCGGGAGTACTCGCAAGACCAGACATGGCTGTGGCAAACGGATGGAGCGAATGCCGATCGTTACTTCTTGACCGTCTTTGCGAGAGAGATTGGCGCCGTGGAGTCGTATCAGGCGGCGGCCGTTCCCTTATCGATAATCCTCGCGAGTGTGCCACCGCAAAACTCGCTTTCCATTTTTTCGATGGGAGGGTCCGTACTCGCAATTGGGACGGCGACTCAGTTCCACGCACAGTCAGATGCAGATCAAGGTGGGCACGAGTTCATTTTTCTAATTCGAGAATCGACAGCAGATTGGTCCGTTGCTCGTGAATATCAATCGTCCGCGGATTGGATATGGAATACGAGTTCAGTTGAGGCTGGCACTTACTTCATAACAGTATATTCTCACTCTGTAGGATCGATCGCGGACTACGAATTGGCTGCGACACCAGTAACGATAACGCTTCACTTACCGTTAGATATTGGTGAAATTGCAGTTGCTAGTTCGGCCGGCCGCGCCATCATCGGTTCAGCAATTGATTTAGATGTACCTGTCGACGCGGCAGGCGAGACGCTGGAAATTGCTTTTCGCATGCGTAGCGAGAATTCGGAATGGCAAGAGGTAAGGGAGTACTCGGCCGATTTCAATTGGCTGTTTGATACGCGCGGGATTTCGCCTGGCATTTACTATGTTGGCGCGTTTGTGCGGCGTAGCGGAAATTTGTCTGCATACGAGGCGCTTGCAACGCCAGTAACATTGATGTTGTCGAATTTGCCTCAAGTCTCTGATGTCACTCTGATTGCCGATCCCACGCGGCGCGTGATACGGGGTACCGACGTGAATTGGACGGCATCCACGACGGAAAGTCAGCTGGTCGAATATGCATTTTCGATGCGAGGAGAACGGAGTGATTGGTCGATTGTGCGAGAATACTCTCGTGATGCCAACTGGGTGTGGAATACATCCGATGTGCCGATTGATGTTTACTATGTAACAGTTCTGGCAAGAAAAATTGGATCCGGTTTTGCCTACGAAGCGATTGCGACTCCCTTGACCTTCGTCATTGCGGACGTGATTCCTGCGACGGATGTTGTTTTCTCCATGGACTGGTCGACACCGGCGCGGGTGGGCGATCCCTTCGAGGTTTCCGCTTGGGCGTTAGGAGGGAGTGGAGATTATGAATATCGCTTCCGTTTCCGCGGCGAACTCGATTGGCGCGTCGAGCAAGCGCATTCGGCAGTCAATGTTTGGGAATGGACACCAAAGCCAGAGCAAGTGGGAACTCAGTATATCGAAGTCTGCGCTCGGTCCAATGGTTCGCCCGTTACGTGTGAAGCGACTCGAGTGGTGAGAGTTGATATTCGGGAGAGTATCGAGCAGTATTGGCAGGGTATTTATGTAGATTACCTCAGTGAAGAACTGTGGCAGGAAAGCTATGCAGAAGATGCATCGCACACATTACAGCTACCCTTGTCGGCCGCTTTTGCACAGCCGGATCGCGAGCACTGGAGATTACAGTTTTCAGACCAATTTGAACGTTTTATGACCAGCGGAGACACCATCGATGTGCAACTCTATCGCCTGGAATATTACTATCTCGCTAGTCGGTTCGTACGTTTGGCAGCGGAAGCGAATCGCTTGGATTTGATTCCCGCAGGGCTTGTGCAGTTATTGAACGACGAGGTGCGGCGCTTGTGGATCGAGGAGCCTGCATGGATGTGGGATTCGCCGAGCTTTGAGGGTGGAATCAAGGAGAGGATCGAATGGAAGTTAAACGTCGAATCACCTCCCTATCGGTATTACGCGGCGATTGTGGACCACGATCTTTTTCTCTTTGGAATTGCTGCCGAATTGAAGGCCTATTTCCGAGTGGTTGATGGAAGTAGTACGCCACTTTTGGATGATGTCATGAAAGTGGCAAGGCAAGTTTGTGAACAGCGGATTGTTTGGAATGAAATTGGTGGCTGGTTATTTCAACAAGGTATGTGGAGCGACCATCCAGAATACGCGCATGCTGGACATCCGTTTGTGGCACCCGAATTGCCACCAAGGCCGGTCGACAATATCGCTGAAGACGTATCGCATTCGATGCGTTGGCCGTTGTGGTTGAAGAGTCTGGAAGCAGCAGCGGATCCAGGATCTTCCGCAGAAGCCTATTTTCATTATCTACGGGTTGGTCTGAATCGCCAATTCACGGAACGGGTCCTCGTACATCCATCAGCGGAATTTGCTGGATACCGTGTGACGAATTACATGGATGGATACAATGGAATCTATCGCTACCAATATTACACGGCGGGAGCGAACCGCGGGTTTAATCCCTTTGAGTTGTCCGGTGCGCTGATGATCGGAATGTGGGGTTATCTGGAATCGAGCCAAGTTCAAGATGTATACAAACACCTGGCAGCGATGTTCCCGATTTCGTCATCGAATTTGGCAACCTATGTCGGTGCGAATACGCAGAGAGTTCGGCATCCCTTGGAGACTTGGCCGGCCGCCTTTGACAATGGAAACCTTGAGTTTCATGTGCTACTAGCAGCCGAGTTGGCAATCACGATCTAGGCAGGACTAGCGGAGCGAGGGGCGATTGGCCTTATCAATTTGATAAGCGACCTGACGAATTCGTGAGTCATGGGGAGAGATGTCTCGGGCTCGTTGAAGATCTTGTTTGGCAGATTCGTGATCATCTTGCATGATAAAGAGCACCGCTCGTTCCAATAGTAAGCTGACATTCTGCGGTTGATTGACAATTCGTAGATTGGCCATTTGAAGTTGAAGTCCCCGGTCGTTGACTTGTTTGGCTACAACCAGGGCCGATTCAAGCAAGTGGTCTCGATTGGACGAACTGATTTCACGTTCGGCGTCTTCTGCTAAGCGTAAGCAATAGTATTGTCCAACTTTCTTTAGCTGATCTGCTGTTCCCTTTTGACGTGCTTGATTAAAGATCACCGCAGTTGAATTTCGGTTCGGATGCCAGCGATTGAGTATTTCATCAAATGGATAGAGCACTGAAAGAATGCCAACAACATGCTCCACATACGACGGGTCTTGATTTAGTGCAATCGTAAATTGCTGGTCGACAAGAGCTTGATCTTGCGCCAGAAGCGCGTTCACTCCAAGACGCAAGGCGACGCGGCCATCGACCAGACGAAGTCGCTGGGATTGCGAGAGCAATAATTGTTGTTTGGCGAGAGGAGCATCCAACGCCGCAAATGCTGACGAGGCGTAAAGATAGGATCGTGATTCCGTGGGGCAAATTGTGGCAATTAAAGATGCCTGTTTCAAAACGGTGTTCGCTAGTTCGGGCGAATTTTGTAATTGGGCTCTTCGTCGATCCAGTTCTGCCGCCAGGTAATGAGTCAATTTGACACGAGCAAGAATGTGATAGGGGTCCAAGCGAAGTGTTTGTGTCAGGAGGGCAATTTCATCTTTCGAATCGGCACTGTCACGGTCCTCTGGTTGATCGCGGACGATGCGTCGATAATCGTCCCAGGAGCGGGCGGCGCGAGCGGAGGGAATGGCGCTGGAAATTGCCCACAAATTGCCCATCAGTAGAAGTCCAGCGATCGCTATCGACAAAGAGGGGACCGTGTCGAATAGAGTTGGGCGAACCGCTTTCGGCGCATGACTCAAGAAATGAGGCAAGCGAATCGCCACTGCGACGAGAGCCAATACTGTGATAAAACAAGCAGGAATATGCCAGGGGAAATCTATCGTGGCGTGAGTGCAGCTTGCGAGTAAGCCAGCCAGTGAAGCGCACAGCATCATCGTATGGCTCAGGTGCATTTGAACCGACAGGTTTCGCAAGATGGTATAGAAGACAACGGATACGATGAATATTGCCAGGAGCGTACCAACAAGTCCCGTTTCAACGAGAAATTGAAGCCAACTGCTTTCACCAGTAGAAAAAGTCACTGCGACATATTCGTCCAAGTAGGCGCGATAAACGTGTGGATGATTTCCGATGCCAATTCCAAACAAAGGGAAATCTCGCCAGATTTGGAAATCGGCTGCCCACAATTTGGCTCGCCAATACGACCACTGCTCAATGGTTTGTGATAGGGCCCAGCCTGCATAAGCAATGACACCGAGGCAGAGAGTCGCGCCGATTGACAACCATTGGAATGGAGAAACACGAGACACGTATTGAGAACCGATCCATCGCCACCCGATGATTCCCGGCCAAAGGCACGCGGCGAAAGCAATGATGACAGCGCCACCTCGAGATGGGGTCGCGAAGACGGTACAAACAATTGTCACGCAAGCAATCGCCGCTACGACTCGAAGTATTGATCGTAGTGATTTACTGTGAAGCAGTGGTTGCGGGTGATGCTTGCTACTGCGGTGGTGAGAGTGACGTTGCGCATGGCTCCTGGAACTGTGGCCACCAACGGAGGAAAATGTGTTGGCATTCGCGTGGGGCGCACGAAAAAGAAAATAAAGAATGACGGGTAAGGCAGTGGCGAGAAGGCTTGAGAGATGATTTTCGTTTTGAAAAGGACCTCTTGGTATATTTTCCGGTAGACGGCTCGGATGATCGTATACCCAGAGGAATTTGCCATTTCCGAAATGAGCCTGCAGTAGTGCGACAACGGTAATCAGAACTGCCGAACCCATGATCATCGCGAAGACCCGCTCCATCGATGCCAGGCAATCGAGTCGAATAACGAGAAATGCAAAGAAGCAAAGATAGCTAACGATCATCGGCAATGAACGACGTGTCGTCGCATCGGATAGGCTAAATGTGTTACGAAAATTCGTGCTTGAAGCAAGTTCAGTGTCCGGGCCAAATAGTCGTTCTATTCCGGGAGCGGCTTGGTTGATCCATTGACTGGGGAAAGGAATGACTTGAAGCGTTGGAACGGCAAGGCACAACACCATCAAGGCAAACTGCAGATTCGTTAACGGGATCTTTCTCCCGGCAAGGACTTTTAGAACCAGCCCTAAGGTGCCGGGTAGAATGGCCAGCATCAGCGCAAGTCGCCCTACTGGATGTCGACCTGCGAGGACCAGCGATGCAATAAAGAGGACGGACAGGAGCGAGAAATCGATACACCGATTCGCAAAGCTTGCCAACTTTGCTGTGTGATCCGAGTGCTCAACGCCCATTCGAAGGTCAATAGCGGCAGGGGACGTCGACGGCGATACCAAGATGCTTGGGGTTTCTAGTGATCGCGTCATGAGGGCGACATCTTATGCATGGCAGGGGTTACCCGATTGAAGTGGCAACCGATGTTGCATGGCTTAGGCTGCCGTGCGACGTCTCGGTTCGGTACGAGAGGGTTCCGTACGCTTGGGAAGGGTGCGGCCTGGAAGGGGCCCCGGGGATGGAACACTGTTCGGCGCAATCGCCGGCGCACTCTTTGGCATGGAGGGCTCCAGTGGTAGGACAACGGCTTGTTTTTCGTCCGTCAGTTCTTCGCCGTAACCGTATCCATAACCATAACCGTATCCATAGCCATATCCGTAGCCATCACCCTTGCCGGTATTCATGGCGTTGACCACCATGCCGAAGACAGTAATTTCGAAACGGGCGAGTCTTTCGATAGCGCGAAGCACGTGGCGTCGCGAGTTCTTTTCTGGTCGAACAACCAGAACCAGTCCGTCTGCTAGTCGGCTGACCATCGCAACGTCATTAGCGACAAGAACAGGTGGGCAGTCGAGAACAACGTGATCATAGTTCGCCGCCGCCCACTGAACTAATTCAGCAAACGCGCTGCTAGAGAGCAGTTCTGCCGGATCCAACGGACGTGGTCCCGAGGGAATGAGTTGGAGGTTATCAATTCCGGTTTCGACAATGTACTTATCTACCGATTCGGTGGTCGAGCGCTCAGCCAGCAATTGGCTAAGACCGGCCGCATGACGTAGGTGGAAGAGGTTCGTCAATCCTGGTTTGCGAAGATCGGTATCAATAATCAGCGTCCGCTTACCCGCTTGAGCGAGTCCAACAGCGAGATTGCTGCTGATTGTCGTCTTACCGTCACTGGGCTCACTGCTGCTGACGGCGATCAAACGTGGTTTCGCGGGATTGAGCATAAGACCGGCGCGGAGCGTGCGGAAGGCCTCGCTCATACGCGACGACGCATCGACATGCATTTGAATCGCTCCAGGACCGTGTTCGTCACTGGTCTCCAATTTTCCAACGACCGCCAAAATTTCTGTTCGTGTTTGACGCTCGACATCTTCCAAGCTGGCGAATCGATCGTCACGCAAATCGGCCAAGAATACGAAGGTGGCGCTCAATCCGGAAGCAATGAATGCTGCAAAGAGCACCACAAATTTCAGTCGCGGTTCGACCGGACCAATCGTGGCTTTAGGCTGGCCAATTTCGGAGACTCGAACGGCGGCTTGATCTTGACCTAAATCGACACCGTGCATGTTTTCCAGCAACGTGTCGTAGGAGCGACTGAGGCGATCGACTTCGCGTTGGGCAAATATCATTTCGCTCAGGCTGCCATTGAGCGCTACCACTTCACGCTCAAGCGTTTGATACTCACTAGCCAAAAGTTGTTCGTGTTGTTGCGCTTCCTCGAGCTTCTGCTGGACAAGATCGCCGAGGAGTGCAGCGAATTGCTGGCTACTGCTACTGCTAGCGCGTCCATTGATCCGCTGTTGGAATTCGGACAGATAGGTTTCCGCGTTGGTGATTTGTTCGCGCAGCTGAACCATTTCAGGGTGGGTTGGACCGAGATGGGGAGAGATTCGTGAAAATTCAGCCCGATCGTTGAGGAGCTTTTGCTCGAGTTCATGGATTGAACGCATTTGTTCCGGCGCGACTCCCAGCACGGCTGAGGTCAGCGCTTGGGCTGCCTCGGGGTCGACCGCATGCATGTGGGGTCGTGGATCGCGTCCCTCTTGGATGGCCCGCATCACAACGGCGGAGATGGATTGCATTTCGATCCGCGTCTTTTGAGCCTGAGTCAGGCTTTCATTGAGGCTTTGGGCTCGCTTCAGTGCAGGATGAGAATCGATCGAAGCGTTGTCGAAGCCGACCACTTTGGATCTGTCGCGAAGTTTAACAAGGCGATCTTGTTCTTCCTTTAACTGCTTTTCAATCTTCGATCGTTCGCTACTGAGTAATTCCAACACCGAGACCGATGTGTCTTGATGGTGTTTGAGCATAAAATCAATGTAGGCATCGACAACAACCTTAAGGACTGCTTCTGCCGCCTTTGGGTCAGCAGACTTGTAGGTCAATTCAATTACATCTGTGCTGCGAACAAGCCGGACGCTAAGGTTATTGCGTAATTTCTCCAGGCTGCTCGCCTCAGTCGCACCTTGAATGTCAATTTGCAGCGCCGGATCGAGTCCGTGTAGTTGATCGAGAGCCTGCTTCAGAACTCGATCGCTGCGGATGATCTTTTCTTGTGTTGGCAGCTTGTTGGATTGCAAACCTTGAGAAGTGTTGGCCAGCATTCCCAAGGTGGGCTCTTCAACCAGCAGTTGTGAACTCGCCTCGTACACTCGGTCGGCAGTGACGTAATAGAGTCCTGCGAGCAAGCCAACAATAATAAACGTGGCCGCGACCATTCGTTGGCGACGCAGCATTGCTTGACCAAAACGAACAACCGTTCGCACTGCTTCTGCGGCGGTTAACTGTTGATGGTTTGCTGAGTTTTCAAGTGATTGCATAATGCCCGCGGATCGATCCGTTGTCTACGTCCCAGGGAGTGCGGCGCTGAAACCAACACGGAAGAATGTCTGAATGGTTTGAAGTACGATTGTCGATGGTGTTTCTTCGACGCTGACCACGTCCCCAGAAGCCAGTCGCAGGTTGCTATCGCCTCCTGAGCGCGCTTCTTTCAGTGATGCTTCGATGACTATGGGAGTTGGGTTTCCAGGGATCGTACGAACGATTTGTACTTTGTCCGCGATAGACAGCGTGGTACCCCCTGCCGCAGCAATGGCCTCTAGGAGCATTAAGTCTTCGCCATCGGGCATGTCCACTTGTTTCGGTAATCGTACCAGTCCGATCACGCTAACAAGCCTCTTGGGTTCGCGTTCAATGCTGACAACGCTACCTTCATAGAGTTGTAGATCGCCTGAAGGTATCGATTGCAATTTCGACAGATCCAAGTTGACAACTGGCGCAGGTGTAGCGTTCTGAAATGAAGCCAGAGCTACTCCGTCGGGGCCAACAGATTGTGTTTGAGCTAAGTTGCGTAAGGTTTGTGGTGAGTGCCGTATTTGCACAAAACGGCTGGCGCTGTCCGAAACTCCTTCAGCCATCGTGATCGCAGTGAGGATATCGCAATCCGATACGGGAATTTCGTAGGTGTCAGGTTTGTTGACGGCGCCCACGACCGAGACACGATAGGTGCGTGGTTGCGTTACAGCGACGGTTACCTTTGGATCAACAAATAGTCCGCGTCGAATCGAATCGAGGCGAATTCGTTCCGCTGCCGCATTGGGGCTCAGTCCAGCCACTGGTGTGGTGCCGACCAGCGGTACATCGACGGTACCTTGGGAATCAATGACCAGATCCCACTTCGGTACATTGCCGGTCTCCACACCGGTGGCAATGGAGACATTGACTTTATCTCCAGGTTGCAACCATTCCGCCGGCATGACGTTGCGTTGCATCCGAGTAAAATCGACATGCCGCGCGCTAATGTGTTGGGGAGCAAGAAATTCTTGTGGAAGATTTCCGGCGGAGTACATACCCGACGAACATCCTGCCGCTAATAGCAGAACAAGCGATAACAGAACGAACTTTACTCGCTGCATCCTTGCATCCGGTTGAAAGTTCCCATTTGCCATGCGGCACCATGGCTTATTTTCGGTCAGTTTTATCGTCAAGTCGGAATGCATGAAACCCCAATCTAGACTCAATATCGACTGCGTCGTTTGAGGACAGATGTCCGTCCGTAAAAGAGAGCGTCGATTGGGGATTGGGTGTTCATTCATTCGCCGATTTCAAACACATGCGCGATCAATTGAATTTGGATAGTCTGACTAATGCGGGCTAAGGTTAAGCAGCTCGAGTTGCTGCAATATTGACAGCGGGTTCTGCAAGTACATCGCAGGTGTAGCTGGGTACAATCTCGTGGAGTTGTCGACAGATCGAGTCCCGATCGGCTGTGGCGAGCGTCAATAATGCTTGGATGCCATCAAGAATTGTTTTGGTGTTGCACTTTATCGATTCAGCCACCAAGATTTTTTGGTGCGTTGTTTTCTGGCGAGATTCGTTTTCTGCGTAGAGTTCTTCATAAAGTTTTTCGCCAGGCCGAAGACCCGAGAATTCGATCTCGATATCGTGCCCTAAGCGGAGCCCCGATAATTGGATCATATCTTTTGCAAGATCGACGATATGAACGGGTGAGCCCATATCAAGTACGAAAATCTCGCCCCCCTTCCCCATCGCGGCTGCTTGAATCACCAGCTGACTCGCCTCGGGAATAGTCATGAAATAGCGAGTCATGTCCGGGTGGGTGATCGTAATCGGTCCACCATTGGCGATTTGTTCGCGAAAGATGGGAATAACACTTCCCGCAGACCCCAAGACGTTACCGAAACGGACAGTGACGAACCGACATTTTGATCGCTTGGAAATGTTCTGTACGTAGAGTTCTGCGACCCGCTTACAACAACCCATCACGCTAGTTGGATTGACCGCTTTGTCAGTGCTGATCATGACAAATGTTTCGACGCCACTGGAATGTGCAATGTCGGCCAATACCTTGGTCGCGCCTACAGTGTTCTTGATACCTTCGCCCGGATTGTGTTCCATAAGCGGAACATGCTTATAAGCTGCTGCGTGGAAGACAATTTGAGGTTCATATTGGCGGAAGACAGAATTGACTCGAGCGATGTCGGCAACGTCTGCCAAGACAATGTCTGCCTTGCCTCGGTCTATTGCATTTTGAAGTTCACGTCCGAGGTGAAATTGGCCGTTTTCACTACGGTCCACGAGAGTAATGTGCGCTGGCTCGAAGGTAAGTAGTTGTCGAACTAGTTCAGATCCAATCGAGCCACAGCTGCCCGTTACTAGCAGACGCTTTCCAGATAACCAATGCTTCAGTTCTGATTGATCGATATCAACAGTAGGTCGTCCCAACAAATCTTCGATGGCAACTTCACGAGGTCGAAAGTCGATTTGTCCGCTCACGATTTTGGAAACGTCTGGCACGATGCGCAGTTCGACACCCAACGCTTCTGCAACAGAAACAATTCTACGGACTTCTATGCCCGGTAGATCACCGCTGCTGAGCAACAGCATTTCAACATTGGATCGCAAGGCCATCTCTTCGACTTGTTGCAAGCATCCAAGTACAGGGATGCCACCGATTTCTCGATGCTGCAATCGTTCTGCATCGGTGAGGATGCCGGCCAGTGAGAATTTTTGAGTTCGATTTTGTCGAATGGCGCGAATCAGGAGTTCGCTGCTTGCTGGTCCCGCAACCACGAGCACTCGAATGCTGTTGTCGGTTTGTTTCCGCAACTCGCGACGTTCCCGAAAAGCGCGTCGCAGTGAGAGGACTCCGCCAACCATCAAAGCGGTTAAGCAACCATCTATCACGATCACGCCGCGAGGAATGTTGTATTCAGGTACAAAAAATACATCCACTGCGGCAACTGTCGCAGAGGCGACAAAAGTTGACTTAAGCAATCGAAAGGCATCGTGCAGTGAAACAAATGCATGGCAGCTGAGCGTCAGCCGCATCAATAGGAAGGCGACTGTTTTTGCAGCGACGATGAGCGGCAAGATTGTCGCTAGTTGCGAAAGTTCATTTGAAGAAGGTAGGCCGTCGAATCGAATTGCATACGCGGCGACAAAAGCGAGCACAATGATGGGAATCAACCAGACCACGGGACGGGTTCTGGCGATCCAACGCGAGTAGCGCGTCGAAGTTCGCATGCGGCGTTGGTCGACATCCATGTGATCACAATCCGTTTCCACTATCGGTCCTCCTCCAAGTTCCATCTTGATGGGGTGGCCCATGCCGGGGCGAACCATAGCAAACCAATGAATTCAAACCAAGGTGGATTTCGATTGTTTTTGCTAAAGGTCTCAGCGATTGGGGCCGATGACAGTGCGTTGCTTATAAACAACGTTAGTAAGGTTCGGCTTCCGCTCGGACCATTCAAACGCTATAAACAGTACTAAGACCGCATTTTTGATCTCCTGTCGTTCACCGCGGTTGGCTTGGATTGAGACGTTTTTAACGCTAGTCCCGCCAACACGGCTCCAGATGTGGAGACACCTGCAACCTTTCTCTGACCGAGTTTTTGGATCCCCCTCTTTATGCTGTTCGTTGGATCGCTAGGTGTTTTTCTGGAAGACGGTGGGATTATCCCATCGACGGAGAGAGTTTGCCTGAAAAGCGTGCCGGCAGGAAAGCGTTCTACGAGGAATCACTCGGTTTTCCTGAGTGCTCGATGTTTCCGACGGCCCGACCCGCGGTTTTTAGGGGTACGGCGACTGTGATGCGAGGCTCGACAACCATTTTTCGATTGAGAGTAGCGACGTAATTATGATGAGCGATCACTGGAAGAGCTTGGCCCGTATCCTCGGAGCCCCCGGTGCTGCCGATCCACCTGCGAAGTCGGAAACGACAAAGCCCGTTTCTGCCCGCACTGTGCCGGCTAAGGTGGCCGTCCCCCCAGAAACAGATTCTGCCGAGTTGCCAAAAGATTTGACTGTAGCGGAACCACCCGCTCCTGCGGCACCTCCCAAGGACATTCTTGGGTTTACTTCGTTTAACGCACTGGATGAAGGTCAAGAAAATGATCTCGACAGTGTGTTTAAGCCCCAAAAAACCCGCTCGGAGTCACCTGCAGCGAAGGAGCCTGCTGCACCGGCTCCCGCAACTAATTCGGGACGAACTCCGCTTGATGAGTTTCTTGGTTCGCCCGCGGAAGAGCCCTCCAAAGGGCCTTCTTCTTGGGATGAATTGATTGACCGCTTGGGAGTAGCCGATACGGGTCCTTCGCCCGAAAAGACTTCTCCGGCTCGTGGATTTGGAAGTGGTTTGGGGGTTGATGCGAATAAACCGCAAGAGATTGTGGAGAAAAAACCGGTATCGGCGAAAATCGTTGAGCCCGATCCGCTGGCGGAATTGGGCGACTTAGGCTGGGGGCAGCCGCGACGCAAATCGGCTTCGCAACAAAAGCCCGCCGCCGCTCCTGCACCGACGGAACGACCCTCGGAATCACCCGCTTCTGAAGAGACGCGAGGAGCTCGCGAGGCCCGCCCGCCGCGAGAACCCAGCGAAGGCCGTGCACCGCGCGAAGCCCGTGGACCTCGGGAGAATCGTGAGCCGCGACCAGAGTCACGTGAGCCGCGCCCCGAGTCACGTGAGCCGCGACCAGAGTCACGTGAGCCGCGACCAGTTCGCGAGCCTCGTGGTGATTCCAGGGAGCCACGCCCACGGAATAGTCCGCGAACCACTGGCAATGAATCGACAGGGCGATCCAGCGCTAATACGGATGTGGAGCGAAGCGAAGTGGCTGCCAGCGGGGACGATGGGGACCAAAAATCCCCACGACGCGGGCGCCGACGTGGCCAGCGACAAAAACTCGATAGCGATGTTCTATCGTGGGACGACGAACCACTTTCTCCCACTGCACGCCGCTCTGCGGATGCTGACGCGGACGGAGACGATGAAGATCGAAAGGGTCGAGTTCCTTACGGGAACATGGATCTTGACGACGAACCCGATGACGACCTCGACGGGCCGCAGGGTGAGGCAGGCGTAGACGAGGCTGCGGGTGAAGCCGCTCCGCGACGCCGCCGCCGACGTGGACGCCGCCGCAGAGGGGGCGATTTCACCGGTGAGGCTGCAGAAAAGGACTCACGAGATGATGCGACTCGCGATGAAATAGCCAGCGAGCCACCTGAGATTTCCAGTACTGGACGGGCGATCGATGCCGAATTCGATGACGATCACGAAGACGATGACGAAGCGGTTGCCTTGCGGCGATCGCGTCGACGACGTCGACGTCGACCCAGCGATGGTGTTTCGGAACCAGCCGCAGACGCCGACCAAGTCCTACCCAGCGACGATGATGACGATCCCTTCGGAGCCGAAGTTTTCGAGACCGGAGGCTTTGATGGGGAAATTCTGGAGGTTGATGATGCCGATGAAGCGGTTTCTTACAACATCCAGCGCAACGTTCCCACATGGCTCGAAGCAGTCGACATACTGATTTCGGCCAACGTTGAGTCACGCAAGCGGGACCCGAAAAGGGGCGGTGGTGGTGGTGGCGGTAATGGTCGCGGACCTCGCCCACGTCGACGCGAATGAGGTCCTTTGATGAATGGATTCCAGGGGGTGCCTGCCCTACAAGCTGGGTAGGCGCCTCTGGAATTTCCCCGTCGGCCCCTGGACGCAAGGGAGCTAAACGGTACAGTTCAAAGCTGTTAGAGCTTCAATTGGCTCTGCAACCGTTCGGAAAATTGACAGCGGCTCTATTTATCAAATTTTTGGCATTGAGCACTGTCGGTCAGGGGCGGCCCTTGCGATTGGGAACCGTGAATCTGGTCAGGCCTTAACTGGAGCAGCCATAAGCGGGGTACCTTTGTGTGAGGGTCGCCTCTCACCGGCAGTGTTGTCTCGTCCTTCACTGTGCGTGCGATGGCTGACAACGTCCCTCCCGCTTCGGATCGTTACGTTGTTGTGGCACGTCGCTACAGGCCGCGTGGTTTTTCCCAGCTCGTTGGCCAGGATCACGTATCGCGAGCTTTAGCCAATGCGATTGAAACGGGTCGCATCGGACACGCCTACCTGTTTACCGGTGCCAGAGGTACTGGCAAGACCAGTACAGCGCGGATCTTTGCCAAAGCGCTCAACGCGCCAGAAGGTCCGACAATATCACCAGATAATAGTAGTGATATTTGCCAAGCCATTGATGCGGGCGAAGATATTGATGTGTTGGAAATCGACGGTGCCAGTAACCGAGGTATCGACGAAATCCGTCAATTGCGAGCGGGTGTAGGCGTTCGGCCGAGTCGTGCGCGCTTCAAAATCTATATCATCGACGAAGTGCACATGCTGACACAGCAGGCATTTAATGCGCTGCTTAAGACGTTAGAGGAACCACCCGAGCATGTGAAGTTTATCTTCTGTACCACTGATCCTGAGAAGCTGCCTATTACGGTGCTAAGCCGATGTCAGCGATTTGACTTTGCCCCCGTTCGCGTTGATGCAATCGCTGGGCGATTACGGGAAATTGTCGATGCGGAAGGGGCTACGGCGGAAGATGAGGCATTGCGATTGTTGGCGCGTCGCGCGGCCGGTTCGATGCGTGATAGCCAGTCCCTGCTTGAGCAAGTGATGAGTTTCAGTGGTGGCAAGCTCACTGTAGAGCTCGTTCATTCAATGCTTGGTACAGCCGATGATGCGAGGATGGGTGAATTGGCAGATGCTTTGGCCGCTCGCGATTGCGCGGCTGCCTTGAATCTGATCGATGAGGCGATTCTCGGAGGCGTTGACGCCGGGCAATTGTCCGAGCAATTGCTGGGCTTCTTTCGCGATATGATGACAGCCGTTGTGGGCTGCGATGCGGAGATGTTACGTTTCACCAGTGCGTCGATGCATGAACGCCTTCGCGAGCAAGGGGGCAAGGTTGGCCTGCAAACGATTCTTGGCATTGTAGCACTGCTCGATCAAGCGCTCGTGCGCATTCGTCATAGCGTCCATGGTCAGATTCTGTTGGAGGCAGCGCTCGTTCAAATATGTTCCCTACCTGATCTCGACGCAATCTCCAGTTTGGCTGCGGCATTGGTCGATGGGGCGCCACCCGCTGCTGGCACTGGCGCGGAAAAAAAAAAGCTTAGTGAGCTAGCAGTCAGACCGGGGAATATACCAACGAAGCCTCCAGCGGCGCTTGCATCAGCTAGTCCAGTAGGCAGTCCAGTAGGCAGTCCAGCGAAGCCCATTGAGCCGCGGTCGTTAGAATCCCAACCGATCGATTCGCCGTCCTTGCGGACGGAGTCTAGTGAAGCAGTACCGCCACGGGCTGACTTGACTAGTTCTATAGAGTGGGATGGAGACGGAGCTAAGCGTATTTGGCAGGCAGCCTTGGCAACACTGGACGATATGACCGCCGATTTTGCTCGTCAGGCTGAAACGGTCGAAGCGGTGGGGGCGAATCGACTGAGGTTGGTGTTCGCAGAAAATCGTGATTTAGCCAAACGGAGTTGCGAGAAGCCCGAAAGAAAAAGTAAGCTAGAAGAAGCATTAAAGACTGTTTCGGCACGGAATGTGCTGATAGAATTTGTTTTATCTTCGGTACGTCGCGTGGATCCGATTGCAGCAAAGCCATCGGGCGCGGTGAATCGACGGCAGCGGATGCGCGATGCCGAGCAACATCCGTTAGTGCGACAGTTGATTGAAATGTTTGGAGCGGAGATCGTTCGCGTGGACGATCCGCATCCTTAGTCCCTCCTTTTCTCGCGAAATTTGAGTTTGAACATGTTTAAGGGTTTGGCCGGCATGGCCTCGATGATGGGCAATTTGCACCAGATCCCGGACAAACTTGAAACGATTAATCGTCGCATGCGAGACGAGCGTGTGGAGGGTACATCAGCGGACGGCATGGTGCATGTCCTGATGAATGGTCTGGGCGAGATGCAGCATGTACGAATTGATCCTTCGTTGCTGGCCGATGGTCTTTCGGAAAAGACCGAGTTGGCGGTTTGCGAAGCAGTGAATATCGCGAGTGCAGAAGCCAAGCGGAGATTCGGGGAAGCGATGCATAGCATGGCGAAAGAGATGAATATCAATTTGCCAGGTATGGAATCGTTTATGACGCGGATGGTGGGAGGCAGCGGCGGCTGATCTGACAATGGCCCAATGGTCTACCCGCGTGGGAGAGTTAGTCGAGCAATTGGGGCGTCTCCCTGGGATTGGGCGAAAGAGTGCCGAACGGTTGACGTTTCACTTACTGCGTATTCCAAAGGGAGACGCATTGGCGCTTGCCGATGCAATTCGTGAGGTGCGCGAGAACGTTCGTTACTGTGATGTGTGTTTTAATTTGTCGGAGAGTCCACTCTGCGAAATTTGCAGCGATTCGCGTCGTGATACAACGCGGCTCTGCGTAGTGGAACAACCTCGTGATTTGATGTCATTGGAGCAAGCAGGTGTTTTCCGCGGAGTCTATCACGTGTTGCTGGGTCGAATTGCGCCACTGGATGGAGTGGGGCCTGATCAGTTGACAATTGATTCACTGGTGGATCGAGTTCGGAAGGGGAATTTCGCGGAGGTCATCATGGCGACAAATCCAACTGTCGAGGGTGATGGTACATCGCTTTATATCTCCAATTTGTTGTCAGGATATCCATTGGACGTAACGCGACTCGCCCGAGGTATTACGGCGGGGAGTGTGCTCGAATTTGCAAACAAAGAGATCTTGGCCGACGCGCTTAATGGGCGTCAAAAGCTATAATCGAACAGAATGATGGGACCGAGTGCTCGGCAATCGGCCCACCGAATCAAACGTAACGGAGATGGTTTCTATGCGCATGTCGATTGGAATGGAAGCGAGGCAAACGCAGACGCAAAAGCTTGCGCCGCGAATGATCCAGTCGATGGAGATTCTGCAATTGCCGATTTTGGCTTTGGAGGAACGCATCGAACAAGAGATGAATGAAAATCCGCTTCTGGAGCTTCAAGAAGTCGATCCTCAACTGCCAGAAGAAGAAGAATACGATCGTAGTCCAGCGGATGGGCCAACGGAATCAGAACGTGAGTTGGTGGTTGATAATGATCATGACAACAAGGATGATTTCGAACGGCTGTTGAGCATGGACAGCGAACTCCCCAGCACCTTTGATGATTCTTTCAAGCGGTCATCCAACCGTATGCAAGAAGATGCCGACCGCCGCCATGATCTGATGGCAAATGCGGAATCAAGGCCTGAATCGTTAAACGATTTCTTGTTGCATCAGTTAGCGGAACTCGACATCGATGATCGCGTGGAGGCAATGGCCGAGCGAATTATCAGCACGCTGGACGCCCGCGATGGTGGATATTTACGCACACCATTATTGGATCTACTCCCACCCGGGTACACGCCGGAACAGGTTGAGCTAGCCAAGGAAGCACTCGCGATTGTTCAGAGTCTCGAGCCTGCTGGGATTGCGGCGAGAAATCTTCGCGAGTGTTTGGTAAATCAATTGCGAGAAGAGATGCCTCTTTATGAGGAAATGAAGAAACTGATTGGAAGTCATCTGGAGGATTTGGCAGAAAATCGCTTACCTGCCATTCAAAAGAAGACGCGCTATTCGGTCGAGACCATTCAACTTGCGCGAGAAGAAATGCACAAGCTGAGTCCGAAGCCGGGCGCAGCTTTTATGAAAACTTATGTCCCAAATGTAACTCCCGATATTGTGGTCGAGCAGGATCAAGAGGGAAATTACTCAGTGCGATTAGACGATGATCGCGTGCCTCAACTGCATATCAGTGAATACTATCGTCGCCGTTTGCAAGACCCTCATGCAACTGCCGAAGAAAAGGAATTCATTAAGAAGAAAATCACGAACGCGCAGTGGTTAATCGACTCGATCGAGCAAAGGCGAGGCACCTTAACCAAAGTTGCACAGGCTATTGTCGAACATCAAACCCGTTTTCTCGACGAAGGGCCTGAAGCAATCGAACCGCTGAAAATGCAGCAGATTGCCGATCGTGTGGGAGTGCATGTGACCACGGTCAGCCGTGCGGTTGATGATAAGTGGATTCAAACACCTCGCGGAATTTTGCCCCTGCGTCGGTTCTTCGTTGGCGGAACTCAAAACGAAGATGGCGATGATGTCGCTTGGGATACGATTCGGCTGCGGCTGAATGAGTTGATCGGTAAAGAAGACAAGAGTGGGCCGCTGAGCGATGAAGAGTTGGTCGAAGAACTGAAGAAGCTTGGCATGACAGTGGCACGCCGTACCGTAACGAAGTACCGAAAGAAAATGGGTATTCCTAGCAGTCGTCAGCGTCGCGACTGGACGCTAGCCAAAAAGTGATAGTCGCCTTTCGCTCCGCGAAAGTAGCGAAAACCGGCCAATTGATAGTCTCCTTTCGCTCCGCGAAAGTTCTTAAAAAGCAGCGAATACCAACGCTACTTTCGCGGAGCGAAAGGCAACTTTGGCGACTATCTAGATCTGTGTGCCGAAACGCTGTCGGAATTGGTTAAAGTCAACCAAGTTGATCGCGTCATTGTTGTCGTAATCAAACGCATCCAAGTAACCGGCGTCTCCCAAGGCTTTTCCAAAGCTGGATCGCATCTGGTTGAAATCGACGAGCGATACTTGGCGATCACCTGATGCATCACCGAAAAGTCTGAAGAAATTGTCTGCCTGAGAGGAGCCGAACGTATAGTCGCCTCCGGCTGTCCCATCGCCGTCGCCGTCCAGCGAATTGCCATAGCTATCGGTCACCAAGCTGCCGCTGATCAGCAATTCATAGTTGCCATCGGTTAGCGAGCCATTGTCGACCAACGCACCCGAGAACTGCAGCGTTGCGATGGTTTTGCCCCCAGCCAGTTCACTGGAAAATTGAACCCCCACTGGACCACCGTTGGTGCCTTGCTTGTTGACGATAAATGCATCGGCACCAATATTGACCTCGCCGTCGAAGGTAACCACGACTTGTTCAATGATGGAGCGTTGGTTACCACTGCCGACCAAAATGTCTTCAACCCTGCGCGGCACTACGACATCCACGGAGACCTGACCGGTATCCCAGCCTTCGAGGCCGTCGGAGACTACGTAGGAGAAGGTCTCATGGCCAGCAAAATCTAAGTTAGGGGTATAGATGATCTTGTCATCGACAATGGAGGCCATGCCGTTGGCAACCGAGCCAATCGACAAAATAGTAAGCGTGTCCGAGTCCGCGTCGATATCATTGCCCAATACGTCGATCAAGACATCTGTCCCCACTAGCGTGGCTGCCGTGTCATCGACTGAGATCGGAGCGTGATTGGGAATAACCGTTCCTGATAGCGAATACGCTCCGATGGATGCGTAGTCGCTGTAGCCCTCGTCTCCTGCAATAGCCGCCCTTCCCACGCCATCGACGATGGTCGTGTACCGTCCTTTCTGTAGATTTACGGCAACAGAGGCGGTAATTAAATTGACCGGATTCACAACCGTAACTACTTGGTTCTGGTCATCGACGAGCGTAACTTGGATATCCAAATTGCCCTTACCTGTCGAAGCTTCGAAGGGAGTGAAGTCAAGGACAACATTTCCCGTCTGAGTGATAAAGGAAAAGGCATCGACATCGGTGCGCGTAGTGATCAGACCGCTTGCGGAAACCGAACCATTCGACGCCACGTTCAATTCCGTAGCATTGGAAGAATTATTTCCATGGTCATCCGTCACATGGGGAATCTTGCTGCTGATGATCTGCAGATCGTCCTCGGTTTGGTTCGCGCTGGTGTATTCCCCTTTGCTCCACTGAACGAAGGGACGATAGTAGCCCACACCCATTATTGGTGCCCAAGCCGTAGTGCCCGAACCATGACCCTGGTAATAGCCTTCGCTCGGACTCGTTCGACCATCATGCCTTAAATTAAATGCATGACCCACTTCGTGGCTAGCAGCTTCCGCAACATACTTTTCGTTCCCAGGACCGAGCCGATTGTAAAACACCCAGACTGGTGTATCGCTGGTCCAAGTCCAGCTGTTCAAGTATGCAACTCCGCCGGCAGACGGATACCATCGACTTCCCGATATCTGGTCGATGTCCGTTGAAATAATAACTCGAATGCCTTGACTTCCGGCGGTGAATTTTGCGACTCCAGGATCTTCCGTCGTAACGTCAACATTGAATGGTGCATAGTCTTCCGCCACCCGCGCCCAAATGTTTCGAATCCGAGTAAGTTCATCTGCGGAGTAATTCTCTAAGTCGGAGTCCAGACTAAATGCTGGGGCAGTAATGACGGGGCCAGTATTGTACGACCCAGTATAATTTTGATTGTTCCAAATTGTGTTCGACACCATCTGACCGTCGAAGTCCAGATAGATCTTCTTTGTGGCGCTAGGCAAGGAGTGATAGACGGGAACATTGAGTGCTCTGGGAGCCGAACCAGGGCGATCTCCTTCCTTGGGACCGTGGTCATCGATGGGCAGGGATTGCTCGGGCAAATCTGCGGGAGCAGGATCATGATAGAAGGCTAAACCACGATCATCCCTGCGCAGGAAACCATCATCGTGATAATCGGTGTCCTGCGGAGTGGGGTCCGAATAAATGGCAGCGGGCTGAACTGCATTCAGTGGATCCATAGGCTCGCAGTAAGTATCGAGCACACCGAAAGCAAGCAATTGCCGCTTCTCCAATGCCTCGAAAACTAACTTACTCAAATGATTGCGTTGTTGCCGCTGACGATGGGATAATTGGTTTGCTAACGCTAAATGGTTTACGAACGCAGGGCGTTTCCACATCTTTCCAGGACTCATGCGAGTGCAATAAGACTAGCCACCTTACGGACGACATTCTAATGCTGCGGAAACTCACTTTGCAGCGATTTGGATCGCAAAAAACAATTGATTGCGTTCTTTTCTGGGGCGTTTCAAGGCTCGATTAGGGGTGTCTTCCATGGCGATGGTAATTGGAGTGTTTGAATTTCTCCTCAAGCGTATTGGCTTAAGTCATGTTCATTCGCGTCCTTGCCATAACGAATGGGAGTGAGATCTGTTTGGTAGAATGGGATCGATTCTAATTCTGTCAGTGGAGAAAAAAGATGGTTAAGTTGCGCTGTGCAGTGATTGTGTTGATGCTAGTAAATACTGCCTGGGGAGTGGACTTGCCTCACGCTGGACTGATTTTGCATCTCGACGCAGGGGTGCCGGATACATCCGGTAATGTTAATCCTGGTCCCCTGCCCCACTGGATGGATCTTTCTGGTTCGCGTCGAGATTTTGTCCAGGACAACGACTTACTTCAGCCACAGCGGATATGGATCGATGGTCAGGCAATCGTCCGATTTGACGGCCAACAAGATTGTTTGCGTGCGATCGGGCAAGCAGAAGCAATCGATAATTTGACGTTATTCATAGTTGCGGCACCACACGAGAATCCGGGCGATTTTCGCGGTTTGATCGCGACCAACGCGCTAGACAAACGAGATTATGAATCGGGATTTAATCTCGATTTAGGACCTGGCCCGACTCGGCGTCTGGAGTATCTCAATTTGGAAGGGGCTGGATTCGAAGGTGCTCGAGATATGTACTCCGAAGGCCAGCCCTTCGGTACCTTGCACATCCTTGAATCCGTAATGGATTCTGATTTACTCGAAGTGCAATTATTAGTGGATGGAAAGTCGTTAGAGCGTCGCCCTCGTCGCAGCATTCCTATCGCCATTGATCAATGGACTTTAGGAGCCCGATTTTATACCAACGGTCCCGGCGATCAGCAGGTGCGCGGACCGTTCAAGGGTGATATTGCGGAAGTGCTGGCTTGGAATCGAGTGCTGAGCGATGAAGAACGCCAACAAGTCCGTGACTATCTCGGTGACAAGTATGAGAAACTCGCCGTTGCTCTCCCTCGTCAGTTAAAGTTGGATGAACCAGGAATAGCATGGGAGCGAGTAGAGAATCCACCGTTGGTGAAACCCTTGATGCCAGGCTTTACGGTTCAGGAAATTCCCGTCGAGCTGACTAACGTCAATAATGTTCGCTTTCGTGAAGATGGACGTCTGGTAACGCTTGGTTACAACGGAGACATTCATCTCCTTTCTGACACGGATGGTGATGGTATTGAAGACCGGAAAACTCTCTTTTGGAAAAACGAGGGAAGCCTACGCGGTCCACTTGGCATGCTGTTGACCGAGGGCGATGTACGACAGCGCGACAAGGCGACTGGCATGGGCGTCATCGTGCCCAGCAAAGGAAAGGTATCCATGATCGTTGATCGAGATCATGACGACATGGCAGATGAAGAGGTTGTCATCGCGGATGGCTGGCAAGAGATCACACAAAATGTTGATGCTGTCGGAATCGCTAGGGATAAGGAGGGGGCGATCTACTTCGGTTTAGGAACAGCAAACTATGCCAACGGATATCTCATCGACGAGCAAGGCAATGCAGCATACGACTTGCAGAGCGAACGTGGGACCGTGCAAAAAATCTCACCCGATTTGAAGAAGCGTGAAACCGTCTGCACAGGTGTTCGATTTCCCGTCGCGATGGCTTTTAATCAGGCCGGAGACCTTTTTTGTACTGACCAAGAGGGGGCGACTTGGTTGCCCAATGGCAATCCATTGGACGAGCTGTTGCACATCACTCCTGGAAAACACTATGGGTTTCCCCCTCGACATCCACGCCACAATCCCAGTGTGATTGACGAGCCCTCGGTGTTTGATTTTGGGCCTCAGCATCAATCGACCTGCGGCATGTTCTTCAATGATGCGCCAGAGGGCAGCCCAATTTTTGGCCCTGAGGCATGGCGAGGAAACGTGATTACCTGTGGCGAGTCACGAGGCAAGTTGTGGAGAACAGAGCTTGTGAAAACGGCTCATGGTTATGTGGCGGCGACTCAACTGATTGCCTGTCTGCAAATGCTGACGGTGGATGCTTGCTTGGCTCCAAATGGCGACTTAGTTGTTGCTTGTCATAGCGGGCCTCCGGACTGGGGTACGGGGCCAACTGGAATTGGAAAATTGTTTCGTATCTCCTGGGTTGGTGTGGCGCAAGACCTGGATGAGGTCGCCGAAAGTAACTTCGCCTCTCAGCATTCACCTGTGGTGGTATCCACTTGGGCTGCGAATCCGCATGAAATTCGCATCGCCTTGGATCGCCCTATGGACGGAGCCTGGTTGACGGAGATTTCTCAGGAGGTAAAGGTTGAGTATGGAGAGAGTGTTCGTGCGGGAGACGAATATGAAAATCTTGTTCCGCCCTATGCCGTTGTTCAACGTCAAGCGATGCAAACTCGACGTGCACTCCAAGTCCATGGCGTCAACGTGACAACCGATTTGAGGACAATCGTGTTGAACACGGATGAAATGCAACAAGATGCACACTATGCAGTTCGTTTGCCAAGGCTGGGGGTCGATTACAGCCTGCGAGGAGTTGAGGCGGAATGGATACCGTACGACCAAAATCAGCCCACTTTGGCGATTGTCTTGCCCCATGTTGACTTAACGGTTGCCGAGAAATTTACCAGCGGGAGTGTAGAGCATGAATTGTTTTTTCAAGCACTGCGGCAGGGTGAGGGAACGTTGACGCTAACGTCTCGTGTTAACTTGAAAGACATTTTGCGCCCTGCGATTCAAGCAGGTGCCGAGATCGATTACCAATGGCCCAAGGAAGTTGTTGCGTTTAGGATCGAGGGAGTCGATGAGGTTAATGTCGATAAGCAACAAGCCAGTGTTCAGCGAGAAGTTGGCGATCAAGGTCGCGACATTTTTGTCGTCTCGCCCGTCAGCGATCAGACCCCATGGATCGCCATGACGATGAAGTTGTCAATTGGCCATCAAGCTCCGTATCGTCTTTCAGTTAGCGTTTCTACTGATGAAGACTCCACTGAGCGTCCGCTCCCTTTGAACCGTTTTGCGCTTCCCTGGATGTCATCCACGTCGTCAGCAAACGAATCCGATAAAGGCCCGCGAGAAATTGCAGAGATAGAAGGGGGGAACTGGGGAAAAGGTCGTCGTGTCTTTCACAGCGAGGCAGCCGGTTGCTTTAAATGCCATGCGATGGAAGGTGACGGTGGAAGAATCGGTCCCGATTTAAGCAATCTGCGCTCTCGCGATTACCAATCGGTGCTGCGCGACATCATGCAGCCCAGCTATTCGATTAATCCTGACTTTGTTGGATACTCGTTATCGATGGTGGATGGTCGGATACTCACGGGCGTGCTGAGATCGAAAAATGGCCAAATGGTCCTCGGCAATGCCAATGGCGAAGAGACGTTGGTGAATCGCGAGCAGATTGAGAGTGAGCGGCCTGCCGGTGTATCCATAATGCCTCTTGGTACCCTGGATAAACTGAACGAAGAGCAACGAAGAGACTTAATGACATTTATGTTGACAGCGCCACCTCACATGCCGCTCGATTCACCCTTGCAATCGCCACCACTGAGGACATCGGCTGAAGTGGCTGAAATGCTTGTTGGTTCAGAAGTGCAACCAACAGTACAGAAATTGCTAAAGCTGACCCTCGTTGCAGGCCAAAAAGATCATGGACCTGGCGAACACGATTATCCTGCATGGCTCGTGCAATGGGGCCAGCTATTGGCTGCGGCGTCTGAGACCGAGGTTAGTGTCGCTTGGGAATTTCCCAGTGATCAACAATGCGCAGAATCGGACGTGCTCATCTTTTTCCAAAAGGGAACTTGGAACGACGACCGACAGGAAAAAATGGATCAATACTTTGCCCGAGGCGGTGGCGCAGTGTATGTGCACTGGGCCGTCAATGGCGATGACCGCGTTGGTGATTTTTCGAAACGAATTGGACTAGCTTCGCAGGGTGGAAATATCCGCTACCGCCATGGTCCGCTGCGGTTGATGATTCATAACACCGATCATCCGATTGTCCGTAATTTCGAGTCGCTTGATTTGTACGATGAGAGTTATTGGCTGTTAACAGGTGAACCAATGCAAGTGACCTTATTGGGTACGAGCTTAGAAGAGGGTGAAGCGACGCCGCAGATGTGGGCCTATGAGCAAGGAGCCGGGCGTGCATTCGTCAGCATACCGGGGCATTACAATTGGACGTTTGACGATCCACTGTTTCGCATCCTCTTGCTTCGCGGTATCGCTTGGTCAGCGAAGGAATCGGTTGACCGCTTCAACGACTTGGTGCCATTGGGAGCGAGGATGTCGAAGTGACGGACAATAATGGATTAGGCTTTGGGGCGAACGAGACAATGGTACCCGAGGCATGGCTCATCGACTTGCCGTTGTTTTTCAGCCGAAGTGAGCAGGTCGCGAATTTGTATCATCATCTCGGGACCGATGGCTGCTGAGACAATCTGTTGCTGGCCATTTTGGTTCCCTGTGACCATTGTAAGAACGGCAACGGTACCCTCAGACGAGAGCGCCTGAATAATATGTTCTCCCACCTGTTGTTCCGCATTGCGAATGGTGGTGACGAACTGGCGCAGTTGTTGTTTATCAGGCTGTTCTACAACGACTTGTGGTTGGTTTGTTTTGCCGGACGAGGATTGGGGCTCTGACATAGTTACTGAATATCGCGAGAAAGGGGAATTCGCTGGTATTGAATGTGTGTGGCGAGCGCTTCTTCGCCCGTAGGAGTAATATTATACGCAAGAAATTCGATCTGGTCGTCGTTCAAAATGTTCAGATCGGTTCGCCATCCCCATTTCGGCTGATCACCACCAACAGCGTAACTACCACGAACCGAGTAGCCGTTTGGCAGCAGGCTGCCGGTTGAGAAGAGGATTCCATAGTTCATGTGGAAATCATCGTGCCAAGCAACTTCACATCGTGACGCAGCACAATTGAACGTAATCCATTCTTCTCCCTGATGCGTCCGTCCAAGAATTGTGCCCGAATAGCGATACCGCAAGATGGAAGTTCCCGTGATGGACTCAATCGATCCAGCGATCGCTGATTCATTGGCCAATTTATCCGGTTCGAACCACAGGCGAGCTATTCCAGACCAGTTCCCTACTATGCGTTGAAGTTGTTCGTGGATTGAGGCTGCCATATTTGTTCTAACCGAGTGAGTAAACGTTGTGAGCTAGGTCGCCAATTCGTATTCGTGAGTGACGGTATCCGGCTGAGCAGACGCAATTCTGAATTGGCTGACACACTGGGTCAACTGCTTAGCAAGTGATTCGAGTTGATTTCCCTCATCCGATACTTGGCGACCGTTCTTGTCGTTACGAAGATTTACGTTTCGAAGCGTATCAAGTGCGGAGGCTAAGTCGCTTGCACAGCTGGATTGTGTTTGTGTATTAATCATGATCTCAGACATCTCGGTCTGCACTAATTGGACCGCCGCACAGATTTGGCGGAACTGTGCTGATGTGCGAGCACCCGCTTGCACGCCCACGCGAACCTTTTGGCGAGACTGATCGATCAGGAGTGCAATTTCGTTAGCGCTCGCGTTGCTCCTTTGCGAGAGTTCTTTAACTTCATTGGCAACAATGGAGAAGCCTTTGCCGGCTGCCCCTGCGCGGGCCGCTTCAATCGTGGCGTTGAGTGCAAGCATTGCCGTTTGGTCGGCAAGGTCTTGAATGACCGAAACTGCTTTGGCGATACAATCCGAACTCGCCTGGATTTCGTTCATTGCTCTTTCGGATTCCTCCATCGCCACCGTTCCTGTGGATGCCACGGCGCTCGCTTGTTGGGAGGTTTTTGTTACTTCCCCAGTGCGCTGCTGAATATCATCGATAGACTGAATCAGAGCATCCAGCGATGTTTGGATACCAATCAGTGATGTCGCCTGTTGATCAATTCCTAAAGCCAGATTCTTGGAACTGTCTTGCAGGTGTGTTGAGGTGCCCGTAATGTTCGTGACCGATTGAATAACCGTTTCAATCACTTGGCTCCAAGCTTCAAGCGTGTGTTCAAAATCCGAGCCGAGTTGCTCTACCATCGGATCGGTTACCACTGGGATTTTGCTGGATAGATCCCCCTTTGCGGCGCGATCAAAAGCGGGACGAAGTTTACCAATGGATTCGAGCAGGATCGTATTCGAACGATCCGCCGCTACTTGTTGTTTAATCACTAACGCAGTGTCTCGACGAGCCTGAACAATACCCACAAAGAGAACTGAATCTTCGATGAGCACCCACATTGCATGTTCGAGTGCTCGCAATATCGCAGGATCCGTTGTCCCAAAGACAGACATAGGCCAAAAGAGTGCTCGAGTAAGGTGATCCACTGCGACAACCGCCGTTGCGGCAATCAGTGTCCCCGGGTCTCGATAGAGAGAAATAAAGGCGAGTGACGCGAAGACATGGAAGTGCGTTTCGGGATGCCCACCGGAAATATGTATAAAGAGTCCCGAGTAACCAACTTGGGCTGCTGAAATTATGTAACGTGTCTACGTATTTGTAGAGTGGTACCAACCTGCATATGCAGGAACGATTCCTAGCAGGCCTCCCAAAATGATGCTTCCCCAAACATGGATATGAACGCTTGCAGTCGCTCCATTCCAAGCACGTGGTGTGAGCACAATCGCCAGCATGACGGCAATGACCATTTGCACTAACATCAACACTGAAAAGAGTCGATTCAGGCGATGGTTGCACTCTTCGTCACGACGGGCCAAAACCGTTCGTTCCTCTTGGTCCAATTGAGCACGTAGGCTGGCGATGGGCTTTAGTCGTAGTTTTCGCTTGGGCTTGGCAGCGTTCATGATGATTGAGTGGTTGAGAGGCCGGTGCTTGTCAATTGGAGCGCTAAAGTGGGCAGCCGAAGACTGGATAATGGGACTTTTCGAATGATCTCTCGGTAGGTCTCTCGGTGAGATCGAGATTTTCAATTAACGAGGCTAATCCTGCATTCATCCCCTGATGTCCGCGGCTTGCTGTAATCCCGCCGCTAAACAGCAACTGTCCAGACTGGTCATAGAGGAAACAAACGCCGGAAGTCTTGGCTCCAAATCGCTGTGCTTCCATCGAGCCAACATCGTCCACAAGAGAAACGCTTGGATGCTTGCAAAGAGTATCCAGAATGTCGCGATTTCGTTCTGCATCTTTCTCAAACGGGGATGATGCCACGAGAGGACGCATCTTGACAATTTGAACGTTCAAAGAATGCCGTGAAACGATCGAATGAAGATGAGCCAAAGTTGCTTTGGTGCAGGGACAGGCAGGATGAATGAAGACGATCAAATTGGGTTGATGAGGTGCGACGGGAAGCATCGATTCATCAGGCCAGAGTGAGGCGACGGTTGATTCCGCCCCCGGGGTCGCAGCGTACTTCCAAAGCGCAAAAAAACAGCCTGACACTGCGATACACCAGACGCATATCAAACATTGAAAGCCAGCGCTAAAACGATGGGACGGACGCATGAATGTAAGCGATCTTGGGTGGGCGGGTCGAATGGCAGGCGTAGGGGTACCGATGTCGCGTGCGACCTCATCGGCGAGCCTAATGGTCTATAGGATTGGAATTGATGGTCGCCGCAAACAAATATCCTCAGATTGCGGGAATATGAAGACTACTGATTTCTGGTGAGGGGGGCAGGTTCGCTTTGTAGCGTGGAGTACGAAATCGTAAAACGGTTTCTAGCGATTGTGACGGCGCTATGAAACGACACGCATCATTGGATTCCTCTTCTTCGAACCAAGGACCATGAAGAACTTGCAAAGAAAATGAAGGGACGATGAATAGCCTGCGAACTCCTCGCGAAGTGCATTGAGTTGACTGGTTCAATGCTTTAGAAACCACGCACGATCGCTCGTCGAAATGACTTGGAGCGGGTACGGTTAAAATTGCACGTGAGTATTGAGCACAGACTGATGAATGAACTGAGGACGCGGACGCGACGGGGAGCTTTTACTCTGGTTGAACTACTGGTCGTGATTGCCATCATTGGCATTTTGGTCGGTTTACTATTGCCAGCGGTGCAGGCAGCGAGAGAAGCCGCGCGGCGAACACAGTGTCAAAACAATTTGAAACAGATGGGCTTAGCGACACTGAATTTCGAGTCGGCTCGCGGATTTCTTCCCCAGGGCCCGCTCGATGGCGATCCCGAAGCCATCACCACTTCGGGTAGTCCTAATCCTGCTGGTTACAACTATCCAAGTGGAACCACTTGCTGTAGGGCGGCAACTCGACGAGGCTGGAATCACTTCTATCACATCTTGCCCTATCTTGAGCAGGAAGCGGTTTATGATCTTGGTTCGGATGCGCCACCTTATTGGCCTAATGCCCAGAATAATGCCGGTGAGGATGATGTTGCTGCCGCAGCTTTGTCAGTTTACCACTGCCCGACACGGCGAGCACCAACGTTGTACAACAATGGCCGGATCGCGCGTCACGACTACGCCGGGTGCGCAGGCTTCTTCCAAGGTGCCTTGATTGAAGGCACCAACCTGATACCGGCTCCTCCATTGGGGCTCGCGCCAGAGCGCAATATTCGCACAGAGCCAAACTGGGGAAATGTACCCAAGAAGCGAGGCGCCATTGTTTGGCCCGGCTATGGTGCGAAGCGAATAATCGCTGAGTTTCGCGATGGCACGTCCAACTCCATTGTGATGGCAGAAAAGTGTTTGCCAGAGCAAGTTCAAGGAACGGATGGCGGTGACAATGAGAGATGGAACAACTCAGGTTGGGATGTTGATTCCATTCGTTACCATTTTGTACCCGAACAAGACTCAAAGGCATCACCCTACAAGCCTGGCACGGCGACAAGCACGGCTTGGCGACGCAATTTTGGCAGTTCACACCCAGGTGGAGTGAATGGAGTGCGCGGCGATGGATCAGTCGCTTTGTATACCTTTACGGTGGACCCGCTAGTGTGGATGCGTCTTTGTGTGATTGACGATGGTCAAGCGGTAGACCTTTCCGGGCTCTGATAGTAGCGAGAGAAATGGATTGCACTGGCCAGTTCAAAGTTGGAAAATAAAACTATATTTGAAAACAGCCAGCGCAATTTAAGCTCTCACAAAGTAGCAGGCACACTCCGTGTGCCACAGCAAAAAATCGTACTTCACAAAGAGTGTCTTGTCACGTAGCACTGCTTGCTGTGTTGCTTTTTTCTTATATCAATAGCGCAGGTTACCGAACCGACAATTGTCTACGGCGAACTATTCTGATTTTTGTTCGCTGCTCTTCGCATAACAATCAATTGCGACCTCGGTGCCGCTTGTTGCGCCTTGCGATAGTTTGCTTATTGCCTAACACGAAAATAACAAGTCATGTAGTGCTTTAATCAACTATTAATATGACGAAAATCTAACAATGTGAATTGTTGTCGTTGGTTCAATTGTAACGATTGAGATGACGTCTAGACTGCGAGCTTTGAAATTCATAGCGATTGTAAAAGTCGCCAGAGACTTGGCAGATTTAGTTCTATTTTCAACGTAATCTTGAGGTGATTTCATGTCGTTGCTCGGTAAGTTCCCTCGTCGTAAGTTTTCCAGTCCATCGAAGAGAGCACAACGTAGGTCGCTGCAGGTGCAATTGCTTGAGCTGCGTCAACTTATGGCAGTGGATGTCGTTGAAGACGCTTTCTATTTGTCTAGTGGCGCAGCGCTCAATGTGCTGACCAACGACAGCAATGATACGTTTGTGCAAGGCGTTTCCGCGACGAACTTTGATTACGATCCAGCGACGGTTAACAAAGCATCGAACCTTGCTGACTGGTTTATTCCCGATCGGCCCGGAACGGATCCAGCCGTTCCCCAGCGAAGCCTCATTGCAAATGCGCTTGTCGAAGAGCCCGCTCAATCCAACTTTGGAGATTTGGATTTATGGATCGATGACGGTGCGGGGAATACCGTGGAAATGCTCCGGACGGAAGGGATCGCACTGGGAACGATCAGAGAGAATACGATCCCCAATAATGGTTCTGCTTCGAACAATCTATCGATCGTATCCTACGTAACCGAAGGTACCGGCAACGTATGGTTTGCAACGCAAGCTGCGCCACAGAATGATGGTGAAGGCATAGCAAAAATTGCGGGTTCGCTGTTTCGCTATGCGGATGGTTGGGTTGCTGGATCATTGAATTCAGCTGGCGGATTTAACTACGTTCCCGATCCATTGAATCCTGGGTTTACCGTAACGAAGGTTGGTACCGGACGTTATGAGATTGCCGTCGATGGGGTGACAGATTCTTATAACGAAGGATTTCTGTTTGCCATTAGTGCGCAGAACAGTGATAACTATTCGCATACCATGCCCCTGGGTGGCAACAAGTGGTTGTTAGCTCACCGAGATAATGCATCTGCGATAACGGCTGGGGAAGACGGTGCGTTTAACGTGGTCTATATTCCACGATCGGCGCAGGGGTTGATTGGAGGTCATGTCAATGCGAATTCTTCAACGCCGAATGCCCTCTATCAGTCGTTTGGTGACTTCTCTATTCAGAAAGAGTCCAGCGGGTCTTGGCGGATGAGTGTTCCTGGTCAGTCTCCAACAAGTGGAGTCTTGATCTTGGAGACGAATGATGTTGGCTTGAACGTCCCAGGCAATGTCTACATGTCCTATGATGCGGACGGTAGTGATTTCATTATTCGCCAATTGACCGGGAATACGATGAATCCCGCGAATGATGATTTCAACGTATTCTTCATCCCGTTCGAGAACGCTTTAGCCGTGACATCGCCGTTATCGGTCACTTCTTTGAGCGACACAAGTGCTCCAGGGAATGCAGGGGTTAGTGACAAGGGAATTGCGCTAAGCCTCAACGCGGACGGTACGGTGAACTATGCCGTTGGAGATGCAATCTCTGCGCTCGGTCAAGGGCAAGTCGATGTTGATCAATTCGTCTATACGGCAACGGACGGTGTGGATTCGCAAGGTGCAACGGTGACTGTGAACTGGGTTGGCGCCAATGACGCACCCGTTGTCATTTCCACACCTGCTGACATCTTGCTCGACGAAGACGCTGCTGCGGTAACGGTTGACTTGAATGGCGTTTTCTTTGATATCGATATGGGCGATACGTTGACGTATACGTTGGATCCTGGTTTGGGTGGGTTGGTTTCCTTGACCGTCGAAGATGGCATCCTGTCGGTCACGCCGAATCAAGACAAGTTTGGTTTTACTCGCATTGTTCTTACCGCGACGGATGCTGGTGGGTTGTCGGCAACAGTTGCCGTACCAGTCACTATTTTCGGGCAAGATGACGGTGTTGTTGCCGTGGATGATGGAGCGGTCACAGATAAAGTGACGACAGTCAACGTGGTTGCGTTGGCGAACGATTATCACCCGGATACCAGTGTTTACTCGGTTGCCGCCGGAGTGCTGGGGGCTGATCCAGCAGCGACCGACAATGCGGGCAGCTTGTGGACAGTAACGAGTTCGACCCCTTCGCCGAACATGCTGACCATTCAGAGTCCTGGAAACCTTGGCGACGTAGCCGTCGGGCGTGATGGTATCGATTTGCGGCAAGCAGACGGAGTCTATCTGGGTACAGTGCGAGACAACACGGCTCCTTACCAGACGGTCAATACCTACGCTGCATTCAGTAGCTATGGTTTTGCGACGGATACTGGGGTTGGTGGAGGAGAACGAAATTCACCTCTAAACGCAGCGTTCTTCCCGTTTGCCGAAGGTTGGATCAGTGGGCACGTTGCGGCGGACGGTACATTGCTCGGTGGAATCGGTGTTTCCCAAACGAACGTCACGAAATTGGGAGTGGGCTGGTATGAGATTTCCATCCCTGGTGTAAACATTGCCGAACAAGATGGTTTGCTGTTTGCGATTAGTGGAGTTAACAACGACAACATTGATTCGGTGCTGCCATCGAGTTTCAGCAACTCATGGCAAATCCGTCAGATGGACAGCGATGGCGCGGTCGATTCGTTTGAGGATGGAGCATGGAGCTTTGTTTATCTTCCGGGATCCACTGCTGGGCTAATGGGCGGACGATTCGGAGGTTTTGAAGAAGACAGAGGAATGAAGCAATCCTACGGGGGAGTTTCGGCCTCAGAAGATTTCTTGAATGGGAACATTATTGTTTCCGTTCCGGGGTATTCACCGAGCGACGGTGCGATGATTGCGCTGTCGAGTGGATCGGTTTCTACAACAGTTAACGGTCTGCCTGAAACGGTGCCTCGCAATAACGCGGTTTTTGCGATTCCCGCAACCGACGGGTCTGACAATTTTGTGCTGGATGTTCGCAATTCGCTGGACTATTCACCTGCGTCTGCAGTGGAAGTGCAATTCATCTTCTTGCCCTACGACGCACCGCTGGAGCGCGTGAGTGGGTTGGACTACAGCATCAGTTCATTCGACGCAACCAGTGCGCTAGGCGGGACGATCACGTTGGAAGTCGATGGGACGCTGACCTATGATCCGACTACAGCCGGTGCACCGATTGCCAATCTCGAAAATGGTCAGCTTGTGGAGGATACGTTCACCTACACTTTGACCGATGGGCGAGGTGCGACATCAACTGCAACCGTCACGATCACGGTTCTCGGCGAGAACTCATTGCCTGAGGCAAACGATGACATTGTGAACCTAGGCGAAGCAGTGGCGCAAGGTGCTTTGCTGACCGTCTTGACGAACGATGTTGATACTGATTTGACAACACTCTTTGGAGTGCCTGTTGGAGTTGCGGCTGCCAATTTGGAAGTCGATGGTAGCAGTGTTTGGTCGGTGGCCGGAACCGGAATTGGCGCGAATGCCATTACGGTCGGGGCTGGCACCACGGGGGATGTTGAAGTGACGATTGCTGGTGCAGCGATTGCGCCTGCTGGCGGCGTAGTGATTGCAACCATTCGACAGAACGCAGAAGTACCGGCAACTAACAGTCGACTCGTTCAAGCTTATGAGAATGGGAGCGGTGGAACATCGCTGGCGCTGAAGCAATTTGGTGGTGACGCAGCTGCCGACGCTCAGGTTTCGGTCAGTTTGTTCCGTTTTGCTGACAACTGGATTGGCGGTCACGTCAATAGCGCCGGCAATTTGATTGCAGGTAATGGAGTCGGTGCTCCAGACATTGTGAGAACTGCAGCGGGCCGATATCAAATTACTGTTCCAGGAGTTACCGACGCGGCCGTTGATGGATTCTTGTTTGTCATTGGCAATGAGAATGCAGACAACGTCGCTTCATCGCGGGCCATTCCAGGTACTGGGCTTTACGAAGTTGCAATTCGTGACAATCAGCAGGACTTTGGGGATGGTGAAGACGGCGGCTTCTCTTTTGTATTCATTCCTCGAAATGCGCAGAATTTGGTCGCTGGCTCGATTGATAGTTCGCTGGCTGGACCCAATCCAGTATCGCTCGGGGTGGGTAATTTTACGATTGAGCGTATGCCCGTTGTCACCGGCGGTTCGGAATGGAAACTGACGATTCCTGGTCAGTCTCCCGATACGGGAATGTTGGTGTTGGCTAATCAGGACAACACAGAAATAGAAGACAACTACTTGACCTATCAAAGCGATGGTGCGGGCAGCTTCTTAATTCACAACCACGATATGCCTGGCATGGGACGGCAGGAACAGCCTTTCAGTTTCATGTTCATTCCCTTTGATAGTTCGGTTGGGCCAGTTTACCGTCCGGTTGTCAATCCACTGACCATTCAGTCGGTCGATCCAACCAGCAGCCTGGGCGCTGCATTGACGATCAATGCCGATGGAACGATCAACTACAACCCAGGGTCGATTCACGACGCGTTGTACTTTGGAGATACTGCAGTTGATACATTTAGCTACACAATGACCGATGGTTTTGGCGGAGTGGACACGGCGACTGTCACCATCAATGTCGCTGGCTTTGGGGCATCGCCTATTCTCTCTGCCAGTGCCGCGTTGACCTCTTACGGGATTGGTGACAGTGCGATCGGAATCGATCGGCTGTTCAATATACAGCCTGTCGGAACTCCATTCCTTGATGGTGCCGTGGTTTCTGCGGAAATCAGTACCGGAGGGTTAGCTACCGATTTGCTCTCCATCCGCAACGAAGGTATCGGAGTCGATCAGATCGGTGTAAGTGGCGCTGATGTCACTTTCGGTGGCGTTGTGATTGGAACTTTTGCAGGTGGGAGTGGCATGACGCCATTGACGGTTACCCTGAATGCGAATGCGACAATTGCTGGAGTGACGATGTTAATGCGAGCCATTTCCTTCAGTAACACCGACGGTGAAGTCTCCAGCGGTGCTCGGTCGATTGCGTTTGGCTTGACCGACGGGAATGGACGCGAGTCTGTTGATGTGAGCAAGCAGGTCATGTTGCGAGTGTTGCGAAGTCGCGATCTGCAACAAGGTGTTGACTATGGTTTTGGTGTCTATGACGGTGCCGCTGATGCTCAACTCCGCGAGAACGATCAGAATACAGTGATCAGTCCTGCGGCAGACATCCTCATTGACTTTGATGCGACAGGCGTGGCCTCCCAGGCGCTGTTGAAATTTGAAGGTTTGTTTGGAGATGGCCCAGGCCAAATTCCGCTGGGTGCCGTAATCACTTCTGCAGATCTGATTTTAGAAACGAACCCAAGTACTTCCAACGCTTCTGGTGACGGAGGGACATTCCATCGTATGTTGGTGGATTGGGACGATACGACTGCCACCTGGAGCTCGTTAGGTAACGGGTTGCAAGCGGATGACGTGGAAGCTCGGGCCATTTTCGATTCACAAATTGGATTGGTTGATGGCAGTGGGGCGACCGGCACGGGAGTCCTATCGTTCAGCGTGCTGCCAGACGTTCGCGCCTGGGCCGCGGGAGAAGCCAATTATGGTTGGGCGATCAAGGGCTGGGACCTTCGTACCGACGGATGGTTCTTCAGTACATCGGAAGACGAAACCCCAACCGCACGTCCGCGATTGAAAATTGAATGGCTGCCTGCGGGTGCTGATTCGGTCAGCTTCCAACAAGGCGAAGCTGGTTACGCGGGGACGATTGATACCGACATGCGGCCGGGAGCTCCGGATACGGATCGATCTCTCGAGCCCAACCTGTTTGTCGACGATCCAGGTCAGACCGTGCTGTTGAGATTCGAAGACATCATTGGTGCGGCGATTGGGCAGGTTCCTGCAGGTGCCGTAATCCATACCGCTCGATTGACATTGGCCAGCACAAGTGGTGATGCCATGGGAGATGGTGGTCGTTTCTATGCCATGTTGGCTCCTTGGGCGGATGCGGACACCTGGAACACGCTGGTCGACGGTGTGACCGCCGACGGCGTGGAAGCAGCCAATGTGTTCAATACTCAAGCCGGAAATGCAACGCTCACCCCTGATGTTCAGGGTGGCTTCAACAGCTTTGATGTAACGACCGATGTGCAGAACTGGGTCAATGGTTTAACCGCTAATAACGGTTGGGCAATTATTCCATGGGTTGGTGGAACGAACGGTTGGGCCATCCAGTCCGCCGAATCGGCAACCCCAGGCTACCGACCGAAGTTGGAAATTTACTACACCGAATCGGATAATGCTGCTCCAACCGACATCGTGCTGAGCAACGATAGCGTGGCCGAGAATACCAGCACCGCCGGCGGTTTGCTGATTGGCACTCTCGATAGCATCGACCTCGATGCGGCGGACACACATACGTATGAGTTGGTCGCCGGTGTGGGGGTCAATGACAACGTTCTGTTCACGATCAACGGAGATGTACTGAGCGTGAACGATGGCGTCGTGCTCGATTATGAGACCCGTCCCACGTATGTCATTCGTGTCAAGACAACCGACGCTGGTGGTTTGGCCTTCGAACGGGGTTTGACCATTCAAGTGATCAACCGTGGCGAAGTAGAAGCGATCGTGGTGGGCGACGGTGTACAGAAGAGTCGCGTGGAGACTTTGACCGTCAACTTCGACGAAGAAGTGGTAATTGCCGCCGGTGCGTTTGAAGTGCTGAAGCGTGGTGCGGGGGGAGGATCCGTTCCTTTCACGCTCTCCACAGATGTGGTTGGCGGGAAAACAGTCGCCACGCTCTCCTTTACTTCCGGCGCATTCATCAACGGCGGTTCACTAGTGGACGGCAATTACCAATTGAGCATTTTTGGTGCGTTTGTCACCGATGCCTCAGGGAATGCGTTTGACGGCGACCGAGACGGTGCGGTTGGCGGTGATCAAGTGTTCGGAGCGTCCGAGGCGGATGAGTTCTACCGAATGTTTGGTGACACCAACGGTGATCGTACGGTCAGCCTAGCGGAATTCAACCAGTTCCGATCCGCGTTTGGGAAATCAGCGGGAACGGCCGGATATCTCGCTGAGTTTGACTTTGAAGCGAACGGTGCGATTAGCCTGAGTGACTTCAATCAATTCCGCTCACGGTTTGGTAGCCAGTTCCCATTTGGTTGATCATCTTTTTGAAGCGGGCCTGCACGACGCTTGTTTACTGTACTAAGCCTGAATAAATCGCAGTAATACTGCACAGGCGGTTACATGGCGGAGTGTGGGCCCTTGGATGAAATGGTTGAAAAATGGTTTGGCTGAACATCTGTAAAAAGAAGAATTCAAAAACTTTGGGTCGTACAATCGGAATTCCTCGACAAGGAGGAAAACTCCACCTATACTGCGACTCAAACTCGCTCAGGCGGCGGAAGATCCGAGGTTTATCGCGTGGAATGAGTGAAATTAGCGAGGCCTTGATCAGAGGAGCAGTTGGTTCATGGATGAGACGGATGAATCAAAAGTTGCTGCGGAAGAGGTCGGGCTATTCCGCGGTTCCAGAGAAACTTGCTCGAGTGTACTTTTGAGAATTGGCTTCGTGTTTTTTCTAAGAGGGTGAGAATGAGAATAAAATTGTTGGGAATGGTCATCGCGGCCGTATTCCTGCTATCGGGATCGGCCCGCGCCGATTTGGTATTGCAATTTGGTCAGTCCGGAGTTTCTGGGTTGACTAACTTCACTGCGACTGCAGGAAGTTCCGTTGCGATTGAGGTTTATTTGACCCAGTCGGGCCTCTACGATCCGTTTGGCACAGGTGATCCAGCGGATTTCGTAACTGATAATCGTCTAACGGGCGCTGGTAATTCGCGTGGTTTAGGCGGTTGGCTCATTGACGTAGGGATTGCGGGCGATGGTGCAGTCAGTCATGCAGATGCAGCGACGTTCGTGTTCGGTGCAAATTTTGACAATCTCCCCGGTGCGTCGGTTAATGGCTCCGTTTTAAACGCAGGCGCGTTCGCAACGGCTGACCCTGTTGACCCTAACAGGGTTCTGCCTGTAAAAGCCCCTGTCATTTTGCTCGGAACAATGACACTCGATGTGTCCTCGCTCGCGACAGGGTCATACTCTTTGACCACCGATTTCACGAATGGTATTTCGCTGTCGCTTGGTACCAACCCGCTGAACACGGTCGATCCGACGGAACCAGCAAACTTTGTGTTTGGTGGATCCGGTACTCTCGACATTATTTCCGCAGTTCCAGAGCCCTCGTCTATGGCCGTTCTCGGCTTGATGGGCGCAGCTGGGTTTGCTCGTTCGGTTCGCAACCGCCGCAAAGCTGCTAAGGTTTGAGAGTTCGATAATTAAGATCTGCTCATCCTCTCTTGAAGTGGGTACCTGATCATGAAATCGGCGATTGTATTCAGTCGCCGATTTTTTTTTGCCATGAGTTGGTCGACCGCGTCATCATTTGAAGCAGTGACGCAATTACAGTCATGAGTAGCTAATCTCTGGGTTCGCGGTGGAGTCGGTAAGAATGCTAGGTCGGGTCTCCCTTGCACAGTTTCGGTCTCGCTTGAAGTCTCGCCTGCGAGAACGCTTGTCAGTATCCAGCAAGCATTCCAAATGGAATCGCTTGTCTATTCAACTGTTGGAGTCGCGACAGCTTTTAGCCTTCGGAATGAGCGATGGAGCTAGCGTTTTTCCCGATGGGCTTGGGTATACAGATCCGGCAATTCGTTCGGCCATCCTTGCCGTTACGACAACCGGTTCCCAAGAGCCCATCTATATCTCTACTAGCGATGGCGATGATGGAGACGGCAGCATCCGGCCATTTGACGCCCAGTCGGGCAATTTGATTGGCCTCAATACCTATCGTGCGGATCCACGATTTACCGCTAGCGATGGAAGCGGTTTTGCAGCCGTGATCTTGGACACGGGGATTGATTTAAATCACCCGTTCTTTGGTCCCGATGCCGACACAAACAGCGTTGCCGACAGGATTGTCTATTCCTATGACTTCGCAAACGGTGATGCCGATGCATCGGACCATGATGGCCATGGCTCCAACGTCTCCAGCATCATTGGCTCTCAAGACAATACGAATTGGGGCATGGCACCCGCCGCGGACTTGATTCACCTGAAAGTCTTCACCGACGCGGGCTCGGGTAATTTTGGTTATGTGGAAAGTGCGTTGCAATGGGTAATTGCAAACGCCAATACCTACAATATTGCCAGCGTCAACATGTCCCTTGGAGATTCGGCCAACCATACGACAACACAGGGACGTTACGGGATTGGCGACGAACTAGCCGCTTTGGTTGCGATGGATGTGTTTGTCGTATCGTCGCAAGGTAATGATTTCTTCGAATTCTCCAGTGCACAAGGCTCGGCCTATCCTGCTGCTGATGCTAATTCAATTGCTGTTGGAGCAGTCTACGACGCCAATATTGGAGGCGTGAGCTACGGCGGTGCAGTTGCCAATACTACCGGTCCAGCCAGGATTGCCCCCTTTAGTCAGCGACATTCAGTGTTGACCGATATTATGGCGCCGGGTGCTGCCATTACTGGGGCGAATGCTACGGGTGGCACCGTGACAATGCACGGGACAAGCCAAGCATCTCCCCACATCGCCGGTATTGGTGTTTTAGCGCAAGATCTCGCCGACCAATATCTGGGGCGACGCTTGACGCAAACAGAATTTGTTTCATTGATGCGGTCTTCGGCTACCGTCGTGATTGACGGCGACGATGAAGATGACAATGTGACCAATACAGGTCTTGATTTTCCGTTGGTCAATATCTTTAGTTTGGCCGAAGCAATCTATGACTTGGCGGAGGCGCCCAACGCAGTAGCGCTAGCTGATGATATTGTCTCCGACTCTGCGGCTCCGCAGTTGATCACGGTCACTTATGAAGATTCCATCGGAATCGATGTGTCTGATATTGGGACCGGGGACATTCTCGTTACTGGCCCAGGAGGTTTTAGTGAACTCGCGACCTTCGTCGGTTTGGATAATAACACGGACGGCACTCCGCGAGTTGCGACTTATGAATTGACCGCTCCGGGTGGCAATTGGGGTCCCGAAGATAATGGCAACTACATTATCAATATGGTTCTCGATGAAGTAACCGATACCGATGAGAATAGTGTTGCTGAGGGAAATATTGGATCGTTCGTTGTCGATGTCGTTAACAGCCTAGGCCCCGATGGCATGGGCTACTATGCATCGGCTTTCGCTTATTCCTTCGAAGATATCAGTGCGACAGGGTCTTCGCTGTTGATTGGTGCCGATGACAATACAGCCTTCATTGATCCTGGAAATGGTTTTAGCTTCGCATTTTATGGTCAATTGTGGGACAGTCTCTACGTCAGCAGTAACGGCCTGATTACTTTTGGAGACGCTGATGCCGCTTACTTCAATACAGATTTGACCGTAGCTCCACTGCAAGCGTCGATTGCCCCCTTGTGGGACGATTTAGTGGCGCCCGAAGGGACAGGTGTTTACTGGGAGTTGTTGGGCACGGGAGATGACCAGCGTTTAATCTTGCAGTGGGAAACGACTTACTTTGGTTCCTCTGGGACGATCTCATTCCAGGCAATTCTTTTTGAAAGCAATAATAGCGTCGTTGTAAACTACCGCGACTTGCAAGCAGCATTCGGTGGTTCGAATGAAGGTGCCTCCGCTTCCGTTGGTATTAAAGACGCAGGTGATCAAGGTGCCAATCGCTTGTTGGTCAGCTTCAATGACAGTGCCAATGATTATGTGGGTACTGGGAAGAGCATTCGATTTATTCAATTGAATGAGGCCCCCTCGGATATCTCTTTGACCAACAATTCCGTCGCAGAAAATTTACCTGCTGGAGCAATTGTTGGCTCGCTTGTCACGACCGATACAAATCTTGGTGACACGCACACCTATGCATTTGCGGTAGGCAGTGGCGATGAAGACAACGACCAATTTGTAATCGAAGGCGATGAGTTAAAAATTGTCAGTCCTTTCGATTTTGAAACGCAAGAAAGCTATTCCGTAAGAATCCTAACGACGGATCAAAACGGCGTAGCATTCGAAAAATCGCTTACAATTTTCGTGGATGATTTGGCGGAAGTGATGTCGATCACAGTCGGTGGCGGTGCCGGTGGCGGTGCCACGCAACGTTCGAGTGTTCAATCTTTGGAAGTGACATTTGATGGTGAAGTGAGCATTAACGCCAATGCATTTGAAGTATTAAAGCGAGGTGCCGGAGGCGGCGCGGTGGGGACGACGGTTACCACTTCGCTGGATGGACTCGGACGAACGGTTGCCACGATCGTCTTTTCTGGGCCCTTTACGCGCGGCGGAGCATCATTGGTGGATGGCAATTATCAATTATCCATCAACGCCTCCTTGATTGATCGCAATGGTTTAGCATTGGATGGTGACCTCAATGGTCTCGCCGGTGGTGATCGGTTTTTTGGCACCGATGAAGCCGATAATTTTTACGCCTTCTTCGGTGATACAAGCGGCGATCGCAATATTAGTTTGTCAGAATTCAATGGTTTCCGCAGCTCGTTTGGAAAAGCAAGCGGAGATGCTGGCTACAGCGATCTCTTTGACTTTGACGGAAATCAAGCGATCGGTTTGACGGATTTCAATCAATTCCGACAGCGGTTTGGTCAATCGCTGGCTTGGTCTTGAGGCCCGTTCCACCTCGCTAATTTGCAAAGGATTCAATATGCATTTGTTGCGGCTGGGAGTCTGCTGCGTCCTTGTGATGGTGACGACGGGTTCCCTGGAGGCACAAGTCGTTCGTTTCGAATTGGGGCAACGCGTCAAAAGATTTGAATTAGGGTGGGAGCAAGCCGACGCAGAATTGCGAGCTGCTACGCGTCCCCATTTGGAAAAGGCAGTGCAGAGCTTTTTCGGATTGCAGTTGACCGGTGCGGCTGCAGCGATCGACGCTGCCTTCTGTCGGCTTCACGTGGACACGATGGAGTCGGAAGCTGCCTGTCGCTTAGCCCTTTCGTCGCGTTTGAAATTGGGGCCCTTATTGGCGGACAGTTCAAATCAGACCGTCAAGATTAAGTTAGAGCCTCTCTATGACGTAGCCAGTGACTCGCAGGAATCGCAGACTGCCGCAGAATGTTTCGCCTCAACCTTAGTGATCAGTTGGTTTGATCAGCAAGGAAATTCTCTTGGCGAACAACAGGTCTCCTGGACGCTGGCACTGGCTGGTACAGAGGTCGCCTTAGCATTACCGGGTTCTGGGGACTATACGTTCCACTGCGATCTCTTGCTTCCCGCCAAAGAATCGCAGCGTGAAAATCGCATTCCGTTTACCCGCGCCATCATTAGTCGCGTCGATCTCTTGGCTGAACGCCTACAGGAAGTCAAGGATTCGCTGCGCGAGCGAAACAGCGAGTCACCCAGCAGTGAAATCTTGACGGCACAGTATCTGGCCAACGTAGTGAAGACGTTGGCCGACGGTGTCACCCCTGAGGCCCCCTACCCTGCTGCGAGAATGCTCTCGAACTGCGAAGCACTATTGCAACCGAATGGCTCGATCTCACAACTATTTGCGCCAAGCTTGGGAATGGACCAATGGCTCGTTCTGGCAAGCGGCGATCAACAAGCCACGGTTCGCGTTCGTTTGCCGCAGCGAGATGCTGGTTCGGCGCCTGATGATCCGCGTCCGTTATTGATCGCCTTTCATGGCGTTGGCGGGAGCGAGAATATGTTTTTTGAGAACTACGGCGCGGGCCGACTGGTCGAACTGGCAGATGAAAGAGGTTGGATCGTTGTATCGCCTCAACTAGGTGTGTTGTCCAGCTCAATGGATGTTGATCGCATGGTAAAGGTCTTGTCCGATTATTTGCCGCTACGATCGGATTCTGTCATGCTCGTTGGGCATTCGATGGGGGCTGCACAAGTAGTAAAACAAGTTCGCGATAATCCTAACTGCTGTATGGCGGCGGTCGCTCTTGGAGGAGGGGGGTCTTTAGGTGCGATTAATGGGGGGGTGGCGCAGCCCTGGTACATTGCGGCCGGGGAATATGACTTCGGGAAACGAGGAGCTGAGCAATTAGCCCAAAGCTTACGCAGCTTGAATGCCGAAGTTGTTTATCGCGAGTTCGATGACGTCGAGCATTTGGTAATAGTCCAGGCGGCTTTGAACGAGGTATTCAGTTTCTTGGACGATATCTTAGGGGGGCAGTCTCCACTGCCGAATAACTAGTCTTGTGCAATCGCTGCGGGGCACTAGGCAAGTATCCAAATGACGCTAAAATCATTCTCCATGCACCCCTAGCTCAATTGGATAGAGCATCGGTCTACGGAACCGAAGGTTAGTGGTTCGAGCCCACTGGGGTGTACTTACTTAAAGCCTTTCAAGCAAAGCCTTTAGCTTCAAAAGCTCCTCAGCATTCAGCTCGGGAGCTTTTTCTTTTCGACCCACTAATGCATCCGTGGTGGCAAAGTCTGCGTGACGCATCACAACCTTGAGCGTCTCAGCTGACACCCCTGCGTTGATAAGACGCTGGGCGCAGCCGCGACGAATGTCGTGAGCACTGGCGTACTTCACCCGAGTGCCTGTTCGCTCATCCTGCGTGCGAACCACCACACCCGCCATCGACCAAAAATTCGATCGAATCGGCGAGCATCAAGTGTTCACTTTGGATGAACAGCGCAGCCATCACCGAACGCATCAGGTTTAACGGTGAAGTCTTCACCACAATCAGTGCAGACCACCGTCATCGAACAATCGTCCGCATCCAACATGTTGGTCCTCCTATCCAAAGAAAGATCTTTTCCGTGCCGTGCACGAGTGCTTGCCCAACTTGAGCAATCACGAGGGCAGAAAGCCTGTTGTCGCGTGAAGGCGCAAGTGTTGACGACTGAAGTCCAGATAACCCGATGCCCGCCTATCCTAGATCTTCAGGCCGAATGAGGCGCGAGCCGTGCAAGACACGCAAAATCAAGATGCCCTCAGCTTCGGCTTGATAGAAAACAAGGAACCGTTTCTTCACGATCGATCGCCGAGTACCAAGACGCACATGCTCGACGAACTCGTCGGAATGGGGATGCAAGGCGATCAATTGAAACCGTTCGTTAAAAGCTTCGGCTAACGAATCAGCATTAAGCGGACTGTGTTGCTCAATTGCAATGTAGTGCCATATTTCCGCAAGATCGCTTTGAGCGGAGGCGGTGAGTCGAATCCTTGGCATCAGCCTTGATCAGAGCCGGATAAACGCTCGCGCCCGAGACGCTTCATTTCCTCTGGATCCCAATCGACGATCCGCCCTGCGGCAATGTCTTCATCTGCCTCGGCAAGTGCATCTCGCACCCGACCATCAATCAGCTCTTGCAAGTTGGCGATGTCGTTCAGTCGGACCAAGTAGACAGGACCGCCTTCAGCATCACCGTCGAGGCGAACCGGGCCAACGGGATGTTGCTCTAGGGCACTGCGGATTTCGGGAGTGATTTGCGGATTCATGCCTGGATTATACCTCAGTCGGACGTCCGAGACCAGCAAACCAAGGAGCCATTCGGCCGCTACGTGAGAACCAATTGCCACTCCGTCGGGTACTGGGCCCGATACAGAGTCGTTGATGGAGCCAAGGCTTGCTAGTCGAAACTGCGTGCGACAAGCCTCCGTTCGAGCGGTTGAATTGGTCGGGGCACCTTCTCGGTGTATTGCTCAAGCTGGGCGATGGCACTGGAACTGAGGCGATTCCTTCTCGTTAACGTTCAGCTTTGGGAAAAAGGAGAGAGGGTTAGCGCTACTGCGCGTGCTTCGATCGACAATCAACGTGTGCCGTTGTAGCTGCGAGTACGACAGTGGAGACTCGCTTCGTCGTCCTCCAAACTGATGTTAGTATCCAACGGTGTGCCGGATGATTGAGCCAACAATTTTGACAACCGATAATCGACCCACTAATGAGAAAAAGACTCGCGAAATTGAAGTGAGGTAAAAGTTAGGTGAAAAAGAAAGTCCCGCAAAAAGAGGGGTTTCGGTGAGCATCTGGAACGCGAAAGGAAAGCTCGGACTGTTTACGGAACCGAAGGTTAGTGGTTCGAGCCCACTGGGGTGTACTTTCTAAAAGTACGGCGGTTCGTTAGTGAATAAGGATGTAGTTCGCCGTTATGATCGTTTGCCCTGCAGGTGTCGAAGTGCAGGAACGCTGATGGCGTCAGCAAGCGGACCGATGCGTGCCGCCTCCTGGGCATGTTGTCTGTGACGCCTCTTAGCCAACTTACCTGTGGGGCTCCGTCATCGATACTCGCCGCGAGAGCTGCTGGCTGATAGTTTAGCAGAATTCCATTACATTGCCCCCACTACTAAGTTCGGCAAAGGCTTTGCCGAGAGAAACGAAAGAGGACGAGAAAAAAGTTATGGAAATTGCAAATCTCTTTCGTCTTCCTGTCGATCTTCTCGGCAAAAAATTCAGCCCGTGAGTATTCCCCGAGACCTCAAGCGGCGAGACCTCAAGCGGTGGTACCGTTTTTCCGCAGAGTTACCAATCGTGATTCCCGTACCGCTTAAGAAAGCCGGCTCGCCATACACCGAGCATGCATACGTTTCAGCGATCGAACCACTGCCATCTGTCAGTGCAATAAATGCGAGACCAATTTGCGGAGCACCGACAATTACCAGCAGTCGCAATCAGCAACACCGAAAACCGAGGCTAGCGACAGGAAGAAAACGAGCAGATTAACAAATTCGTCGCTAGAGTCGGTAGAACTTCGATTGCAGGCGAATGAGATGGACGCACCGGCGATTAGCGAGAGAGCGAGGTTGAGTGTTACAGCAATCAGCATCGGGAATCGCATAGTGGATTCAGCGTCGACCCTAAGTGACGAGGGGCCTATATGTGCCGAGAGTTCCTATTGGATTCAGCACGAGTGTTCGAGCTCCAGCATGGGGTCGCTATCGATCACCTTACCCGCGGAGACAAGATAGCCCGCACTTAAAAGGGTTTTCAAGGGCTAAAGTGAACCGAATGGATCCCATGCTTCTTGCCCGCACGCTGCTTTCTACGAGAAGGCGCGCTAACCAATGGATCAACACAAATCTTTCGTGCGGCAATTTTCGCCGCCGAAAAACTATGCTTTCAAGATCCGCGTCCTTGGCCGTTCGAGGGCATTTTTATCGTTGGTTGATTGTGCGGACGACAAATGAATTTTCCAACCAGTATACCAGCTACGGGACCGACAATGATTGCCACAGGGACGGCGTAGGTGCGAGCCACATCAATGTAGGTGCTCGGAGCGCTCTTCTTCATGTTGATTGGTTGTTGGTTTGAAATTGCGGCGGCAATTAGAGTCACGCATATGACAGCACCGATCGTGGAAACAAGCCCATAGACGGCATGGCGGATCCAGTCACCAAAGGATGCGGCGACGACGAACGGTCCAATGACAGCGAAAGTGGAAATAAATGCCAATACGACTGTGTATACATATCGTGATTGAGATTGCTCGTAACGTGAAGCATCGACAAAGTCATCAAGCTGAATGACGTGATCTTTCGTGAGGACCACCACGTACGCCCCAATCAGGAATCCGACGAGTACCCCCCCGAGAGCCCCGCCGATAGTAACTCGCGGTAAGCGAGAATTCATTCGTGCGATCCTTGTCCATTAAACGGTGACATTAACCGTTGTTGCCGGGTTTGAAATTGAAATAAACAAACGCGCTTCCGGCGTCTTCGGTTCACCGCGTGGTTATCCCAGGTTTATTGGAACTTTGTTACAACAAATGCATCGCTGGTTTCCTCTACGTTCCAATCAAAAGCATGTGCAAGTTGGGTCAGTAATTCAGCAACCGTTCCAATCTCAAACTCGATTCGAATTTGCGGAAGCGTCCTACTTGAGTCAACATCCTTTGGTATGGATTACTAGTTCTTTCACGGGTCGGAAAGCGACATCAACGTTGGCGTTAACATGGCTGACGCGTTGAGATTTTTTTGAGGATCGACGTTGTCGCTCGAATTCAATGCCTAGTACGTCCAAATTCTAGTGCAATCCTCATGGCCATGAACATGATCATTCGAATGGATTGGAGTTAGATCCATCATCACCGAATCGATCTGCGACACCCAGTTCTTTCAATTCCCACGCATCATCATCAATCCGTATCCATTCTCCATCACCATAGCCTACGAATGATTTGCATCCCTCACCGGCAATAAGTGCAGACATGTATCTTCGAGTCATGGCCGGCCCGATCCATTTGTCTTCGAATTCGGCGCTGATCATGTCGTACAATTCATCGTTCGACTTATAGCCTTGTGGCGTCAGCAAATTCGGCCCCATACCGGGACCAAATTCTAATTTGACGCTATCGGAGTAACTCGTCCCGAATAAAGATTCATCTGTTCTATCGAAAGAGAATCCACGAAATAGCAGTCCAATCGCAAGTGACGTGCAGGCAATCGTCGCTGTTGCTTGGGTCAACAACTTGAGCGTTTTGGGGCGCATGCTGTGTCTCATATTCGGCTTGTTGCACGAAAACGTCGGACATCACGGGGGACGGAGAGTTCATCATCCATTTCAGCTGGAGCAACTTGTTCGTCCTATGCCGACGAACGCTTTCTGAGTTCCAGTGTGATCATTGCGGTCCCGATCATCAACGTCGGCACAGCATACAATCCAAGCAAAGCTTGTTGGTTGGCTGCGCAGATCACGACGCTGAACAATGAGAGTGACGTCACCAGGATGCCTGTCAGGAAACGAGGCTGACTTTTCGCCCACGTCCTAAGTTCGACCTGGAGTGGCCAATTCTTACGGTGCTCCTGCATGATCTCTTCACGCGGCCGAGCAGTAAGCGGAAGTTGATTGTATCGCACGATTGCACGCTAGCCAAATGGCAGAGCTTTCCAGGACAGAGGCTCCCACGGTGCAAATCGGTCAATAGTATCATCGGTCACACTCATTTTGCATTGCCACAGAACGTCAGCATTGGAAACAAGTTCAATTAATCTCTCGCGAGATGCTGCAGTGGTAGGCATCAATATCACCACGCAGATACATCACGGTTAGCGTCGCAACCAATGCTTCTTTGGTGAGTTGGTGGTAGCCGCGATTCAACCATCTGACATCGGACGTGCGGTTCGAGTCATGCCGCCGGCGGGAAGTCGATGCAGAGCAAGTATTTCGAGCAGCCAAGCTTGGCCGTATTCTTTGTTGGATGTCATTGTTGCCCGTGATCCTTCAGTTTAGTTCGGACATTTTTTATTAGGATTCAATATACCAAATGAATAGCTAAGCACTCTTAACAACAGCCGTCTCCGGACAAACAGCTTGGGCAGTCTATCAGACATCAGAAGTAAGCTTGCTCCTCAGAGATGAAACACAGAGTGGGGACCCGCATGCTAGGTGTTCAAATTCTTATTGGTTGTGCTCATGGCAAGATAAAGGGGCCGATCTGAGCCCAGAGAAGGATGCCAACGATTGGTCCTAAGACTGTTGCCGGAATCTTGAGCCAGCGATCCGGCGTTAACCTCGGAACGACGACGATCCATGCAAAGACTACAAGTGCACAACTAGACCAGGCGATCCAGTCGACCGATATGTCAAAAGCGCGTGCGATGTTGATCTCGTCGAAGAATGGTTGCGCATCGGGATACTTCGGACGAACAAACAAAACGTAATAGACACCCGTGAACGACCTTACCCCGGCCATCAGCGCCAATCCCGCGAGGAACGCAGCGACAGCATCGGTGGTTTTTCTCGTGGAAAGGATCAAAACGCTGGAGACGATCAAGAGGGCGGTTACCGCAGGACCTGCCGCGGCCAAGAGGCCTGCCCGTTGCAGCGGATAGATGGCCTCCGCAGCCAGTCGCTCTCCGCCAGCAAGTGTCTGCCAAAAACGCTCGCTGTCGTGATAGCTTACGGATGCGAAGCTTAGCTTTGCGTCCGGAAATCCTGAGGCCGCCGCAACGACGAAATGGCCAAGTTCATGCAATAGTATGCCAGCTGGTCCGGAGATGGCTGCAGCGACAAGCCAAACTGCAAAAACACGTAATCGCTCGCGCATTATTCCTTCGATTCCCTTTCGCTCAAAACGACCCTACGAACGTAACAGACGGATAGGAGGTCAGTCACTATTCAATCGACGAGTTCAAAAACTACGCTCACGGACCTCTCTATTTCAATGCGGCCTGGTTTGTAGGTTTCGCCCCCAAATGGATTTGAAGTCGTGCTTATGACAAGGCTCAGGTTTGCCGTGGCACCACCGCGATCGCTTTGTATCCGGACAACTTTGCCTAGCCTCGCGCCGAACCCTTTCGCTAGCTGCTCGGCTTGGGCTTTAGCGTTTTCAATTGCCTCGGCGAGCAGTTTGTCTTTTATTTCTTTCTCCTTGGACGAACCGTAGTAAATACCGCTTATCTGGTTAGATCCGGCATTGATCGCTTTGTCGAGGATGGCTCCTAGGAGCTCCAGATCGGTCACGTCTACACGAATCTGGCGATACATCTCGAAACGAGTTACCTGTTCTTTTGCAATATCACTTGGCGATTCGAGCGAAAGGTCGATCTGAGACATGCGCAGCGCGTCTTCCTCTAGGCCAAGCGACCTTAGTTCTTTGAAAATCGTTCCGATGCGTTGATTCGTTTGATTCTTAACGTCTTCAAGATTGGCTCCGCGGACAAGGACCCCAAGTTCAGTCGATGCGACGTCTGGATCAACCTGCGTGCTGCTTCGCCCCTCCACCGACACAGTCCGAGGCTCTTGGGTTGATGCCGGTGCCGCAAACGCTACTAGCGAAAGGACTACAGCTATATACTTCATTCGGTCTACCTGCTGGGCATAACACTGCGGATAACGCGGCTGGGTAAAGACTCAGCAGAGCGACGCGAGCGGACAAGTCATGACGGATCGCGTTAATCCGATGGTTCCCGTACCGCCGCTGGGCACGGACGACTTTAGAGTACCGCAGCATGGACTTCATTGCAAACTTTTCAACACAAGGGCGGCACACCCCGGCAGGATCAATTGCTGTGTGTTCTCGCGACGCTTTATTGCCTATTTGAATGAACCAAGTTGATTAGCCATCATCAGCCTTGCAAAGTGATGCCAATTACGGAAACCAAAATGTGAGCGAAGTGGACGCGTGATGGACGAATGACAGAGGTCGCAAAGGTCCAAAGAGAAAAGACAATGCGTTGAATTCGTACTCGTACTCAGCATCGCGGTACTCGTACTCGCTCGTTCCTTGCAAATCGCTTATGGTCGAAATCTCAGTGTTGGTATCACGCTTATTTCGAGTACGAGTACCGGTGCACTGAGTACGAGTAGGAGTACGATTTTCCACAGGAACAATTAATTAATACCGTCTCACCTGAGTGGTAATAGGGGTTCGATCATCCTGGTTCGTATCGTAAATCGTTTACCACTCGAGTCAGTATAACATAAATGCTACAGCCCTTTGGCGGGGTGTGCTGCCATCAATATCGATCGTATATGTTGTCGTTGGGAAAGTCGCCTTTAGCTCCGCGAAAGTAGCGTTGGTATTCGCTGCTTTTTCAGAACTTTCGCGGAGCGAAAGGCGACTATTATTGCCTTCGATTCATAAATTCACAGCCTATCCGCGAAAGTAGCGTTGTTAGCCTGTGCTTTCGCTACTTTCGCGGAGCGAAAGGCGACTATAACGGCGACTATTGTTTATTAAAGGTGATGAAGGACATTGTACTTGGCTTGTTTGGCCGCAGCGAATGCGTTGATCACAATCCGACCTGATTCAGCTCGGGTTTACAGAGCTGCTGAAGGTCTACCATAAATTCATCCAGATGCTGCTGAGTCGTGGCCCAGGAGCACATCAAACGGGATTCGCCAGGGTTAAATAGGTCGTAAAAATGCCAGCCTTGTTCGCGCATTTGATCTGCCAGCGTCTCGCCCAGATCCACCAAAATGCCGTTTGCTTGTACCTCATTGATGACGCGCAATCCGAATGCTTGCAAGCGATTTTTCAACTGAGACGCCATCGCGTTTGCGTGGCGGGCATTATTCAGATAATCGCCCGATTCCAACATGCCGACCCAGGGAGCCGACAGAAACCGCATTTTCGACGCGAGTTGCCCTGCCTGTTTGACGCGAAACCCGAATTCATTCGCGAGTGACTGGTTGAAAAAGACGACGCATTCCCCGACTGCCATGCCATTTTTAGTGCCCCCTAGCGAGAGACAATCGATACCTGCCTGCCAGGTGCATGCTTTGGGGGCTACATCTAATGAGGCAATCGCATTGGCAAAACGAGCTCCATCCATGTGGACGTGCAATTGAAATCGTTTTTTCAATTCATGCACTCGATCCAGATGTTGAAGATCGTAAACGGTACCCCACTCGGTAGCTTGCGTAAGCCCGATGGCTCGTACGGGAGGAAAATGGACATCGCGTCGGTAACCGGCCAATTCGGCAGCATGGTCAACATCAATACGACCTTGATCACCATTGGCTAGGAGGATCTTTGTTCCGCCAGTCATGAACTCTGGGCAACCACATTCATCGGTTTGCAGATGGCTTTGGCGATGGGCGATGATGCTGTGATGGCGTTGGCAAAGAGCTGAAAGGGCCAACGAATTGGCTGCGGTGCCATTGAAGGTGAAAAATACTTCGCAGGAGCATTCGAAGAAATCGTTGATCAACGATTTGGCTCGTTCGGTCCATGGATCACCACCGTAGGAGCCGACGCAATCCTGATTAGCAGCTAGCAAGCTTTGAAGTGCGGAGGGACAAATGCCAGCCGCATTGTCGCTGGCAAAGACATAAGAGTCGCGTTCATTCATGGGAGCAGAACTGAATTGGACTGATGCTGAGGTTGGCCGAGAACAGACGGACGCAGAATAACAGTTCGATCTGCGACCGTCATCGTCGGCAACAGGGCCAACAACAATCGCTAGCCTCGCAAGTTCTTCCGCAAAGATTGTTTAGTAACAAACTCTTCGTTGCGACTCTCGAGCAACGTTAATTGCTCATCAAACCATTTGTCGAGATTTACCAGCGAGCTAGAGGAGATGGATGCTGTCAGCTCACTCCAGTGGTCACCATAGGAACGCGACTTGGAGGTTTGGCTGTGATGGGAAGATGTGGTCATGGCTAGGTCTCCGCGGCGTTGTGGGGGGCGATTAGGTCGAAGCAGAGAAAAACTGTTAGAAGCGGGAGTGAACCTGATGGACAGGAAATAGGGGTTAGAGGTTCGAAGAGGAAAAGACCACAGATGTTCTTTCAAAGCCGTACAGAACCGAATATCAGTCGCTGAATGGCTTCAAACTAGGTGCAATCGCCGCGCCACATCCTGTTCGACGATTACGTTTTCGTTCGCAAGGTCTTGTTTGTCATAGCTTTAAGTTAAAAAGGGTAAAAAGACACAGCCTGCCAAACGTGCATTTCTAAGCGGGCGAGTGTCGCGAAATGCCAACAAAGTAGGCAAATTGACAACACATTGGCAATTTTGGACATGAATCATCCTAATTGCGGTTACTGTTGAATTATACTCCCTTGTGACGCATTTTGTGTAGCTTTAGTTCTCCTTGGTCACGATGTCTGGCGAAAATACAGAAAAATTGCTTCCGATTTTGCCGGCGAGCAAAAATTTTGTGATTGTCTGCTCAAGATTCGCCTCTGGGCCGCGAATTCCTTAGTGTCAGTTATCCGCACCCTCCGGACCTGATCCTCTCCTCGACCGTTTGGGACCCACAAAATGCGTTGGATTGCTCCATCGCGACGGTCGGTTGGAGAGGTCAATTCATAGCGGGAACATCCGATTGGGAGATCAGTGTCATGTTGAAGAAGATTGTGATTGGTGGTGCGTTGGCATCCATGCTAGCAGGATTGGCCATGGGCACAGGGGTTTGGAGTTATGCGCGAACCGCTGGCGGTTGGTTGCATCAAACGGCTAAGGATTCGGTGCCCCTCGAGTGGGAAATCAAGCGAGCTCAGCAAATGATCGCCGATTTGGATCCTGAGATCGCCGACAATGCCAAGCGAATTGCCCACGAAAAGATTCGTGTAGCTCGTTTGGAGAAAGAATTGGGTGTCAGCCGAGAGAGTTTGGCAGACGCTCAAAACGACATTCAACGATTGAAGGGTGATTTGGAGAAGGGTGACAATGTGTTTGTCTACTCGGGTAAGACTTACACTTCGGCTCAAGTGAAAGATGATTTGGGTCGCCGATTCGATCGTTTCAAGACACGGAAGGAAACATCAAGCAAGTTGGAGCAAATGCTTCAGGCTCGCCAAGGTACACTGAGTGCGGCACACGAGCGAATGGAAGCCATGATGTCAGCCAAGCGACAATTGGAAGTTGAAGTTGAGAACCTGCAAGCTCGGCTTGCCGCCTTGCGAGTATCTCAGACCAGCAGCGAATTGGCGCTAGACGATAGTGCGCTGTCTCGCACACGGGAGTTGCTTGACGAAATTGCAACCAGAATTGACGTAGAAGAAGAGGTCACTCAGGCCGACGTTAAGTACTTTGGTGGTATCGACTTGGATGATGCTCACGAAACGGAGTTGCTGGACGAAATCACTTCGTATTTCGATGCCAGCAAGAGTGAGCATGATGCCGCATCACTGGCTGGAATTCAGTTGGGTCAAGAGTAGGTTTTGCACAAGTACTGCTTGTAGAGTTACTTGTAGAGTTAGTTGTGCAGATGTTGAGTTTCCAGTCGTTAGATGTAATATTTGCAGGTGAGCGACGTGGCCTTTTCCCTCAGCGAATCGCAAACCGGCATGCCGGAAGAAAAGGTGGAGCCGATGGCCGGTCGATGGTTGATATGGGTCGACGGAGTGGGTGGTTATATGCTGCTGCCCGGCGACGATTGGGCCATCGGTGGTCCGAGTGGGTCGGACGACGCAGAGATTTGCGTTCAGGGGGATTTGTCACGTCGCGAAGCGTGCATTCGACGACAGGGAAGCGATTATGTCTTGCAGCCACTGGGAACAGTGCTGCTGAGTGGCCGCCGAATGAATCGGCCCGCCATGCTGCGAGACGGGGATTTAATCAGTCTGGGCTCGCCCAGCCCTGGTGATTCGCAAGGGGCTCGCGGTGTGAGGATGGAGTTTGCCAAGCCACATCCGCTCAGTGCATCTGCGCGGCTTACGTTGGGAAGCCGGCATCGGACTCGGCCACGCAGCGATGCAATTATCTTGCTCGCCGATACTTGCGTGATTGGCCCGGCTCGTTCGAGCCATATTATTGCCGGGCAAGCCGAGGGTGAAGTGGTTTTGTTATACCGCGATGATCGCTGGTATTGCCGCTGTACTGGTGATTATGTGGTCAACGGAGTCGCCGTGACAGGCCGCGTTGAAGTTCCCGCTGGTGCTCGTGTCGAAGCGTGCGGAATTGCCTTTTCGCTGGAGTCCGTTCGATCATGAGCTTGAAAAGTTATCTCGCCAAAAGAGCTCGTGCAGGCTCAAAAATCTTTGCATCGAAAGCGCCTTCTGCCGCACAGAAAGAGGCCCTTAATCAACATGACCCCATCGATTCGGAGAACGGATCGACAAATTTGTTCGCAGAACGCGAAAGCGGCACGGGAGAACCTGGAGCGATGACAGCAACAGCCAGTACACTGGATAGAACTTGGGCCGTCGATGAACTATCGCCGGCTGACTCCACTCCACAGCGACTAGAACCAAACGGCATGAAGTTCACCTATGCCAGTGGCAGCAAGCCCCTTGCGGGCTACACGATCAAGCGCGGCGTCGGTGTCGGCGGCTTTGGCGAAGTCTACTTTGCCTTGAGCGATGCTGGCAAAGAAGTGGCGCTCAAGCGAATTCAACGCAATTTAGATATTGAGGTTCGGGGTGTTTCGCACTGCCTCAATCTCAAGCACCCCAACCTGATCTCGTTGTTTGACATTCGCTATGACGAATCGGGTCAAGCTTGGGTGGTGATGGAGTATGTAGCCGGTAATAGCTTGCGCGGTGCCCTCGATAAAGCGCCGCACGGTTTGAGCGAACGAGAAGCTCGTCGCTGGTTCGCTGCGTTGGCAGCGGGCGTTGCCCATTTGCACGATGCGGGCATCGTGCACCGCGATCTCAAGCCAGGCAATATGTTTGATGACGATGGTATCGTCAAAGTCGGTGATTACGGCCTGAGCAAATATATTTCTTGCTCGCGAAAGGGTGGCCACACCGAAAGCGTCGGTACGTTCCATTACATGGCTCCGGAAGTAGGTCGCGGGAACTATGGACGTGAGATTGATATCTACGCGATGGGGATCATTCTCTTCGAATTGATGACCGGCACGGTTCCGTTTGATGGCGAAAGCAGCCACGAGATCGTCATGAAACACCTCACGGCGAATCCCGATTTATCGGCCGTCTCTGAACCCTATCGCAGCGTCATTTGGCAGGCCTTGCAAAAGAACCCGGCGGCACGTCAGCAATCTGTTGCACAAATGGTGCGTCCGCTGGGGATCGAATTTGACGAGCACGGCTTGGCCCGTGCGGCCTCGGGATCAGTCGCCGAGCCGATCTCGCAACGTTTTGTTAACCAATCATTCGATCCGGGAATCCAATTTGGTCCGGCTGCTGGAGAATTCGTTCGAGACGCTTCGCCCGCCATGGCGACCGCTGCGTCGGCCCAATTGGGTAGAGGCTACAACGCCAATGACGTTCGCTTTGGCGAAGTTCGCTACCATCGTCCGTCCGCACAGCCACTCTCTGCAAACAGCGGAGTCCCCGTTGCTCGACTTGCCTCGGGCCGGGCGCCAGAACCTCTCGCACACGCGGTGCGAACTACTGCCTCTGGAGTGGGCCAATGGTGGTCGAGTCTCGAGCCTTATCCGGGTACGCGAATTGTCTTGTTGATCATGGCAATTCCGCTGGTGCTATTGAATATGCAATGGATATTTCCCGTACTGACCATGTTGGCATTGGTTTATGTTCCCTACTATGTGATCCGCGCCATCATCCTCGGTGTGTCGCGTCAGCCTAGCTATGCCGAAGTCCATCAACGAAATTTTGTTCGCCAGCAACCGCCTCGCGTAATCACAGTAAAGCAATGGCGAGTACGCAAACGCTCGGAGTTGTCTGCCAAGCGATCCTCCGTTAGGGCAGCCGAACTGGGCGGGTCCATGTCGAGCGCAACATTGAGTGCTTCGATTCTTGCGGCCATGGCCGGACTTTGGAGTTTGTGGGGGAACTCATGGTCGAGTACCGCAGTGGCTCCTTTTGTGTGGTCAGGAGTGGTAGCGGCTATCGGAGCAATCGGTGTGTTATTCCTTGGCAAACTCTGGGAGCGAGAAGAAGGGTCGGGTCTGACTCGCCGTTTTGTAATGCTGGGTGCTGGAAGCGCCGTGGGTGCGGCGGCCTTTGCCTTAGCGAATTTTCTCATGATTCCACTTGACGAAGGATTGGCGCGAGAGATTGGTACGACCGATTTGCCTCGCTCGCTGTATGATGCTGCAGGAACTCCGCAAATTGCAGCTCTGATGGCGCACTTTGCAATCCTGATGGGAGCACTGCGTTGGTGGCGAGTTGCCGATCCACTTCGCCGCTCGCGTGTCAGTATTTGGGCACTGGCCGTCGCTGTTGTCGGTGAATGGGGTTTACAACAAATCCTGCCGATTCCTCAACCCTGGGGACTCCTGACCGCTGGTCTGATGTCCGCAGCGGTACAATTCTCCGCACCTTGGGAAAATCCTAAGGATCGATTCAAAGACACTGCGTCACAACAAGCACTAGTGGCCTAAAGGAATCCCCAACATGAAAATCTCTTTGCGATCTTTCTTGCGAGACTCTCACTCAGTGTTAGTTGGGACCTTCATCGCTGCCGCCTTGTCTGTCGCCAATGTCTCAACGAATGCGACAGCTCAAGATGGCACCACGGATGAACCCGTGGTCGTTAATGATGTGACCGTTGTTGAAACACCAGTTGCAGAAACACCAGTTGCAGAATCTCCGGTTGCAGAATCTCCGGTTGTTGAAACTCCGGTTGTAGAAACTCCAGCTGTAGAAACACCAGTTGTAGAAACTCCAGTTGCTGAAACACCAGTTGCAGAAACTCCGGTTGCAGAATCTCCGGTTGTAGAAACACCGGTTGTAGAAACACCGGTTGAAGAAACACCAGTACTGGAACCAACGAGTCCTGAGTGGGCATTAGCGCCAGTGATTCCTGCTGAGGATCTTGAGCCGAGGCCACTCTCTGTTGCTCCACTGGATCATGCCCAATACAAGACGGCTCCTCCCGCCTGGGTGGACGCGTCGGCCGAACTGGATGGAGCCGTTTCAGTCTGGCCGGTTAAGTCGCTTCGCTGCGACAGTAGAGAGGCGGCTGCGGAGAGCTTGCGCGTCCAGGTTCGAGGAGCCGTAGCGGCCTACGCCGAATATTTTCTTGGGGACGATCGGGCCCAAGTATTGGGGGACAGCCCTTTGTTGAATATCAACATTGACGATTTGCCAAGCCAAGATCGCTATCATGGGACCGCAGAAATGGGCGGTCAGCTTGTCTTTGAAGAAGCTGCCAGATTGCGTTTCGACGAGACTTTCCGTCGTAAGTTGGCAAGTGCGTGGCAGCAGCGGGAAGTAGAGCACCGATTATCGGCTGTCGGGGTTGCAGGTGGCGCGGGATTGTGTTTACTGCTTGCAGGCACAGGCATTGTTCGCCGAATCTCTAGGGTTAAACGCCCAAGTGTTTCAGCTTAGAATGGCGGCCACGAAAGCTTGAGCTTGCTATCGAGCAAGCTCACACCAATCCCTGGCACTCGCTAACCCCTTGTCGATTCATGGCCGATTCCCCTGATACGGATGCACTGCTCGTTGAACGTATCCGCGAAGGGGATGAGGGAGCCTGGGAAGATCTAATTCGTCGCTACGAAGGGCGGCTGTTGGCCTTCTCTGAAAGCCGAATTCGCAATCGTGCTGCCAGCGAAGACATCGTGCAGGATGCCTTTATTGGATTTCTGACGAGCTTGCCCAATTACGACGGGCGTCGCCCCTTGGAGAGTTACCTCTTCTCTATCTGCGCGTATAAGTTGACTGATTTCTTGCGTCGCGAAGGCCGTCGACCGGCGATCAGCTTTCAGTCCTCGCGAGCCAGCGACAGTCCTTGGGAGTTGCAAGGACCTGGTCGCGCGGCGAGCTCCATTGCGCGAAGTGGCGAACGCAAGGACCTGGAAGAAAAGGCAGTGCGAGATGCGATTGCCGAACAGGTACAGCGTTGGAAAGAAAATGGCGACTGGCAAAAGCTCTGCTGCTTAGAGCTATTATTTGTTGTGGGCGAAGGCAATAAGGAAGTAGCGACAGAACTTGATTTAACTGAGCAACAAGTTGCCAACTACAAGAGCGATTTTCAAATTCGCCTGAAGGCCATCATTCGCCGCATGCAGCTCGACGAAGAAGTCTTCCCCGAACTCTAGAAAGTTCGGCATAGTCGCCTTTCGCTCCGCGAAAGTAGCGTCGATACGGAAATTGTACTTGAGGTCCGAGCACGAAATGGCGTGAGCGGTTTTGGCGCTAGCCACAGGCCTTTCTAAAAGGCGTGAGCGGTTTTGGCGCTAGCCACCGGCCTTTCGTTAGCCATAGCCAACACAATATTCCAGAGGCCCAAGAAAAACACATCGCTTTAGGACAATAACTTGCACCATCGTGTTCCTGCTCGTGCTCAAACGGCACGCTCGTAGTCCTGCGCAGTCTTCCCTCTGGCGCAACAATTCTCATTGAGTTTTTTGCTGCCCTATCAATAAATGCAGCGGTATCGACGAGCACGAGCACGAAATGGCGTGAGCGGTTTTGGCGCTAGCCACCGTCCTTTCTAAAAGGTGTGAGCGGTTTTGGCGCTAGCCACCGGCCTTTCGTTAGCCATAGCCAACACAATATTCCAGAGGCCCAAGAAAAGAACATCGCTTTAGGACACGAACAAGCACCAGCGCTTACCCAAGATCAAATTCCCAACCTATGCGTTTGGTTGGGCTGAGGTGGCGAGTGCGGTGAGTTTTTCGATGGTTTCGCGGGCGGCGGGAGGGAGACCCGTTTGACTGATGTTCTTTAATACTCGCATCGCTTGTTCGTTCTTTTTGTACTTCAGCAGAATCTTGGCGAGTTGCACTTGCATAGGTGCTCGCTTGATTTCGAATCGTTGAATGTGCTGTTGGATCAAAGGGACCGCAGTGGAATAACTGGACCGTTTGAGTTCATATTCAATCCAGCCCTGAAGGTCTGTTTGAGATAACTGATACGACGGTTCGGTATCTTGGACCTTGCGTAGCAACACAGAAGTGTCGGCGAATCGTTTTTCAAGCAGTGCTTGTTGTAAAGCATGCTTGTGTTCCGCGTTACTCTGTTCGGGTAAGTGCAGTCCACTGCTGAAAATGTCATTGAAGTCCATGTCAAGATTGTTATTGTTCGTTTCCCAATTGCCGTCAGCCAATGTTGGTTGGGTCAATTCCAATCGTTGAGGAACTGAAGTAGCCAATGGAGTCGACGCCGGACGAATGGACTGCGAAAATGAAGGAGCGGGAGAGGTGTTGACCGCTCGCGAGGCCGTGGCTTTGGGGGAGTTTTTGAGTCGCTTTGCGGTCGCTGCATTCACTAACGCTTCTGCTTTCCTGTCAACGTCTTCTCGTTCCTGTCGACGCCCTTCGTTACCACTCAGCACACAAAATAAATCAAATCCTTCACAGTCGACCCAGTTCTTCTTGATCCACAGTGCTCCGACGCCTATTCCAAAAACCGCTCCCATCAGATGTAAAAGCGAACTCGAGACCGCCATTCCTCCGATGAAAAAAGAGATGGCCTCAAAGGCAAACTTCAGTCCAGCAAAGGCAAGAATCGGTACATCGAAGGAACCGAAGCTCCAAAAGCACTCGAATTCATTCCGTGGAGCCCACATCATCGTTACGCCCAGCAAGCCAAAGATCGCAGCGCTTGCACCGAGAGATGTGCCCGCTTCAGCTGCGATCATGATGAATTGCTCCAGAGCGCTCTGTCCGACTCCGATCATATGGTAAATCAGTAGGAAAGGAAAAAATCCCACCTTCCCTTCAACCACTAATCCAAACGCCCAAAGAAAAACCATGTTTCCAATTAGGTGTCCGTAGCCGGCGTGGAGATAGATGCTCGTAAGCCACTGCCAGGGCTTGATGGTTCCATATTCCAACGCCAATACTGGCGCGCTCGATGTCTGATGCAACTCTATCTCCGACAGCTCGAAATTCTGAGCCGAATCTCCATTCTCTGAAGAGTTTGCTTGGAGCATTTGCAGAAATTGCTCCTCATCCATTGGCTCACCTTGAAAGTAGAGCTCAACGTCGGGGCTTCGCACGGATTCAGGCAGCGCAGCATGCAAGACGATATTCAAGACAATAATCGCGACCGTGCCTATCGGGAGGTGATAGATGGGTGCGTCTGTGGAATAGGGAATCATCGTAGCGCTCGTCGAATTCGTTGCGGCAACAGTCTAAAGTTCGTTCAAAATGGATATGTTGGTAACAATTTCGTCGTTCGTAGAACGTTACCGCAGGCTGTCATATTGGTAGGATTGCGAGCCCCCAGTAGGTGTCTGTCCTGATTTGGCTAGAATACACGGACGGGTGCCCCAAATTCCATCTGTTTTTCCCAAAAAAGTTGGCTGCGGAGCAAGGCGTCGATAGAGAGTCTGTTTTAGACGCGCGGAGGTTGGGATGGTGTAAGGCCAATTAAAGTTGCTATAAGAAGTGCGATCGATGTCATGACGCGGTTTAGCAATGCAGGGTTTGAAGAGAAATGAAGTACCGCCCCGCCATAGAGCTGTTACAAAGTCGACTCTGCATGGATGCTGCATGGCAGAATGTTTCAATGCCGATGGATGTCAATCATTCTGGAACCGTAACGCCCTTAGATGCGTTAAATATTATTAACTATTTGAACCGCGGTAATCCGGTTCAGTTACCTGCGAGTCGGCCGGCAGATAGTCCGTTCTATGACTGTGACGGTGACGGCATGGTTAAGCCGCTCGATGCGTTGGTGATTATCAATGCGCTCAACCGCTACAACCAACCATTGCAGTTTGTCGTTAATCTCGATCCTGACCAGGATCCCAACGCCAATCGAATTGTGTCGAGCGAATCGGTCCACATGTTGGGCATGACGCTCGCCAATGTCTCAATCGAAGCAGAGTTCGTTTTTGATCAAAGTTATACTCTGCAGTTAGCTCAAACCCAAAGTGACGCGGAGGGGATGTTCATCATGGAAGTTCCCTTGGCAGAGGGCGATAATCCACTGAGATTTACCGTCACCGATCCTCTGGGACGTTCGCAATCTATTGAGATGTTAATTACAAAGTCGAACCTCGTTCGCGATTGGAATGCCACAATCTTAAACGTCGTTCGCGAGTGGACTACGACAAGCAACGACCCGTACGAAGGTCGAATTGTTACTTCCGCACCTCCGCGCGTAGCTCGCAATCTAGCCATGATTCATACGGCGATGTTTGATGCGATCAATGCAGTGGAGGGAAAATACCAGCCCTACCTAAACGGACTCACGGCTCCGGCCAATATTTCAGTAGAAGCAGCCGCCGCCGAAGCAGCGTACACTGTGGCAAAATCGCTTTATCCTGAAGACGATGAGATGGCATATTGGAATGCTACGAGAACGGAATCGCTTGCTGGCGTGCCTGAAGGAATCTCCAAAAACGAAGGGCTGGTGTTTGGGCAGTTCGTGGGAAATGCCATGTTGGCGCTGCGAAGCCAAGATGGCGGCAGCGCCACAAAGTCCTATGTTCCGGGTGACGAACCGGGTGATTGGAATCGAACTGCGCCTGGCTTCCTGCCACCCTTGTTGCCTCAGTGGCCCGAAGTCACACCCTTTACGATCGAGTCAGTGATACCCTATCGCGCGCCTGTACCACCGGCTCTCGACACGCCTGAGTATGCCACTGCCGTTGACGAAGTCATGCGGTTGGGGCGTGTGGACAGCACGACGCGAACTGCAGACCAAACCAATATCGCGATTTTTTGGGCGGACGGTGGTGGTACCTTCACTCCTCCTGGTCATTGGAATCAGATTGCGGCCGAAGCGACTTCTACAGCGCAATTGTCTTTGCTCGACACTGCGAGGACGTTCGCGATGCTCAACTTGGCACTTGCCGATGCGGGGATCGCTGCTTGGGATTCCAAGTACGCCTATGATCTTTGGCGTCCCATCGACGCCATTCGCGATGCGGCCTTAGACAACAACCCGGCAACTTCTCCGGACGCCACGTGGACTCCACTTCTGCCCACTCCGCCTTTCCCGACTTATACCTCAGGGCACAGCACATTCAGCGGCGCGGCCGATGCCGTCCTGACGTCGCTCTTTGGCAGCGAATTCGCCTTCACGTCGGCGGCGGATGCTCATTCCGCTCCTGGGCAACGGCCACTCGATCCCGAGTTGGTTGTGAGCCGTTCATTCGGCAGTTTTACTGAGGCGGCCGAAGAAGCGGGGCTAAGCCGTATCTATGGTGGAATTCACTACAGTTTTGATAACACGGCTGGCCTTGATGCAGGCCGCGGAGTTGGTCAGTACGTGGCGAGCCATGCACTACAGCTACGACCCGCGCAGTAATTAACTCGCGCCGCCGTCAACCCGCACCGCTAACAGATGAGCATCGCTAACCGATGAGCATCGCTAACCGATGAGCATTGCAAGTGGTCCAGGTATTGCGGTGACGACAGCATCGACGAGAAAGCGGATGTTGCGAGCGTTACTATTTCGCAGCAACATTAGTCCAACGAGTGCCAAGGTGAACGCTGTTACCGCAAGGCTCCATTGACCGATCGATGCGGCAATGGAGGCGGCTGCGACGCCATACAGTGAGGCTGCGATTGCGCCGGCTCGAGGACCCAGCCAAGGTGTGATACCGCGCACGCCAAAATGTCGATCCATTTTCAAGTCAGGGATGTCGCACAGAACCGTATTAGCCATCATCACGAACGCGACCGAGCTCATCGAGACGACGAGACTCCAGCTCCATTCTGGCATCGATGCTAAGGGAAGCACGCCCGTTGCAATGGCCCAGGCAACCGCTGCCATTACATTTTTGGGGACGTAACGCTTCAGGGGGACGTAAACGGCCGTCATGATCCCCAGACCCGTGCATGCGAGCAATCTCCACCATGCTGTACAAGCGAGTGCAAAGGTGACGATTCCGACCAGTAAGAGACAGCAATGAACGGTAGTGGAAAGGGATTTTGTCTTGTAGTTGCACTCGTCAACCCAGCGGTCCAGCCCGTAGGCCAGCATGGTTCCGCAGGCCACTAGTCCCAACCCCAGCGATGTGACCCGAGGACCACCGACGGCAATCGATAGCGACAGTGCGGCCGCTGCGGGCCAAAGCAACGGGATAATCAACACCTGCCAAGTTGTCGCAGTCGCACCGGACAATTCTGGCTGTGCAGTGTCGCACATGTGGTTGGCCGGGGGTCTGTTCATTGCGTTTGCAGCGTGTCCCATGGAATTCCCGTTGGCGTCATTTGCGATGGGGGTGCGCAAAGGACTCCGCTTGGTGGTTCGTGAACACCTTTTCTGGGAGACGACTTTCGCAGATGGGGTCGGGTGGCGTATCCTGGTGCCTTGGAACAAAGTGAGAATTATGTTGGGCAGACCCGCGCCAATGTAATTCTGGTTTACATTTGCAGCGGGTTGGCGGTCCCGTCAGGCTGCGGACGGATGAGCGATTTCCTTCTTTATTATCAGCGGCCGGAGCCAGCGACGTGGGTTTACCTCTCGTCGTTCTTGACCCTTGGACTGTACTTCGTTTTCCACCGTTTCTGGAGTATTCGCAACCTTGACATATTGTTGCTGATATTACTAGCTCCCGGCATTTTGATGGTTAACGAGGGTCGCAAGCGCCAGATTTGGGCTGAGACCTTGGCCGCTCGACCTGCCATTGTAGCCTCCAATCAAGGCCCCCAGCCTGCGGTTGCTTCAATCACACCCGAGGCAGCAGGATCGGTTCTGATTGCCACCGATCTTGAGCCCCTGGACGAACCGCCCGTGGCAGCGGATATAGCCGCCGCACCGCTTGAGGATGCCGGCAAAAAGCTAGAGCTTCGTGGCTTTGTTTGGCTGTTTATCATCGAGTTCATCTTGCTTGTTCGGCTCTTTCTCGACCCATTGATGGTTCGGCGTCCCCTGTTGGACCCTAATTTGACCACAGGTGGGCTCGCCTTTATTGGCGTTTCGATGCTCATATTTCTAATGGCCAATGTGTTGATGAGCACGCCGCGAATGCAGCGCGAGCAAGGGCCACAGTTAGGTCCGGGTTATCCGGTGCTTAACATGTTGCCTGCACTACCAACCATTCCCGAGTCGTCCGTTGCTGCGGCAGAAAAAGCCGGTCCACTGGATGAATCCTCGGCCGCGGCTGAGCCTCAAGTTGCTTATGTTGCATTAGCGCGGACGTTGGCCATTTTGGCTCACGTGGCTGTTGTTCTGGGAATCACTTTGATAGGTCACTGGCATTTTGGCAATTTCAAAGCGGGTGCGGGCTGTGCCACTCTCTACTTGCTTCTGCCCTACACGGCGCAAATGACCGGGCGCGTGGATCACGTGTTGCCTGCGGCATTGTTGGTTTGGGCTGTGTTGATGTATCGCAGGCCCATGATTGCCGGCATTTGTTTAGGGACTGCTGCCGGGCTCGTTTACTATCCTGCATTCTTGCTGCCACTTTGGCTGGCTTTTTATCGACAGCGCGGTTTGGCCAGATTTTCAGCCGGTGTGATCGGCACGATCGTGTTCTTGACCGTGCTCTTGAGTGTTGGTGGTGGTGAACAGTTTTGGGAGAGATTGATCCAGATGTATGGATTGTGGCTACCTCGCAGCAATGACTTAGAGGGAGTGTGGGGACTAGGCTGGAATTCTATCTGGAGAATACCTGTTTTAGTTGGCTATGTTTTGTTGACAGGACTTTATGCAATCTGGCCCAGGCAGAAGAACTTAGGGACCTTGATGAGTTGCTCTGCGACCATGATGGTTGCCGCGCAATTCTGGCACGGCTTTGGGGGCGGGTTGTTTATTGCCTGGTTCTTGCCGTTACTACTACTCACAATTTTCCGACCGAATTTAGAAGACCGTGTGGCGTTGAAGGTACTCGGTGGTGGCAACGCCATACGTCGTCCCGTCACCACGGGTCTGGATATGGACGCAGCGTAAAACCGGAGAGAACGAGTGCAATCAAGGGATTGGTATGCGGCCGAATTGCAGACAGTCGAATCGGAACGTGAGCGATTGCGAAGTACAGATCGAACGCTGAACATAGCTCGAGCTGGACTTTTCTTTGGTGGCTTGATCTTGTTGGGACTGGGTTGGGTGGCAGACACCGGCGCGCCGACAGGAGCACAGCTTCTATGGTGGATCGGTTGGTTGCTGATCATCGCCTTTGTTTTCGTTGTGGGCATTCACGAGCAACAGCGCGAGAAGATTGAAGCGTTACGCAATCGACGCAACGTGTTACGTCGACTCGTCGCGCGTCTGGATCGAGCCTGGGATCGCTTGCCAAGTTGGTCGCCACCACAAGATCTTGCCACCACCAGGGCATTGGAAGCAGGTGGAGTGGCGGATGATCTGGATCTGTTTGGCAATGGTTCGCTGATGCAACTCGTCTCGATGGCCTACACGGGGCCAGGATTGCGAACCTTGGCGAGGTGGATCACGGAGGCGGCCATTTCCGAAACGGGGCAAGCGCGAGCTATCGCTGCAAAATCACTGGTCGAGGACCGCCCCTCGCGCGTGCGTTTTTATGAGTTGGCCAAGCAGGCTGCTGCTTCCGCCGCCGAGCCTGATGCATTCACGACTTGGGCGACCGGCGATCTATGGTTGGATAAGAGACACGGTCTGAAGTTATGGAGTTGGATCTCTCCGGTACTGATGATTGCCTTGTTCTTATGCGGAGGTTTTTTTGTACGCACTCAATCGCAAGAACCTCGGCTCTTCGATATCGGTATGGGGTTGATTCTGGCCAGCATACCGATGGTCATCAATCTAATGATCACGGTGGGAATCAGTGGCCCCATCCACTCCATTTTTGCTCGCGCCGTCAACCAGCGAGGCGATATTGCTGGTTACCTTGAAATGTTCTCCACCGGAGAAGCGCTTCCCGATTCGCCCGCGTTGATTGCTCGAATTCGAGAACGTCTGGTGTCACAATCGGGTGGCGCGACGAATGGTATGAAACGTTTGGGGCGCATTGCGAACTTTGTATCGATGCGTCGCGGAGGTGTTAGCTATGTTCTATTTATGCTGTTGCAGCTGCTTGCCTTGTGGGACGTTCACTTGCTGGGGATGTTGGAGAAGTGGCAATTGGAATATGGGAAATTTTCAAAAGATTGGATAGATTCCTTGGGTGAGCTCGAAGCACTTCAGTCAATCGCTGCGATGTACGACGATTATCCGGATTGGGCGTCGGCGGAATGGATTCCTGTCAATTCGAACGCCATGCTGCAAGCGACCGCACTAGCCCATCCCTTGCTAAAGGATGGTGTGCGTGTGGCGAATGACGTCTCCATTGGCCCGGCGGGCACTTTGTTGTTGGTGACTGGTTCCAACATGTCGGGCAAAAGCACCATGTTGCGATCGTTGGGATTGAACGTAGTTCTCGCTGGAGCCGGCGCGCCAGTTTGTGCAAAGTCTTTTTGCTTGCCATCGGTCGAATTGGCAACCAGCATTCGCGTTCGTGACAGCGTGCGAGAGGGAGTTTCGTTCTATATGGCCGAACTCCACCGTTTGCGCGACGTGGTGGCTCATGCTCGCCGTACAGAGCCGCTCGCTGATCGCAAGGTGCTTTATTTGCTCGACGAGATATTGCAGGGTACGAACAGTCGCGAGCGGGCTATCGCTGTTGTGCAGGTGCTTCGGCATTTGGTCAGCACCGGCGCCATTGGTGCGATCAGCACGCACGATTTGGAGCTTGCAGAAGACGCAGAACTCGAGCCCCTCGCCCATGTGGTTCATTTTCGTGAGACAATTCAAGTTACCAGTGATGGCCAAGAAACAATGGTCTTTGATTATCACATGCGCGAGGGGGTTACGCCAACGACCAACGCACTTCGTCTACTCGAATTGGTTGGGCTTGGGGCTACAGCGCTACCATTGAAGCCAGCTTCATCGAATCAAAATGACTCGAGATCCAATTGATCAATATCATCGCTCCCAAGAATTCTAGAAACAGAACGAATGGGATGGCGGTAATACCGTTGCTAAGTCCGTACACAACTTTGAACTTTAAAGAGGCGAAGTAATGGTTGCACCAGCGCTTCTGGTCGTTGAATCGCTCTGCTATGCCTATGGACCGAGGCGCGCCGTCCAAAATGTGTCGTTCCAAGTTCATCAAGGCCAAGTCTTTGGGCTTTTAGGTCCCAACGGTGCAGGAAAGACCACCACCATTCAGTGCATCGCGGGGCTCAAGTCACAATGGCAGGGTGAGATGAAAATGGGGCAACTCCCCTTTCGGCCTGCGGACGATGCGGCCTGCCGTAAGCGACTTGGGTTTGTCCCCCAGGAGCTGGCTCTATATGAAGGCTTAACTGCCCGCGAAAATCTCAGTCTATTCGGCAAACTGGCCGGTGTGCGCGGAAAGGAATTGACTGATGCTGTGGAGCAAAGTCTTGATCTGGCAGGGTTGAGCGATCGCGGCAAAGATCTTGTCAAAACATTCAGTGGCGGGATGAAGCGGCGATTGAATTTAGCGATCGGTCAAGTCCATCGTCCCGATTTGCTGCTGTTGGACGAACCAACGGTCGGTGTGGATCCGCAGAGCCGAAATCACTTGTTTGATACGCTGGAGAAGTTGAAATCCTCTGGCATGACCATGATCTATACCACGCACTACATGGAGGAAGCGGAAAGGCTGTGTGACTCCATTGCCATTATGAACGAAGGGCAAATGGTCGCGACTGGTTCCAAGCAGGAACTGGCGACGAGTATTGCGCAACCACAAGCAAATCTAGAGACTATATTTTTGCAACTCACGGGTCGCCGGCTACGCGATGATCAATAAGGTATAAACATCATGTCTGCAGCATTCGCATTAGCCTGGAAAGATCTCCGGATTTACTTTCGTGATCCCATCGGGCTGCTATTAGGTTTTTTGTTGCCAATCGTCCTGGTGACCATTTTTGGTTTTATCATGGGCGCGGCCTTTGGTGGTAGCGGACCTGCACCGCGGGTGACTCTGTATGTAGTGGATGAGGATGGCTCCGAAGCGAGCCAAAGTTTCTTGGCAACACTAAAAAAAGCGGACATGTTGCGAGTGCGGCCGCGCGCGGGCGAATCCGCTTTGACTGCTGAACGCGCCAAACAATTGGTGGACGATGGCGAAGCTAGTCATGCGTTAATTATTCGTGAGGGTTTTGCTGATACGCAACCCAACAAACTCGAAGATCGTTTGCTTTTGGTACGCGATCCAGGCCGTGAAATGGAAGATCAGATAGTGCGCATTAGTATGATGCAGGCGATGTTGACTTCCAGACAAAGCAACTGGTGGATCGACTCCATGCAAAAAATGTTTGCCGATGCGGGAATGGAAGAGACTCAGCTTGGATTGTTGCAAGGAAGTTCTACGCAAATGGCGGCAGTGATTGACCAGTTTAACAATGCGACCGTTCCCGAAGAAACTGCTGCGGAAGACGAGAATTCGTCAGGATCGATGGATTGGATGTTGAACTTCCTTCCAGTAGAGACCGAAGATCATTTGCCTCCCGCAAGGCCCAAACAAGCTTCCTATCAAACTGCTCAAGCGGTCGCTGGAATGTCGGTCATGATGTTAATGTTTGGAGTGACTTCGTGTGGTCGAACATTGCTCACCGAACGCGATTCGGGAACTCTGGCAAGATTGCTTTCGGTGGGAGTTCCGCGACAGAGTATTTTGCTCGGCACGGCACTCTTTACTGTCGCCGTGGGGTGCATGCAAATGGTTGTCATGTTTACCTATGGCGAATTCATGTTTCGCGTGGGGATTTTTCGCGACCCAGTAACGCTATTTGTATTGGCCTTGTTGTGGATCATGACATCCACCAGCTTTGGGATGTTGATTGCCGCTGGTGCGAAATCAGAAAAGCAAGCCGACATGTTAGCGACGATTCTGATCATCTCTATGGCTGCACTCGGTGGTTGTTGGTTTCCATTGCAAATGCTTGACTTACCAACACCGCTTGAAATAGCGACCAAGTCCACTGTCACCTATTGGGCAATGTCTGGATTTCAGACAATGCTATGGAACGCTGGAGGACTGATGCACAATAAGATTCTACAAGCGATCGCCGTGCAGGTCCTCTACATGGTTTGCATGGCGGGGGGCGTTTGGTGGTTGTTCCGTAGAAACTATTTGCGTGGTTAAACAGCGCTGAGCTAGTGGTTGTCTTCCCACACGGAGTGGTACGCGCCTTCTTGTTCGAAATATTCTAGCATTGCCGCATAGAAAGTATGGCCCGCCAGCGTAGCACTATCACCTACGACAATTAGTTTTCGTTTGGCTCGGGTCATGGCCACATTCATGCGCCGGGTGTCCGCCAGAAAACCAATTTCTCCTTGTGGATTGGAACGAACGAGTGAGATAACGACCGCTTCTTTTTCACGACCTTGGAATCCATCGACTGTGTCAATTTCAACATCCTCTAGCGGACACTTATCACGTAACCAGCGAACCTGTGCCGCATAGGGCGCGATCACGGCGATCTCTTCTGGTGCCAAGCCAAAATCACAGAGGGCTTGGACCTTTTTGAGCACATAAATTCCTTCGTCGGGGTTGAACTTGCTGTCCCCATCGTCTTCCAATTGTTCTTCCCAGCCCGTGCCAGCCGTATCGTAGAACCCAAGCGGTTCCGTGGTAAAAAAGGACTCTTCTAATTTCGGCAAATCTGCTAGGCAATGATTCTTTACCGAAGCGTCTGCGACCAATTGGCCGTCATAAAAAGTATTGGAGGAGAACCGCATGATATGTTCATTCATGCGGTATTGAACGGTCAGTCGGCGATGGATATCGGGCCCGAATGCATTAACGAGTCGTTCGAGTAGGCTCGTCTCCAAGCCCTCCGCAGCGGCCTGTTTGGAAAGGACGGTAGGGGGCAATTGAAAATGGTCACCTGCTAAAACGAGAGAATCGGCCCGCAACATCGGTAGCCAGCAAGCGGGTTCTGTGCATTGGCAGGCTTCGTCGATCACAACGAGGTCAAAGACTTCATCACCGATCACGCTATCGTCAAAGGTAGTCGTAGCACATACAACATCCGCTTGCGAGACAATTGCATCGGCGACTTGATTTTCCATGTCCCTCGCTTGGCGACGAAGATCGCGAGCTTCTTGCTGTTGCATTCGTTTCGCGCCTCTTTCTGGCGCGGCCCTCGTGTATTTCTGCGCGCGACGTTGCAGATTTTCTGCCTCACGGATCATGTTTCTAACGGTATACATCAGGTCGTGATCTTCAACGAGCGCATCGAGCGTATAGTCACGCAAGTTCTTGGCTACGCGCGCTGGGTGGCCAACACGAACAACTTTGGCTCTGGCTGCGATGAGTCGCTCCAACATGTTATCGACGGCTGTGTTGCTTGGAGCACAAGCAAGCACTCGTTTGCCTCGCTGGACCGCTTGCAGAATTAGCTCCACGACGGTTGTCGTTTTGCCCGTCCCAGGGGGGCCATGAATGATGGCTAAATCGTTCGCCGACAGGGCAAAGCGAACGGCTTCTTGTTGTGATGGATTTAGATCTGTGACGAATTGAACTTCGGGTAGCTCACCGAATCGAGGCTCACGCTGTTCTAATACGATGCTGCGAAGCTGTGCGGTTCGGCCGCGAGCCTCTTGCACCTTTCGTAGTGCGGACAACTGTCGTCTGCGAGTGATCTCGTCGGGTGATAAATCCAACCTCAGCCGATCCGCGTCGGGCCAATCATTGACGGCTACTTGGATGCTTCGTTGGGAACGGGCGCTGATGACACCCGCCATCGATTCGCCTGTACCGGCCTCGTGGGCGGAGAGAATGACGGGCGAACCGGTGCGTAAGCGGTTCCAAGGCAGGGTTACATCGCGATTTCGTTTTACCAGCGTCAGCAGAAGTCGGCCCCCTAAGCCTGACTCGTCGTCTTCGATCACCAGGTCAACAAGGGTATCCCCAGAACGCTCTGCATGTTCGATCGATTGGCGCAGTCGACGGAGCGCCAATCGCTCCATTTCGGCTTCTGCCTCCAAGTCCAACCATCGCGCGAGTCGTTGAAAGTATTTTTCTGGGTCATCCATGCGGTGGGCTTACTTGAAGGCATTGAGAGAAGGTTGCACCCCCCAATTCTAACTGAATTGAGCAAAAGAGGTGCCAGGGAGATTGTGTTTCTATTGGGGGGGATTGGAATTGCAGCCAATTTGACACAATGTGGGCAAGATGAGTTACCATAGTAGCCTAGCCAATGGGGCTTCCTCCCACCTTCGCCTTGTTTTGGTTTTCCCAGTCGGAAACAAGAGTTCATTATGAAAAAACAATCGGTAGCCAATCGGCGTGACTTCATCAAAGCATCCTCTGCCACTGCGGCCGCGGCTGCCTTTGTTCCTTCCTTTGCAACCAGCACCAACGCGTTCGCCAAGCAATCCGCCAATGATCGACCATTGATCGGTTGTATTGGTGTGGGCAGCATGGGCACCGGTGATGCGCGTGAACATTCGAATTTTGGCGACATAGTCGCCGTTTGCGACGTGGACTCGCGTCGCGCCGAAGCGGCCAAGAATGACGATCGAATTGGGAAAGGAAAGGCCGATGCCTATGGCGATTACCGTAAAGTGCTGGAGCGCGATGATATTGATGTTGTCAGTGTGGTCACTCCGGACCATTGGCACGTCAAGATTGCTATCGAAGCACTCGAGGCTGGCAAACACGTATTCTGCCAGAAGCCACTCACGCTGACATTGGAAGAAAACCAATTGATTCGTGCGGCATGCGACAAGCACAAAGACAAGATATTCTTTATTGGAACTCAACAGCGCAGCGATAAAGATCGATTTCTGCGTGCAGTAAACATGGTGCAAAAGGGTTTGTTGGGAGACATCCGGAAAATTACCGTCGGCATCGACGGTAGTCCCACGGGAGGTCCGTTCCCTGTTGCCGAGCCACCGAAAGAATTGGATTGGAACTTCTGGCTAGGACAGGCTCCATTGGTTCCCTATCGCGAGCGTCGTTGCCACTATGAGTTCCGTTGGTGGTACGAATATTCAGGGGGTAAGTTTACCGATTGGGGCGCCCATCACGTGGATATTGCCACCTGGGCTATCAATCACAGTGAGCGTGGTCAGGGTCCTGTCGAAGTGGATGGAACCGATGCCAAACACCCTGTGGAGTTCAAAGACGGATACCCATTAGTCGATGATTGCTACAACACGTCAAACGAATTTGGAATCATCTGTCGCTACGCAAATGGTATCGAAATGAATATCACCAGCCGGGGTGATAATGGAGTCTTGTTCGAAGGATCTAAGGGCCGCATGTTTGTGAATCGCGGCAAGATCACGGGTCAACCAATCGATGAACAGTGGGACAAGGATCAATTCACCGACGAAGATCTAAAACGACTTTATAAGGGCAAGCCTTTCGAAGGTCATAAAGCCAATTTCTATCGTTGCATTCGCGAGGGTGGACTCCCAGTTTCAGACGTCTATTCTCACGTACAAATGATGAATACTTGCCATTTGGCTTCCATTGCTGCACGACTTGGACGGGTGATCAAATGGGACGCGAAGGATGAAAAGATCCTAGGTGACGAACAGGCAGCGGGTCTGTTTGCTCGGACCCAACGAGAGGGTTTCGAAATTCCCCGCGTCTAAGTTATAGAGAACCTCATTGCCGCTCCCCGTTGGAGATTGGGATCCGTCCTGCTCCAATAGTTGTTTAAGATGTTCGCTCAGTGGTGATCATCTGGCGAACTGTGTTAACACGGCATTCGGATAATCAACGGGGGAGATGTGCGATACAAGGTCTGGGTGGATGTTGGTGGTACGTTTACTGATTGTTTCGTTGTCGATGCTCAGGGACGTCGCCTCAAAGGTAAGGTGCTCAGCAGTGGCGTAACCAAGGGTACGACTGCTGGATCTTCGTCCGCATCGGTTATTTTTGACAACCAGAGAATTGGCGACCCCGATAATTTCTGGGACGATTTCGAGCTGTGGATGCTCGATTCCGACGGCCAGGTTGAGCACACGACCCGTGTGGCTGGGTTCGATAGCCAGCGAGGATGTCTGGAGCTAGTTGCTCCGTTGCACCAGCCACCCCGCATTGGCGCGACCTACGAATTGCGGAGCTCGTTGGAAGCGCCCGTGATGGCGGTGCGCCGTCTCTTGCGATGCTCGCCGAATCAGGCCTTGCCGCAGTTGGATGTCCGACTGGGAACAACGCGCGGCACAAATGCATTGCTCACTCGAACGGGCGCTCGTGTCGGATTTCTCGTCACATCGGGGTTCGGAGATTGTTTGACGATTGGAAGTCAAGAACGCCCTGAGTTATTCGACTTGGCGGTTTGCAAGCCAGTACCACTTACCAACGATGTTGTTGAGGTCGGTGAGCGATTGGATGCGGATGGCAATGTATTGCAGGCACTGGACGAGGCGCAGTTGGTCAAACAACTCCAAGAGTTGCGACAGAGAGGTATTGAATCGCTATCTATTTGTTTTATGCATGCTTATCGCAATAACGCCCATGAATTGCGTGCCGAGAAATTGGCGAGGCAAGTGGGCTTCACGGAAATCAGTCTATCCAGCCATGTAGTGCCACTGATCAAATTGCTTTCGAGGGCTGAAACGACGACACTCGATGCGTACCTCAATCCGATCCTCGCGACTTATGTCGCCCGCGTTTGGCAACAGTTCGGCGGCCCAGACAATGCGCATTTGAGATTGATGACCAGCGGCGGGCAACTTGTCCGCGCCGATGCGTTTCGGGGCCGAGACAGTATTCTCTCGGGGCCGGCCGGAGGGGGCGTAGCGTTGGCTGAGATTTTAAGGTCGCTGCGACAAACCGATCCCGATTGCGCGGGAGTCATTGGTTTTGACATGGGTGGCACCAGCACTGATGTAAGCCGCTGCGAAGGTCCCATCGTGCGTCAGTTTGAAACACGAAAAGCTGGCATTCGAGTGATGACTCCGACAATGGCTATTCATACCGTCGCGGCTGGTGGTGGTTCCATTTGTCGATGTGATGGTGCGCGGTTGTTAGTTGGACCCGAAAGTGCTGGTTCCGACCCGGGACCTGCATGCTATGGACGTGGCGGCCCGCTGACAGTAACCGATTTGAATCTCGTCCTTGGTCGAGTCGCCGAAGATCGATTTCCTTTCACGCTAAATCGTCTTGCATCCGAGCGGCAGCTGGACCGCATGCTCTTGGAATTGCGCGAACATGGAGTTCATTTTGAAAGCCGTGAATCGCTGGCGGAGGGTTTTTGGAACATTGCCGTTCATCATATGGCTGAGGCAGTACGTACCGTAACGACAACTGAAGGAGCAGATCCTCGCCCGATGCGTTTGGTCAGCTTTGGCGGAGCGGCGGGGCAGCACGCCTGTGCGGTGGCTGTTGCGTTAGGAGTGCAAGCAGTGGTCGACCATCCGGATGCTAGTGTGCTGAGCGCACTAGGCATGGGGCTGGCACCCATTGGTCGGTTTGCCTCTCATGGTCTTTATCGTCCTCTTGCCGAAGTTGATAATGAAGAGTTCGAACGGATCGGCGAAACCCTGCGACAACAGACGATCGACAATCTTAGCGACGACATCCCAAGCGACGCTAAAGTGACGTTTCGCAAGACTACCGAGTTGCGCTATCAAGGGACGGACACAACGCTTGAGCTCGAGCTGGAGCCAATGGATACGCTTGCCATTCGGTTCGGTGAGCTCCATAAGTCCAGTTACGGTTATGCGCGCGTTGGTCGATCGATCGAGTGCGTTACCGTGCGCGTGGAGGCAGAATGCGCTGCAGAAGATAGACTTTCTCTATCGCCAACTGCGACAGACCAATCGACCGATGCGCTGAATGCGAAGGTAACTCAGCCATTATTTTTTCAGAATCAGTGGATATCTGCAGGTCGTTGGGACCGCGAATCGCTTCGTCCCGGAGACCGTATCTACGGTCCAGCGGTGATTGCGAGTGACGCGAGCACTCTCGTCGTGGAACCTGATTGGTACGCTGCACAATGGACCGACGGCACCTGGATTGTGGAACGCAACCTAGAGAGCCGACAGGTAGCTGTAGATCTTGCGGATGCTGACGACGAGGATTCATCCTCTTTGGCCGTCCAGTTAGAAATTATTGCCAGACGACTGGAGGGAATAGCCGAGCAGATGGGTGAAGTCCTGCGACGAACGGCTGTCAGCGTGAATGTAAAAGAACGGCTGGATTATTCCTGCGCAATTTTTCGTCGTGATGGAACGCTGGTCGCCGGTGCCATGCATGTGCCGGTTCATCTCGGCGCAATGGGTCACACCGTGCGCAGCATTGCCGCCCAGTATCCGACGATGTGGGAAGGAGATTGCTATGTCTCCAATGATCCCTACGCAGGAGGTTCGCACTTACCTGACGTGACCGTCGTGTCCCCTGTGTTCGTTAAACTGCGACAGGGAATTCCAGACTTCTTCGTGGCAAGTCGCGCGCATCATGCTGAGATTGGTGGGCTTACTCCTGGATCCATGCCTCCGATGGCAAGTAGCCTTGCAGAAGAAGGAGTCGTGATTAGGAACTTTGCATTGATTCAAGAGGGACAGTCTCACGCAGATGCTCTAGAAATTCATCTTGCCAGCGGTCCTTATCCGTCTCGGAACCCACATGAAAACATGGCCGATATCACAGCCCAAGTAGCCGCGGGAAGACGGGGTGCAGAGGACCTTCGCGCATTGGCGATGCAGCATGGTGCGGATGCGCTGGAACGCTGGATGACTTGCTTGCTGGACCTAGGAGCGGACGCCATCGATGATTGTTTGCAATTGCTGGATAACAAAACAGCTTCCTTTACGGATTGGCTCGACGATCGAGCCAGTATCAGCGTTCGGCTATTCCGTGAAGAACGGCGTTTGGTAATTGATTTTGCTGGTACCAGTGAAGTTCATCCGCACGGTTGGAACGCAACTCCTGCAATCGTTTCGGCTGCCGTTTTGTATGTTTTACGATGTTTATCGAATCGACATCTGCCCCTGAGCGAAGGGGTCTTACAACGATTGGATCTACGGATTCCTGCGGGACTACTGAATCCACCCTATCATGCAGATCCCCGTCAATGTCCCGCTGTAGTTGCCGGCAACGTAGAGACGAGTCAGCGGGTCGTCGATTGTCTGCTGGGAGCACTGGGAGTTGCAGCGGCCAGCCAAGGAACGATGAATAACCTGCTGATTGGCGATGCGTCGTTTGGATACTACGAGACGATTTGCGGTGGAGCCGGTGCAACACCCACTGCGATTGGTGAAAGTGCAGTGCATACGCATATGACAAACACTCGCATCACAGACCCTGAAATTTTAGAGTCGCGATACCCGCTTCGACTGCATCGCTTTTCCATTCGACCAAACAGTGGTGGAGCAGGCCGAAACCATGGCGGCGATGGCGTGATTCGTCAAATCGAAATGCTTCGACCACTGACGGTATCGCTTTTGACTAGTCGCCGCAAACCTCTTCGAGAGGACCGGCCGCAGGGGCCTTATGGTGCACAGGGTGGCAGTCATGGATTGTGTGGCAGAAACATTTTGATACGGCGAGATGGAGAAGAAGTAGAACTGCCAGCCACCGTCAGCTTGAATATGGATTCTGGCGAGCAGATACGGTTAGAAACTCCTGGCGGAGGTGGCTGGGGGCGAATAGATTCGACGCCAACAACCTAACTGAGAATGTCTGTCACAATACGACCTTCGACATCGGTCAAGCGTCGTTGCAGTCCGTTGTGATAATAGGTCAATTGCTCATGATTGAGTCCTAATAAGTGCAAAATTGTCGCGTGGAAGTCATGCACAGTGACCACATTTTCGACGGCCTTGTATCCAAACTCATCCGTTGCTCCATAGGTAAACGGAGCCTTGACTCCGGCACCAGCCAACCAACAGGTAAAGCCATCGGGGTTGTGGTCGCGGCCACTGGCACCTTGTTGGAAGGTTGGCATGCGGCCGAACTCTGTGCACCAAACGACCAAGGTGTCTTCGAGTAGTCCGCGTTGTTTCATATCTCGCAGCAAAGCCGACGTGGGGCCGTCCAAAACGGGCCCATGAAGGCTGTACTGTGCTTCTAAAGATTTGTGCCCATCCCAGTTGCTCACCCCTTCGCCGCCTGTCTGATAGGCACCGTTAAAGAGTTGAACAAAGCGTACGCCCTGTTCAAGCAGGCGTCGCGCCAAGATGCAATTTTGTGCGAATTTTTGTTTGACGGGATTCGAAGTATCGTCGGCACCGTACATAGCCATTGTTTCTTTGGTTTCTTGTCCGATGTCGGTAACTTCGGGAATACTTAATTGCATCTTCGCTGCGAGTTCATAGCTAGCGATTCTCGCCGCCAGTTCACTGTCACCTGGGAATTCTTCGAGATGCCTTTGATTCATTCGTTGTAGAAATGCTCGTGTGGCATCGTCTTGCTGCGAGGCAATGCGTGCAGGGCGTTGAAGATTGCGGATTGGATTTGCGGCATTGAAGTCGGTTCCTTGGTAGGCGGCCGGTAAGAAACCGGGGCCCCAATTATTGACTGAAGATTGTGGGGTGCCACGCGGATCGGGGATCGCCACGTAGCAAGGAAGATTTTCGTTCTCTGTTCCCATTGCATAGGAAACCCAAGCTCCAATGCTGGGAAAACCTTCCAGCGTGTAGCCGGTGGACATGTAATTCTCGCCCGGCCCATGCGTGTTTGTCTTACCCTTCATGGAATGAATAAAGCACATGTCGTCCACCAGGTCGCCTAGCATCGGCACCAAATCCGAAACCATTTTTCCAGATTCGCCTCGAGGACGAAATTGCCAAGGACTCTTCGTGAGGTTGCCCTGCTGCCCCTGAAAGGTCACCAGAGATTCGGCGCCAGGCAGGGGTTGACCATGACGCTGAATCAACGCTGGTTTGTAGTCAAACGTGTCGAGGTGGCTGCATGCGCCGGAGCAAAATATCACTAAGACGCGTTTGGCTTTTGCTGGTGTATGTGGAGGACGATCGGCAAACGGTCGAGAGGGATCAATAATCGGCTCCCACGGTGCACCGCCTAGGCTACGCGAACCATCGTCAGCAGCCAACAAAGATTGGGAATGCAATATCGAGGAAAGTGCGATGCCACTGAGGCCGGTAGACAAATAGCTCAAAAAACTGCGGCGATCCAGCATGATGGAATTCTCTGGCTGATTTGGATGAGAGTTCATAATCTAATTTGACCGCGATCACGGCAGAAACAAGAACTCATTGCTATTAAGTATTGCCCGGCAGAAGGGAGCGAGCCCTTCCGAGGAAATGAATTGCTTGGCATCTAACAATTCATCTTGAGAAGGCGAACGACCATAGCAGTATTGGTAAGCAGCATCGATTTGTCCGAGCACATCCGTAGGACAATCTGCTGCAGCTCGCGCTGCAAGAAAGTTCGCTTGTTGAAGCGTGAACTCACTATTAAATAAATTTAATGCTTGCAGCGGAGTCGTGGATCGATTTCGTGCCGGCACTCCTGTTGACCCGTCGGGACAATCGAAGATACCGAACACAGCATCCTGCTCTTGGCGTACTTTGGTCATATAGATCATGCGCCGCCAATCGGTCGGACCATATTTGTACTTTGGGAAGTAATGCCGCACATTTTCTAGCTCCACTTCAAACGCGCTGAAGCCGGGGCCACCCATGCGCAAATCCAAACTGCCAGTGGCGGCCAAGATGCTATCTCGCAGCGCTTCGGCATCCAAGCGTCGCGGAGGAAATCGCCACAAGAGACTGGTGGATGCGTCCACTTTCATAGCAGCGGGAATAGGGCGACTCGATTGTCGATAGGTTGCCGAAAGCAAAATCGTGCGATGCAGTTGTTTCAGGGACCAATCGTGACGGAGCAATTGATCGGCGAGATAGTCTAATAATTCAGGATGTGTCGGAGCGACGCCGGCAACACCAAAGTCATTGGGTGTAGCCACAATTCCTTTGCCAAAATGATGTTGCCAAATTCGATTAGCAATCACGCGGGCGGTCAATGGATTGTTTGGTTGCACAATCCACTCCGCAAGCGCCAAGCGTCTTTGTTGCTCCGCAGCGTCTACGTCGATGGCAAGGTCACCGAGTGCTTCGATCGTGTTTGGGCCAACCATTTCTCGAGGTTGCTGGGGTTCGCCCCGAAACAATCGATAGGTGGCGGGAGGTTGTTCGAAGTTTCCGACATAGGCGCTGAGTCCGCTGGCTTGCGATTTATACTCAGCTTCCAAAACAACTAGCTTGTCGAGCACATGCTGCATGCTTTTATGGGCTGCCGTTGGCAATGATGAGAAATCGTATTGGGCCGCCAATTGCGCTGCGAGCGATTGGTTGTTTTGAGCATCGAAGGGATGGCGATCTTCGCTGCTGGCAAGCAGTTGCCATGGTTCATCGCCGAGCGATGACTCTATTTGGTAATTGGTCGCTAGTCGGTCGGCAAACTGGCCTAGTCGATCGCGGCCCCAGCGTACGCTGTCGATTGTGACAGGTTCAGCAAAATCGATCTGCACCCAACCCTTGCCATTCTCATTTGAGATCCAGCTGCGAGCATTTCCGCTGATGCCATCGTTGATATGTTCGAGCTTATGGATCTCATATCCAGGTAGGCTTGACGAACTGGACGGTCGAGCGCCAAGGGATGCCAGAGCGACATTGGTCCCTTGTGAATAGACTTCCAGTTCATCAATACAGGGCTCCGATGAATTTGTAGCAAAGATAGAGAATCGAATGCGCGATGCACGCATGGGTTCAAAATAATCGACGTTGTCTTTAGCGTTTACAGCAGGGCGTAGGTTGAGATTCGCCTTGGCAAAGGGAGCTAGTTGTTGTCGCAATTCGGATACTTGTTTGAGCAATTCCACACTACGGTGCTGTTGCGATATCGAAGTAGGTAAAGCACGCTCACCATGCTGGGTTCCTGAAAAAATTGCTTGCACGGCATAGTAGTCACGCTGCGTGATCGCATCGAACTTGTGATTATGACATCGAGCACAACCCAGCGTCATTCCCAAAAACGTTGTGCCTGTTGTATTGATCATGTCGTCTAATTCATTTTGCCTTTGCATCATCGTCAGATTGACGTCGGGACTCTTCACGATGTCACGAGTTCCTGCAACGAGGTACGCCGTGGCAATGGGTTCGCCGATGGCATCGCCCGCAATTTGTTCCATGACGAAGTGGTTGTAGGGTTTATCCGAGTTCAACGCATCGATGACATAATCGCGAAAGGGCCATGCATTGGGACGTTCACGGTTCGTTTCAAAACCATCCGTCTCAGCAAAGCGAACGAGATCGAGCCAGTATCGGGCCCACCGTTCTCCTACATGCGGGTCTGCCAACAGTTGTTCAACCAGTTGTTCATAGGCATAGGGTGAAGGATCACCGACAAATTGCGCCACTTGTTCGGGGCTGGGAGGAAGTCCCAGGAGATCCAAATAGAGTCTGCGAATCAATGTCCTGCGAGGTGCTTCGACGCTGGGTGTCAGTTCGTGCTGCGCTAGTTTCTCAAACACCCAAGCATCGAGTGGTTGTCGAACCCAATCGGCGTTCATCGTCGGCAATGCGTGTGCTTGGATGGGAGCGAAAGACCAATGGTCCAGATTTGAAAGCTCATCGTCGGCGGATGGGATCGCATCGTCCCACTGGGCACCGGTTTGAATCCAGAGGCGAAGTATGTTGACTTGTTCTTCGGTCAGGCTCGGTGCATCGCTAGGAGGCATCCGCTGTTCGTCGTCCTGGTGCGTCACAAGTGCCAGCAGGTGGCTCCGGTCGGGAGCATCCAAGTTGATCGCCGGTTCGCCGGATCCCCCACCTAAACGGAATGAACGAATCGAGTCGACTCGAAATTCGCTCTCCTGAGTATCGGGACCATGGCAATCCAGGCAATGGGATTGAAAAATCGGCCAAACCTGGTCTGCGAAATCTACAGTTGAAGAGTTGGGTTGATCTGCTGACAAACCTGGTAAAGCGAAAAGGCTGCACACGGGAATCAACGAAATCAAAAATAGGTAGGACCGAAAACGCATGGCTATCAGTGGTGGGGTGGGTATGCGAAGAGGAGTGATAGGACTCTTCGAATTGCCGCAATTGAGGTGGGAAATCAGTAGGGAACGATTAAAACGCGGGACCTTTGTATTACCGTTATACCGCGCGGCGTGGGTAGATTGCCAATCATTACGTCAATCGAGTGGTACTGGTTAGCCAAGGGAGCTCGATGCACAATAGAAGTGCAGGGGAAAACTGAACTCCTATATCAATCGTTGGCTTGCATCTGGGCGGAAAATATATGGCGCGTTCGCGACTCGGACCGTTGGCCTTAGAAGCCAAGCTGGGTGATCACGCGCGCAGCACCGTTTGGCGAGCCATACATGTCGAGATGCGTCGTGCGCTGGCCGTGAAAATTTTCCCCTTGGCTTTTGGTGGTACACCGGAAGTTCGGCAAGAGTTTGCTCGCGAATGGGAGATATTGAAGCGTTTGCGTCATGGTTCGATCGCCCGTTGCTACGGAGGTGGTATCGAGGGCAATGATGCCTACCTGGCTTATGAAATTATCGAAGGTGAATCGTTATTTGACCGTGTAGAGCGGCGACAAAGGTTGCCCTGGGAAACGGTTTTGGATGAAGCCGAACCCCTTGCCGAGGCGCTCGCGTATGCGCACGACCGTCAAGTGATTCATGGCAATCTCGTTCCCGACAAGATTCGCATGGCGGGGCTGGCACCGGCGATACTCGATTTTCGAGTGGATCGTTTTGGATCCATGGTGCGAAACAATCAGCCCCCCAGTTTATTTGAATTATCCTTTCGCGCGCCGGAAGTCTTGGCAGACCCCAAAAATGTGTCCGCCAAGAGCGATCTCTATTCGCTTGGCGCATTGCTGTACTATGCTCTATCGGGTCAACCACCCGTCACGGGGCAAGACGCGAAGCAGTTGCTTGTTGCAGCGCAGCAACAGGTACCAGTCAAGGTTGCCAGTCTTGTGATGGATTGTCCTATTTGGTTGAGCGGTTTGATCGACCAATTACTGGAGAAGAACCCACAATCGAGGCCACATGGAGCTGGCGCGACAATTCTAGCGCTGCGCGAAGTGAGGCGACATTCGTCCGATGGCATTGGAGTGGCGCAGCATGCCACTGGCGGGTTTAGCCCGCTGCGCGTCGAAGTCAATAAAGATGAGGCTCGGGCTCTATTGGGTCATTTGTTACCTGAAGACGAGAAGCCCAAGGACGACGGCACAGCCTTTTACGAAAAGGCTTGGTTTCTTTTGGCAACTTTATCTTTAATTGCAATGCTGGTCACTTGGTATTTGTGGCCACTCAATGAAGCTCAGCTACGTGCCCGCGCAGAAAGCTTGTTGGAAGCGGGCGATCGTACTTCGCTAGGCCAAGCAAAGGACAAATATTTGCAGAAAATTATTGACGAGTATCCCACTTCAGAAAACGCAATATGGGCGCAAGAACGAGTCGACGAAATTGAAATGGCTGAAGCGGAACGAGTACTCGAATTGAAGCTCAGCCGTGGAGGAAAATTATCGGGTGAAGGGGAGCGATTGTATGCCAGCGCGAGGCAATTCGAGCAGTTCGGCGATGCGGCCACCGCACTGGACAAGTATGTGTCGCTTGAAACCTTGCTTGGCGACGAAGAAAAACATCGTCCCTTTGTAAACTTGGCAAGACGTCAGATAGCGAAATTGCGGCGAGGGACTGGGCAGGCGAATGAGGGACAGAAGCTCGTTTCCGCAAAATTGGATGAAGCCGATCGCTTGATGGAAAAAGGGCTCGCCATGGAAGCGAGAAAGATCTGGTATAGCATTATCGAGCTCTATGGCAACAATTTGGAAATGGAGCCACTCGTTGGGGTCGCGCAGGACCGACTTGCCGGTAGCGAACAAGCAGAGGCGGCAAAGCAGCAACCACCTGCTGAGAATCCATAACCTCAATCGCGCCGCGAAGGCCGATGAACTCGATCACTTCAACAGGAAACACCGCATAGAACGATGGGAAATTCGAATTCACCGCTGCCGCCCGAGGATCAAGAACAACCCTTCATGGGGCGCATTGTCGCTCCGCCTCACCAAACTCCAAGATCGCGAGCTCATGACAAGGATGCGAATCCCTATGAATCGGTTCCTAAAGAAGATGGTGATGCGTATGAGCCCCTTGGCGCATTTGGACGACACCAATTGCCGATACTCATCACCATTTTTGTAGCAGCCGGAATCTTGGGTTTACCGCTACTATTCCTAAGTCCAGCTTTCTCCAAGAAGGAGAAAGTCTTCTGGACGTTCATGACACTGCTTTACACGATCGCGATTTTTTGGGTCTTCGCAATCATGTTACAGCTGATTTGGAACTCATCGGGATTGAGTTAATCACCGCTGAGTTAGAGCGGATTTTTGACCTACGAACTTGGCTATGCTGCGCGTCGCATGGATCCATAGTCACGTCTTGGCAAGCTGAGAATTTGCGGCTGGGTCGCTTGTGGACCTGCCGAATTGCAAATTTCCCGAATGGTAGACGCAATTTCTTTACTTTGCGCTGATTTGAGTTGTCCAGAAATGCGGCCGATCAATTCGAGCCAGCGATTAGCGGAAACTGGATTCAACGCAACGTTGATGAAACTTGACAGTCCAACGCGGCTGAGCGCTTCCCCTTTTAAGCCAGAACGGATCATTTGCATCACTTGATTCGCCTGACGAACACCTTCGCTCGGCCAGACGATTTGCGGTGACGCGATGACTGAGCTGGTTGCGGCAACGCGGCAGCGCCAGTGCGCTTCACGAGCTGTAGCCATCCACACATAGTCGGCGCAGCTGATGGCTTCGCTTACGTCGACATTGGTGATGGTTTCGAGCACAGAACGTCGCCAGAACGAGGCCGCCAAAAAGGCTCCTTGTACGCTCGCGAGCTCTTTTCGACCTGGCTCTTCACAGCCGGCTGCAATCGGCCGCCGCAACCCGGTTGACGTATCACGCCAGCCTGCGGCCACCACGCGGCCACCTGCTGAGAGATCCCGTATTACCGGTGAGACACATGCCAGGTCGGCTTGTTCGAACAATTCAATAGGCTCGTCGGACCAACCTTCGGTTGCCCGAGCGCCGCTCGCCAAGAAATGCACGATCCGTCCCATTGACGCGTTAATCGCAGTCTTGAGAAGTGATTTAGCATCTGGCGAATCCCCGATGACAAAGCGAACTTCATCGCCCAAATCGAACGGGTCACAATAAGAGCCATCGTGAGCTACGATGACTTCACAATATTCGGGCCTATTTTCCAAAACGGAAACCAGCGTCGTTTCAAACGCTGCTTCATCTCGGTCGTAGGGTACTATGATTGACAGCCGACACACAGTCAGACACCTCCGTGGGTGTTTCGGGGGGGCCGCATCCGTTTCGGCCGCCACCTTCAACTGGACACTGATCAAATTCGGACGGTCGAGGGCCAGGAGTTTAGGCCAAGGGCGAACCTCGGCACGATTGCGACGATAATTCGCGTCACCCCTACGAACGAATTACCAAATCGGCAAAACTTCACACTTTGCTCAGTCCTCCTCCCCTCCTTCAACCATCCAATTGCCATGAAATATCGAGCATTGGGCTCGCAGGGCCCTCAAGTTTCAGAGATCGGCTTTGGTGCTTGGGCACTTGGCGGACAATGGGGGGGACAAAACGATGAAGATTCAATTGCTGCGCTGCATGCAGCTATTGACGCTGGCGTTAACTTCATTGACACGGCGGCCGGCTATGGCGATGGGCGAAGCGAGAGCGTAATCGCACAGGCAATCCGTAACCTTTCCGGGAAGAGTCGGCCCTTTATTGCCACAAAGACACCTCCCGCCCCAGGCCCATGGCCGCCCAGTCCGCAATGTCGTTGGGAAGACCGCTTTAGCGCAGCGACGATCCGAGAAAATGTCCATCAACGGCTTAAGTCACTGCAGGTCGATCGCATTGACCTACTGCAATTGCATACTTGGACGCGAGCTTGGAACGATGATCCGCAACCACTCTTGGTGCTGCGTCGCTTGCGAGAAGAAGGCAAGATTGGATTGATCGGCGTGAGCACACCTGAGCAAGATCAGAATTGCGTTATTCAACTGATGCGAGATGGATTGGTCGATTGCGTGCAAGTGATCTTCAATCTTTTCCATCAGGAGCCACTCGCTCAACTTCTTCCAGTTGCTGAAGAAACTGGAACCGGCGTCATTGTGCGCGTTGCCTTGGATGAAGGAGTGCTTACGGGCAAATATTCTGCAGATCATCAATTCCCCGAAAGTGATTTTCGGCACAACTATTTTGCCGGTGATCGTTTGAAACGATCGCTTGATCGCGTAGAAGCCATTCGTGACGATTTGAAAAAGTTAGGACTCGATAGCGAGTACAGCCTGGCGGATCTGGCGATACGATTCGCCACAGCTCCGCCATCGGTCAGCACTGTGATTACGGGGATTCGAAACGTGCAGCAGGCGCAACAAAATGCTCGTGTCGCTGACCTGCCCGAGTTATCCAGTGAAGCGCTCATGGTTCTTTCCCGGCACAATTGGATGCGCGGCGTTTGGTACTCAGGGAAATAGCAACGAACACAGCAACGGAAATAAATTCTAAAATGATTGATCACCAGAGTTTGGTTGCGGTGGCGCGGCATGCCGCAGTGGAAGCAGGTTCCATACTGCGAAAGTACTGGAATGACGGCGTAGAAATGCGAACTAAAGTTTCACAGGGCGGCGTGTCCTTTGACTTGGTTTCCGACGCGGACCTGGAGTCGGAGCAGACCATTGCTACGGTCCTCAGGACGGCGTTCCCGGACCATGCGTTACTGGGAGAAGAGACGCTCGCAGGTGCCGTTGACGCAGAACACTTGTGGGTGATCGATCCTTTGGATGGCACGAATAACTTTGCTCATCGCCTGCCTCATTTCGCCATATCGATAGCCTATTGTTATCGTGGTCGCCCCGAAGTGGGTGTGATCTATAATCCGGTGCGCGATGATTGGTACATTTCCGTGCGCGGAGAGGGTGCCACACACAATGGGGTGACGGTTAGAGTCGCGAATGCAACCAGCCTCGATCAAGTGCTTGTAGGCTGTGGTTTTTATTACGACCGTGGCGCGATGATGCGAGCCACGCTCGAGGCCATCGCGGAACTGTTCGGACAACACATTCATGGAATTCGACGCTTTGGAACTGCCTCGCTCGACTTGGCGCAAGTGGGCTGCGGGCAATATGGCGCGTTCTTCGAATATCAATTGTCTCCATGGGATTTTGCGGCGGGAATGTTGTTTGTCGAAGAAGCGGGAGGGCAAATCACAACCGCCACGGGTACTCCTCTCACTATGCAAAAAACGAGTGTTTTAGCTAGCAACGGCGCACTGCACCCTAGTATGCTGGCAATTGTTGCCAAGCACTTCCAGTCGTTTTAGCAGCGAATCTGTCTTCCTTCCGAACTACAATCCCACCTGTCACTCTCCCGCCTCTTCTTCCCTCCGCCCCTCCGTCGAGCCACCGAACTGATATGTTACGGACCATTGCATTCCTGAAATGTGTTTCTGTCCTTACTGCGTCATTGGGAATCGTGATTAACACGAATTCGGCAAGGGCTGAGGAGTATGAGATTGGTCGATTCGAACGCTCCATCGTGCAAACGGAATTGATCCAACCGATGGAGTTAGAGATAGCGCCCGACGGTCTCGTCTACATAATTGAGTTGGGTGGAACGCTCAAATGCATTGACCCTAAAACCAAGGTTGCCACAGTCGCTGGCAAACTGACGGTAACCACAGAGCAAGAGAACGGTCTGATCGGCATGGCACTGGATCCGAATTTCTCATCGAATGGTTGGATCTACCTTCAATATTCTCCCCCTGATTTCATTGGCCAATATGTAAGTCGTTTTGAGCTTCGCGACGGTCAACTGGACATGGCGAGTGAAAAGCGACTCTTCTCTTATGAAGAACAACGGCGTGAATGTTGTCATCACGCAGGTTCAATGGAGTTTGGACCGGATGGCAATCTTTACATTGGTACCGGCGATAATACGAATCCGTTTAACGACTCAGAGGGTTTTGCTCCGCTGGATCAACGTCCAAACCGTGAACCTTGGGATGCACAGCGGTCGGCAGGAAACACCAAAAGCTACAACGGAAAAGTGCTGAGAATTCGTCCCGAAGCGGACGGTACCTATTCGATACCCGATGGTAATTTGTTTCCTAAAGATGGTTCGATCGGTCATCCGGAAATCTATGTGATGGGTTGTCGCAATCCATGGCGCATCAGCGTCGATCAACGAACTGGATTTCTTTACTGGGGCGATGTCGGACCCGATGCGGGCGGCGATGGATCAAGGGGACCGCGCGGATATGACGAGGTCAACCAAGCGAGGCAAGCTGGGAATTTCGGTTGGCCATACTTCATTGGCGATAACTTCGCATATTCAATGGTCAATTTTGAAACGGGCGATATCGGTACACCTTTCGATGCAACTGCTCCTGTGAATGAGTCAGTAAACAACAGTGGTGCCAAGCATCTCCCGCCGGCAACGCCGGCGCTAATCTATTATCCGAGCGGCGAGTCGAGCGAATTCCCGGCTGTTATGACCGGTGGGCGAACGGCATGTGCAGGACCCGTATATTACTTCGACGATCAGCTCGTCTCTGATGTGAAGTTCCCCGCTGCGTTTGACTCGACGCTTTTTGCCTTCGAATGGTCGCGAAATTGGATTATGGCGGTGCATCTCAATGAAGATGGGAGCATCGCGAGTATGGAGCGGTTTCTTCCGGACATGCCGTTCAGTCGTCCAATTGATTTACAGTTCGACAGCAACGGTGCATTGTATGTGCTCGAATATGGAGAAACGTGGGGAGTGAATGTGGATTCGAGGTTGGTACGAATTGAATATGCGCGTGGAAATCGCGCTCCGATGGCGATAGCAAAATTGGTGAACTCGGTAGGTCGCGAGCCCCTGACGGTTACGCTGTTGGGAAATGATTCGACCGATAAAGACCAAGAACCATTGAGCTATAGCTGGAGCTATGTTCGCTCGGGGGATGAACAAGCGACGCGACATCCACTCGCCAACGAAGTTCAAGCCGAAGTGACTTTTGAGCAACCGGGCGTTTACACGGTAGAGTTGGAAGTCAAAGACGCGGCCGGTGCAACAAGTATTTCTTCCGTTCCTGTAATTGTGGGCAATTCAGCTCCGGAAGTTGTTTTCCAAGAACCGCGAGACGGAGATTTTTTTACTCCCGGAGAACCGCTTCCCTATCGTCTCGTTGTACGAGACAGAGAAGATGGTACTAGCGATCCTGAAGAAGCCGAAGAAGATGGCTGGCATCTGATTGAATCTCATGCGCCATCTCGGTTATTTGTCGAAGCGATCACTCAAAGCAATATCGACGACTCCTCCAACGACTCTCCCGGTTTGGCCCTTATTCGACGAAGTGATTGCTTGAACTGCCATGCAACAAACAGACGACTTGTCGGTCCTAGCTTCGTGGAGATTGCAGACAAGTACCGCAACGATCCCCATCAATTGCCAAAGTCTGCGGCCCGTGTACGCGAAGGATCGACGGGTGTCTGGGGAAAGATTGGAATGCTTCCCCATCAACAACATACGGAAGCGGAAGTTCTGCAAATGGTAGAACATGTCTTTTCGGTAACTGCTGACAAGTCCAATCCAAGTGCTCAAGGTTTCACGAATGAGTTTGTGCTAGACGCGGATTCCGGGCGTCTGCGTTTAGAAGCCACCTATACGGACCTGGGTCGCGATGATATTCCCAAATTAGATGGTATCGCTGTGGTGACTTTGCGAAGTCGAACCATTCAAGCGGAAGCAGCCGATGCTTTTCAGGGATCGCAGAAATTAGGTTCAGATCGTGCCGAAGGAAAGGCGTTCATGGGGGGCATCAATCACGATGGCTATTTGCAGTTGGATGGCATTCGGATGGACGATCTTACGGCTATGTCAGCACGGGTTGCCAGTGCTGGGGTAGGAGGTGTGATAGAAATTCACTCAGGCAGTGTCGATGGGCCTCTATTAGCCACAATGCCTGTGGAAGTGAACGGTAATTGGGAAGAGTTCTACGAAAAGCGAGTAGAACTCTCCCCTTCAACAGGTCGCGCGACGATCTACTTAGTTTTTAAGAATGAGACCAATCGAGGTGGCTTGATGAATGTTGATTCCGTCACGTTTCACTGATACCTGCCGCTGTCGATGCATACCTATTGCACCGCTGTTGGTGATTCCAACGTAATCGCCATAGTGATGGGCGAACTGCTGTGCTGATTCTTGATCAACTCCAGTTTAACAACCGTCTCCAATGGCCTTTCGGGAAGCACTTTCAAATATCGCATTTGAAAGCCATTGCGAAGTCTGAAGGCTTTCTTGCTTTCCGGGACTTCAAACGGACCGATGTAATCGGCGAAGTGGACACCATCACGCAAGATGTGATCTTCTTCTTTACCGTCAGCATAATAGATACGAACGGTCATTACGGCAGGTCCATTTTCACTCGCATTCTGAGCATTCCATCCCCCGACACCGCCCAACATATGGATCGCGGCAACAGGCCCGCCAACAGGAAATTCTACTTGCTTGGGCATGGTAGGAGGAATTTTGCCGTTGGGGCCATAAAGCATGATCCCATTGCCAACTTTGCCAGCATCGGGTTTGACGAGCATGAAGGGGACGCCGTCCACTTGTTTGGGTCCCCAATCCTCAAACATCACCACTTCACCCTCGGCGCCAAAAAACATGGGCCGATCGGTGGGGAGCGTGGCAACCTTACGCAAGTCGACCGGTAAATATTTTCCGCGAGTCGTTAAGAACTCGAGCAAGTCGGTCATTGCTTTAAGATTGAGCTGATCTTCAAAGCCTTCGGGCATCACAGATTTTGTGGAGGCATTGAGTTCTTCGATATCCGAACGGGAAACGGTTTCTCGCTTGGCGTTGGTGTCAATCAATTCGATAGTTGTCTTCGATTCACCTGCCAACATACCCGTTAGTACGCGACCTTCTGCCGTGAGCACGACATAGGAGCGAAAATTGCCCTCGACGCTGCGACTGGGGTCCAGAATATGAATCAACAGTTCCTCTTTGGGATGAACCGCCATGCCGGTGAGTTCGGGGCCGATTTCCACACCCATGTCGCCATGTTTGTGGCACTTGCTACAGTGTTCTTTGAACAGCTCTCGCCCTCGATTGCTGTCTCCTTTGCTGTGGGTTGCCTCCGCGTATTTCTCAATCACGGCAACACGATTTGGACTGGGAAGCCCACCACCGGCAGCCATCATCTTTTTCGCCGCATCGCGTATTTCGGCATTTGGATGGGAAGCGAGCGCCTGGCGTTGATCCAAAGCCAAATCGGACAGGTTCACCGTTCCTGCTTCCAATCCGGTGATCAGTTCACGAGTCCATTCAGGTCGGCTGAGCAACAAGCGAATAGCACTCTGTCGCAGAGTCGGCGTCCAGCCTCCCAGTAATTCCACGAGTGATGGAGCCACCGTTGCAGAGCGACTTGCAGATAGAGTTTGAACAATGGCAGTTGCCATGTCTGGAGCCATTTGCAAATCAATCGTGTCCAAAATGTCTTCCACAACTCCTTCGCGATTTGGTAGTAAAGCCACGAGTTGCTTGGCTGCATCCACTCTCGCGTCATCCGGCTTCTCGGTGTCGACTAAAACAGTTCGTAGAGACTGTGCGACTCGATCAGCGTAGGCGTCGAACGCAGTTGTCCCCAAGCGATCGGCTAAGGAGACTAGTTGGCTCAACTCGGCTGGTGGAAGCGATTCCGCCAGGGTCAGCAATGCTGCCTCAGTCGGTTTCGAAATTTTGGTTTCAAAGCCAGTAGGCCAGCCATTCAACAGGCCCTCTAATACTGGCGAGACTTTGGCTACCGGAGCTTTGGCAAGGGCGATCAAAATGGGATCGATGCCTTTCTCTGGGCGACCGCGAGCAACGTGCTGTGCAACGCGAGACATTACCGCCAAGAGTGCGTTGCTGGGTGTATCTTCCTGGACAAGTACAGAGGCTAAGAATTCATTGGCATGGACTGCGGCAGCACTTGTCACTGCATCGGACAGCCAAGGATCGCTGGTCACGCCTGGGTCATTGGCCAATGCGGCAATGGCATCTCCAGTGCCAGGAGCCATCGGGAAATCGGCAAGAGCGAGAATGGCGGCAAGTCGAACTTGAGCATCATCATCTTGCAAACAACCGAAAGTAAGAATGCTGGCAGTTGCGTCGCTCGTTGCGGGTAATACTTGCAGGGCAGCTCGGCGTACTCCGGGCGACTGATGCTTCAAACAGGCAACGACCTGACGACCAACTGCATCTGTCGTGTTGCGAATGGCACCTAATCCATGGAGCGTCCAAAGTGAATGGATCACACCCGGATTCAAACCGATGGCATCTACCGATGGATCACTGATCATTTCAACCAATTCGTCCACGCAGTCGGTTTCACCACGTTCAACCAGCAATCGCTGCGCATGTAATCGCCACAACATATTGGAATGACTGAGTGTCGCTAGCCACTGGGCTGGCTCCTGCGCATCGAGCGCTTGCCATTCGCTTGTCGCGGTGTCTTCGCCACTATGGGTGACTCGCAAAATACGACCATGTTTTTTGTCGCGCAGAACCGACTCGTAGGCGTTCCCTTTTCCTGTTTGGAAACCTTGCGGGGTAGGATTGTGCTGAATGATATAGTTATACCAGTCGATAACCCAAACGTTTCCATCGGGACCAACTTCTGCTTGGATCGGTGCTGCCCATTCGTCATCGCTAGCGATTAGGTTTCCTGGGCTAGTGGAAGTGAATCCAGCCCCGTTGGGCTCCAATACAAAAATGCCGGTGAGGTGCCCCGTTGGTCCATTTACAAAAGCGGTGCGATTCCACCATGATTGAGGGTACGCGCGGGCGGTGTAGAGTGAGTGCCCCGCACCTGCCGTATATCCACCGAATTGGTCGACTTGACGCACTTTATCCGTGATGGGTGCAAAGAGGTGAGTATCTGCGATAGACCCTAATTGCTCAGGCCCCCAACCACGCACTCGTTCGTAATAGCGATTGGCGATGGGCATGAAGACGCTGGGGTTGCGATTGGCTGTCGAACCAAAGATCAGACCCTCTTCGCTAATACCCAGACCCCAAGTGTTGTTATTGGTCGAGCGAATGAACTCAACATCGGTAACATTGGGCGGGTTGCTGTCGTCCAGCTTGAAACGAAAGAATCCCATTCGGAATGGACCACTCTGGCCGCCATGGAACTTGGGCCTGGAATTGTTGTAACCCTGCATGCCCCAGATCCAATTGTCCAGACCATAACGGAAGTTGCTCACTCCACCATGCGTATCTCCAAGTTCCCAACCTGTGATGAGTGTATGGCGAACATCTGCAACATCATCGCCATCTGTATCCTTGAGGAACAAAGTTTGCACTCCATCCTGCACAATCACTCCGCCACGATAGTGCACAATCGCTGTTGGAATGCTCAGTTTGTCAGCGAATAAAGTGAACTTGTCGGCGCGATCATCTCCATTGGTATCCTCACAAATCATCACGCGGTCATTGCCGGAGTCAGCGTCTCGCAACTCATTCGGATAATCGATAGTCAAGCAGACCCACAATCGCCCTCGTTCGTCCCATGACATGGCGATCGGTTTGGCTCCCATCTTTTCTTCTGTGGCGAATAGCTCCAAACCAAAATCTTGCGGCGTCACATAGTGCTTTAGCGATTCTTCCGGTGAGAGTGGAAGCTGCATTTTAGAGAGCGGCTTACCCTGCTCGCCCCAGCGCTCGCCGGCCAAATAATTAGGGATTTCATTACCGACGTCAGCGAATTCAAATGGAGCGAGATCTTTAGAGATGGTAGTCATCTCGGGCATAACAAAAGGTTCACGTTGAACAAAATCGCCAGCCAATTGAGGATCCCCACCACAAGCCCAGCGAATGCCACGCTCCACAAGGTTCACAAAACCTGGATTTCCAAAAGTTCGTTCATCGTGTCCCCAGGCAGTGTAGAACACCCTGCCCTGGCCTGCATTTCGAACCCAACTGTACGGCTCGCGTTCGCGACCGGGAGCTTGGTCTCCTTCTCGGCGATATTCCAATATCGTGCGATCTTCATTCTCGAGGGTATGAATATAAGTTTCATCCCAGCTACGAAAGCCGCCGAATCCCTTCATCACGGGATGATCGGGTCGGTCAATTTCCGTTCCAAAAACTTCGCCACCATGACGTTGAAATTGGCCGCCAACTAACTCAACATAGGCGTCGGAATTACGAAAGCAGTAAGAGGCACAGTGGAGTGGAATGAAGCCGCCTCCACCGTTGACAAAGTCCAATAAAGCGCGCTCTTGGTCCGGTTCGATCCTGTCTTGATTGGCATAGACGATCAAGCCTGCATATTTTCCGAGCGTTTCAGGATTCAGGTCCTGCAGGCGATCGGAATAAACCAATTGAATCCCCCGCTTTGCTAGACGGGGTGCCAGTTGAGCGAATCGCTCGGCTGGCCGATGATGACCATTGTCACCAAGGAACAGAATTTTCAATGGTTCGGAGTCCGCGGCAGTCGCTACGGAGGAAACCAACAAACCAGCGAACAAGAGTATTAGGTTGCGCATCAGAGGTTGATATTACTCGAGTGTGAAACTAGGGAGACGCACGAGTTCGCCACCTTTAAGGGCGCTTTCATGTGCACAAATGCCGACACAAGTCCAGTTGGCACTGGTCTTCGCATTGGGCCATGGATCTCGGTCGTCCAAGATGGCTCGTACCATTTCATTGCAGAGGTGCGGGTGAGATCCACCATGCCCACCCCCTTGGATAAAGCTCAGGTGATCAGCGTCCTGAATGGATTGCGTGAACTTGCGAATCGGTTCTGGTAAGCGCGAAGCGAAATCCGGAATTTCAATCTTTTCAGCAATTTCGTGCTCAGGCTTCTTGGCCGTATGCAATACGTGAGGTTCACCCTCCACCAAGGACCACTCAAAACTTTTTTTCGTACCATAGACATCAAAGCTCTCGCGATACTGTCTCGCCGTGTCGAACAGAAATCGCCAAATGTGAGCCGAGATATCTGAATCCTTGATCTTCAGATGGCAACTCTCGACTGCGAATCGATTACCACTCTTCGCGATCAACTCTTCACGAATCGTACCCGAACCAAAGCAAGAAACGGTTTCTGCACGCCCATCAACCAATCCCAACACAGGACTGACCACATGGGTTGCGTAGTGCATGGGAATCATCCGTTCCCAATAATCGGGCCAGCCTTCCATGTCTTGTGGATGGCTGGCAGCCATGTATTGGATCTTGCCCAACTCTCCAGCGTCATAGAGTTGCTTTAGATATAAAAATTCGCGACTGTAAACGACCGTCTCTGCCATCATGTACTTAAGTCCGGTCTTGGCAACCATTTCGCAGATTTTGCGGCAGTCTTCGATAGTGGTGGCCATCGGAACGGTACACATCACATGCTTGCCCGCGTCGAGTGCCGCCAGGGACATCGAAGCGTGATCCGGAATGGGACTGTTGATGTGCACATAATCGACATCTGGGTCACTCAGTACATCAGCGTACGACGTGTAACGGCGACCAATCCCAGTCTGATTGCCTACTGCATTAAGTTTTTCTTCGTTTCTCTGGCAGATCGCCACAACTTCGGCATCGGGGTGCGCCTGATAAATGGGAATGAACTCGGCACCAAAGCCAAGACCTACCATTGCGACGCGGGCTTTCCGCTGCGACATGGGTACGTGCTTTCACGAGGAGAGATGGAGTTATGGGAGGGTCAAAAACGGATGACCACCCGGGGACGAACTGGATATTGTAGGGAAGTTTCGTGTCCCTAGGCAGCCAGGAGGGTTTCCGATTCAACCATTAAAGACTGCGGCTGGCCGGTACGTCCATGAGATAATGCGCTAGAAAGTTGAGTTTTTTTACCGTGGCGGTTAAGCTCCAGTAAAATTGCAGAAATTGATATTTAGGCGGTCGCTAGCGGACAATTCATCCTATTTCCACAATGGAGATTGACGCCATGCGAGTGGCAGCACCAATTAATAACTGAAATTTCTTGACCAATGAAGCGGCGATCTGTAGCCCTATTGATTGAAACGTCGAATGCTTATGCGCGCGGGTTGCTGGAGGGAGTCATAACGTACGTGCGTCGCCACGAAGCGTGGTCGGTCTATTTGCCGGAGCAGGAGCGAGGAGCGAAGCCACCCCTTTGGCTTCATCGCTGGAAAGGGGATGGAATTATTGCGAGGATAGAAACGGATGAGATTGCGGCCGCCGTTCGCCAATCTCGACTTCCGATAGTCGACGTTAGCGCTGCGCGGCATGTTCCAGATATTCCATGGGTAGAGACCGATGACATCGTCATTGCTCAGTTGGCGGCAGCGCATCTACTGGAGCGTGGCTTTCGCCGACTCGCGTACTGTGGTGATGCTGGATTCAATTGGTCGAATTGGCGCCAAGAACATTTTCAGCGCATCGTAGCGGAGGCCCAGTGTGAATTTCATTTGCACGTGTCGTCGGCAAAAACTGATATTAAATTCTCCTGGAACGGCGAGCGAAAGCGAATGGCAAATTGGCTCGCGCAAATGCCTAAACCCGTAGGGATCATGGCATGCTACGACATTCGCGCGCAGCAGCTCTTGGACCTTTGTCGAGAATTAGATATCGCAGTACCAGAACAAGTTGCCGTGATCGGTGTCGACAATGATCGGTTGCTATGCGATCTCGCAAGTCCACCACTTTCGAGTGTGATACCCAATGCACATCGCTCGGGATATGAAGCTGCTAGCCTGTTGGATTCGCTGATGCAAGGTATCAAAGTGCCAGCAATAGCCCACTTGATTAAACCGCTGGGCGTGGAAGCGAGGCAATCAACCAATATACTGGCCATCGACGACCCCGATGTAGCCAAGGCGCTACGATACATTCGCGAACACGCGAACCAAGGCATCAATGTATCCGACTTGCTTCGCAATGTTCCGATCTCTCGACGAGTGCTCGAACACCGATTTCGACAATGCTTGGGGAGAACACCGCATGAAGAGATTTTGCGGTTAAGAGTGCAACGCATCAAACAGTTATTGCAAGAGTCTGATCTATCTCTCCAAGAGATTGCTAAACAAACAGGATTCGAGCATGTTGAGTATCTTTCCACAGTATTTAAGCGAGAGACGGGGATATCTCCTCGAGCTTTTCGCAAAGAAGTGCGAACAGTATAGGAAAAGGACCATCAAGGGAGATCCGTGAATCGCGGCCACTTATTCGGCTAGAACTAACGACCAGTTGCCGGTAGCGATAGGTCGCGCGGGTTTAGCCGAAAGAAACGAAAGACGCCGAAAAAGCGAATACAATTTTCAAACTTTTCTCGTCATTCTGTCGTTCTTTTCGGCCAATCTTCCACCCTACGATTCAAGGCCTCCTTTTCGGCGAGATCAAACGACCAATTGCCGGTAGCGATAGGTAGCGCGGGTTTAGCCGAAAGAAGCGAAAGACGCCGAAAAAGCGAATACAAGTTTCAAACTTTTCTCGTCTTTCTATCGTTCTTTTCGGCCAAGCTTCCACCCTACGATTCACAGCCTCTTTTCGGCGAGAACTAACGACCAGTTGCCGGTAGCGATAGGTCGCGCGGGTTTAACCGAAGGAAGCGAAAGACGCCGAAAAAGCGAATACAAGTTTCAAACTTTTCTCGTCTTTCTATCGTTCTTTTCGGCCATGCTTCCACCCTACGATTCCAAGCCTCTTTTTCGGCGAGATCAAACGACCAATTGCTGGTAGCGATAGGTCGCGCGGGTTTAGCCGAAAGAAACGAAAGACGCCGAAAAAGCGAATACAAGTTTCAAACTTTTCTCGTCTTTCTATCGTTCTTTTCGGCCAAGCTTCTATCCTACGATTAACAGCCTCGTTCTCGGCGAGAGCAAGCGGCCAATCGCCAATAGCGAGAATTCACGCGGGCTTAACTGACAGAAGCGAAGGGGGGCGACGCTTAAATCGAAAAAAGTTTTCAGGCTAAGACCCGGTAAATAGCGGGATTTACGCTGCAGCTTCTTCGTGAGTTGCGTGTTTGGGAGAATTTGCATTGAATCTGCTAGTTACCACCTTGTCGCCCACTATGTTGGCAGTGTATATGTATTCACAAGTGATTCAAGAAGCATCTCTTTTGTTGGCATAGAGGCTATAAATTCCCTACTTCACTCGGAGTGCTTCCTCATGAAAGACCAGTCCAAGTCTCGTCCGTTTCAGCTTTGCGATATCGTCCGCGAGACGGCTTACGCAATTCATCGTTTTCATGGACCCGGCCACCTTGAACGGATCTATGAAAACGCGCTGGTAAACCGGTTGCGAAAGATGGGCATGAAGATCGAACACCAGGTACCAATGGCAGTCTTTGACGAAGATGGCACGCATCTCGGCGATGTCACCATCGACGCAGTTGTCGAAGGGGAACTACTGCTGGAGCTAAAAGCCGTAAAACATGTTCATCCCGAACATGTTGCGCAGATACTCGGGTATCTGAAATCGTCTAGGATGGAATACGGTGCTCTATTGAATTTTGGCGCAGGAAAACTCTACATAAAATTGTATGCGATGTCTCGTGATTCGAGAATTTCAGATTCATGATGCGATCGTGATGGCTTCGTCGACGGGGTGCGATTGGCGTGCCTCATTGTTCCCGGGCGTGTTTGGCGATGACCTTGCCCAGAATTGCGAGATGTTTGAACATGCTGCGAAAAGAGTGTCTCAAGACACTCGATAGCATCAGAAGTCAAACTGTACGCGGCTCGCATAAGTATCTGCATGGCTACCGCCTAACGTTGGATCATTAAGCTGAGCGTGGACATACTCAAACTGACACTTTGCGTTGGTCCACCAATACCAGTTCAATGCTACCGAGCCAGAGGTCAGCTCACGACACTGCCCCGGTACACCCGGTTGACCAAAAAGCGGACTTAAATCCAGAGTGCTGACACGACCGGCTATCTCCCAGGCGCCCCAGTTTCCTTTGCAAACATCTAGCGGTGCATTCGGCTTGACTCTGCCAAACACTCCGTTGGCTCGATTGTAGGGAATCACTTCCCCGGTCAACATATAGCGAGCCTGTGCGTATCCCCCATGGACCGTGACATTTTCACCAGTTGGTAAGTCCAAATTGGACCAACGAAATTCCGATTCAATCAATGCACGACCGAAAGAAACTGCGCCTTCGAGATTAAACAGGTTGACATTCGATACCGGGAAGATACCCGTGTTGACGAAGGGGGGAACAGCATCCAATGGGAGAACGCTTAAGCCAGATGGTCCTAAATTTGGTTGCTGTCCGACGAAGATTTCGTCCTGACTTGCGTATTGAAGTTGGTCTCGTCCCGGATTGAGATAGCTATGGCCAAGTCCTGCATGTACAAGACCACAATCGCCATGATCGATCAGCAACGCGGTAATACGCTCCGCTGTTCCATATCCACCGCTGTCACCGTACATGTTTCCAAAGTTGTCTGACAGCGTGCGAAAACCGGAAAAGGCCCACGTCATTTGTTCGTCGAGAGCAGTGTCGAAAAACATGATCCCGGTTTGTCGAAAAGGAGCTAAGGCAAACGAAGTAGGCCGTTCGAGGAAGGACAATTCGCGCACGCTAGTTAACTCAGCCATCCCGAACGGTTGCCGAAAACGTCCGATTCGGATATTGCCGATGGGGGTGTCCTTGATTTGACCCCAAACATCAACGAACCTCGCTTGTGCTTGGGCAAAATCGAATTCCATCGTATAGGAAGTTCGATCAGAGATATTACCTGTCGCGGCCAAACGGGCACGTCGGAAACCTGTACCGTCCTGAATGTCGCCGAGGGTGGCAATGTTATTGGGAGATTGATCAAAGAAGGCCGTATCAAGTTGGAAGAATCCCGTAACCTTGAAATCGGGATAGGACTTTTCCGCTTTCTTAGGTTCTGGTTTTGCAGAGGCAACCGCTTCCGTAAGGCTATCGATTTGTGCTTGAAGTAGCTGAATCTGATCGACGGTCGCTAACTCTGGATCGAGAAGATTTGATGAAATCAAGTCCTCGGAGGCAACAGTTACCTCTGCCTCTTCAACCTCTGGAACGCTCAGGTAATCCTGCGCGGATAATCCCGAACCACACGAGAACAGGGCGATCGACAGGCCAAAAGCAGCAATTCGCCGAACTTTCATCATTCATCCCGCGTTTAGGGATGCCGACCCTTGTGTGTTAAAGTCAGCAAAAGCCAACTCCAACATCGGCTTTTTCCGTCAACTGCGATAACTATGGCTGCTTTAATCGACAACGACCCCCTGGCTTGCCTATTGTGAAAGCAGAGAGTGCCGCCTGCTAATAGTGCAGGAATTGCCTCTAAGGAACGGATTCGTCGTTATTGAGAAGCGCCTGATATTCGGAGCGACTTCGTAGAGATTCAAAGTCAGCGTCTTCGTAGAACTTGAGCTTCTTTACGTCGCATGTATCAAAGCCCTGCTTCACGGCCGACGTCAAATTTTGAATTGCCTTGTCCTGGAATTCAGAGGATTCATCTACTGGCAAAACCGCATAGACTTTAGCCATGTAATAGGACACTTCAGCGCGATCAAGTTCGTCGCCATATTGAAGGGCGTCCTGCCATGCCTGCTTGGCTATCTCTACCGCTTGAGTGGATTTCTTTTGTGTCGCAAATACGGCGGCGCGACGTAGCAGATTCCAAGGTGGCAACGAGGGACTATTGGGCGAATCCTGTTGCTCGAGTTCGTCGAGACGATTTAAGTCAGCAATCGCTTCCTCCAAGCGTAGCAAGGCAATCAGCGACTCGATTCGTCCTCGGTAACTAGCTCGCAATAGTCGATTGGCCCACGTATAATCGGGGTCGCGCCGTTGGACTCTTTCCAAGACATTGATCGCTTCGTTGTAGTGGAGCATTGAATCATCGAGCATTGATTGCATGCGAAATAGGTTTCCCAGGTTCAATTGACTGCCACCGACGCTGGCGGCGATTTCAATTTCGTTGGGAAAATTGGCCAAGTTGCGATTTCGGATGACGAGTGATTTCTGGTAGTACTCTTCGGCTCGCTCAAATTCTCGGTCTTTGTAGTAAATGACTCCGAGATCGTTAAGGAGAACGCCCAGTCGCGATTGCTGACCGGAGTCGAGTCCGCTGTCTCGGTCTAGATTCGATAACACGTCGATTGCTTGCAAGTAGGCTTTTTTTGCATCTTCATGTCGATCTTGATATCGCAGGCTCAATCCATACTGCTGGTAGATGGAAGCAAGAAAAGACTGATAGGGCTTTTCTTCAAGCTGCGACTCGCTAACCATGCGTATCAGTCGCTTTTGATTTTGGATAGCCAATTGCAGAGCGGCTTCAGCCTCAGCGTAGCGATTAGTCTCCTGAAGCCCGTTAGCCATAAAATAACTAATTCCGGTATCTCCATCATAATACTCGATGGAATCGCCATTTATTTTTTGCACTTGTGCGTTGGCCAACCTCGCCAACTCTAGCACTTCGAACAAGAGAGGATACTTGCCGGTTTGGAGATAGGCACGTCCGGCCATGAGATAACACTCGACGACCTGTTGAGCGGAACGGTGATCTTCGGGAAAGTCTTGAACAATTTGCTCGTAGAGTTTTGCAGCCGCAAGAAATTGTTCCAGGCCTTGTTCCTCAATTCCCAAATTGCGTTGAAAGCCAGCCACTCGATAGTGCGCGGCTGCGACGCCGACGCGAGTCTGATGATCTTGACCAACCTCGTTGGCGAAACCCTGATACATTTCTAGTGCATCTTGAAGCAGCTTTCGAGTTCTTGGGGTGACCTGAGTTTGCTGCGAGAGCAATTCGCCAATGACTGAAGAGGACATTGAATCAAGTGCTTGACGCGTTTGCAGCAGACGCCGATTCGACTCATTCTCTGCTCGAGAGACCCGGATCGCTTGCCAGGTTGTCAGTGCAAAGCCAAGCGCCAATGACGCCAAAACAATAGAGGCGGCTGCGAAGCCTGCTTTATTGCGTTGAATAGTCTTCTTGCAACGATAAAGAAAGGATGCCGGACGCGCTTCGATAGGTTCCGAGCGAAGGTATCTATGAATGTCGCTAGCAAAGCCACTTGCCGTTCCATAACGTCGTTCGCGATCTTTCTCCACTGCCTTCAGAACAATCCAGTCGAGATCACCGCGAATCATTGACGACAATTTGTGTGGATCAGTTTTTCGAACCGTCGAAAGTGAGTCGATCGATCCCTTGGAATCGGCAATTCGCGAGCTCGGCTTTACTGGCTCCTCTTCCTTGATGCGGTGAAGAACTTCAAGAAACGCAGCTTGACGAAGTGATTCGCTTCTTAGCGGCGTGCTTCCAGTAAGCAGTTCGTAGAGGACAATCCCTAGCGAGTAGATATCTGTGCGAGTATCAATGTCAAGATCATTGAGCCGAGCTTGTTCAGGGCTCATATATTCTAGCGTTCCGAGCACTTGGCCATGTTCCGTGAACATCGACTTTTGAGATAGCTGGTGGCTAACCGCCTTTGCCAGACCGAAGTCAATGATCTTAGGAGTGGGAACTCCCTCTACGGACGTCACGAGAATATTGGAAGGTTTTAGATCACGATGGATAATGCCCTTGTGATGTGCATGCTGAACTGCGTTGCAAACCAGAGTGAATAGCTCTAGCCGTTGGCGGATACCAAGTTTATTCGTATCACAGTACTTTGTAATGGGAGTTCCGTTGACCAGCTCCATAACGAAATAGGGGCGTCCTGCCTCTGTCGTTCCCGCGTCAAAGACTTTCGCAATGTTGGGATGATCTAGAATTGCGAGTGCTTGACGTTCTGCTTGAAATCGCGCGATGACTTGTGCGGAGTCCATCCCGGCCTTGATAATTTTCAATGCCACACGCCGCTTCACAGGCTCGCGCTGTTCCGCAAGATAGACAGAACCCATGCCTCCTTCACCGAGAACTCCCAGCAGTTTGTAGGGGCCGATCTGTTTCCCCGCGCCCACTTGTTCCTGAATGAGTTCATGTGCCGAAGTAGGTATGTCAAAACTAGCGGAATCCAAGGCATTGCGATGCGAATCACTTGTTTCATCTAATGCGCCGTCTTCCAAAAAGCTACCTGCATTTTCGAAGGTATTTAGCATCTCCAAGACACGGGCAAGAAGCTCTTTGTCGTGACCACATTTGCTCTGAATGAATGTCGTGCGCTCTTGGGGATTTGAAAGCTCGAGTGCCTTTGAAAAAATGTCGTTAGCCTGTTGATTCCACTGAGGCACAGCGATTTACTCATTAGGTGTGTCTAGCCAAGATGGTTTGGCCGAAATGATTCCGTGTCGATTTGAATAGGTCATACTTCGCCGGTTCGAAGTTGCTCATGGAGCCACACTTTTGAGATGGCCCATAAACGATCTGCGACTCGTCGACTGATACCGAGCGCCGCGGCAGCCTCGCAATGACTTAGACCAACAAAGTACCGTAGGGTTACCAATTGATAACACTTTTCATCATGAACTTTAAGCCGCGATAGTGCTTCATCAATTGCTAATATATTCTCCGGCGAGCGTTGGGAGGGTGCCGCGACCTCGTCGACTCCCAAGCGTCGCCAATCCCCGCCCCGTTTGAGCGAGGCTTTTTTACGCGCGCGATCGACGAGAATTCTTCGCATTGCTTCTGCAGCAGCAGCAAAGAAATGCCCCTCGTTATCCCAGGCCAGTTCTTTCTTCGACCCGGTTAGTCGCAAATAAGCCTCGTGTACCAAAGCCGTGCCCTGCAGGGAATTTCCTTTACCCTCTTGAGCAATCTTGATCGAAGCAAGCCGCCGCAACTCGTCGTAGACCAGGGGCAACAATCGATCCGTATCGACTGGCAACGCCGCGTTCAATTCGTTTAACAAATCTGCCTGATCGGACATTGCTTTATCAAACTCCAATGGCGACAGGTTCCGCGCATTGATTTTGTATTGAAGTGGACACCTGTCGAACGTAGATCATCGTACCTAAACAACAAATCCCTTTCAAAATGAATCTCTAGAAAGTCGCCTTAGTTGATGGCAAATTGGCAGGAAATCTGGGGGCCTTTATCAATAATTCGCGAAATTTTTCTTTTTTAGGGTGCAGCAGTAATCTAGAGCACGCATTACGAGGTGGCAGACTCCAGCGTTCGGCGAGTCGGCCAATTTAGCGTTCTCGCTCCCTAAAAAGGATGCGGAATAGCAACGCGCCGACCGACGCCATCCTTCCAAGCCGCTGAGACTTGCCGTGTCACCACAGAAACGCTCGTACCTGAAACAAGCTCGCACTCGCCGCAAGCAGTTCTCGTTGAAAAACGTGCTTGGGTCACTATTTGTACAGAAGCCGGATCAGGCGTCAAGATTGCGACAACGGCCCATTGAACGATTAGAAGTGCGGCAGTTGCTTGCTGCTGGCGTCGATCCCTTGGTCGTCATTCCCGGATTTGGAGGTACGTTGGCCGCCGATGAATCGCCGGCCGGAATGCAGCATTGGTATACCAATCGCGGTTTGGCCCCCGCTGATTTAGCTCTGGAGCCCACCGGGCAGGTCTACCAAAACATCATCCAGTCTTTGGAGAACGTGGGCTATTCCTCGGACGAAAACGACCCCCAACAATCTCTCTTTATTGTCCAATGGGATTGGCGGTTACCTGTCGCACCACTGGATGCAAGTAACGTTGCCAATGATGGAGTGTTGTCAGGAATCACGACCGCAAGCATCACGGATTCCACCTTCTCGACAGGGCTCGATTATCTGGGCTACGTGCTTCAACAAATCAAGCTCAAACATCCCGCTTCAACGAAAGTGGATGTCATTGCACACAGTACTGGTGGGTTGGTAGGGAGAAGCTACATCCAAAGTTCGGCGTATGGGCAAAATGGCTTGCCCACCATTGATGATTTTGTGATGGTAGGAGTCCCCAATCAGGGTCTTTCGAATACCTGGAATTTGTCGGATGACGATTGGAGCATCAATCCGGCTTCTCGGGCTGCGTCGTTGCTAGTGGATCGAGCGTATGATTTGCTACAAAGCGGAGAGACCCTCTTCGGTCCCAATAGCGGCACGACGTTAGACGACATATCGAACCCAAATATCTCGCATGACGACTTTGTGCAGCAGTACGTCGCATCGCTATCGCACTTATTGCCGACGTATCCGTCGATTGACACCAACAACGACGGCGACTTTGAGACGCTCAACTCCACAAGTCCGCGATACAACGCTTTGCTTGCGGACTTGAATGTCTCGCCAACAGAGAACCCCAATTCCTATTTGGATTCGGTTGGTAAGACAACGGTGGTTTATAGCACTCAGGTGGATACAGCGGATCGCATTGTGCAACGCACTGGGCCCGATGAAGGGGGCTTCCTCGTAGACGAAGTACTTCCATTCGGTAGCTATATCGGTTCCAGTCCAGCCACAGGTCAGACTTGGTACCAGGATGTTGAATCGGGACATGCTGGCGACGGAACGGTACCAACCGTTTCGTCGATCGATCCGTTTATCGGCGACAAGAGAATTGGCTCCAAGCTCAAGCTGTTACCCATCACCGGAGCTGCGGCGGGAGTAGAATTCGTCGATCACACTTCGCTGATGGTCAATCCCTTTTCTCAAACGCAAATACTCAAGGCCGTTGGCGCTAGTAACTTCACGGCTAATGACATTGAATCGTCTCTTGCGCTGCACGAGGCAGCCTCAGCGCTTAAGCTTCTCTCGCTTGGAATCGTTCGTCCCGCCGATGCGATTCAGGAAGCTGCGGTTCGATTCAAGGGACTACTTACCGATTCACTTTCACGTGGGCCCTTGGCCAGCAGCATCGCTTACGCAGGGGACACACTTGGTACTCTGTTGCCTGTGGACCAGTTGTGGCAAGACCGCATCGTCGGACCGTTGACAAATCTGTTAACCGTAAACCCAACGGCCTCGCTTGCACAAATCGCCGCCGCTTTGGGTGCCGGGGTTACTGTGGAAAAAGATAACGCTGACGAGAAGTCGCTTCGCTTTCAATTCAACGCATCCATGTTTGCCGGTGGAACGCCGAGTACCCAGCACACATTGGATCTTGGTGCTGGCTATTCATTCGAGGCCGGTGCTGAATTCGAGCTTATTGGAAACCTCCAATTGGATGGAGTCTTGGGCATCGATTTGAAACAGGGGAGTGATCTGTCGAATGGCCTATTTGTGCGAGACCTGAATCTTGTCCTCGGTGCCACTGCGAATGTTGAGAGCCTAAATCTCGGGCTCACAATTGGTTCGCTCAACGGGGCGGTTGTCGATGGAAGTCTCGCTCTCGACGCAGCCGTTCGCGTAGAGCTGAACCATCTGGATGGCAGTGATCAATTTTCGTTCTCTGAAATAGCGCATAGCCTTCAAGACTTCGATCAATTCGTATCGCTTACACCGACGACATCGATTGATATACGCCTACCACTGAATCTAACGAACAGCGGCACGAATTTTGACCTTTCCACTTTTGGAACCCCCGTCGTTACGGTAGCTTCCGAAAATCTATTTGTTGGTACGCCCGACATTCTGATCGACATCAATTTAAGCAGCGCGCTGCAAGACCAAGTAGTTAGCATTCTTGGATCGCTTGACGACGCGGCTGATTCTCTGTCGCGAGCCTCCGCCCTTAACACAGAAATACCCGGGGTGGGGCAAACGCTGAATGAGTTGCTTGACAATCCTAGTAGTGATTCAAAACGAACCTGGGGTGATTTCCTGAAATTCGGTCAAACAGCGGCTGACTATTTCGCGACGTTCGATCCATCAAGCACATCTTTCGTGGCAGAGAACTCTGGTCTGTTACCTTCCATCGTTGGACTGCGAAACGCAATTGCTTCCAAGATCAATTTTGGTGGCGATGCAGGTCTAAGTGGTCGCGCGGCCAAGTCACCTTTGAGCGTGTTTGGCGGAATCGACCTGACAAACAATGAATTTCGATTTGACATCGCTCTTTCGGCAGATGCCAGTACGGAGGTTGATCTTTCGTTTGACGCGCTGGGGAGTCAATGGACAGATATCGGCATCGAATTTGGTTCGGATGCCCAAGTGCAACTCAATACGACTGCGGATATCGAGCTTTCGTTCGGAATGAGTTTAAGCAAGGCTGAAGGAATCGATGCCTACTTTGATCTTCAGCGCTTTGATATTGCCACATCCATCAACGGTGGTGGATTGACCTTGGGATTTGCCATTGGACCGATCGGGGGCGAGATCACGGCGAATGCGCTAAATATCTCTGCGGGTGTCGCCATTGCTATTCCTTCGGGCGCCGCACCGCTTAGAGATAGAATCCAAGTGACTCCGAGTGGTGCACTCAACCTCGATTTTGATTTCAGCGCCAATCTTTATGGTACACCGCTTGGACCGGTTGCTCCTAACCTGCCCAGTATTCAAGTCACAGATCCGAATCTCTTCGATTCCAATCCGCCAACGTTTACGGTTGATCTTGCACCGATGACATTGAACTTGTCAGCGGAGAACGTCGTAGACGGCTTGATTAGTCTAGCTAGCTGGCTGAATGACGCAGTGTTCCAAGGAGAACTCGGCGAAACCAAGATACCATTGATCAACAAATCCGTTGCAGAATTACTCTCCACTCAGGCAGAGTCGCGAGCTTTCGCTAGCCATGAGATCATCTTAATCACGCCTCCCGAAATGGATGGAGAGGTCCAGAGATTCATGGTTACGCTGAATACCGATGGCAAGGGGGCGTCCACTTTGGGAATAAAGCCGGGTGGCTCAATGAGCTTCCTGGCAGATAGCGGTGACTACTTTGACGCCACGGTCGATAGTGTCGAAGGAGAAGTTGTTACCTTGCGCTATGCAGCATCTCGCAAGGACATGCCGGAGCTTGCGCATCCCGAGTTAACTTTTCAAATCGGAGGAACGATTGGCGACCAATTGCGCGCTGCGCTTGTTAACTACAACAATCCCAGTGTGGCAGTTCCATCGATTGGTGTATTGCTGAATGAACTGGCCGGACCGCTGGGAATCGATCTTGGAGATGTTGCCTACGACGATCAAACGCAGATTCTAACGTTTACTCCAGCATTTGAACCGGCTCCGATAGAGTTTGAGTCGACACTGGATTTTGGAGATGAAATCGCCGGGCTGGGATTTGAGGCTTCGGGCAAGTTCATAATTAGCGCCGCGCCGATAATTCGCCTGCCGTTAGGTATTAAAATGGGTACCGGCATTGCAGCAGGTGATCGAGTTTTCGTGATTGAAGACGCCCACCCCGAAGTGTCGATTACACTCACTGCCAATCTAGACAATCCACAGGCTCGGGCTTCCCTCGGCTTCCTCAGTGCATTGCTTGCAGAAGCGTCTCCCAACAATGGGATTGAGGTACTTGCGACGCTGGGGTTGAGCATCGCGGACCCTGGAGTCGGTGCGGCCGATGATGGGCGAGCAACCATGAGTGAGATACTGACACCAGCGAACTTCAGCAGTACCTTTCAGCCTCAATTCAGTGGTTCGTTGAATATCGAGGGTTTAGAGATTACTCCCGAAGTAGCTGGCACTACCATTCCCGGCGCGATCTCTATCTTTACCACAACGGATGTCGACGGGACCGAGCCTGGCCCTGCATCGTTTGGTAACCTCAGCGAACTGAGCCAGCTGTACCGAGATCACATATCGATCACAAATACCATTGGCGATTTTAGCGCATTGACGCCGGAATCCGTGGTAACGATGTTTATCAACTTGGGTAATTCGGTCCAAGAAATTGCTGGCGATCTGGATGTGCCAGGGGGAATACCATTTGTTGATGGAGCAATTAGCGCGGTCGTCAATTTCGTCGACACGACGCAAGATTTTGCTCGACAACTCTATTTTAATCCCAAATTGATCGGTGATGGCGATATCGAAATCACCGATGGAGTGTTGAGGGCCGATGCGACATTCTCGATTCGTATCGAGGGAGGCGATGCGACTCTGGTCACGATCACCGCGGCAGAGACCGAGGACAACACTTCGATCGACGATCTGTTTGCTGACCTGAATGCGGCTCTGGGCCGCGCTGGTTTGGGAGAGCGATTGATTGCAGAACGCCAATCGCCTTTCGAAGTAAATCAAATTGTTAGTATTTCCGATGTTACAGCAGTGCAGCCAGGGATCGCCGTGGCTCCGCTCCCAGCGGGTTATGCGAGATACAAAGTCGAATTTGATGCTAGCCTAAATCTCTTTGCATTGGGGTCTCAAGTTGGCGATGTCATTGAATACATCGACGAGGCGGGCTTTTATCAGCAGGGGACTGTAGACGAGATGTCGCTACATGCCCTCACCATGCGGTTTGATAGTAGTGCCCAGTCTGCACCCGATACAGGAGAGCTGCGAAGGGTCGCACTCTTCGACGCTGCTGACGCCAATAAGCTAGCGATTCGAACTGCGGACCCAACTGTTGGCATCTCCATGTTTGTCAATACTCTTCGCATTACTGCAGTGGGAGATGCACCTTCGCAACTGGCAGACGATATCGTCATACAGTTGACTCTTAAGGATGATGAGACGATCGACAATGATGGTACAACAACAGAAATTAGTATTTCGGCTGCGGCCACTGCGGAAAGCCTCGAACCTCGCGATCTTGTTCGTATTCTCAACGATGCGATTGCAGAAGCGGCACTCGATGATCGAGTGCTGGCGGTACTGAGCGGTTCTGTGATCCAGCTATTGGCCATCGATGGTGCAACCGTTTCGATGACGGTTAGCGGCGCCGAATCGCTCGGTTTTGCCGACCAGCAAGAGGCCGATGAAAATACAGCCAATACAGAGTTGGGATTGTCGGTTCGTCAACTCGTCGCACCACGCTTTCGTGCAAACACTATCCAAGACCTCGTACACACGCTCAATGGTCTCATCCAGCAAGAGTTTGATGGCCAACCTTTCTCGGCCTCTTTGCAGTATCACGACGCTCCCGTCCGTTCGGTCAGCTTTAACCTTGCACTGGGAACAACCTTTACGAAATCGGTCGACTTGGACTTTTCTGGAGGGTTTAACGTTGGATTTGCAGAGCTCAGCGTGGCCGGTGGAGGATCGACGTCTTTTACTGCTCAGGCCGGAGTTGAATTGACAGTCGGTATTGACTTGGACCGACCAGGAAGTGGAACGGCTGTTTCGGACACCACTCTCTTGAGTTCCTTGGACAATAACCGTGGAGTCGCCGTCCTGGTAGGCATGTCAGGGAACGCGGTACCGTCGAGCGGAAAACCGACGGTCTCTTCGAACGCAACGTTGAAGTTCAAGGTCCATCAATATGGCGAGACAACTAACGATGTGACCGTTACTGTCCCATCAGCCGACGTAGATGACAACGCTAGTCTTGAGGATCTCGCATCCGATTTAAACGCCGCACTCCTCACTTACTTCTCGAATAACATTCCATCGCTCACGGTAGTCGACGGAATTGTGCCGGTCGAAGTGCAAGTGGCCGATGGACGACTCCGATTGATTGCTAATGCGCGTACGATCAACGGACTGACGATCAACTCGGGTACGACTTCCTTCCTGGGATTTGTTACGAACCAGAAAAGCAGCACCCATGACTTATCGATACACCTCCGGGACGGACGGGACATTCTCGTCAATTTGGACTTTGCCGAAACACTGGGTGATGTGAAAGCGGCGATTGAGCTGGCAGCGGGAGGTGCCCAGGTGCTGCAAGTCGGCTATTCAGACGACCAAATCAAGCTCGTCGACAAGACCACTCCGACGGGCAATGATAACTTTAAAGTGTCCGCAATCAATGATGCGATTGGGCTGAGTCCCATTGGCATGATTCTAGGAATTCTCGGCGAAGAAGTACCCGTTGAAGACAATCCTGAAACGGAGGATCTGAATGAATTTAACGCCGGTGACACAATTTTCGGTGCGCCGCTGTTTAAAGGACGCATTGTAGATCAATTCTACATCGACACGATTAACAGCAGGATTTTCGCTGATGTCACCATTGAGGCGAGCGATATTGAGTTGATTGCATCGTTGGGTATTCTTGATTTAGGAATCGTCGGTGGAACCACGGACTTCACCATTGAAGCAAGTTTAGAATTGGCCGATGTCGATAATCCCGATACGCTTGCCGATGAAAGCCTCGATGGCAAACTTCGTCTGAAGGATTTTTCAACGGCTGGTTTCAGCGAGATTTTGTCTCCGACCTTTGCCTATGGAGGCAACGCGAAGCTGCCTATCGATGGCTCGTTATTGACGTTCTTGCCAGCCGAATTCCAGCAGGGCGGCGCCAAGGAGATGTCGATTGATGTTTCATTGGTGAATAAGCCCAATTCGCTGAAACCAGATCTGCAGTATGGTGTTTCCAACCTCAGTGAAGCACTCAGTAGCTTTAAGAATTTCTCTGTAGTCGATGTGGTGAAAGTGATTCAGCAAGTGGTCGACTTGCTGCAGAACAGCGACATCGATGGTCTCAATACGCCGATTCCAGTAGTCAACAAGACGCCCAACGAAATTCTCGATGTCGTCGATTCTCTAGCCGCGGCAGCAGAGAAGTTGCTGGCCGGTCCTGATTTAGAGCTGTTGCAGAGTAAAATTGCAGAATTGGAAGAGGTCTTGGATTCGCTGGCAGGTACGCCAGCCCAACGAGATCCAATCGCCGAGCAGATTGCGGGTATCAAGGCTGCCATTCAGCCCAATCACATTTACACTTTGTCATTGGATACGGGTGCAGCCTCGCTCGATACGACGGCCGCGATTGACGAAAAATCGTCCGCTGCGGATGTCAAGGATGCGCTTGTCGCTGCTCTTGGCGAAGGAGTCATCGACAGTGTAACGGGCAAGCGAGGTGGTCCTTATACGATCACGTTTAGCAAGTCGCAAGGAAATGTTAACGAGCTGAAGGGACTGAGTGAGACCGGGCTGACTGTGCAAACACGTACAGAAACAGAGGGCATTGCCAATACGACTTCAGAAGTGCAAACGATCAGTTTTGTCAATACAGGCAAGTTAGTTGCTGGGCTGACACTACTGCGTAAGAGTGTTGCGACATTGCCCAGCGATGTCGAAGGGCGAACGGAATTGCTCGCGAAAGTGGAAGAAATTCAGGATATTGTCGCGTCCAGCGGAAACCTCGGTGACATCATTGGCGATGCGATCAAAGAGCAACTGGGCTTGCCCGACGACGCATTTGATTTAACGCTGAATTTTGTCGATGCCGATGCAAATGTGGCGGGTTTCCAAGCGGCCGTTGTTGTCCTGATTGACATTGAGAAAACGATCACGGAGAGAGTTGGATTTGATCTTGATCTTCCCGACTTAGGACCGATCACCGTCTCTACCGGTGCCGACATCGACTTTACGGTGACGGGTAGTTTGGATTTGGATTTCGGATTCCGTTTCGGGACATTCACTCCCTATTTGCTTAATACGACAGCGCTATCACTCGAAGCATCCATTGATTCGAACTTGAATGTCACCGCAGGCATTGGCGGAATCGAAGGGGAGCTGAATGGGAACCTCAAACTTCAGGGAAGCACCACTGAGAATATCAACTCGGGCGTCACCAATTTTGAGTTGCACAATGCGCCCTTTGGAAATTTAGTGGTTGTTTCCAATGCTGCCGGTGTGGTGCTCAAGCGAGGCAAGTCGCTGGGGGATCTCGGTGTTGACTACATTGTCGATACGACAACTACATTGCCAACTATCCGGTTTAAGAATGCCACAACTTCGGTCGTTCAGGTTCAATACGCGACCTCCACGGGTCCCGAATTTGCTTTGGTTGGAGTTGGTGTCGACCCAAACCTGGTGCCTACAGACGGAAACACGATTGGAGGCATTCCGTTCCGACAGGTCTTTTCATCCGCCACGCCTCTCAAGGACAAGTTTGACTTTAATCTGAATGGCATCGCGACGGCCGCGCTGGATGCTAGCTTGGTTGGACTCGAAGTCGAAGATGCCATCACCGTTGTTGTCAGCTTGGAACATCCGGGTTCTCCCCAATTCAGTTTTGATGGTATTCAGAATTACTTATCAGGACTATCTGATTTAAGTCAATTAAGCCTCGGACAGATCATCTCGGGTACCAAGGCAGTCCTTTCCAAAGTTGAATCGGGGCTCAAGTCCGATCTATTGGAAAAGCTCCCTTTGATTGGCGACGTTGCCGATTTGGGAGGCACGTTTATCGGCGATCTCAATCGTATGGTGGATGACCTGGAGAGGCTGATCAATAACTCGAGTGACTCGATTAATGCAATGGTTGCCGAGGTTCAGCAATCGATTTATCAGACGCTTGGTCCAGCAGGTGCGAACATCCTATCTTTAGATGCGCTGTTCCATGATGATCCCGACGTGGACAACTCCATTGAGACCGCCGATTTCCGCGATGTCGAAGTGTTTGTGTCCAATCCTCTGACAACGCCGATCGCTGACTTGCAATTTTTTATCAATCTGAGTCTTGCCGGTCGAAATACGATTGGGGTCGACTTCGATTTGGGCGTGGACGCCTTTGTCTTTGACATTGCAACTCAGGGTCGGCTGGACTTATCGCTGGAATACAATTTTGATTTTGGTTTCGGAGTCAACCTACAGGACGGCTTCTTTTTCCAATTAAATGAAAATGTCACCTATGAAAATGGCTTGCCCGCAAGCGGCACACCAGAGATTGGGATAAAGGCCGAGCTGAACATGGCGCCTGGTACATCGCTTTCAGGAGGTTTGTTCTTTCTTAATCTGTCGGCGACCAGCAACGAAGTTGAGGATTACAATCGCGACGGAATCATTAACGACGGCAGCACAGAGCCTGGCCACGGTCCCAAGTTAAATGAAGCCGTCGATAACATCGATTACAATTCGGACGGTGATACGGCTGATTTATTGACCGAATCGGATGCCAATGGGGATGGTCGCTTCTCTAGGGGAACGGGACTGAAGGGAAATCTCTTCATCGATATCGACAACCCCGACGGCGATGCGGCAAATCGCCTTACGTTCCGAGAACTCCGCTCGACGCCTGTCAAAGAACTCTTCAATGCCGGGATCACTGCGGAAGCGTATGCTGATTTGCGATTGGCGGCCGATACAGATCTGGCGGGTCTGCCCGCGATCACTGCAGATTTGACAGTTGATTGGGCCATCGGATTGACCAGTCAGGAAGGTCGGATCGGAGGGGGCTTACCCGATATTGCTATTCGCGATGTAACGTTAGATGTCGGTAGCTTTTTAACAAAAGCGGTTGTGCCTGTATTTGAGGCTTTTGAAAAGTACATTGGCCCGATCAAGCCGCTGATAGACTTTCTCGCCTCGCCGGTGCCGGGACTCAACGATCTGTCGGAGTTAGTCGATGGTCCAAATATCACCTTTTTAACGTTAGGGATTCTTGGGACAGGAACGAGCTCCGCAACGATCGCTAAGGCCCGACGTGCCGAGCAGATTATCGGAATGGTCCAGGAGGTCTTTAAGCTCTCTGAGACTATCAATGGGTTGGCTAAAGACGGCGATGATATCAAGATCAATTTTGGCACCTTCTGGGTGACCGGGATGCCGGAAGAGGTCGTCAAGGCCGCCACGACCGCAGGAGCCAACGCAAAAGAGAAAGTACTACCCAGCAATCCTCGTACGAGTTCGTTGGTCAAGGTCTTTGAAGATGACGTTGAGGTGGCAAGCAATCGCTATAAGGTTGTCAAAGTTGCTGTTGGTGATACGCTCACTACAAAACTAGTATTTACGACCGCTCCCACGGGTGCCATCACCGCAAGCTATACGACCACAGCGGGCGGTGCGGTTGATTTGACCAATAAAGATACGCCCGTTCAAGTCAAACCGAGTACGACAGACTCCCCTATTGCGCCCGGGCCTGGAGGCGCAATATCTCCTGATGTACTCGATAAGACATCCAATTCAGGTAAGGAAGGTTCCAAGAAAACGAAGTCATTGCTGGGTAAGTTATCTGGTGCCGCAGACAGTAAGGGAAAAGGTGGTTTTGGTATCAAGATTCCATTGCTTTCCGATCCTTCTAATATTTTCAAGTTGTTTACTGGCGAAAAAGCGGACATCATTCAGTGGGATATTCCCCGTTTGGATCTGAGTGTTCCGTTCGAAATGGAATTTGGGCCCATTCCCTTTCCCCCCGTCCCTTTGTACGCAACCTTTGGTGCTCAGCTCGATGCGTTTCTCGATTTCTCCATAGGATTTGACACCCGTGGAATCGCGAAGACTGGTAACTTTTTTGACGGGTTCTACTTTGGTGATCTCGCGGATGTTACCACCGGCGCGGACATCGACGAATTTGGAATTGGCTTGGAGGCTACGGTCGGAGCATTCATTGACGCCAAGATCTTCAAAGCGGGAATTGAAGGCGGGGTGCGCGCTGACCTAGCATTCAATTGGAATGACCTCGATAAAGACGGTAAAATCTACCTCGATGAATTGGTCGATCTTGTTCGATTAAGACCGAATCCTTCGCCAGCCATCGATTTTCCAGGAGTCTGTGTTTTTGACGCCCATGGTTCGGTCAATGCGTTTGTTCGCGCCTACTATGAAATCAACCTATTCATTGCCAAGAAGAGTGGCAGCATCAATCTCTTCAATCAGGAGTTATACAACTTTAATCACTCTTGTACGCTGCCCAATATTGCTGAGCTGATGGTTGACAATTCCCAATTCGAAAATGGAACGCTCGTTCTATATGCTGGTGATTGGGCGAAAAATCGAGGCAACGGGTTCTACGGCGATGATCCTAACGAAACATTCCGTATCGAACAGTTCCAAGATGAATTCATGGAGACTGTCACACAAGTAACTTTTGATTACATCAATAATGACAATGAACCTGCGAGCACGATGCGCACTTTCAAAGGTGTGCAAAGCATCTTCTTTTCCGGAGGCAGCGGCAACGATTCGATAACCATCGATTCAAGCGTGACAGTGCCTACCCGATTGATCGGTGGTGCAGGTGACGACACGCTTATAGGAGGAATCATGGACGATATCATTGCCGGTGGAACGGGCAATGACATCATGACGGGAGGTCTTGGAAACGATCGCTACGTGTTTGCTAATGATTGGGGCGTCGACACCATTCATGAGACTCGGAGTGCCGCTGACCTCAACGATGTGTTTGATTTCAGCTCGCTTAGTCAATCGATTCAGGTTGTCTTGGGAAGCCTTGCTGTTACCAGCGGGAATAATAGCATTAATGGTGGTACAAATGGTGCTGGTGATGTGGTAGCACCGGAAGGTATCGAGCGTCTTATCGGAGGTGCTGGCAATGATACTCTTACGATTCCCGTAGTGCTGGGGGCACAATCTGCTAATACCTGGCTTTTGAGTGGACCCGGCAAAGGGCAAGTGAATTCGCAGTTCTATTTTGAAGGTATCGAAAACCTTACCGGTGGCGCTCAAAATGACTATTTCTATGTGACAGTTCCAGGCAACATTCGCGGGGAGTTGAATGGCGGGGGTGGGTCCGACACGATTGACTATTCTTCATTGTCGTCTCCTGTCACGGTCAATCGAGAGAGTCGATCTGCCAACAATGTCGGCGGCTTCTCAAATATCGAAAGGATTATCGGAGGACAGACCGCCAACGATGTTTTGATCGGACGAAACGCGGATGCCAACTGGTCCGTCGTATCAACCAATTCTGGGAACATTCTCGATGTCGACGGTGCCAGTGATTTTGCGTTCCAGAGTTTTGAAAATCTTACTGGTGGTAACGCAGACGATCATTTTGTCGTTCAATCGGGCGGGAAACTAAGTGGCCAGCTGCTGGGCACGGTAACGCCGGGTCGTGGTGATTCTGATTTGCTGAGCTTTGCTTCGCTTAACGTTAAGCTTCAGGTCAACGTGACGAGTCGCGACAAGGGAACAGTCGATACGACACCGATTGATCCAGCATCGCGATTGATCCAGTTTGACTCGATCGAGAATATCACAGGTGGCGCGAGCGATGATCAGTTTGTGATTCAACACCTCGCGGGAATCTCTCAGCACCTCGATGGTGGATCGGGCTTGGTCGATCACCTTGATTATTCTGCTTGGATGACAAGCGTGTCGGTCGACCTAAGTGTAGGAAAGAAGAACACCGGAACCGTTGCAGGTATCGAGCATGTCACTGGTGGATCAGCAGCCGATCAGCTACGGGGAAATAACAATGACAATTGGTTGATTGGAATGGGAGGGGATGACACGATTGAAGCGTTAGGCGGTAACAATCTGATCATTGGGGACATTGCAGAGATTGATGCAACCTCCGCCGTCATTGCGTCGATTCGCACAACTACGGAAGGGCGATCCAATGACGTCATCACGACGGGCAGCGGCAACAATATCATCCTTCCCGGATCGGGTGACGATTCGGTAACGACGGGTAACGGTAACAACATCATTGCCGACGACCAGGTTCTCATAACGATGTCAGGTGGCAAGGTTACCTCTATACAGAGTTTGCAGTCGACCATTGGCGGCAACGACATCATCACGGTGGGAAGCGGGAATGACATAATCTTGGCCGGGAGTGGTGATGACAAAATCACTGATGGTGGAGGGCGAAATGTCGTCATCGGTGACCGCGGCAGTATTGAGTTTCTCAATGGTCTACCCGTCCGGGCGTCCAGTCGTTTCTCGGTACAGAGCGGCGTAGATACGATTCAAACTGGCAATGGTAACGATGCCATTATCGCTGGAGGAGCGAGCGACCGAATCAATGCTGGCGCGGGGAACAATTATGTTATGGGTGACGATGGTTCGATCTTTTTCACGACGGGCCAGGCTAGTGGATACACGGATAATTTAACAACGACGGATGGCAACGACATAATTGATACCCTCAGTGGTCGTGACATCATCATCACGGGGGATGGCGACAATCAAGTGCATTCGGGTGAGGGTAATGACGATGTCTTCGGCGGAAGCGGGATAGATACCATTTACGGAGAGGGGGGCAACGACTTCTTAGTGGGCATGCTGGGTAACGATGTTATCGAAGGTGGCACAGGTAATGACGTGATGTTCGGTGGTGTTCCACTTGGTAACCGCGACGATTATGTACTGGGTACCACTGACTTTGTACAACCTCCGTATTTTGACGAAGTGAATGCAGACCATCCAACCCCGTATGTGCCATCGATCAACATCACTCCTGCCATCGTGCAGGGTCTGTCGATTGACGGAGTGGCTGCGGATGGCCGCGATGTGTTAAACGGTGGTAATGGTAGCGACGTTATTTTTGGTGGGGCCGATACAGACATACTGCGCGGTGGCGACGGAGTCGATTATCTGGATGCTGGTGCTGGGAACGACTCGGTTGTTGAAGGTGGAGATCAGGACGATGTGATTCGGGGTGGTGCTGGAGATGACATACTGCATGGTGGAAACGGCATCGATCAAGTGATTGGTGATGATGGCGACGACATGCTCTATGGCGATGCTGGTAATGGAGTGAATCAAGCTGGACAGCGATTATTCGGCGGTTCCGGACGAGACCACTTGTTTGCATTTGCACCGACGACCACGGTTGAGAATGTGACTGGAGACCAGTTGTTTGGCGGAGACGGTGGAGATTATTTACACGGCAACGTGCGCAGCGAAGTTCTGGTTGGTGGCAACGGCAACGACTACATCGTGGGAGACGAATTCGCTGGTCCCAATTACAGCCTACGAGCCAATGCAGATGTGTCGGGTGCTAATGATTTGTTGGTCGGCGGTAGCGGTGAGGATCAGTTGTTTGGCGGTGGCGGAGACGACACGATATGGGGCGGTGCGGGTACGGACTATATTGCAGGTCAAGACGGCAGTGATATTCAGTATGGCGGTGGTGGAATCGACTTGTTTGTCTTACCGACAGCGCTGGGCCCCGGGGCCATTCCTTCCTTTGATTCAGGTAAGGATGTGATCGATGGTCACTTTGGTAACATGTCTGAGGGCGATATACCGGACGACAATGCAACGGATATTCTGGTCGTTGATGGAACCAATGGTAACGATACGATTCTGATCGGAGAAATCACCACTGGCGTCGATGTTGGCAAGGTTGGTATTCGGTACAACGATGGAGTGCGCCCCGCCACAACGATTGTGGTGGACATGTTGGATTCAGGCAATCTTCTGATCGAACAATTCAGAGTCGCCGGACTGGGAGGCAATGATACGCTTGGCTTCTATACCGATCTTGCAGTCCGTACGGGCGCATTGTCGAGCGTTGCAATTCCCGCAAATTTTGGTCCGATCGATTTGTCGGCGCTGGCGAATCGGTCTCGTGATTTCGTGGGAGTCTTCGACGGCAACAGTGGAAGTGACGCGTTGCTTGGGTCGGCAGGACGCGATCGGTTGGATGGAGGCGTTGGTAGCGACACTCTTTATGGATTCGATGGCGACGATCGCTTGTGGGGTGACGGCGGCGAGGGTTCTACTTCGGACATAGACACGTTGTATGCAGGAGGAGGCAATGACGATCTCATCGGCGGACTTGGAAAGAATCAACTCTACGCCTGGACGATGGCCCCCGGTGTCACTCAGTTCGGAGTCTATGTAGACCTTGAAGGAAATCGTCATGACGACGATGGCGACCTCAATGACAATGGAATTCTCGATCTCGATGACGCAATCAGCGGGCCCAAACGCCTCCCCTATGCGTTAGAGATTACCGGACTGAACCGCATGCTGGGCAGCGAGCAAAACGACTCGTTGTACGGAGGGACCACACTCGATTTTCTGTACGGAAATGGGGGCGATGACACGCTTGTTCGCAGCGATGGCACAACCTTCGAGTCCATGGATGATAATCTGGCAGGAAATGAGTGGAAGGAATACGCCAAAGAGTCAGACCAAGTTTGGTATGTCGGTGGTAGTAACGCCGATGATCAGATTAGCATTGATTTTGTGACGTCTCCCGGATTGTTAACGGATCACCACCTCATCACTCGTCTGACGAATAACAACGGAAATTATGAGTTCCAAGCGCAGGTGCGATTGGACTTTACTGCTTCGGATGGAGAAGGCAATCCGATTTGGAGCGCAGCGGATCTGCAGTTCAAATTAGATCAGTTGTTGTCGGAAACCGATGCAGACGCGAGGTCCGCGACACTAGGCAATGTGGCAAACGCAGGAAATGCCGAAGCGACAGCATCCGATCTGATTGCGAGTCTCCTGCCACCGGAAGGTGATTTTCTGGTCATTCTGGTCGACGCACTGGGAGGCAATGATCGGATTACCGTTGGTCCAACTGTTCAGAAATCGGTTTGGATTGATGCGGGCGCGGGCGACGACGTTGTCGAAATACGATCGGGGAATGCAATTCTTGTGGACAAAGCGGAGAGCTCGCTCGGGTCCACTGGCTTAAGAAGTCGCAATGATATACCGGCTCAAGCGTTTGAACTTTTCAAGCCAACTCAGACAGGTAGTCATGCTGTATTTGACGGACAAGAGTTTGAGGAAGTGATCCGGTTTACGGGTCTAACCATGGACAGTCCGAATGACGCTGATTGGTACTTGTTTAGGCTCGCAGAAGCCTCCGTCGCAGCAGGTACGATTGAGTTAGCCAGCGCTTCGCCGATCGACTTCCTGCGTATGGATGTTTTCCGTATTGGTGACGTTAATCCTAATACCGGTGCACCTTTGGCAGGCAAGACTCCTATTTTGAGCAGTGTTTCGACGGGCGATTCGGCAATCGTCCAGTTCAGTGCTGGAATCTTGCAGGCAGGTACGTCGTACTATTTGAAGGTCAGCAACCCCAATCTCGTTCCCACTATCTATGATTTGCAATTTAACCTGACGGGTGCCGACGTGGAAACGTTGACCGCACCGTTGGAAGTCAATATGTCTTTACGCGAAGACCTCGAACGGCGGGATGTCATTCTGGGAGGTTCTGGCAATGACATTCTTCGTGGCGGTGCAGGAGAAGACTGGATTTTCGGCAACGATGGAAACGACGTGCTGAGCGGCGGGTACGATCGTCAAGCAAGTGACTTGTTGTTTGGAGGTGACGGCGACGATACGTTCCAGATCATTCCAGATTCGATGCCATTGCTGGGCAACCAGCCCAATACCCAATTTGTACCTGCGACAAAGACCTACCTGCCGACGTTTAGCGAACGACTTGATGGCGGCAGTGGTTCAGATCGCGTTTTGTATTTGGGTGGAGATACGGACCGCCGCGGATTCGATGTGCCCGACTATGCTTCTTTGCGCTACAACACTCTGTTGCATCGATACGAATTTACCAGCCTCATCTGGGACATTGGCCAGCAGCAATACTTGACCACATTTGTCGACCTTAATGAAAACAACCAACAAGACGCAAATGAACCAACGGTATTCCAGCAACAGTACATGTTCTATCAAACACGTAATATTGAATCGACAGAATTCCAGTTGCAGAATGGCGACGATGTGCTGCATCTCGATCCCGAATTCAAATTCTTGCCGATCGATATCAGTGGAACGGTTCCTACTCTCGATACGTCCGCCGATACTCGCAATTTTGAAGAATGGGGATTTGATCTCGGCGATGTTGAGCAAGGCGCTATTGAGTCCATTGTGATCGACGGGGGCGATGGAGATGATCGTATCTTTGGAACACCGTACGCGGATAAGATCTCCGGTGGTTCGGGAAACGATATCATCGTTGGTGGAAGCGGAAGCGACGAGATTCGAGGTGATGGTGGCGCGGATGTAATTTATGGAAATGCGCCTGACCCCAGGACTCAGCCAAGTTCCTATTTTCCATTTCAACCCCAGAGACCCGCAAGCTTTGGTTCCGGTTATGCAAGCGAAGCGTATCAGTATGAGTTAGCAGCGCCCTTTCTGAATCTACAGTCACCTGGACGAGTTGGTATCGATCTTTCTATTCCGGCCCCCGTGGTCCATTATTCGTTTGATAATCCGAATGAATTAGGGAGAGACGATTCCGTAAATGACTATATAGGAGTACTAACTGAGGTTACAGCATCTCCTACGGGTGTTCGTGGGGGATCCGCCAATTTCACAACCGACACATCCATTCTGGCTATCGGTTCGACAGGTGTTGATATAGGGAGCGAATGGACCGCATCGGCATGGTTCTATGGATTCATTGACTCGCCAAACGCCAATTCGCTATTCGCGAGCAGCAATTTCGAGTCCCAAGCATTTGTGGATGGACTGAATCGCCTCGGCGTATTTACCAGCGCCTTGTTGCCCAGCAATTACGTCCTGGATCCCAGCGAGCTAGTCGCTGAATGGCACCAAATGACTGTGGTGGGAACTGGTAACCAGACGCATTTCTATATCGACGGTCAATTTGTAAGCAGCGTTGATGAGAACTCGCCGGGCCAATTTCAATTTGTTGGGAATTTCTCGTCAAACGCTAGCTATCGATTTGCTGAGCAAATTGACGAAGTCTACCTATTCGCTGAGGCTTTGACTGCGGCACAAGTCCGTCAGCATTACCAGTTTAATTTAGTACAGAATGTGAGTTTGCCCTCTGCCGCCTTTGGACTAGAGAGTGCGACTGCCGGCGAGCAACTTTCAGATTTACGATCCATTGGCGACTTTAACAAGGATGGTAGGGAAGATTTCATTGTCAGTAGCACTACAACGAGCTACGTCCTGTTTGGGCCACTTGCTCTCGATGCGATGGAGCGTGTGGATCAGTATGCCGAGATAGTCATCTCGCAGTCAGCGTTAGGCCGACCCGCATCAAGATTTGGCGATATCAATGGCGATGGCGTCGGCGACTTAGCCTTTATTCGCGAAGAGAACGGAGACACGGTTGTTACCGTCATTTTCGGTGACGACGTGCAGATGCGTAATGGCGCTACGGTGACGCAATGGCAACGCCAATGGAATTCATCGTTTGTGAATAACTCATTGCTGTCCACTGGCCCTAACCGCAATAGCCGAATTCTTCGCTTGCACGATTCGCCCCTCTCGGGACATGGCAATATCACATTGCACATGTTTGAAGGAACGGGAGATGCATTTGATGAATTGCTGGTTGTTGCCGAATCTACCTTGGGTGCAAATTCGATTGTCGATGGAAAAGTGGATTTTGGATACATCTTTTCGGGTGCCGTCATTGCTGCTGCAGCGCCTCAAGGGGATCTGACCATTGCTGATCGCTTCGTGGAGATCCGCGTCGACGGCGATATTGCCGCTATTCCCACTGTGATTGCTGGCGATGTGAATGGGGACGGCATTGACGATGTCTTCTTTGGCAACCAGTCCCTCTCGATCCAAACGGATGAAGTAACCTCCGCAGTGGTTGCTGCGACGAGTGCTTTTGCGTATCTGCCGCAGTATCCTTCCACCTTGCAAGTATCCCTGAATGGAATTTCGGATACCTTTGCTGTCGTGGCGGAGGGAAGTCGCGGTCAAACCATTACACCGCAGCAAGTTATTGAGGCCATCAATGCAAAGCTGATGGAAGGTCCACTTGCGAGGAAAGCAACGGCGTCCTTGACCGCTGACAATCGCATTCTTATCTCCACCGACAAAGGAGGATCCGATATCGAATTGAGTGTTTCCGAAAATGTCACAGGGAAACCTCTTGGCTATTTACAACCGCGAACAGTATCACTCAACGAAAATCAACTGACCGTTGTCGGCGATATTGCTGCGACGATCGTGCCCACTCTCGAATCGCGTTTGGATCTATCGTATCGCGCTGGAACCAATGCAGTCGTCACGACTTCGATTGTTAAGCCGGCAACCGCATCCCTGACGACACTCAATGAAGTAGTTCATTCGCTTAATACGGCATTGAAGCAGACGGCTCTACCAACCGTAACAAGAAGGCGAGATCAAGCACATGACGAAACTCGGATTAACTCAAGCACGAGTGTCGGCAGTACAGCTTCCTACATTTCCATTCCTGAAGATCTCGCCATTAGGGGAGTCACTGCGCAAGCAAAGGGGCTGGGGATATTCGCGAAGTTCGGGAATACGGAAATTGAAATTACCAACAATGCGGGCTTTACCGGGCTTTATACTGCGTGGATTCAAGACCCGGATGGGGGAAGGCACGATTTCGATTTTCGCACCTTCGGCAGTCGTAATTTCATGGAGATCAATTTTTCATCCGGTGGTCCGCTTCCGGCTGTTCCCGGGGAGTGGCAACTCAATATCGAATTCAACGCCGCTAATAACGCATTGCTAGTCGTCGGATATGAATTTTTTTTGCGAAGTCCAGTCTGGCAATTGACGACGACGAATGTTGCCGTAGGGGCTGTCAAAGTTGGCGATCGTCTCGGCTTTAATGCTGCGACGGATGCTGCATCACTGTCGCTGACCGTTGCAGAGACGGTGACCTCTGCACCTTTGGGGTTCCAGACTTCTTCAGTGAATTATTCCGTTGACGTTCCCAAAACGATTGATGCTAGTTCTACGGAAACAGCACCGGTTACCTCGGAAATTATTGTCACTGCTCCTGGTCGAGTCACCGATCTTGTTGTCACGCTGGACATTTCTCACACCTGGGATGCCGATGTTAAAGTCTTCCTTGTTCCGCCATTAACAAATCCTATTACTCCCAAGATCGAATTATTTAGTAATGTTGGAGGCTCCGGTGATAATTTCCTGTCAACCGCGTTGGATGATGATGCACCACTTTCGATACTTGAAGGGCAAGCTCCCTTTACAGGAGTATTCCGTCCGGTAGAAGCTTTGAATCGGTTCGACGGAATCGTCGCGGCAGGTACCTGGAAACTAGAGATCAGCGACGCGTACGCGGATGCTGATGATGGTCGGTTAAATAACTGGTCCTTAACCGTTTCTACCGATGCTAGCGTTAACAAGGGCGGGCCGGCTGTGCCGTCGGCCGCAGCAAACTCGCAATGGCTCCCGTCCCTTGTAGGAGCTGAAAAATTACGAGTTACCTTAGCGGCGTCGGGGATCCCACTGGAACCCATTGCCTTGGGTGACCTTGATGGGGATGGATACGACGATCTGGCGTTCGCACGAGCAGCAGCGCTGGATATCTATTTCGGCAATTCGAATCTGACATCGGTCGTGCAGGGACCAGCAGATATTTCAGTAGTCGGCGATAACCTCTCTGCGAGTTCGGGTGACTTTAACGGCGATGGCGAAGTGGACTTGTCGGTTACGCAGACAAGTACCGGACGATCCTTCGTTTTCTATTCGATCGCGGATCGCTCGTCGCCCATTCAGTTGACCAGTGCGAGCGTGAACTTGCCCTTCGAAGGCGCACAGGAGGCTAGTAGCGGTTGGGTCGAATTCAACGGAGATAATCGATCATATATCCAGCTAGAAAAGCCCCTCGAGATCGGAGGTTCTTCGCATACGATTGAAGGTTGGATCCAGGTGCCGCGAGTTGGAACAAATGGTCTTGACGAAGGTGAAGATGTTGGCACCATCTTAAGTAATTTTAATGAAACTCCGAACGCGTCTTGGGAAGTGAGTAGCAGCGGTAAGTTAGTTTTGACTTGGAATTATGGTGCTGATACCAAGTACGGATTTGGGCATGTTGATTTACGTGATGGGTTGTGGCATCACATAGCGTTCGTGCGAGATAAGGCTGCCGACAAGTATCTCGGCTATGTTGACGGCTTGCTAGATTTCAGCGTCGAAGGTGCAGGTGTCGATCTTGACTTTTCGACAGCAGTGCCGCACAGAATCGGCAATAGTGTGAATGGTTTTAGTGGATTCCATGGAGCCATGGACGACTTGCGGATCTGGAACAGCGCGCTAGATGCGCAGCAGATAGCTGCAGCGAGTACGAATTCAATGGGAACGAGCAGTTCAAATTTGCTTCATTGGTTCAAGTTCGACGAGCCTTCTGGGGATGTAGCACTCGACAGCATCAATTTACAGCAAAGAGGTACCTTTGGGGCCGGAACACAGTCTCCGACTCGGGCGGTGTTCGGTTCGCTCAACATTCCTTCCAACGTTGACTTGAATGGGGATCGGCTCGACGACTTAATCGTTAGCGCTGGGGCAGCCCGCAGCGATGTTGGCGGCTCAGGGGCAGGGCGAATCTATACGATCTATGGGTCACGGACTCCACTGGAATTGCCAGATTCCAACATCGTAACACCATTGGAAAATCTATCGGTGCCAGGGAGTGGTGCGTTCTTGGTGGATCGTGGCACGGGACGACCTGAGTGGTTCGATGACAATGGTCAGCCCTATGTACTCGCCGCTAACACTTCGGAAAGATGGTTCCGCTTTGCGACATTGGGGGATGGAAAAGCGGGAAATTGGATTCGGCTCCATGGGCAAGTCAGTACGGATTTGGTTGATGCCAATGGAGGAGTGTTGGCTGCTGGGCAACAGATTTTTGACATGCAATCGATTCCAGCAGGCGTTTATTATTTAAGAGCGTATGGTGATCAAGCATCGTTTACGATTGAAGTGATGGCACCGATTCGCGGCCAATCGCACGAGAGCGCTACGTTGCCCGACCGCGATACCCTGCGTGGCGGAGATGGCGATGACACGCTCATTGGCAACCACGACTTAGATTATCTCTATGGCGACAGTGGTACCGACAGCTTCACCGGCGAGAAGGTTGAAATACGCGATTTTGGGCTTGCCGATATTCAAGTGATTGGGTCGGTAACCGTGCCCGAGTTGACGTTCGGCAATCCATTCCCGTTAATTGACCCAGCCATCGGAACCTCTGAGATGAGCGGGGCATTACGCGGTGCCATCGCGCGGGCGCTCGGGTACGCCGTGACAACCGATTTTCAAGGGAATCCGCTCGTTCACCAACCTCTATACACCGGCGAGCTGGCAACCATTACGAGTCTCGACGCTAGCAATCTGGGCATCAGTGATTTGTCTGGTATCGAACATCTCGTCAATTTGGAGTGGCTCAATCTTGCCGGAAACTCTCTAGGTGGCATGCAGTTGCAGCGGCTTGTTCCGGATCGATCCACAGGGATTCTGCTAGGTATGCCTCGCCTGCTGCATTTGGACCTCAGCAACAATGGCAACTTGACCGACATCTCGGTCCTGGGACAGCTATCCGGGCTGCAGAGCCTCGATTTGCAGGGCACGAACGCTGCGGCGAATTTATCAACGATGACGTCAACTATCGCAAAACTGACGCAACTGAGTCATCTCACCTTGCCAACTTCGTTGCTTGTTAGCGGCCAGGAATTGGCATACCAAGAGGGCCAGTCGATTCAATTGAGTCTCGCCCAACCTCATCGTGGACTGCAATTCGACGGCACGACCGACTTTGTCGATTTGCCAAATGTTTCCAGCAATCTGTCGGGAGGGATTACGTTTGAGTTGTGGGCGTATCCGACGGCCGCTGGTACTTGGGCAAAGTTCATTGATCTCGGTAATGGCCAATCGAACAATAGCATTCTCTTTGGAAGAAGCGTCTCATCAAATAATCTGGCTCTGCAAGTCTTTAGTGGCAGCACCTCTAGTGGCATAGCCTTCACGACCGGTAGTCCAATCGAGCTGAACCAATGGCAGCATTTTGCCGTCACCCTTGGCTCCGACGGTGGTGTGCAATTCTACAAGGATGGTAACTTGTTACCCAGTGCGGGTTCGACAGATGCGCCACTCAATGTAGTTCGCACGAATAACTTTATAGGCAAGAGTTCGTTCAGTGGCGATGCGTTGTACCAAGGCCGATTGGACAACGTGCGCATCTATAATCGCCCACTTTCCGCCGCTGAGATCCTGGCGAATCGCGACAGCGCCGTGGCGAATAGCAATGGGCTAGTGGGCGATTGGCGATTCGATGAAGGAACAGGTACGATAGCTAGTGATTCATCAGGATTGAGCGGTAATGCCGTGCTCACGGGACCGCCTGATTGGGTCAGCCCATGGGTTGCTACGGGCAACAGTATCGGCATGCTGACTGGCAGCGGCCCCATCCGTATCGCGACGACCGATGATGGCATCATTAGCGTAGCGGTTGATAACAGCACTTTCCCCATACTGGTATCGAACGCAGCACCTGAGATTACTAGAGTGCCTCGTTTGTCCGAAGCTAATGGTGGATTCAATGTAAATGAAGGGCAGGTCATTACCGTTCATAAGATTGGTAACGGTCTGTTTGAATTGCATGTTGATGGCGCTGCGGGGACCCTACTGGAGGTTGCGGATTCCGGTACAGCCGATCTACCCAGCATTCAAGCGCAATTCAGCATTACGGATCCTTCGGGTGTGGTCACCGACCTCAGTCGCTCGTCTCTACGGTTTGACAACGAACTAGTCACAATTCCCTCGCGAGTACTAGAAGGCCAGAACGTACTAACAGCTACTTTCTCGTTGATCACACCAAGCGATGCTGTCTTCCCGCAAACGATCTTGAGTGGCGCTCCTTCTAGCGGTAATTCACCGCAAGGAACGCCTCCAGTTCTGGTGCCTATCGAAGAGGGAGGAGCGTTTGATCAGAAAAACCTGGCTCTTTCCGGAACCGCGTTTGCTAAAGATGTTCTGTTGAACGGATCAAACGGTACCTATGCAGAGCATCAAATTAGTCACCTAAACGATGGACTCTATGGCAATTCGAATAGTTGGATTGGAAATAGTGCAGTCAGTTTTGCAGGGATTAGCTTAGGGCAAACGCCTGTCACGATTCAGAGCTTGGCCTTCGGCCGCAGCAATGTAACCAACGGCGATCCATGTCCTGGGGGCGTATGCACCGATCGCGTCAACGGTACCTATGTTCTGGAATACACAACGGTTGAGAATCCAAACGAGAACACAACCGCTTGGACGTCGATTGGAACCTTTACCTATAGTGCAAGCAGTCTCGAAAATCCCCATCTGCGTCACCGCTTCGATTTTGCACCGATCTCTGCGACCGGTGTACGCGTTCGAATGGATAGCGGAGCCGGAAGTTTCATTGCAATCGACGAGATTGAGTTGTATGCCGAGCGAGGAGCAAACTCCATTGAACTAAGTTTAGAGAATGCAACTACGCTGAAATTTGGCTATGGCAATGATCAGTTTCTCAGCTTTACTATCCCAGCCGTGGCAAATGGCGTATTGCATAACTACGTCGTCATTCGGGATCCCGCCGCAGAAGATATCAATGACCGAGTGCGAGTCTTCGTTGATGGCATCGCCGGGACACCTACGGGGGCTCCCAATGCTAGCGTCCCAATGACTCCATTGAAGCTGGCGTCACCTGGATTGCTTATCGGTCAACGCCAATCGGTTCCAGGGAGACTGGATTCGAATTCCGCATTGGTCGACGGTACCTTGGATAATCTGACGCTGTGGAATCGCGCACTGACGACTAAGGAGATTCAACAGATCCAAGAGCATTCGTTTGCATTTGCCGCGACAGATCCCAATTTGCAGGGATATTGGCCGTTGAATGAAGGAGCCGGTTCAATCGCCAAGGACCGCAGCAGCCACGGCAATGACGCCACCTTGGGTACGGGAAGCATGCGCCCCTCATGGACGGAGCTATCACATATTTCGTATACGCCGAGGAATGAAGGTGAATTCTATCTGTCGGTGATCGTGTTCGATGGGGATGGCGGTTTTGACTCGGTGACTACCCAGTTCTCGGTGTTTAACGTCAATCCGACGATTATCGATTTGAACGAATCTTCGACGACCGCTGTGGTAGGAACTCCTCTTGCCTTTGACGCGCGCAGTGTGACGGATCCAGGGTTCGAGGAGAATTTCACCTATCTTTGGGAAGTCATCAGCAATAATGGACAACCGATCCAAACCTCCAGTGATCTAGAGTTTCAGTTCACACCACGCTATGCGGGTCGTTATATCGTCCAGCTAACCGTGACGGACTCTTTTGGTGGATCCAATTTGTTTGCGCTGCCGCTGGATGCAGCGCCTACGGTTGAAATTACGCCACCAACGGAAACTCTGGTTGCTGGTAACATTGCTACATTCGGATCGGATCAATCCAGTCCAATGGCCCCAGCGGGACTTCTGCGTGGCACGAATCGTTCAGTGCAACGACAGATTTTGTGGGAGGTTATTCACGACAAAGTCGTAGTATTTACGAGTAATCAAGCGGAACTGCAATTTGTACCGAATCGAGTGGGAGTCAATGTTTACACGGCAAGACTGACGATTACAGATCTCTTCTTTGCAGGCACCACGGAAGACCTCCGGCTGACCTCGCAAAAGGAGATTCTCTTTAGCACGCAAGCGCCTGCACCCATTTCAATCGTCGGTCCAGCAGCCGCCGTTGCCGAAGGAGACGAGTTGGTCTTCTCGATTCTAGGCTTGCCACCTGCGCACGAATTGGGATCTCGACTGGTCCAATGGCAAGTCATTCCTAATACGATTGAAGTGCTGTCGGTTGACGATCCTGAAACGTTCCGCTTCCAAGCACCTGACGAAGGCGTTTTCCGAGTCTACGTGACGGTGACGGACACCCTGCTAGGCGCCCAGTTCATCCGATCTTTCCCTGATGGACTAGAAGTACGCGTTGATAATGCATCGCCAGAGATCGTTATCGATTCGCCAAATGGCAATGAAAACTCGCCGCTTGCACTCACCGCTGTGGTCACTGATTCTGGTGAGAACGACGCTCTGGCCTATCAAATTCAATGGGGAGATGGTACTCCGGATGCGACTGGGAATATTGGAGAACACCGTACGTACTCCTCTGTCGATGCCCCGAAACCCATCGGCCCTAATGCAGGAATGGTGACTACGTCGGAGCTTCCGATAACCGGAATAGCTGGCGAGATCTTGGATGTGAATGTCCGATTGAGTATTGCGCATACTTGGAATGAAGATCTGGACGTATTCTTGATTGCGCCCGATGGTACCCGAGTCGAATTGTTTACAGACGTAGGTGGATCCAGCGACAACTTTACGAATACGGTATTCGATGATCAGGTGGCAGCTCTCATTACCTCCGGGACTGCTCCATTCACAGGCATTTTCCGTCCCGAGGGTTCTCTTGCGGCACTCAACGGCATGACGCCGAACGGAGTGTGGCGACTAGAAATTACGGACGACGAGAATGGAATTGGCGGCACACTATTGAACTGGGACCTGCTGATCTCTACCAATGGTCTCAACGTTAATCACACCTATGTTCAAGACGGAAAATACACGGCGAACGTCATCATCACTGACGATGACGGAGGCGTGCGAAGCCAGCCAGTGGACGTCTTTGTTGCAAACATGGCACCTACCGGCGTAAATGACTCGAGCGTGACACTTGAAGATACTTCCCTGACTCTTGTGGCAACGCAATTACTGAGTAACGATCACGATGCAAGCCCGTTGGACCAGCTGAGCTTGGTAAGTGTTTCGGCAACTTCGGCCTTCGGAGCAACAGTGACGATGGATGCTCAGGGCAATGTCATTTACAACCCAGCCGTATCCGCCACGCTCAACGCCTTGCCTGTTGGCCAATCGATCGTCGATACGTTTACCTATGAGCTTTCGGACGGTAATGGTGGAAAGAACACGGCAACGGTGTCGATCACTGTTTCCGGTGTTAATGATCCCCCGGTAACCAACGTAGATCGAGCCGCAATAGCGGAGGATGCGATCCCGGTATCCATTGGCGGGAATCTCTTAACCAACGATTCGGATCCTGATACCACGACGACCTTGTGGGTTGCCTCGGTAGCCAATCAAACCGTGAGTCCAGCGGCCGGCATCTACGGATTGCTTACATGGAATTCGGCGGGTCAATACAGCTATGCACTGGACAACAACAATCGACAAGTACAACAACTGGCTGTTGGCCAAACCCTTGTGGAGACCTTTGCGCATGTCGTTACCGATGGAATTGACAGCGTTCCATCAACTCTCGCCATTACTATCGTTGGTACGAATGATACACCGCAGCCCGTAGGCGATGTATTGGCTGTTACGGCGACAACCGCAATCCATGTGGCAAGTTCTCAGTATGATGATGCTGTATCAAGCGATTCTCCAGTGGCTCATTGGTTGCTGAACGAGACCGAAGGAACGATTGCCGCCAATCGAAGATCGCCCATCTCGCCAGACGGAACCTACGTAGGGTCGCCGACACTCTCAGCCACTAGTCTGATTCCTAATTCCGTCGATGGTTCGCTCAGGTTGAACGGCGCACAGTATGTTTCGATTCCAAGTTCATCGCTAATCAACGGATATACCGGAGAGGCGACGAACAAAACGATAGAGATGTGGTTTAGCGTCACCGATTCACGGAATCGCCAAGTCCTCTACACTCAGGGCAACACACTCAACGGAATGAACCTCTACCTTGATCAAGGTCAGCTCTATTTTGGAGCATGGGACAACAATACGTTTGCTCCGCAAGTGAAGTCTGCGGTGGAGAGTAATAAGAGCTATCATGTTGCCGCAGTTTTGGATGGTAACAGCATGCGGCTCTATCTCAATGGCGTCCAGGTCGCTAGTGGCGTAACGGCGTTTAACGGCGGTGGAGGGATCTCGGCTCATTCCGGTACCAGCACTTTGGGCGCAGCGCAATTGCGGACACGGTTCCATGATGGTCCTGTGACTACCGGACCAGGGTATTTTTTCACTGGCATTGTTGATGACTTAGCACTGTTCAACACCAGCTTAACGGCTTCGCAAATATTCAGGCATTTCACTTCTGCGGGCTTGCTAGCCAACGACAGCGATGTCGATAGCGGCGATACCAGAGCGATAACAGCGGTGAACGGAATTGCGAATCATGTAGGGGCGACCATTCGGCTTCCTTCGCAAGCACTGTTGACGGTGCAAGCGGATGGCAGCTACGAATATGATCCCGCTGGTGCGTTCGATTACCTACGACAGAATCAAGTGGGTACCGATTCGTTCGAATACACGATTACTGATTCTCGCGGGGCATCCCAGGTAGCACAAGTTACACTGGCGATCGGCGGCCAAAACGACGCACCGCAGGCGATTACTTTAAGTAATAACACGGTGCTCCATTCAGCCATCAATGGATCCTCGGTCGGAGTGATCAACACATTGGATCCGGACAATGACGATACGCACACCCTGCAGATCGAAGCCAATCCTATATTCTCAATTGTGGGTAATCACTTAATCGTCAGTGACGCATCACTACTAGTTGCGGGTGCTCACCATTTTGTGAAATTAACCGCCACTGATGCACTTGGCTTGCAAATCGAACAGGTGCACCGAATCACTGTTGCGTCAGCACCGGTTAATCCCAATATCACCATAGACACCAACAATGGCGACGACCTTACCATTCGTCGAAATGGAGCGAATGTAGAAGTAGTCTACAATGTCGGAAATGTGTTGCTAAAGTCCCAGCCATTGTCGCAAACCACTTCGATTATGATCAATGGAATGCCGAATCATGACGATCGTGTGACCGTTGATTTTAATGCGGGCGGGTACTTTGATCTAAGTGGCGGTATTCAAGTCCATGGAGGAATCGGAGGGAGCGATCGCTTAACGGTTGTTGGTAATGCAGGACAAGCTCATGCAACGTACGTGTCTGAGAACTCGGGATTGGGGAACGCTCATCTGTTGATGGCCAGTGGAACGGATGAAACGGTGATTCGATTTACGGGTATCGAACCGATTGACTTGCTAGGGCTGCAAAGCGTCCGAGTCCAAGGCACGCTTAACGTCGGATCGCAAACCCTGACCCTTGAAAGCGCTGGTCCAATCGATCTTGGATCTCTGACAACAATCGAAGGGGGCGTGATCCAGGCAAACAATGTATTGTCGCTTGGGACCGGCGAAACGCTGACGGGATTTGGATTGGTTAGCGGACGGTTTGCCGGCGAAACAGGATCGCTAGTGAGAGCCACGGGTGGCCTGAGCATTGGTGATGCGACTGCGTTGGATGGATTTGTAACTCGTGGCGAATTGGAAGTGGGCGCAAACACGGTAACACTTTTGGATGGGAACCAAGCGGTATTAGGAAGTTTGACCGAGTTGGGAGTAGCGGGCGTAGCGCCTGGTCAGATTAACGCTAGCAATAGTCTGTTGATTGATTATGGAAACAACGTGATAGGATATGGATCGCTCAATACTCCCAATGTTGCAGCCAAATTAATGATGCACAATGGAGCCATCCATGGGAACAGTTCGAGCGAGAAGATTGCCATTCCCGGTTACGTGAAGGGTGTTGGCACGATTGACAACGTGTTGATCACAGGAACGTATAGCCCCGGATTCAGTCCCGCGGTTCTGTACAACGGCAGTGTGGAGTACAGCCCAGCCGCGACCACGATACTTGAGTTAGGCGGAACCACGCCTGGAAGCAGTGGTCACGATCAGCTAAATCACACAGGCACGGCGACGCTTGGCGGGACGCTCGACGTCCAATTGTTAAACGGCTACACACCAAGCGTTGGCGACTCCTATGTATTAATGACTGCGACCAATGGAATTTCTGGCAGATTTACTACTGAGCATCTTCCTGATGCACCACTAGGAACGGGATGGAATCTTGTTTATGAAGTTGGCCAAGTTCGACTGGAGTTGGTCGATTTGGTAAACGTTGTCGATGTGCGATTTGGAGACGGTACTGCTCAGCGATCGCGAGTTGATCAGATATTAGTAACGTTTGATGGCCTAGTTGATATCGATTCCGATGCCTTTACCTTACTCAAGCGAGGTGCTACAGGTGGTCTGGTAACGAACAGTTTCTCAACACAAATCGATGGCAACGGGAATACGATTGCCACGCTTACCTTTAGTGGTGCACGTACTCGAGGTGCCGGTGCATTAGTCGATGGCTATTACCAGCTAACTATCGATAGCACGAAAGTGCGTCGAGCAGGAACCCAATTGTTGCTGGATGGTGATGCCGATGGGACTCAAGGGGGCGATTATCAAAAGGGTACTTCCGAAGTCGACCAGTTCTTTGCCTTGTATGGTGACTTGAACGGCGACGCGTTAGTTAGTCTCTCCGAGTTCAATCAATTCCGCTCTACGTTTGGTAAGCTACCCAACACCTCAGGTTACAATAAAACACTAGACTTCGATGGTGGAGGAGTCAGCCTTGCCGACTTCAACCAGTTCCGTAGTCGCTTTGGAAAGCCAAAGCTACCCTGGGAATAGGGCTGATTGGTGGATAGCGGGACGATTGTATTGGGTGTCGAATTCGGTCCTGACGTGCCGCATTCTGGCTGTGGTATACTCTCGTTGATTAGGGTGATGAGTGAGGAGGGATGCGCTGACGCATTTTGTGCATTTTGAAGTTGCGCTATTTGCCAAGTAGTTGTGTTCGCTTGTGACGGAACAATGGTCATACATCCGTGATGTAGTATTCGTTGCATATTCCGCGAGGATTTGGATTTGGACTAGTACGAGCACGAGCACGAGCACGAGGACTAGGACTAGCACGAGCACGAGGACGAGGACGAGCGGAAGGACTTGTGGATGCGTTTCGTTGGGATTGGTGCAATTGGAGGTGATGGTATGATGAAGCGATTGATGAATACTTGTGGGGTTGCCCATCGTCGTCACGCATTCGAGTCCTTCGGCGGAGCATCGCACGAAGGATTGTGTTGGACGACCCGGCGTAATTTCATGAAGGCCAGTGTGCAAGGAATTGCTGGTTTGTCCTTGCCAGCATTGTTGCAACACAGGTCCTCTGCAGCAGATCAAGGACGAGGTATTTCATCGAACAAGTCGGTCATTCTGTTGTGGATGACTGGTGGACCCAGCCACATCGATATCTGGGACATGAAGCCTGACCGTCCTTTGCAAAATCGCGGCCCCTTTTCGCCTATCCGAACGGCTATTCCTGGGGAATTCATTTGTGAACACTTGCCCCGTCAAGCAGCCATGTTGGACAAGTTCACAATTATTCGATCGGTTGATTGTCAGAAGAGTAACCATGAGCCGAACATGGTTATGCAAACTGGGCATCGAGACGCAGCGCCGCGAGCGAACCCACTGGGTGATCGTTACCCATCAATAGGATCGATCATTTCGAAGTTCCACGGTCCCAATCAACCTGATCTTCCCGCCTACGTGGCCTTCAAGAAATCGGTGAGCCACGTTGGTCGGGCTGGTTACTTAGGAAAAGCATACGATCCATTTGAAGGCAATGCCGCAGCGAAATTGCCAATCTACGATTCAGTGGGCAAAGATAGCGGAAATATTTCGCCCGCGCAGATGTTCGATTTCTCCAAAGACCTAACGATCGAACGTCTCGAACAACGTCAACAATTACTCCGTCAATTGGATCAATATCAACGTCTCGTGGATGATTCGAGCGAAGTTCAAGCATTGGACCGATTTCAACAATTGGCGTTGCAGACGTTGACGGGGAAAGGGGTACAGAATGCATTCGATTTGCAGCAAGAATCGCGGGCGACGCTAGAGCGATATGGTGATCATCTCTGGTGTCAACAAGCTCTGTTGGCACGGCGGCTTGTGGAGTCGGGAGTCTCGTTTGTTACGATTGATCTGAGCTACCATAGCGCATCGGGTACCTGGGACAACCATGGAGATAACATTCCTCCCTATGGAGGCATTTCTCGTGGCCTGAAGCCGTTGTTGCCATTATTTGATCGGCTAGTAACAACATTGGTCTCCGACCTCGACGACCGGAACATGCTGGACGATGTGTTAGTCATCGCGATGGGTGAGTTCGGCCGGACTCCCAATATGGGAACTCAGGAAAGTAGTGACGGACGGGATCATTGGCCACAAGTCATGTCGATGTGTTTGGCTGGAGGGGGCATGCGGCATGGGCAAATTATTGGGTCGACTGACAAAGATGGAGGTCAAATCAAGACTCGTCCTGTCACACCCGCCGACTTGGCCGCAACGATCTATCACCATATGCAGGTACCATTGGATGTGACCTACGAGGACCCCCAAGGACGTCCCCACTTTGCCGTTCAAGAAAATGGCCGCCCCATTGCAGAGCTAGTTTGATTGGGATAGTCGCCTTTCGCTCCGCGAAAGTAGCGTTTGAGGGTAAAACTAATAAACGCTGCTTTCGCAGATAGACTGTGAATTTATTAGTCGTAGGCAATCATAGTCGCCTTTCGCTCCGCGAAAGTCTGAAAAGCAGCGAATACCAACGCTACTTTCGCGGAGCGAAAGGCGACTATCGAAAGGCGACTATTGCCAGGGGACGCCGCCGTAGCGTGATAATGAATATCGTCGATATTGGTCAACAAGATGTGCAACTGCAGGATCCTGTGCAGCGCAATGTTCCAATCTATCAGCGAAGTGATTCAGCGTTTCTTGCGGCTTCCGTTCGAATCCACATCGACTGGATTTGGTGTCTAACTGTTTAAGTATCCGCTGATAACGATCGCCCCTATGATTTCTTCGTAGGCGATTATAGGCGGAGGGAAAGAAACGAATAAACAACAAGAAAAGAACCGTGATGGCCAGTGGAACCTGAGCGAAATTGGACCAGCTAAGAAAGCGACTTAAAGAGGTCGAACTGGTTAGCCATTCCCAGAATTGTTGTAAGGGCCTGTCGCTAAGAGTCGTGCTATTGGCTGTGGCTAAATTTCTCCGTCGTGCAGCGGCGTCATCGGAAAAGTCGAGGCCTTCAAAATTGCGCCCCGGAGTCGATTCGACAACAAACCATTGCTGTTTGTCGATATCGTAGGCTTCCACCCAAGCATGCGCATTGAGATTGCGAGCTACCCAGTAGTCGCCGCTATCGTTTCGTTCGGATACGACATAGCCGGTTACATATCGAGTGGGTATCGCGACACTGCGCAGCAAAAGCGCTGTCGCGGTCGCAAAGTATTCGCAATGGGCCGGGTGTTTTTGACGCAGGAAATAGATAACTGGGTCGATAGCGACTGGAGTTTTCGGGGCGTCTAGTGAATAGCTAAATTGGTTTTGAAAGTAATCTTCGATCGCCGCGGCCTTGCGGGTAGCCGTCGGGCAATTAAAGCAAATGGACTCGGCAATCTGAGCGATTTCCAATTGGTCATGCGGCGAGGGGTTAAGGTAGATTGCTTGTGAGTTCTTATCATAGGTTCGTGCATTTTTCTCTGCGAACACGATGGAGCGGTAGGGATCTTGTACACTTAGGCCGGCCCTGGGAACATCGTTACGGTCAATACGGATACGATTTCCGCGACCTTCGATCACATCTACGCCCAACGGAGTGAAATAGAAATTGCCTCGCACAGGGTCATTTTGAACTTCAATTGCAAGGTGTTTTCCAGAACTACCCGCCGTAACAGAAAATCGGTTCAGTTCCGTGCCATCGATAGAGTGACTTACCGAAGAATTCATAGCGATAAGTTGTCTGCCGTTACTGACGCCTGATTCAAACCCTGCATTCAGCCAACGACCATTTTCATAGGTCTCAAAAACGCGTCCTCGCATATATCCGGGAGGTACATCGCAATAGGCGCGAAACGCAATCCCTTGCGGAGAATCGAATATTTGATCATTGATGCTGGTAAGTGTTGCTTCCTCGACGTAGCGATTGGTCAAACCAAGATTGCCGAACGAATCAACGGTCGCTCGTTTATAAATCATGGAGTCGAACCAATTCTGTACGTGCGGCAATTCGCTATCGATGGCAAGCGATAGAGGCCAAGCAATCGAGGAGAATGCCGCCAGGATTGCAAACGTAGGACGCAAACTTGCTGTGCTTGCCACGCGGGGTAATCTCTTGACTATTCTCACCTTTCGTTGTGGGTCCAGCCTGTGTGGTTGGACGAGCCATTGTCCACGGGTAATCGAACTACTTAAAAAAGCAAAGACAGCAACCGCGACAATGCTGGCGAGCAAACGCCATTCGCTTTTGCTTTGATGTTGCCAATGAACCATCAGCAGGACCATCGTTCCGCAGGCTAAGGGTAGGATGAGTCGTCCGTCTCCCTCTCGTATCGCACTGCGATTGGCTTTGCCGTCCCACAAGAGCATCATGAACAGGAATGCTTGCCCTAGGACTAAACCTGGTAATGTCCATTCACAGATAGCGATCAGGAGAGAGGTTTGATGGTTGTGATTGGCTGAGAAATACTGAGCCAAAGTAACCATCACCAAAAGGGCAACAAGTTGCCATCTCAAGCTGATCGATTTGAAGAATGCCAAGTGGCGTATTGGATGGAGACGATGCGATGTTGTTGAAAGAAACAATCGCGACGAGGCGAGAAGTCCGATACTGGCCATAACAGACGCGCCAAAGGGGGTCGCCAGGGCTGGAGCACGACTCAGCACTGCCGCGATCTGGATGACGATCACTGCCCAAATGATCCAGCGATCTCTCATGATCGAGTCTCTCCGTATCGCACTACCGAAGCTCGAGACGTGAGGATTCTTTTTTGCGAGTCGATCGTGAGAATGCGCACGTTGGGGCAGTGAGGTATCTGGCTGGTTATATAATCAGGCAATACCTCCTGTTCTTCATATCGGCCTGCAATCATGATGAACAGGTCCGATACTCCAGGTTCTGCGATTAGCTTGCGAAGTGAAAGTTCGCTTTGAGAAGGTGTGTTGGTGGTTCCCGCTGCAAGTCGTCGCATCATTGCAGCCAATCGATCGCGCGGCGGGCGGCAGGCCGATTGCTGAGTGAGCGATGAAGCGGAGACGGGCTCGCCTTGGAGAGAAGAATCAGAAGAAAGACGCATCATTAGCCGTGCGTTCGAGGCGGTGACGGTGCGTGCAATGGAGGCCGCCAGGGAATAAACAGCTTCAAGCGTGTCGTCCGTTTCGTTAGTGGGGTGTTGATGTTTACTGATCATTCTGGATGAAATGTCGATCCACAAAGTGACTTGTGGCGAACGTGGCGACTCAAACTCTCGGACGATTGGTTTGCCCAATCGAGCCCATGCGGCGAAGTCCCAGCGACGGACCGTGAGGCCCGCAATAAAATCGCGGCTCCCCAAATACTCAAATGCTTCGCCTGTGTGCTGATCACTCAGCATTTGGCCAGATAGGCAAGAGAAAGGAATCGCATCTTGCATTTTTTGATGTGGAAGAAAACGGGGTGTGATCGCCAACGTGCCTAAGGGAGTGATACTTCTGGAGCTACGAAAAATGCCGAACGGATATCCAGAAGTAAATTCGATAGTGGGCCAATGATAAAGGCCTCGCTTTTGGCAAAGTGCCTGTGTTGTCATCACGATTGTTTCGCCGTGTGCGATCGAGTTGATCACAACAATTTCGTCGGTCAGCACGACGCCAGAACAAGGCGAGTGAAAACGAACTTGCAGGTCATAAAGAGTCACTCGCCGGAGATTTCTCAGCGTCCAAACCAACTGGAGCGATTCCCCTTGAGCGACTTCAGCCGGTGCGGAAAGTTCAACGGCAAAACAAGGATAATAACAGCGGTTGAGCAATCCGGCCAATACGAAGAGCACGAGAAAAGTGGTGAAGAGAAATCCAAGTGGGTAGCCCCAAATCGCGTTAGCAGTAGCGATTAAGGCCAGCAAAATGGAATTGCCACTGGTCGTTACGTTGTTGAGCCACCAGCTTCGTCCGCGGGCAAGTTGTTGGAAGGGACGCAACAGCCAGTTCACGTCCTTACTCCAACATGATCTACAATGTCTTGAATGACGGAGCGTGTTACATTGGCCGAATACCCTTCACCTTCGGATGCGACGACACGGTGAGCAAGGACGAGCGTTGCGACCGACTGCACATCATCCGGCAGAACGTAATCGCGACGCTGCGTAAAGGCTCTCGCTTGCGAAGCGCGCAAGAGCATTTGTGCGCCGCGGGGACTGGCGCCGAGTGATAGTCGCCGATCGACGCGAGTATGATGAACCAGGTCGACAATGTAATTTGCCACCGGTCGTTCAATACGGATGCGACGCACCAGCGATTGCGTTTCTAACAAATCCTCTTTGCTGAGAATCACTTCTAGATTGTCGCAGGGATGCTCGATGGCTTGCTCAATCAGCATTTGTGCTTCGCTTTCTGCATCGGGATAATCCATCGACAATTGAAAGAGAAAGCGATCGATTTGGCTTTCAGGCAACGGAAAAGTTCCTGCATACCCCTGCGGATTTTGAGTAGCGACTACAAGGAAAGGTTGATTCAATATTCGACGAACACCATCGATGGTCACTTGTCGTTCCGCCATCGCTTCAAGCAATGCCGATTGCGTGCGCGGCGAAGCTCGGTTGATTTCGTCAACCACGAGAAGATTGGCAAACACGGGCCCGGGTCGAAATTCGAAAGTTCCACTATTCGGTTGGAACATTGAAAAACCAACAATGTCTGCTGGAAGCAGATCTGGTGTGCATTGGATTCGCTTAAACTCCAAGCCGACACAGGCGGCTAGCGATTTTGCCAAGGTCGTCTTGCCCACACCCGGCACATCTTCCAGCAGCACGGAACCTTCGGCGAGCAGCGCTAAAACAAGATGATCGATGACGGTCTGCTTGCCTAAAATCACTGACGATAGTGATGCACGCAGGGTGTCGATCCGATCGTGAAGCGAAAGCTCGGTGCTACGAATCAACGCGGTAACTCACCGGTGTATGAACGAAATATCAACCTCTGTCCGCTGGCAGTGTAGCAATTTTCGTCGAGGGAATTGTGAAGATCAGGTTAGGGGCTGAGGGGAATTGAATGAGCGACAAAGTGGCAGGAAAACGGGCTGAGTTTGATTTCACGCCCCTGGGTGTCGTCAAATAGACTGCATGGATGTCGTCGTTTCGAGCAGCAAGCAATTTGCCAGCGTCTTCATGCGTAGATCGTAAGGTCTTTCTGTTAAGGGACTTAAGGTGTTTACTGCGATCAAATTTAAATTGCCAGCGAAATGGCACGGGAAGTGTTTTATTAAGTGCTGTTCGACGGGAGTTCCAAGCAGTTTGGAGCGAACCGTTTCCTCCCTTTTCTTTTAGTTGCGGAGACCCAGATAATGATTCGTAAAGCATTTCTTGCCCTTACTGCGTTAGCGGCATTTGTTGCGGTTGGTGCGACAGCCGATCGAGCAGAAGCGGGGGGACCGAGGGGTCATTACTCGCATCCCGGTCATCATCATGCGCCGGCTCCTGTGTACAACCGTCACAGCAGCTACTACAGCCATAACCGACCGTTGCCAATCTACGGAATTCCCTATGGACATTCGTATGGAAGGTCGCATTACCGACCGGTGCCATCGAGTATTTACTCGGGCTACAACTCCTACTACCGGCCACGCAGCATGTATGGATCGGGCTATGGATATGGGAATGGCGTTTACATCGGCACCCCAGGCTTCTCATTGCGAATTGGCCGTTAAGGCGGCAGTGCAATCAGTAACCGTCCAGGGATTTCCACGGCGGATTTCCGTGGCGGGTTTCCGTGGCGGGTTTCCACGGCCGCGCGATGAATCAAATGGGCACGCGCGGCCTGATTTAAAAAGCTGGCTATTGCTTGCCAGGAATAACGAAGGTATCGGCGGCTAACGTGGGGTCGAATTCGATTTTTTCTATCTCGACAACTTGTTGCTGCCCCAGGGTAGATTGAGTTGTTTTGTGTGGAAATGAGACACCGTTGACAGCCTTGTAGTCGGAGAACTTGCTTTCAACAGCCAGTTTTCCTTGGGGTGAATCGACGGTCATTTCCGACTTGACCAGCAACTTGGTCTTGGCGGAATAGTAATTGGTCCGAGTGGAACCCGACTTAGCTTCCAAGACTAGTTTTAGACAGGGCTCGCCATCAACGTCTGCTTTCTCGGGGGCCGGCACTTTCTTATACATGTCGCGCCATTTCGAATCTGAGTAGTAGTTCGCTTCGAGCAAAACTGCTTCTTTCTCTGAGCCTTCGAGGATGCGTTCGCCCGTAATTGGGTTTTTGTCAAGAACGTTTTCTCCATCGCAGATTTGCAGGATTTTTCCGATACCGGGAAGTTCGGTTTCCATACGATATTTTTTCGGAGCGGCTTGCGTAATCGTCATCGGGCCTTTGATGCCCAATTGAGGCATAGAGAATTTTGCCGTAATGCGACGGGCAGTATGCGATTCGAGTTTTTCCGTTCCGCCGATGGCTTCAACATATGCATCCAGGACGGCTTCGCCTGAAGGGGTGGCGGTGTCCTGAGCGCGCGCGGCAGGGGAAATCGTCGCGGATAGGGTTAGTGGACAGGCGGCGAGGACAATGCTCAACCAAAAGCCTTTTGAGTAGCGATAGTTCTTCAATAGCATGGGAATGTTCCTTCGAGGAGTTTCATGGAAAAGGAGTTCGAAAGTAATGCAGATCGGAATGGGCGAGCTCTATTCGTCAGGGCTCTATTCATCAGGGCTCGTTTGATCTTGTTGTTGCGTTGACTGTTGTGTCTCCTTGTGATCGCGAAGCCAAGTAACGGCTGATTGTAATACGGAGTCGGGACTGTTGGAGAGAGAAAAGCGATCGAGTGGCACGAGATGGTCGGGTTGGACTCCTTTGCCTTCGAACGCAACGCCTTTGGGATTGACATAGTTTGCGAAGGCATGGAGAAAGCGATCTCCATTGGGTAGTAATTCGATCATGGAAGGAAGCGCTGCGCCAGGAGTGGGTTGACCGAAGATTTCTGCGCGTCCTATTGCTTGTAGTCCCTCCGCAAAAATCTCGGAGGTTGACATAGAACCTTGATCTACCAGGATCGCCAAAGGACCCTGGAAGAAAGCTCTTTGTTGAAAGGCGATGAATTTCAGCTGTGAGTCGCGGGTATTCATCGTGCCCAAGCTGGATATTTTTTCTGTGCTGAACCAACCGGCAATTCCACCAGCCATCGCACCCATTCCGCCCATATTCCCGCGTAAGTCGATAATCATACCTTTGGCATCGGCATGAGCCGTCACAAAGTCGCCGATGGTTGGGATAACACGACTAGGGTCTAAAAAGATACCGAGTTGAATGTATCCGATATTATCGGGGAGCATTTCGGTATGGATGCTGACAGGTAGTGCAGGAAGGTTGCCAAACTGTGATTTCTCTCCAGGATGATCATCGAGAATGAATTGAAAAGTTTGTACCGAATCATCAATGGATGTCGTTGTTACGGTCTTAGGTTGACCGATGGTGCCTCCTAGTTTTTGGGCTAGTCTCGCATTGACCAAGGCGTTGATTTCTTTGGGGGGCAAGGATTCCGCCGAATCTATGGATACAAGTTCGGCGACAGAGACATTATCGATTTGCGAGATTGTCATGCCAGGCAGCAGGCCTGATTTGGACGCAGGAGATTCGCGATCGACGCGAATAACCAAGGCATCGCCATCGAGCCAAAGTGCGTGAATACCTGACCAACCCGATGGCAATAGAGATTGATCTTCGGCGCGGTAGGCTTCGGCAGGAATAACCACAAAATGGGATTGCCCCAGTTTGGCAAGAAGCTTCGCCATAGCGAGGCGCACTTTGCCGATGTCTTGGGCTTCTTCAAGTGACGGTCGGAACTCAGCCTTGCAGGCTTCCCAATCGAGCCCACCGAGCGTTTTGTCCCAATGTGTATCTCTCACACGAGACCAGACCATGTCGAACGCTTCTAGGTTCCGGTCCGCGATGGACGGGGTGGATGGTTGATCGGCCTTTACAATACTGGAGCAGACCGAAACCAAAGCAACACAGGCAAGCATGGCCCATTTGTAAAGAGAGGAGATTGGCATACAAATTAGTGCCCAAATAAGGGGGGGTGCGGGTAGCGTGGCGAGTGCGTTGGACGGTAACGAGAGTGCCGACACTTAGATAGCCGCGAGAAACGATACTTCAGGGCGCGAAAAATAGATTTTTATCGCGTAACCGGGAAAGTTCCAGAAAGAAGGTCGTGCAAGCCGCGCTGGGGCGAATAGACCGAGACCGCCACAAAAACAAGGGGAAGTAACAGGAGCAGAGTGAGTAAGTGAATGGAATACGGTAGGTGGGAAATGAAGTAAACATCCACCGCCGCGATGGCCACAGTGACGGCCGCAGCGGGAAGCCACAGCGCGGCGGATCTCAATGCATGTCGCCAGCGCTCAGCGCGATGCCCCGTACGATTGACATATCCAATTCCCGCCAGCCAGGCAGAAAAACCGCCACGAAAAATCGCGTCCCAGACAACGATCAGTATATAGGGAGAGGCTGCCAGGACTAACAGCGTCCAGGGATGACGATCATGAGTGAGATCGCCAATCATTTTTTGGCGCTGGCATGTGTCAGCCAATTCGATAGCGCTAAAACGAATCGAGCGTTGGGTATGGTCATCATCTACTAGTACAGCAAAGGGTTGATCGGACACGATCTCAAATTGCATGGAGGGCAATTGGCTTGCGTAGTCGTGTGAGATGCCTGCAGCGGTCAGTATATCTTGCTGTATGATCCCGCTGTGGTTGATACGATATTCGAGTAATTTGAGTGCTTCGGACTGTATGGTATCCGATGCAGCCATCGCATCTTCGGCGGTGAATGCCCGTCGTTGGCCACTTAATGCAGCTTGCCATTGCTTGAACCACGCATCGTTCGATGCAAGCCGCTGAACAGCCTCCGTTGCCATAATGGAATCGCAAGTTTCCATGATTGCCACTTGATTGCCAATTCGAGATAACGAGAGACTCGCTCCGATCAACGGTGACATGAGGAGGCAAGCAATTCCGAATTGAAGCAAGCGATGTTTAACACCGACTCTGGAGGGCATCACCACTGATTCTTGCAAGGCGATGGACAGCGGCTCGGTGGAATGAAACGGTGGGAGTGTCCCATCCAAGCGATCCAATATGTTCCTTGCGTGCAAAGGAACGACCGCTCGTATCGGCGACATTTCCGGCGGTTCGCTGTGGCTTCCCTGCAAGCAAATTTGGGCGATCCACTTAGCGATGAGGAGGGAATCCTGGACCTGATCTCGAGGAGTTAAGAGTGATGGTTGTGCGTCGAAGGGCCAATCGACTAGCACGAGACGACCGCGGTGATCTAACCAGATTTGGTCAATCGAAATCAGGTGAACGCTGTTGTTTTCTTTTTGTGAAGCCAACGTTTCGTGCGACCACTGCGACAAGATAGCTCGCGTGGTTTCCCAAGTGAATGGTGCAGTGGGGGATACCCAATGTCGTAACGGCGCGCCGTGAATAGCGACAAAGGCATGCCATTGTCCTGCATCGAAGGTGCCACTTTGGGCTAGCCGCAAGCGAGAAGTTCGCGCCAGGAGGTTGGTTGATTGATTGGGCTGAGATAGGGTTTGGTTGTGCGCGGCGGAATTCACCGTTGTAGGTGCGATCGCTAACCAAATGCTCCGATTGAGAGAAGTGTCTCGAGCTAGTAACAACGCAATTTTGACTTCGTCAGCTTTGTTGCCTGCTTCGTTCAAAACTCGGAGGATTTTAAACCTGCCAATCTTGGTCGGCCACGATTCTGATGAGGATGTTGCTGGCAGCCAATTGGGAATTTCGCGATGGAGATGCTGATCGAGATCGTCACGCTTTTGCGAAACGACTACCGTGTTGCTGAGCCAGTCGTGCGCAAGACGGCGGCGTCCATCAAGTCCAATTGTGGAACAAAGCAAGGCAATGCTTATGCCGTATCCCGCCCATTGGTACGAGAGCCAAACGGTTGGATTTTCATCGGAGGCAAACATGTGTAGTAGGAGATCGGTAGCGAAGCCACCGAGACACAAGAAGGTCAAAGTGCGAATGAAAATATGCGGCCAACGCACTGGTTCCATTGTTTGGTTGTGCAAAATGGAGAGTCCCATGAATCGCTTACCCAACGAGCCACAGAAAAGAGTCTCCGTAAAAAAGAAGTAGGCAAACCAAAGAGACAATAAAACGAGGTAGAGGAGAGGGTTCTTGCCGATTATCAACGAACGACCATCGCCAACAGCGGTTAAATCGCCAGCTCCGAATGACAGAAGAATGGCAAGACTGGTCAGCGAGTAAATTCCTACATCGGCGAAGTAGGCGGCAATTCGCTTGCCGATTTCCGAAACGAGTGGTTTGGTTTCGGTCAATTGGGAAACGGCTCGACGAAGTTCTCGCATATCCTGAAAGCGTTTACTTGGGTCGCGTTCTAAGCCTTGTCGTACGATACGGTCGACTGCCGCCGGGATATCGGCCTTGAAGTCGCTCGGAGGTTTAGCATCTTCGGAAACAATCCTCGCAATTGTTTGCGTTGGATGTTCGCTCGCAAAGGGTGCTGCACCTGTCAGCAGAAAATAGGGGGTCGCAGTTAGAGAATAGACATCCGTGCGTTCATCGAGCGCGAGTCCTTTAACTTGTTCAGGAGAAGCAAACAGGGGTGTTCCGACAAAACCACCGGTCGAAGTTAAGTCCGAGTGATCTTCCATGGAGCGCGCCAAGCCGAAGTCGCCCACTTTCACGCGGCCCGTATCGTCGAGATAGCAATTGGCCGGTTTGACATCGCGATGGATCATCCCATGTTGATGCGCCTCTTGAAGACCTTCGGCTACATCCAGAATGAGACGCAGCGCTTCGCGGAAAGGAAGTGGGCCCCGTTCTTTAACTAGATCCTTGAGAGTGCAGCCAGACATTAGCTCCATAACGATGTAAGGCGTACCGTTATCAGTATCCGCAGCTCGAACGAAAACGCAGCGAGGGTGATTGATCGAGCTGGCAATGGCACCTTCTTGTCGGAAGCGTTCCATCGATTCGACAGAAGTGGCCCATCGTGGTGAGAGCAACTTTACTGCCACGGCTTGGCCGCTTGTGTCGATCCCCGCGAATACGTGCCCCATGCCTCCGGCACCCAGCAATCGCGAGAGTTGAATTCCACCAACCATGCGTGGTGGTCGGCTGGGTGACGTGTGTGGACCGCTGAGCGAGAACGGATTGTCTGGCGTGTCTGAAAAAAATGGCTGGGCTGTAAAGTCGGTTGTATCTTCCAGTTGGCTGGGATAGCGTGAGTCGACAAATTTGCCCCCCAACCGATTTTGGTCTTCAACAAACTTTTCCAGTTGTTCTCGCACACCCTTCTTCCTTGCAAAGCGATCGAGCCAATCCGAGACTTGGAGTGGTCTACCTTCATCTTCAGCCTGGAGAAATTCCGCAATAGCCTCATCGACTGGATCGGCTGCTTCTAAGGGATCGAACTTTTCTAGTGGATCATTCGATTCTTCGTCATGCTCGTTCATCCCTGAGGCTCCGCAAGTAGGACTCTTAAGCGAGCGAGGCCGCGTTTTAGTAGTCCGGCAACGGCGACAGGCGTTTTATCGAGATCGATGGCGATTTCGTTCAGTGATCGAGACTCACAATATCTTTGCAGCACGGCTTCCCGTTGAGATACAGGCAGGCATTGCAGAGCCGAAGCGATCCGAGCAGCGTGTTCTTGGCGGTCGAATCGATCGCTGGGAGACGTATCTTCAGACTGAATCAGGTTCGCCAGCTTTAGCGATGATTGTTCCAAAGAATCGCGAATTTGTTGCTCGCGTCGCAAATCTCTTTTGTCACGATATTGGGAGCGAATCGCGTCTATGAGGGTGAATGCCAGCAGGCTGCGAAGCCACGCACCCAGGGAATTCGCTTCCGTACCACGGAATTGGGCGCGCTTCCGATGGGCCTCGAACAGGGTTTCTTGGACGACATCCGAAGCATCCAGACGCCCCCGCAAATCAGTGGGTATTTTTCCCCTAGCGAGCACCAGGAGATAATCGCGAAATTCTTCCAGGTCTGAGTCGCGTCGAATGGCGTCGTCGGCCATGGGAATCCAACATGCGGCACTGGGTGGCAACTCACGGGTAATCGTGGGAATTATACATGCTCGGCAATTGTTTATAGGATTTGCCAAATGGGTGGAGTGCCCCTGTTGTAGTGGAGTTGGTTGTGAACGTTTGTCATCTCTGGGTGGCTTGAGATTGCGTTGAAAGGTCATTTCGCGGTACGCTCTGGACCGCTTGGTTTCTGCAGTCAATTGCCCGCATGGATGCGAGGTCGTGAATGTCTCTCCCCGCCCGTTCGTACTCGGCCTCACCGGCCAGTTCCGATTCGTTGCCCCTCACACCATTGGAGCGACTGCGAATTGCTCGCGATGTTTTGCGAGCGGAATCCACCGCTATCGAGCGATGTGTAGAGGGTGTCAGTCCCGCCATTGTTGATGCTGCGGAGCGAATTGCCGCATGCAATGGTTCGATCATTATTACGGGTATTGGCAAAGCGGGGTTAATCGGTCAGAAAATTGTTGCCACGTTAGCTAGCACTGGCTCCCCGGCTCATTTTCTTCATCCATCGGAAGCGATTCACGGTGACTTGGGTCGTGTGGGCAAGAACGATCTTGTCTGGGTATTTTCGCACAGTGGACGGAGCGAGGAAGTTGTCAGGTTGTTGCCTGCTTTAAAGCGAATGTGCCAAGGGACGTTGGCCACGACAGAGACAAAGCAGAATCCAGTGGGGGAGTGGGCGGATTGCGTAATATCGATTGGCCGGGTGGAAGAGGCTTGTACGTTGGGTTTAGCGCCCAGTACCAGCACGACATTGATGTTGGCGACGGGTGACGCAGTTGCCCTATTGGCGAGCCGTCTGAGGGGATTTACTAGAGCTGATTTTGCTCGCTTTCATCCGGGGGGCGCCTTGGGACAAAAGTTATCCAAGGTGGACCGTTGGATGCGTGAAAAGAAGCACTGTCGGATTGCGTTGCAGAGTGCCAGTGTACGTGACGTATTGAGTCAAACGACGGGTAGTACTCGCCGCACTGGCGCTGTCATGTTGGTCGACGATCAGGGACGGTTAGCGGGCATTTTTACCGATAGCGACTTAGTAAGATTATTGGAGACGCGTCACGATGCTGCGTTGGACGGTCCGATTGATGCGGTCATGACGCGCCAAGTACAGACCGTGACAAGCGGCACATTATTGGGTGATGCGATCCATGTTTTAGCGGGTCGCAAGATTAGTGAGCTGCCAGTCCTGGATATTGAACGGCGTCCCATTGGATTGTTGGATATTACTGACGTGGTGGCAATTGTCGAGCCACCTTCACCACCCACTTTACCATTGCGATTGGACTCGGCAGATCGGTGTCAACATGATTTCTAAGCTAGTGCCTCAAGATCAAGTATTAGCGACCCCGATACGCGTCATACTTTCAGACGTCGATGGTGTGCTGACCGATGGACGCATCACCTATGACAATAGTGGTGTCGAAACGAAGTCGTTCCATGTTCGCGATGGTCTAGCGATCAAATTATGGCAGCGCGCCGGATATCATTTCGCCATTATTACCAGTCGGACCAGCGATGTTGTGCGTCATCGGGCTGCGGAGCTAGGCATTAAGACCGTGCGGCAAGGCGTCAGTGACAAGTGGGTGGCAGCGAGCGAAATCCTCCGTGGGCTGCAAGCAACACCAGAAGAGACATGCTACATCGGTGACGATCTCCCTGATTTACCTGTCATGCGACGAGTCGCACTATCGGTTGCTGTCGGAGACGCGGCCGAAGATGTGCGGCAACTAGCACGTTGGACAACTCGCTTGCCGGGTGGACAGGGGGCAGTTCGAGAATTGATTGAGCGATTGTTGAAAGCCAAGGCCCAGTGGGAAGATTTCGTGAACCCTTAGCGAACAGACACTTGCAAACGCCGCGTCCCTTTGTCGATTATTTCAAAGCGCTGCTCGTCTGCTTGGGGGCAGCGATCGGTTATCGTTTGCTTATTGTCCCGCGCCTTGAGCCGATCGCTATCAGCATCATCGAAACGACTGCTGATGAAACGGAATCGCTTCGTCCAAATTTAACCGGAGTCTTTGCGGACGATACCTGGCAAGTGCAATCGTCGATGGTATTGCAGGCTCCTTGGGGAGTCCTGCTTTTCAAAGAATGGCAAGAAGAATCTCCGGGACGTTGGCGAGTCGCTCCTGTTTCAATTGTCTTGCGGCAAGATAACGAGACAAATACGAAGGGCCCCATCATTCTTGATGCAACTGAAGGAGCGGTTGTTGAGTTGACGGAACCGCTCAATATGTTGTCTGGTGGGACGCCGACAATCAAAGGAGGGCAGCTGGTCGGCGACGTGCATATCTACAGTATGCCAAAGACGGACCCGCAAGAGGTGGTTGGAGAACACGCCCAGCCCAGTGATGTGCCACAGACATTCGATCTACGAACTCGGAATGTTCGAATTGACAATCGTCAGATTCGTTCGGCCGAGGCAATCTCATTGTTGGTTGGGGATGCGAGAATTCTAGGGCGAGATTTGACCATTCATTTAGCCAACGGTGGCACTCTACCTAGGAATGCTGATTCACCGCTGGCTGTGTTGGATTCGCTCGAACTGATCTATCTCGATGAACTAACGGTTCCCCTTGCGAATGGACCGCTTTGGGAGCCCATTGCCGCAGCACCGGAAACGAGTCGAACAGGACCTGCTAGTCTAGCGGTTCACTGTGATGGACGAGTGTTGTTCGACTTCACTACATTCAAGCTTCGACTTGCCGAGGGAGTGGCCATCGACCATCAATGGTCTGTTGATGGGGTTGATCGCTTTGCCTGTCGCGAGCTGCAATTGCAATTAGCAGATCCCTTCGCCAAGCCTGATATGGGAGACGTGGACGGCAAAACGCAACCATGGTCGATGGTCAAGCGAATCGAAGCGAGCGGGACTCCAATTCGCGCTTCATTGTCATCGATCAACAGCAGACTAGTAGCGGGCAGGTTGGATATACACGTCGCCGATGGGACCGTCGATATGGCCGGTTACCAAGGGCCGATCGATTTTCAATACATGGACTATCGATTCCGTGTGCCAACGCTGAAATATCAGATGAATCCTAATTCACCGCATGAACTAGGCACGCTGGTATGCGACGGTCGAGGGATCGTCGATATTCTCGATCAGGCGTTTGCTGCACAAAGTGTACGCTGGGAGAAGTCGCTACAGATTTTTCAGCGTGAGGAAGGAAACTATCTCTGGGTAGACGGACAAGTGCGCGGAGATATGCGAGACGGCGGCCAAGTGGGAACGGACGACCTACTTGTGTTGTTTCACATGCCTGAGGAAGGTCAGCCTCAGGATGAAATCCGTCCCGAAAAACTGCGTGCGCGGGGCAACGTAATCGTGGATACGGCCGACTTGGCTGTCAACACGGATAACCTAACCGTGTTGTTTGAAAGGGTACAGGACGGGACCGTCGTTGCAGAAACGACACCCCAGCAACCTAAGCTGAATCCTGCCACCGGTCCACCCATGCGATTTTGGATTCGAACACCAGGTCCGGACAAATCGCACTCTGAGGGAATGGGTTCGATGAGCGTTGGAGCTTTAGCGGGCACCAGGGTACATCCCGTGGCGCGCCCACGGCCGGTGCTTCGCGGTGACACGATCAATGCCAAGCTATGGTTGCGCGGGACCGAGATTGTTGCGCAGGATTTGAGTGCAATTGATCAAGTGCAATTGAATCATGAATTGATCACGGAATCTGGCAGGTTACCATTGACCTACCGAGGTGATTCGCTGCGACTGGTGGGTGGTTTTGGAAACGAACAAGTACAAATTGCTGGTCAGCCAGCGCGCATTGACCTTGCCGATGGATTTTTCGAAGGACCATTGGTAGTCATCGATGGTCGCGAGAATCGTATTTCAATACGAGACAGGGGTGTATTTCAGATGCCTGCTGCGCTGATGCCTCAGGGAGACCGTCCGGCAGTCGGTGCGGCAAAAGATGCAGCTCTAATGTCGACTGTCCGCTGGATCGTACCGCCGCGATGTGAGTTTGTCGGCGAGCTGACCTTTAACGGACAACTAGTGGAAATAAGTCCCGACGTGCATATCTCGGGTCGAGTTGTCATGGGAGATGACGCTGAAATATGGGATATCCAAGCCACTTCGCCTCGATTGGAATTGGCCTTGGGACAGCCGGTGAAAATCACGGATCCCGCGACAGCGAAGCAAGCTGCGGTGGATCGTGTTTCCTTGGTAGGTGAGAAGTCACCCGTCTTCCTTGTCGCCACAAAGTTTGCCGCGGATGGTACACCGCTGGGACGACATCAATTGCATAATCCTCGCCTTGATTTTTTTGTTCAGACGGGGCAGCTTGCTGGTAGCGGACCTGGTTGGTATCGCTCGTGGGTGCCATCAGGACAAAACAGTCCCATGCGATCTGTAGCACCATTGGGATCGTTATTAGCCACACATCTTAGTTTTAACGGTGGGATTGAAGGAGATGTGCATCGCCAGCAGATTGACTTTTATCGCGGGGTGCGAGTGGGGATGAGTTCCGTAAGTGATTGGAACGCGCAGATCGACGCCCAATCCATGCTAACGTTGGATGTGCATCAAGGGACAATCGATTGCGATCGGCTTCGTTTGGGCAATTCCATTGCGCCTCGCCCTGGCGTCAGAATGCCCTTGGAAATTCAGGCCTTGGGAGGAGTTGCCTTTCGCATCCGTACCGAGCGAGGCTTCTTTGATGGCACAGCGACTCGCATTGCCTATGACGGTGGCAACGAGCTATTTGTTTTGCAGGGGAATCCACAGCGAGCTGCGGTGGTGAGAAATCTCAATCCGGCAGGCCAGGAGGTCTTTCAATGGACTTTGCCGGAGTTGTATTTGAGGTCGGATACCCTTGAACTGGACGCACGAGTTCAGGGGGCAACGGTTAGTCAGTTGCCGAGCATGAGCCGTTAAATGTTTGCGGAGGTTGCAAGTCCGTTCTAAGGGCTAATAGGTAAAACTAAATCTCCGTTGCACCAAGCGTCTAGGAATTGGGGAAGACTGGGGAGCATTCCTGCGGCAGATCGCAATTCATGGTGCTGCATCCACATCACATCGGCAACTTCATCTGGGTTGGGTACTGGTTCTACACCGGGCTCGATCGAAGCGGTCCACCAGGCGAGATGGGTCCCCCAAGCAGTAACGCTTTCCCACACTCGACTAACTGGCATTACATTCAGAGCCAGTTCTTCTTGCATTTCGCGAACCAACGCTTCAGATTCCGTCTCTCCTGGTTCGATTCCGCCACCAGCGAAGCAGAGTAACCCAGGTGCGGTGACCCATTTTGAACGGCGGATGACAAGGAACGCGTTTCCCCGCAGAATGATGCCCACAACACCGCGTCGGCCGCGGTGCTTAGGAATAGTGGGTTGATTTTCCGACTTGCTTACGCTCGGATTGGGGCGATTAGGATCGCGATATTCGGCGTCAGTGGGTAGCATTTCAAGCTCTCATTATATTTCTATTCAGGTCATCGATGGGTGAAGTTCGTGCGGAGTGTGTCAAATCAGTCCGTCGCTCAGCGGATTAGCGACGATCCCCAATCGAGATTGGCGGTGGAGATCATTCAGCGATTGCGAAGTGAGGGACACATTTCGTACCTCGCTGGCGGTTGTGTTCGCGACGCGCTATTAGGCCGCACTCCTAAAGATTACGATGTTGCCACCGATGCGCGTCCAGAGCAAATTCGCAAACTCTTCGGATTTCATCGTACTTTGGCAATCGGTGCTGCCTTTGGCGTCATCAGCGTTTGCAGCGAGTCGCAACAGAAAGAGTCGCCGGTGGAAGTTGCCACCTTTCGGTGTGATGGTATTTACAGTGATGGTCGACGACCAGATGCGGTGGAGTTCAGTTCACCGGCAGCGGATGCGCAACGCAGAGACTTTACGATTAATGGACTATTCTTTGATCCTGCGAGTGCGGAAGTCATTGACTTTGTTGGTGGCTTAGTTGATCTCACGCAGTGCTGCATTCGGGCCATTGGGGATGCCAAATCGCGATTTTCCGAGGATAAGCTCCGTTTGTTACGCGCAGTTCGTTTCGCTACGACCTACGGCTTTGAGATCGAAGAAGAAACGAAGCGAGCGATCTGCCAGCACGCTGCTGAGGTCACTGTGTGCAGTGGTGAACGCATTGGTGCTGAGATGCGTCGACTGCTATCAAGTCCAAATGCTGGTAGGGGGATTCAAATATTACATGAATGCCGCTTAGCAATCCCGATCATGCCGCAAGTTGGAAAAGGGCTAAAAGCGGCCTCGGAAAGAGATCAACTCGTGCGACGATTGGAGCGCATGGAAACGAGTGCTCTGCCGCCGCGATTAGCCCTCCTGGCGCTGGTATCAGGTCAAAAATCTCATGTTGCCTTGGCGGAATTGGCCGAGCGATGGAAGTTGACCAATCATGAGTGCGACGCATCCCACGCCGCCTTGAATAGCTATCCGATACTGCTGAATGCACATCGCTTGGGCTGGTCGCAACTGCAACCACTGTTGATACAGCGGTATGTCAACGCCGCAGTAGAGCTAGCGAGGACCATGACTATAGAGTTTAGGGAAGGTGCCCGCGGCCTTGAGCGAGTGGAAGAAGCTCTATTATTCCCAACCGAGCAACTCAATCCTCCACCACTGCTCACGGGTGACGACTTGAAGCGATTGGGTTATCGACCGGGGCCCTCCTTCAAAGTCATTTTGGAAGGAGCGCGTGCGGCTCAATTGGATGGCAAGGTACAAAACAGAGCACAGGCTGAGGAGTGGTTGGCCGAGCATTGGCTTTCTGAACGAAGGGGGCCGGAACGAAGGGGGCGGGGCGAGCAATGATCTGCCTCAAATGACCGGATTTTCGGTCCGCTTTGCCGTTTGGCTTTTGCGGCCTAGAATACGCTTCTGCGTTTCGCTCCGAGATACCGAGTGCTTAGTCCATGGTCAACACGCTCTTCCTGCCCGAATTGCGAGAGATGCTGGCTGGAGATAATCATCGGGATCTGGCGGAATTCTGCGAAGCGCTCAATCCAGCGCGGACCGCCGAGTTTATGGAGGGCCTAACGGCTGGAGAATCTTGGGCCGTTTTGAGACATGCTGATAAAACTCGCAGAGCCGAGATCTTTAACTACTTTGATTTCCCACGGCAAATCGAGATTCTTGGTAGTGAGCCACCGGCCGAGTTGGCTTCTCTGATTATTGAATTGGCCGCCGATGATCGCGTCGACTTGTTGCAGGAAGTCGAAGAATCTCGCGTAGCCGAAATACTGCCGTTATTGCCAACCGCCGACCGACGCGACATCATGCGATTGATCGCGTTCCCTCAAGGGACGGCCGGCGCGCTAATGACCAGCGAGATGGCCAAGCTGAGCGAACGGTTCACCATTCGAGAGGCATTGGACGCACTCAGTCATCAGGCCGAGCATTTGGAGACTATCTATTACATCTATGTAGTCGATGACGACAATGTGTTGAGGGGGGTGGTTTCTGGCCGTCAACTGATCTCCTGCCTCGCCAAACCAGCACAACGCATTTCGGAATTGATGGAGACGGATGTTGTTGCCGTTCAAGTTACCGAAGATCAAGAGTCCGTCGCAGAAAAAGTTGAGCGATTCGACTTATTGGCGATACCCGTTGTCGATGCGGGGAGGCACTTGCTGGGGATTATCACCCATGACGATGTGATCGATGTACTGCGTGAAGAGTTGACTGAGGATGTGCAACGTATTGCGGCGGTGAATCCCTTTGACGAGAGTTACCTGACGATCGGATTGTTATCGTTGTTTGGTAAACGAGCACCTTGGTTGACGGTGCTGTTCTTCGCCGCCTTACTAACAACGATTGCACTGGGGCGATTTGATGAGGAGTTAAAGCGATACGATTGGTTGATACTGTTTATTCCATTGATCATCAGCAGTGGTGGGAACTCTGGAAGCCAAACGGCTACGCTGGTCATTACCGCACTCAACCGTGGGGATGTGCAACTCAAAGATTGGCTCACAGTGGTGGGACGAGAATTGATCATCGGAATGTTGTTAGGGACATTCTTGGCAGTTCTCGGTTATGGAATTGCCTTTTTCATGGCGCCGTCGCCCCGCTCGGCCATTGTGCTGCCGCTGACGTTAGTGAGTGTAGTATTGGCAGGTTGTTTGGCAGGTTCGGTGTTGCCTCTGCTGTTCAAGCGCTTGGGTTTGGATCCCGCCTTGATGAGCACTCCATTTGTCGCTGGGATCATCGACATATTGGGAATTGTGATTTACTTTTCCGTGGCGCGCATCATTCTGGCTTGAGTCGAGTTTGAATGAACTCGCTCAATTGTGCGAATGCAGCATGCTCAGCATGGCCGGCTGTTTTCTCGACCCAAACGCCTAGGCGCGATAATTCAGCTCGAATCATGTTGTGGTCGAGCAAATGAATTCGAGTCGCTAGAATGGCCGTTTCAATCACAGCATGTTTGGCGCGATTGAAACCGAAGAAAGGTCTTAGTTCACCCGAGTCCACAATGCGACAATCCAGTTCGGCACGCTGGCTATCCTCTTGCCAATGAGTCACTTCGATCGCGAAGTAGCGACAGGCATTTTCGATCACCCACCACTTGCCTTCATGGAGTGATTTCATTGCAGGGGGAGAAAGAGTACCAGTGATGCTCGACGCATACATTTGGCAATCGTCAGTAACGTGTATGACAGCGCGTCGTGTTGCTAAGAGGTTGTCGTAAGTTTTGGAGCCTTTGAAAGGACGCAAGCAAAATTCAGTTAGCTCCGGATTCACTCGTGGGCCCATGGGAGCGATATTTACTACGCCGTTCGAATCGGTTGTGCTGACGATGGCTTCCAGGATCATGATGAGTGGATCCCAGCGGTGGGTGCAATCGAATCATGCGCAAGTGGAGTGAGGCCTGCCAGTCGCAGGAAATTTGCAATCAGAGTGGAGCCATGTTCTGTCAAAATGGACTCAGGGTGAAACTGCAAACCCACGGTCGGGTGTTGGCAATGCTCAATCGCCATGATGATACCATCCGCAGTTGTGGCGGTAACGCGGAGCATTTCGGGAACTGTTTGAGGGTCAACAATGAGGGAATGGTAGCGGGCTACGCTGAGTGGTGAAGGCGTCTCCGCAAAGATGCCTCGCGATGAATGGTGTATCAAGCTCTCGCGGCCGTGCATGGGTTCGTTGGTCACAATGGCTGCGCCGAACGCGGCTGCGATCGTTTGGTGTCCCAAGCAAATACCCAAGATTGGAATATCACCCGATAACTGTCGTACAACTTGGAGAGAAATTCCCGCCTCCGTCGGTGACTTAGGGCCGGGCGAGATCAAGATTGCCTGTGGATGAAGCGAGCGAATTTCGTTAATGGTAATTTGGTCGCTGCGAACGACATGCGTGTTTTGTCCCAACATCCGCAAGTACCTTGCCAGGTTGTGGACGAAGGAATCGTAATTATCGAGAACGAGAATCATGTCAACGGAGGTTCGCATAGTGAATTGAAGCAGAGTGAATTTAATACGAAAGGATCGCTTTTTAGATCGGGAGGGCTCGCAACAGACCTTCTGCCTTGTGCCAAGTCTCACGTTCTTCTGCCGCCGGATCGCTTGCTGCGGTGATACCACCACCGACGGGAATCTGTAGGTGACCGAGTGCTTGGGTCATGGTGCGAATGAGGATATTGAAGTCTGCCATGCCGCCGCTGCTGATGTAACCCAATGAGCCGCAATAGGGACCACGTGGGACCTGCTCCAGTTGGGAAATCGTTTTCATTGCTTCGACTTTCGGTGCACCGGTAATACTGCCGCCGGGAAAGCACGCTGCGAGTAGGTCAAGGATATCGCAATCGCCGCGCAGGCGACCGGAGACGACCGATACGAGGTGTTGAACGAATGCGTAGGGTTCTACTTGGCAGAGCTGATCGACATGGAGGGAATTGTCAATGCAAACGCGGGAGAGATCATTGCGCATAAGATCGACGATCATTACATTTTCTGCGCGATCTTTAACACTGGCGAAGAGTTCTTGGGCCCATTGAGCATCGATATCGGGGTCGCCGCTTCGTCGACAGGTTCCTTTAATGGGCCGTGTTTCCACAACACCATTGCGAACTCGCAAAAAGGTTTCCGGGCTGCTGCTCAGCACTTGGAAAGAACCACCATCATAGTAAGCAGCTTCGGGTGCCGGATTCTCACGCCTTAGTCGGCGATAGAGATCGGCCGGTGCGCAGCGAGCAGGAAATAAGAGTCGCTGTGCCAAGTTGACTTGGAAGGAATCGCCCTTGCGAATGGCTCTCACAATTTGCGCAACGGCTTCGCGAAAACCGCCAGGTGAAAAATTGCTTGTCAATAATGGATGTCGACCCGTGGGAAACTGCGGAGCAACAGGGGCCGGCGCTTGTGGGGTGAAGCGAGTAGGCGAGGGCCATGCAGGGGCGGCCAACCATTGCAAAACCTGCTCAAGCCGCTCCGTTGCTTGAGCGAACCGAGCGGTCGGCGACGCGGCACCGAAGCCCTGGCTGATAATCCAGCTTTGACCCGTAAAGTGATCCGTTGCCAATGTCCAGTCGTAGAGACCTACCGAAAGGAGAGGAGTGTTCAGGTCATTGAAACGAGTGCGTGGAATGTTTTCTAAGGACGCGCCCCATTCGTAGGAGAACAGGCCGGCAATGCCGCCTTGGAACGGGGGCAATTCAGGATTTGAAGAGCTGGGTAAGGCCGCCAGCCATTGGCGTACCGGTTCAATGGTATCGCCCTGGTATTGGGCAACAGGGTCTGCTGTTAAAAAACTATAGCGACCCAATGTGGGTTGTGGGTGAGTGACGCTATCGAGCCACAAAACGCCAGGCAATGCTTGCAATCTTTCGAAGGCCAACGGCAGGGAGAAGTGGTCGGGGAGAGCTTGAATCAACGGAGTAGAGCTCGCCATGCCGTCGGGTTGGCGAGACGCAAGTGGCTGGAACGGAGCTGGGATCATGAGCCGGAACCGAAGAGACCCTCGATCACACCTTCGATAGAGGTTTTGAAATTGGCCAAAGACGTATCGGCAAATAACTCGGATTTGTCCGACTGCACTAGTGCGGCAGCAAGAGCGCGGTGTTGTTGCCAGTCGGCAAGAGTAAAAGTTCGAACGTCGACAAAGGGATCAGCAAGGCTCTTCGAAATCTTGGGAACCATGATGAGGCCTTTTTCGGTACGGACAAAGTGGTAGCTCATGGCCGCGCCCAAAAGTGCCGCGCCCACAATCATACCGAGAAAGAATGACGAAAAACGACCCATGATGGCTGATTCCTTTCACGCGTATTGTATGCGAATCTCAATACTCTGGGATACGCAAATTGATTCACGGCGGCAAGGGGTACCATCAATTGTGCTGTTGATATTTGCGATAGAAGTCGAGCCAGCGATGGTGCAGCCACTGAGCAATGCTGACGCGACGATTGTCGAAATCGATAAATGCACGTACACCACGTCGGCGAGCCGAGTCGGGGGGGCTTAACAAGCGAGCTTCCACCACATAGGTGTCATTAAAAGGTGTCATATGCATAGGATCGACTTCAATGGATCCGCCAGCCACGGAAGTCAGTGCCGTTTCCCGTATGTGCTCTGACTTCGCTTCGGTGACTCGGCTCACCTCTGCTAGGAAGCGATGTTGAACGTCCCAAGGAAAAACGATCCAAACGGTTTCTCCAACAGAGGGCATAATGCGTTGCCGGTCGCTTTGTTTGATCAAAGATCGAACAATCAAATCGCCAGTACCGATACTGGCCACGACGTCGCCGTCGGCCAGTCTCTTGCCAAATTGCGAAGCTTCGTTCCACTGAGTGACGATTCCATCAGCGGGGGCTGTGATGCTCAAATTGCCGTTTCGCGACCGCAGTTTGGCAAGTTCAGCACGACTCGACACCCAGTCGTGACGGAGTCGTTCTGCAGAGGGGTCTCCAGCTGCGGTTGCTTGTTGGTAATGCAATTGCAGAGATAGCGTTTCCGACGCGAATTGCTCGATCGACTTGGCGAGCTCACTTGAATCGAGTACGGCCAATAGTTCGCCTTGCTTAACAGTCGTGCCTTCGCCGGCATGTTTTTCGATAATGTTGCCAGCAATTTGTGCGCGGACGATGGCTTCTTGCTCGAATTCAGTGACTCCCATCACAGAGAGACTTCTCGGTATCGGTAGGCATACGATTGCGCATACCGTAGCGATGAAGGCAAGGGAGATGAAGGCGACTCGAACTCGGCAATTCTTCGTTTCTGTGTGGTTCCAAAGATATTTGAAAACCGTCACGCCTTGCTGCACAACGACGAAGGTGACGTAGGTGAGTGCCAAGGCAAGTCCACCAATGGGCAGTTTCCACGTTAACAATGCGACGATCCCGGAGATGATCAATACGCGATATATGCCAGACATTGCACCAAATAGCGCCAGCCAAGCGAGTTGAAATGTCGAGCTATTAGGTCTTTTTACTTCGAGGCCAAGAAGTTTCGATTTAACGACATAGCGAAATGATTCATCCGCTTTGGATTTGAGGTTCGGAATATCAAGCCAATCGCTCAGCATGAAGTAACCGTCGAACTTCATGAGTGGGTTAGCGTTAAAGAGAACGGTGGTTAAGGTACTGAGCACGATCGTATGATGTGCGATCGAACGAACCCAAGCACTGTCGGAGAGGACCCAAATCAGCACGGCTGCCAAGGCGACGAACGATTCGAAATACATGCCCGCGAAGCTAACCGTGATCCTGCGAAATCGGCTTGGCATCAACCAAGCCGCCGTTGCGTCAACGAAGGCACAGGGAGTTCCAACGATCATGAGCACGCCATAATCGGGTACTTCTCCTCCCCACGTTTTGCATGCGAATGCGTGTCCTAATTCATGCCATGCTTTCAAGGCAACAAGGATCACCATGAGTGCTGTTAAGCTTTGCATGGCGAGAATGGAAGAGAGTGGAGCGACAAATTCGTCCCAGCGTGACACCACGACACGTGCCGCGATCAGAATACCAACGATCCAGAGAAGGCAAGCGGCGGGAGTGAAGAGCCAGCGAAACGATCCCGCGAACCGTTCGAGAATGCCATCGGGATTTCCAAAGGAAACCTTCCAGCAGAGTAGTTTCATCCACCAAGCTTTTCGCTGTTTGGACTGACGCGTTAAGTACCGTTCGTAGAGGGCTTGTCCGTTCGCAATGGGAAGGTTCAGCAATCCACGTTGGTGCATGGAGAGGAGAAAGCCATAGTAGTCTTCCTCTTCGTCTGTTTTAAGAATTCCCGATTCGACCAAATGTTCAAAGTTGACTGCGCAGGTTTGATCACCATTGATAGACGAGAAAACGCGATAGTCTTTCTTGGTCAATGAGCGAGTTTGAAAGCTAACGGCATCGCGGATCACATAGTGAGGTTGTCCAGCAAAGACCTGGCGACTGACATCGAGATCACCCCGAGTCTGGACTACGACGTCCGCCAAGATCTCAGCGTATTTTGGGCGCGCTGGTGCAGGTTGTCCAGCTTCAGCGGCTTCGCTCGGATTGGTATTTACAGCGGCCAGAGATACCATCGCAACTTCCTTATGGGTTTGTGCAACAGGATCCACCAACCGGGTTTGCCGCCGCCATCGATTCTCGCTACGCCTTCAGCACCTAGAGGGAGCGTATCGATAGAGTCCTTCATAGTGGCCCACGCAGTGACGAGGTTTCGTCCTTCCTCGACCATAGTTTGGTGTTCGACTCGAGTGATTTCGATAGCGATTTTGCGATCGGGTTCACCTTGAGCCGCGAACCAGCCCGTCATACCTGGACCAAGATCGCCGGCAAACTCGTCATCGAGTCGCAATTGGATTTCGCGTCCACTATCTGCGGCGACTTGCAGGATGGCATCGCCAAGTGGTACACGCTCGCCGACTCGCAGATGGCCTTCGCCTCGGGTGACAATACCGGCAGATTGGGCGAATACGCGAGCATTAGCAATTTGCCGCTGGATATCGGTCATTGCAAACTCGGCCGCATTGAGCATGGAGTGTGCAGAGGCAGCACCGCTGGGATCGTCCATTGCCAACGATTCAACCATACGAACGCGATGCATTCGAAGTTGGGACTGTAGGCGAGCCAATTCGTTGTCCAGATCCTGTGTTTCAAGTTCGAACAGCAACTCCCCTGCTTCTACGTGTTGCCCGGGGAGGACATGCACCGCTGCCAGACGACCTTCCGCCGGTGCGCTATAGATACGACCTCCGGGGCTATTCAATCTTGCTTCGACATAGACAGAGTATTGCCATGGATATATTAGCCCTGCTAACAATAAAACTGTTGCGCAGCCTATGGAGACAGAGCGTACCCAGGTTGTTTTCCAAGCTCGATGTGCGACGCTGAGGCAGGAATCACTCAAGTGCGCGAGTAGGCCTCTGCGGGCATCTCTCAGCACATGAATAGCATCAGCGACAGTACTAAATTGAATTCGCAGGTTGGCCAATTCGCTCCCTTGGAAGGGTAAGTCGGCGGGACGTCTCAGCGTCAGTACGGCAGTGGGTGATTCAGGATCACCCAGTGTCAGCGATACGCAATTGCTGCTTTGGGTGAGGCTTCGTAGGCGTTGATGTATGGGCATCTCCAAGGCGGTCGAACCGTCTATCTCTATGTGTTCAGATTGAGAATAGACGATGCCACCATGATCTAAGCATTCCTCCATTGCTTGCGAGATACGCATGGCGCCAGGAGTGCGGCGATAGACGGCATCTAGCCCGGAGATCGACAACAATCGCACTTTACTTCTACGCACAATTCCCAGAGAGACTTCGATACAATTGAGTCGCGTCTTGATGCTGTTGGTGAGGCTAAAAGCCAACTCATCGAGCGACCGGAACCGTGAGGCCAGCGAGGCATCTGGGGCTGTGAGCAGAGGAGTGTTTTGGGCCTCATCCTTGGGAGTGTTTTGTGGTGCCGCATCGCTCAGCGCCGGTAACGGCCGATCGGGGTCCCAGCCGGCTTGGCGACAAAGGCCAATGACCATCGAGAGCTGATCGCGAGTGGAATCGCACAAAGGGCGAGGCATGGGGTCGGTTACCATTGCCAGAGCGCCGCAAGGGTTACCGCAACCATCGGTCACTACGATGCAGTGTATGGCAACTTCGATACCGCTTGCCTGGTCACGCAATACGCTGGTACGTCCTACGCCGCTGGTAACGGCCCGGGTAAGTTCGGGAATTACACAGGCCCGCCATGAGGCGATGGTCATTCCCTCACCGGCGATCTCTTCTTGCACCATACCGCGTCGTGTGACAATGCGAACAGCTATAAATGGTGCGTCCCATTGCCGAGCAGCCGCATGTAGGACTTTATTCCAAAGTACCCCATCCGTTTTGCTCTGTTGAACAATTAAACGAATCTCCTCGGGAACCGTGAAAATGCTTTCGCGTTTCAGGGTCTCCGGTTCGAATGTCGATTCGGATGGTTGGGTATTTGTATTCATTGGTGACGCCTTGGGGCAGCGCGGCGGTCGTGTCTGAGGTGCTTCAGAGTGAAATTTCCAGACTATGGTTAAACTTCATTCCGATTTCGAATGCATCCTCATTGATCATGCGACATCGCAAACATCTTGCCATTGTGGGCGGCACATCCAAGTGTTCGCGGTCGAATTCGATGAGGTAATAATCACCGACCCAAATTGGGCGACCAAGGAGAATCTGGCAGCCTCCTTGTGATACATCTGCAGTGGTACCTGCCAATCCAGGTTGATTGCGTTGGCTAGCATTACCTGCATGGATGAGGACTTTCGTTCTCATTTCAATCCGACCACTACTGCGCATTTTCAGAATAGACGCAGGGGTATTCGCCTTCAGGGCCAACAGCGATGCCCAAATGTCTTGGTCTTCGCTGCTTTCGTTGATAGGTGTTTCCGTCTTTAGCATGACTGTTATTCAACGCGTGTTGCTTTTCGACAATATCCTCTGTTTCATAGGTCGCAGTGATGCGGGTACGCATCAGGAAGTCTACAAAATAGGCTTGAAGGAGGGCTCGGAGCGCATTACAAGCGTTACAACCGGCCCAATGGATATTGCATTGCGTCGTTTCAAGTAGTTGACACAGACGTTGAGCTATTGCTCGCCATCCTTCACGATGGCCTGGAAACCGGGAGGGAACGAGCGAATATGAAGATCGCGCTGTGGAAAGGCTATCTCCAGTCCTGCCTCGCTAAACCGTTCATTGATCAAAGTATGCAATTCATGAACCGTGCGGACTCGAACATCAAGAGTTCTCAAGAAACATCGTACCACCAAATTCAATGTGGATTCGCCGAAACTTTCAAAAGAAACCACGGGTACTGGGTCGTCGCACACGTTTGAATGCTCTTTACAGATCTGCTCCAGAAGCTCGCATGCGTTACGCGTGTTGCTGCCGTAGGCAACGCCAACATTGATAACGATTCGGTTGGTCGAATCGGAGAGAGTCCAATTGATGAGCCGACCGGTGATGAGATCTTTATTAGGGATAATCAGTTCTTGGCGATCCCAGTTCATTACTGTAGTTGCCCGCATGCGGATTCTGGAGACAGCGCCTGTAGTTCCGTCGATAGTCACAACGTCACCAACGCGAATAGGTTGTTCGAAGAGTAAAATAATGCCGCTGATAAAGTTGGCGAAAATTTCTTGTAGGCCGAAGCCAAGTCCGACGCCGAGGGCAGCGACCAACCACTGAATGCTCTCCCATTTTAACCCCAGTGTGTTGGCGCTCACGACGATGCCAATCATCAACATGGCATAGCTACTGAGCGTGGTAATGGCATAGCGGGCAGCGTTTTCCAGGGGTAATTTTTGCAGTAAAACACTTTCTAACAGCCCCGGCACGTTGCGGACCGAGACGAATGTTAAAAGAATGATTGGCAAGGAGGTGAGTAGACTGCCAAGTGTCACTGGAATTTCGTGACCTTCGTCATCCAGTGCACCACTACCCCATAAAGTAATACCATCGAGAAAGCGAACCGCTGGCAAAACGGGTGCCCACATGTAGGCCAGTCCCACGATGGTCAGCACCGTCAAGAATGCGTTGATCAAACGGAGTGTTTGTGCATTGATCTCGCCAACGTCTGGCCCGGTATTCTCCAAAACAACCTCAACGGGCACTCCTTCGCGGCGTTCGGCTTCGCTGGCGCGCTGTCGCGCTTGCGCCAATAGCAAATGGCGCCTGCTCAACGTTACCCAACGGCGCATGATGCCACCAACAACCAGCAGGGCCAGCACGAGCCACAAGGTCCAATAGAGCTGTTCTGCAAGTTGCCGGGCGGAATAGCTGTAACCGGCCAGGGAAAGAATGCCTAGAAATAAGGGGATGCCGGCTAGAGCTGGGTGCCAAACGTATCGCAAACGATCAAGCCAGCCGCCGGATTTCTTTTCAATGATATCGGCCATGATCCCATTGGTTGGGTGTGCGATGCGCCAGAATGCAAAGCTCAACAGTGTCATGCCGACGAAAAACATGGGGCGGGCAAGCGAGGAATTGATCGAAGCGTTGCTGCAGTTGTAGGCTATTCCCCAAATCAGAGTGATGGGCAATCCCAAATCAATAACAAACCGTAAGGTTCCTCGCGCCGCGTTAGCGTGGTTCTCGCAAAATCCAAAATGGAGTACGGCGAGACCGTTGCGTCGAATCAGTTGGCGGGCAAATTCCAAAGGGAGCACAACCATCGCCATCAATAGCAGAGATGAGCTGACCGCTTGGACATAGATCGATTCCCCTGAGTATTCGGCGAGCAACCAACCAGGAAAGGCCAGCAATGAGACAATGGGTAGCGCAAGGATGACGCTCATCCAAAGGACTCGGATAGTCGGACGCATTTCGGTTTGATTTCTCTTGGCAGCCTTTTCGCCTAATTCGCGAATGGCCCGCCGCAATCGTGACCCCAGAGCAACCAATAGTCCCGTGATGAATACCCACAAAACAACAATGTCGGGGCGAAGCTTGGATTCCTCAAAAGTGGCTCTGGCCAAGTTCTTCATGTTCTCTGGGGCCATGACCCACTGAAAAGAACCCCAGGCATCCGCCAGATCTGAAGCTGAATAAGGTCGCGTGTTGCGGATCCATAGTACGTTGCTGTCGATCTCACGGAGAAATTCCAGCGTCGTGGTGCGAATTTGGCCCAAATTGTCTTTGAGTTCGATGAGATCATTCGTGTAATTGTCGATATCTCGATCGATTTCGGCAAGAAGATCCGTTTCCCGTTGGATGGCGGGATCGTTTTTTTGCAACGACGGTCGACTCCCTTTCACACCGCGGCCATTCAGCTCGTCAATCATGACTTCTAGCCGTGCTTGGAACGCTCCCATTTCTTCAATGCGTGAATCGACTGATTTCAGTTGTGCATTGAGATCATTGAGCGCTGGGAGCTTGCCTCGCTGCCGCTGGAGCTTCATCCCCAATCCACTGCGCAGCGTTCCGTCTGCGGCCAAATCTTTGCGGATCTCCTCACGTGTCTTGAGGAGATCTTGAGCCAGTTGTTCGGCCTGCGCGGCGGCAGCAGTTTTATCTCTTTCCGCCTTGCCATGCTTCTTGATTAAGTCCGTCCAAAGTGGACCCAGTTTCATCACGATGGAGTCATCGGGAGAAATATGTTGAGCACGCAGCGATTCGGCGTGAATACTCAATGAGGCTTCCACTTTGCTTTCGCGACGGCTACTGATTGCTTCGCTCAGCAGTGCAACTTCTTCTTCTAAGCGAGTTACATTTCGCTGTGCCAGTTGAAATTGAAGCGGTAGTAACTCCTCCTCTGCCTCTATCGCTCGTTGATCCTGCAATTGAAATGCAAGGCGTTCTTTGAGTAGCTCAATTGCTGCAACACGCTCAAGTCGCTGTGACTCTACCAGTCGCGGATCGGTATCGGTTGGAGGATTAGCGGGTGCCGCCTCGGTTTCTAGTTTTTGTAGTTCAGTGCGAAGGCCCGTGATCAATTCGGCAGCTTGCGCACGTCGCGTTTTGCGATTGTCTGTTTTGGCCTGTAGTTCAGCGCGGAGAGTTTTGGCAACAGCCAATTCCGAATCTCGTGCAACCTTTCGACCACGCACTTCCTCAAGCGGTTCATCGCTTTCCACCGGCTTCAAGGTTGGTGGAGCTTGCTCCAATTCGAAGCGAACTTTTTTCAGGTCTTGGGGGAGCGCAGCAATCTGATCTTCGATTTTTTTACGACGCGCTTTGAGATCAGCCGTTTGTTTGAGTGCATCCAAAAGTCGTTGTAATGATTCCCCCAGCAGCGGTTTTGTCTCTTCGCTGTTCTCTGTGGATGTTGGGAGTTTGGTAATTTGCTCTTGGACAGATTCCGGAGTGGGTAACGGTATCGCTGGTTCCGATTCGGTGTCTGGGGCCTGCATTGCGTTGGCTGGAGACATATTCGCCGGCCTCGGATTGGCGGCCGAAACAGATGTCGAGCCAACCAGCAGCGCCAGAATGACGAGGGTGGCGTCAAGAATAGGTGAGTCACCTACCCTTTTGCAGCGGACCGAGCGACAAAAAATTAGACCTACAAACACACCGAAGTGCCTCCGTTCTCTGGGATGGATTGGAGCTGTCGAGTGTCCACAAAATACGACGCTGAGGGAACCCCATTGCGGCGTGGTGAACAGACTGTCTTGGTTGTCATAAGGGGCGGCGGGTCCCTTCTCGCTTGCGTCGGCGCAGGTAATATTTGCGTCCTGGAATAAAGAAGCAGGCAGCCGAGACCACGCCAAACAGTAAATGGTTGTAAGCGGGAAAAACGGCCATCAAAACGGCTGTGATGAGCAAGGCCACGGTTTGCACGTAAAACAAACCGCTGAACATTCCGGCCTTCACTAAAAACACCATGGCAGCCAGTACACCTAAGACAGGCGACAGCGTAAGAGGCGGCAGCCGCAACCACCATTCCAATGGAAAGAGCATCGCGATACCGATCATGCTTGCCGCCCACACGTGGGCGATTTGTCGCTCGACAAACGTAACGGGTCCCAAACGTCTGCGCAGTAGCCAGAAAACGGCCGCCCAGGTTCCCAGTCCGATCGTCCAGATGGCCGGGTAGGCAATTCGATTCTTGACTGGAGTGATTTCCATTAGCCAAGTCGCACCACAAACGACCAAGAGGACAAGGCTGTGCCACATCCAGAGAACGCCCCAATTCTCCAGCACGGCCGCATGGTGGGTTTCGCGAAATAGCCTAGCAATAACTTGTTCAAAGCGACCGGAGCTCGCAGAGACGCGTTCGTCGTTGAGAAACGCTTCGAGATCGTCAGCCAATTCATCAGCAGTTTCGTAACGCAGATCAATCGGTTTTTGCAAGCATCGAACGGCGATCATTTCCAGATCGCGATCAAGACTTGGTCGCAATACGCGGGGCGGAGGCGGATCCTGCTCGAGCACCATCAGAACGAGTTCAACAGGAGAGTTTGCAACTAACGGAGGCCTTCCCGTCAAAGCATGGTAAAGGACGCAACCCAACGAATAGATATCGCTAGCCGGTCCAATATCTGCGCGACTGCCAGAGGCTTGTTCGGGCGACATGTAAGCGGGAGTACCGAGGACGGCGCCACTGCGTGTCAAATTGGTTTCATCGGAACCCTGTTTGGCTAATCCGAAGTCGGTGACGTGTGGTTTGCCCGACTGGTCCAGCAAGATATTGGAAGGTTTAACGTCGCGATGCAGCACGCCCTGGCGGTGTGCGTAGCCGATCGCCCGCGCGGCAGCAATGACAATTCTCGCCGCTTCACGTTCTGGAAGGGGACCATCGACAAGACGATCGGAAAGCGTCTCGCCGCGAATCCATTGCATGCTGAAAAAGGGTCGGCCGTCGATTTCGCCAACATCATAAACAGGCACGATATTGGGATGTTGCAGTCGTGCAGTGGCGGACGCTTCGGCCAGAAAACGGGAGAGGTCTGCATCGCTGGCCAGTCGTCCGCGCAGGATCATCTTCACTGCGACCTGACGTTGGAGGCTGATCTGAGTGGCCTGGAAAACGACTCCCATTCCGCCGCGGCCCAGTTCTTTCTCCAAGCGGTAATCGCCGAGAGTGGTGGGTAGAGCTAGGCCCCGCCACGGCCGCGATGGCTCGCGCGGCGTCTCTTCCGTTCCGATTCCCGCCACGTCGGTAATCAGCACAGCGCCCCACAGGTGACGTAGATCCATTGCCAGTTCGGGATGGGTTCTGCAGGCTTCGTCTAAGTCAACTGGTTGACCCAACGCAACTTTGTCAGCCATCTCCGAGAGCAACATGGCGAGCTGTTCATCATCCGCCGGTGTCACTCGTAATCCCTTCCCAATTGGCTGTCCTCCTCGTCCAACAACTGTCGCAAGCGGCGCACGCTCCGCAAATAGCGCATGCTGGCCGCCGGCGGATTGAGGTCCAAAGCTGTAGCAATTTCTAGGTTGGTGAGATGTTCGTAATGACGCATCACAATGATTTCACGATCTTGATCGCCCAGTCGTTCTATGGCTGCTTCCACTCGCCGCGCAATCTCTCGCTGTGTGGCGGCCGCGGCAGGGGTCATACCTGGGTCGCACAACTGAACGGCCAGTTCCATTGTCGAATGGTCTCCATTGGCTGCCACATTCATCGGTTGTTCGCGATCCATGCTGCGTTTGGCACTTACCCGATGGCGGCGGTAAGTATCGATAATGTGGTCCCAGGCAATTTGACGTAGCCACAAGTGAAAAGCCATTTCAGGATTGGCTAAGTACTTTTGTAGGCGAGTACTTGCTTCAGTCATGACTTCCTGTACGACGTCGCTGACATCGACCCGTTGCTGAACGCGTCTGTCCAGCCGCATTTCCACGAGGCGGCGGACCGGTTGTCGATGCTGTTCGAGCAGATGATTGACTGCCGAGGCGTCTCCTTGTCGCGCAGAATCAAGCCAATGTTCGGTTTGATCTCCCTCGGGCCATATTCGTTTTGCCATGCCTACGATCATCCTCGCCCAGGCGATTGTTTATCGATTTCCAAGTTTGTCCCCATCAGCGCCGGTTACTTCTAGCATAGCGAGCAGGGGACCCCGTTCATGCGAAAAGTTCCCAGCAGTGATCATTGGAAACTAAGATGTGGACATAATGCCACAGGATAGCGAACGCGTTATAACCGGCAATTTCCACCAAGCTGCACCGACTATCCCAATTTTCCCAGCGAATTTAATTGAACTCAACCGAGCATCTGATCGCTAAGGGAATTAGACTCAGAGACAGTTAGCGCCATCTCTTTCTCAAAAACCTCTTTCTCCATTCGTCTTTACTATGAAGCGTTTTTTGAACGGCCTTTGGACCTGCATCCTTGCTGCCTCATTATCGGCAGGGGGTGCTTCCCTTTCCTACGGGCAAGAAGACAACGAAATCCGAGTGGAGACGACCCGTTTTGCTCCGGGGACGGTAAATGTAATTGCTCCTGCGCCTCTTCCCGAAGAAACATTTACTGGTCCGTTGACCCTGCAAGATTTGATCGACGCACACCCGGAAATTGAATGGGGAGCACCCGACTTTCCGGATGGAAAGCCCTATTTCGATGCACGCACCAGAACGCTAATCGAAATGGCTCGCCAAGTAATCCTGCGGCGCGAGGTCTATTGTTTTGAGTTTGCCTTCAAACCATTGCGACAAATGTACGTCGATTTGCCTCAGCCAAATGGTTCGATGCAACGGCAAATCATTTGGTATATGGTGTATCGGGTTCGCTATCAGGGTGGTGATTTGCGTGCAGCTCCCGGAGCAGTTTCCGATGCTGCAGTCGATTCTCTTTATTCACGAATTGAGAAAGTCTCTTACGATTCGCGTCGTTTTTTCCCGCTGGCCGTCTTAACGGACGCTGTCACCGACAAGGCTTATACGGACCGCATTGTCCCGGCCGCCAAAGAATTAATCGCCAATCGCGAAAAAATTACCGCCCCGCTGTACAACAGTGTCGAAATGACTGCGATTGAAATTCCTCGCAGCGCGGACCCCGCGGCAGATGGGGTGTGGGGGGTGTTTACTTGGACCGACGTCGATCCGAAAACCGACTTTGTGTCCCTCTATGTATATGGTTTAACCAATGCATTCCAGCAATCGGAAGTGAACGGCCAGTCGAAATTCGTCAAGAAAGCGCTGCAGTTGAATTTCTATCGGCCGGGTGACGCAGTTCGATTGACCGAGGATAAAATACGATTCGGTGTGCCTGCGTATACTAATGAAGAAGAGCAAAAATACATCTTAGACCAATATGGTCTTGAAAAACGACTTGATTACCAATGGCTTTATCGTTAGTTTTTCTGGTCTAACTAGTTGAGACAAACCGGAATCCCTTCCAGCATAACGATAGAACATGGCACATAAGAAAGGTCAGGGCAGCAGCCGCAACGGTCGCGACAGCAATGCCCAGCGACGAGGCGTCAAGCGATTTGGCGGTCAAGCAGTCACTGCGGGTAGTATTTTGGTTCGCCAAGTGGGTACGAAGTTTCATCCAGGTCGCAACGTTGGCATTGGCAACGACTATACGTTGTATGCCTTGGTGGATGGTACGGTCCGTTTTGACCGCGAAGGTCGTCGCATTAACATTGACACTGTTTCCGCGAACTAGAACTCTGCGAACTAGAACTCTGTAAAGAAAGTTTCTGCGAACATCGTCTATGGACCCTTCGAGGTCTTCGCTTGTTTGCCTGAGTCCAATGGCTAAGAATTGACTTGCCGTACCGTTGCTGGTGGATGCCGGTGACAGTACGGTTTTTTATTGCGCACCGCGTTAAGTTACCTAAAAGAAAAAGATGTTTGTCGACTCCGTAAAAATCGAACTCCGCGCTGGCTGTGGAGGCGATGGTTGCATGAGCTTTCGCCGCGAAAAATACATTGCTAAGGGTGGCCCCGATGGTGGCGATGGGGGTGATGGCGCCAGCATCATTTTAGAAGCGCGCGAGGGGGTCAACAGTTTGGCAGACTTCGTCGGCCGACAATTTTATCGTGCGCCCAATGGGGTTCAGGGAATGGGGTCTGGTTGCCATGGTCGCAACGCGATCGACATGATTCTCTATGTGCCTCCTGGGACGACGATCATCGATCCTGATGGTGGCTTTACAATTCGCGATTTGGTCCACCCGGGCGATTCGCTCGTCTTGGCACGGGGTGGCAAGGGGGGGCGAGGGAACATCCGCTTCAAAACGTCGACCAATCGTGCGCCGCGAGAGCGAACTCGAGGTGCCATCGGTGAAATTCGCCAAGTCATTTTAGAATTGAAATCGATTGCCGATGTTGGTTTGATTGGCAAACCGAATGCAGGCAAGAGTACTTTGCTTAGTCGGCTCAGTCGGGCGCGTCCCGAGATTGCCGACTATCCGTTTACGACAAAGTATCCCAATCTCGGTCAGGTGCACATGTCGTCGGAGCGGTCCTTTATTTTGGCCGATATCCCTGGGTTAATTGAAGGGGCGAGCGAAGGTGTTGGGCTGGGGCACGAGTTTCTTAAGCATGTGGAGCGGGCTGGCATACTGATTCACTTGGTGGAGCCCTTGCCGTCGGATGGAACCGACCCATTGGAAAATTATCGCTCGATACGGCACGAATTGGATATCTATAGCCCCGACTTGCTGCATCGTCCTGAAGTCGTGGCGATTACCAAGTGCGAGATGACGGAGGCAGACGATTTGCATCGCGAGTTATCCGCAGTAGTCGGCGGTGCTGTGCATCGAATTAGCGCTGTGACGGGTCAGGGTTTAAATGAGTTGTTGAACGACGTCTGGGATCGTCTCGTGCTGGTTCGTGCAGAAGCGACCGAGAAGAGTCACCAGGAGCTCGATTTGACGTTGGTGGCAACGGCGCAAGCAGCCCAACCCGCCGCCGAGATTCAGGCCAAAAAACCGACTCGCTTGCCACCCCATTTGGCCGGTCCAACGGCCGGACTGTCGGAAGCGAATCCACCATCGAGGTTTGGCAGCACAGGGGATTTTGGCAGTACTGGGGATGCAGTGCAGTGAAGCGAGCGCGGAAAACGGCCACGCCGTCTTCGATAGATGAAAAATTGTCGATTGCTACTGTGGAGCAACAATCATCATTCCTGACGATTGCTGTCGATATCGGCAACAGTGCCATCAAATTGGCTTGGAGAGAGGCGGACAGCCTTGTGCCCACGGACTTGCCAGCCATTTCGGACTTGTCAGACATGGGTCCAACGCATGGTTTGCAGATTCGCAAGTTCAGTTTAGTTTCGAATGATTGGCAAAGCGATCTTGCCAATGTTCGTCGTAGCTACCTGGCAACCGGGAACAATGCGAGCGGTCATCGACACGCCTGTCGCTGGGTGATTGCCAGCGTCAATAGTCCGGGGATGCTGCAGGTCAAGCAATTGCTCGCGCATTCGTTTCCGATGGACTCGTGGCATGAGATTACGCATCGCGATGTACCACTGGAAATCGACGTTCGTAGTCCAGACCGCTTGGGCATCGATCGATTATTGGGCGGATGGCAAGCCAGCCTATCGACCGGGAAGTCAACCGTGATATCTGTGGATGCTGGATCGGCCGTCACCGTCGACCTAGTGCGCGACGGTCGCTTTGTAGGGGGTGCAATCATGCCAGGAATTCGCTTGCAATTCGCTGCCTTGCGCCAGGGTACTGATCGGTTGCCGGCAATTGAAATGGGACCGGATGTTTCTGCGTCCCATGTCTGCCGCGAAATTCCAGGGTTGGACACGGAGTCCGCAATGCGGGCCGGGGTGATATTGGGGATCGCCGGTGGTATTGAACGACTGGTGAAAGAGTATTCCTCGAAGTGCAGTGTTACGCCCAGCATTGTTTTCACAGGAGGGGACGTCGCCTCGCTTGCACCACTATTGCCTTTCGCCGTGGAGCAAAACCCTACGCTGGTTCTGCAAGCGATTATGCGCATTGCCGGAAGTCTTCGGGTAGAATAGGGATCGTACTTGGTTTCACTACCCCCTGAGGAAGAGCGTTGAATTGCCATGCATCGCGATCTCCTGGAAGGCCTGCTTCCGGCCGGTAATCCACTCGTACCGTTCGATCCTCAAGAGTTGAATTCGACGTTCATTTCCGGTCCGCGGGTTGAAATCCAAGTTGTTGGAGAGGCACCGCTAGCCATTCCAGAAGTGGAGGTCGCTCAACTCGTTTTGCCCAAGAAGATTGCTCGAAAGCGGCGTCGATCTTGGGTCGGTCCGATCATGACCCTGTTGGTGCTGGGAATGTTCGCTGGGCTGGCGGTCTGCGTGTGGTTGCTTGTTAATGGAACAGGACTGACGACCAGTGGGCAACTTGTTGCTGCCAAACCAACATCGGTCGACAACCCGGGGAACGTTCGACCCATTCCCAACCGGCCTGTCGAAGCGCCTCCACGAGCGAATGCTGGGAATGACCGTGTCAAAAACGACCGTTTGAACATCGATCCAGTAATGGGGGTGGGAAGGGATCCCATGAAAGTGGAGCCTGATGTGGAGCAACCCCCGGCTTCTCTACCCCCTGCGGATACGCCGATCGAAATGGCTCCTGTGGAAGAAGTTCCTGCGATGGAAGAAACGCCAATGGAAGAAACGCCAATGGAAGTTCCAGCAGAGGAGCCGGTTGTCGGTGGGGAAATGGAGAGTGAAACTGACGACGGTCAATTTGAGTTGGCGCTCGAAGCCGTTGCTAATCAGTTTCGCAGTGGGGACTTCACCGCGACCGAGCCTTTAATGGAACTTGCCCAAGCCCAAGCCACCACGCCCGAGGAACGGCAGCGGCTTAATGGGTTTGCTTTATTGCCTGAGTTGCTGGAGCACTACCGCGAGGGCATTGCGCGGGGTGCCGAATCTTTGGGGGCTGGCAAAACCATTGATTTAGTACCAGGCTTGACGATCAATGTGGTCGAGTCCTCGCGTCAGAAGTTTGTCTTTAAGGTGGAAGGGCGAGTGAAGCGGTATGAGTTAGATAAAGCACCGCTTGTCGTATTGCATAGGCTCGCAGAGATAGGCTTACCGCCAGATGACAATGTGGCTCAGGCGAGCAAAGCAGTATTTCAGGCATTTTGGCCCTCGGCGACATTAGCCCATCGACTGCAATCGCTAGAATGGCTCCGTGCGATCCAGTCCACCGATGAGTTTGAGCCGGAAATGCTGGTTGCAGCGCTGCAACATATCTTCGAACTTCCAGAGACAATTACAACGGAGTGACCCAGCCTTGGAACTTTCTTTTGTCGACGATGCCCGTCATACCACTGAGCATTTAGTTCGATTTTCGACCCCCAGTCACGTCTCGAATAAGGCGATCACGGATTGGGTGCAGCAGCGGCTGGAATCGTTCGGATTCCGTTGCGAGCGGATTGATGGATTGGATTCGCACCATGTGCAAAAGTGCAACCTGGTTGCTTGTCGTGAGCCACTTTCGAATCCTCAAATAGCTGACGCAGAGGGGGCCTTTAGTACGACCGATGCAGGTGGTATTGCTTATTTTGCGCATACGGATGTTGTGCCTGCAGACACTTGGGAAGGGCCAGGTGGAGCCTTCGATCCGATCGAGATGGATCAAAAGTTGTATGGTCGTGGTTCGTGCGACATGAAAGGATCCTTGGCAGCGATGTTGGCCGCTGTGCGTCGCCTCCCTCATGCCGAACAAACCAAGCCCATCTGGATAGTTTGTACAGCCGACGAAGAGATTGGATTTGGTGGAGCAAAATGCATCAAGCTACATTCCAAGTTTTTTCGTCAAATGGTCGCTGCGCAGCCCGTGGGGATCATTGGCGAGCCGACGCGGTTGCAAGTCATGCATGCGCACAAAGGGATCACAGGATTAAAGTTAACCAGTCATGGCCGAGCGGCACACAGCAGCACTCGCGATGGCCTGAATGCAAATTTGGCGATGATTCCTGTGCTGACCGAGATGCTGGAAGTCTGTCGCGAAACGGAATCGAACTCACTTTTTTGGGACGAGCGTTTTGAACCGCCAACGTTGACTTGGAACTTTGGGATTTCGAACAGCTCAGACGCCATCAATATCACGCCGGCGCTCTGCCATGTATGGGCCAGTTGGCGGACGATGCCAGGTATAGACGGTTCGTCGCTCGTGGATCGAGTGCGTCGTGTCGCGCGCGAGCAAGGGGTTAGCTTTGTCGATTACGAAGGTGGGCATCCTCTTTGGGTTGATCCAAATCATCCTTGGGTAAAGACGATGTGCCGCTTGGCGGGACAGGCAGCAGCGGAAACCGTAAGCTATTGCACGGATGCGGGGCAGTTCACCGAGATCGAAGCGTTGGTGGTGTGTGGGCCTGGCGACATTGCCCAAGCGCATACATCGGACGAGTTCATTGATCTCGATCAATTGGCGGCGGGTGTGGACCTTTACGAAAAAGTGCTTCGAGCGGTTTGCGCGTCAGGCTGAGTGTTGACTAGTTCTTCGTTAGTATTCGTCATTATTTTCATAAATGCATTGTTATGAGCGCGACCCTTCGGCCTTCTGCCTTGTTGACTCCCGAACTGCTGGCGCGACTTGAGCGATTGGAGCTGGTGTCGCGCAAAGTATTTCAAGGACGAATGAAAGGGGAGCGTCGTAGCAAACGTAAAGGTCAAAGCGTTGAGTTTGCAGATTTCCGCAATTATGTTTCTGGTGATGATTTAAGGTTCATTGATTGGAATCTCTATGCGCGACTCGATCGTCTGTTTTTGAAGCTTTTTTTGGAAGAGGAAGACCTTCATTTTTATGCGCTGGTGGATTGCAGCGCGTCGATGAATTTTGGCGACCCAACAAAGCTGCATGTTGCCAAACAATTGGCCGCAGCGCTGGGCTACGTAGGGCTTTGTCGCGCGGATCGTGTTCGAGTCGCCGGTTTGGGACCGGCTGGGGCGCACGCGCCCGTATTGCGTGGTCGATCATCGATGTGGCGAATGCTCGATTATCTCGACGAACTGCAACCCACTGCCAACATTCCCTTGGCTCAGGGAGTGAAAGAGTTTTGTTTGCGGAGTGGGGGTAGCGGCGTGGTGCTGTTGATTACAGATTTAATGGACAAGCAAGGATATGAAGCGGCGCTCCGAATGTTGGTTGGTCGACGTATGGATGTTTATGTTTTGCATACCATGGCGCCAGAAGAGATAGAGCCGCCGATTACGGGTGATCTAAAACTTGTGGACTGCGAGGATGGCGATGAGACCGAGGTAACCGTTTCCAGGCATTTGCTTAGTCGTTATCGGCAAACCGTTGCTTCCTTCATTGATCAGGCCAAGTCTTTTTGTGCGCAGCGCGGGATTACCTACATCCGAATTCGCACCGAAGAACCGGTCGAGCAGATCGTGTCGAATTACCTACGCAGCCACGGGGTGGTGAGATGAACTTTGTTTCTTCACTTCCGGGTTGGGCATGGATTCCGCTGGGGATGGTTCCTGTTGGCATTCTCTTGCTCTATTTTTTGAAATTGCGACGGCAGCCACTCGTTGTACCGAGCACGTTTTTATGGGAACGGACGATCGAGGACGTGCATGTCAATAGTTTGATTCAGCGACTGCGAAACAATTTGTTGTTGTTTCTGCAGTTGCTATTTGTTGCTATCGCCATTCTGGCATTGCTTCGTCCCGGTTGGCTAGGAGAATCAGGCGCAGCGCGAAGATTGATTTTTTTACTCGATGCGTCCGCTAGTATGCAAGCGACGAGTAGCGATGATCAGCCATCGCGATTTGATATTGCGAAGGGGAAGATAGCGGAACAGATCGATGCATTGCGTGGTGGTGATGTAGCCATGCTAATTGCGTTCAGCGATCGGGCCGATATTTTGCATGAATTCACTTCTGATCGGCGGCGACTGCTCGACGCGCTGTCGACGGCGCGGGTCACCAACCGACCGACGAACATGTTAGAAGCATTGCGGGCAGCGGCTGGGTTGGCCAATCCTAATCGTTCTAGTCAGGCAAGCGACGCGAACGATGTGCAAGTTGCCGACGCGATGCCTGCGGACCTCTATATTTATTCCGACGGTGGATTTCAGGCAGTGGTTGATTTCAACTTGGGAAATCTCACCCCGACCTTTGTCTCGATTGGTGAAGAGACAGTAAACAATGTTGCGATTATCGCGTTCAGCGCGGAACGCAACCCAGAGTTTCCGGACCAAGTTCAAGCATTTGCGCGAGTTGCCAATTATGGTGGCTCAACCGTCGACACATCCGCGTCCTTGTTCTTGGATGGTGAATTGGTTGACGCGCAGAATGTTGAAATGGAAAGTGGAGAAGAAACAGGACTCTCATTTCAATTGAACGCACCGGAGGGTGCTGAGCTGGCTTTAAGACTGGACAGCAAGGATGACCTGTTGGTTGACAATCAGGCGTATGCAGGCTTGTCAGCGATGCGAAATGTATCGGTGCTCATTATCGGCCCGGGAAATCAATCCCTCGAATTGGCAATGGAGACAGAGCAAGCGAAGAAACTGGGTACTGTCGAAGTTCGCTCCTCTGATTATTTAGCGACCGACGAGTACAAAGAACGCGCGTCCTTAGAGCGAGACGATCTAATAATTTACGATCGCTGTGCGCCCACCGAGATGCCCCCGGTCAACACATTCTTTGTGGGCGCTTTGCCTCCCAAGGATTGGGCCGCCGGAGTCCTTACAGGACCGGTCTTACCCATCGACATCGATCGGACTCATCCGATGATGCGATATCTGGAATTGTTTTCCCTTAACATTGTCGAAGGTCGAGCCTTGCAACCGCCGCGTGGTGCCGTGAATTTAATCACAGCAGATATCGGACCCGTGCTGTCATTGTCGCCACGGGACGGATTTCAGGATCTGGTGATGGGTTTCGACATTCTCAGCGCGACAAACGACGGGGGACGGGCCTACAACACGGATTGGCCCGTGCAAAGAAGTTGGCCCGTTTTTATTTACAACGTGATGCGATTCTTAGGTGGTGCTGTTGATACCAGCGGTGCCTTGAATATCTTGCCAGGAGAAGTCGCCGCGCTGAGAGTGGACAATCGCTTGCGCAGGGTCCGTGTTGACTCGCCGCAAGGTGTGAAGAAGTCTCTCGATGTTGGTCCCTCAGGAAATATTCCTTTCGCAGACACCGAGGCAACGGGACTCTATCGAGTAATGTCCAGCGAGGGCGACGATCCCGATCCCGTTTCCGTATTCACAGTGAACTTGTTTGACAGTCGCGAGAGCAACATCCTACCGGTGCAAGAAATTGAGTTGGGTTATGAGGCGATAGCCAGTCAAGTAGTGGGCGCTCCGCGACGCAGTGAGCTTTGGCGGTGGTTGCTGGTGGCCGCGCTGGGAATCTTGTGCGTGGAATGGGTTGTCTTCAATCGACGCCTAGTGTAACTCCTAGGCAAACGTGTAACGCCTAGGCAAACGTGTAACGCCGGGGGCAAACGTGGGAGAGGTTTGGCAAGTAGTGCTTATTCGCCGCGCGGGCGCAATTGACAGAAGAGTGCCCGTTTCTGGTTCGGCAAGGAATAGTCGAAACCACAGCTGCGAAGAAATTCATCGCTTGCGCTGATTGCCAGCACTTCCATGATGTCCAATTCACGTGCTCTTTGGAGGCACTCTTGAACGAGCGCTCGACCTATGCCACGTTTTTGATGCTGTTCAGAAACCGCTAAGGATTGAATTTCGGCCAACTTACGGCTGTAGACTTCGATTGCCGAAAAGCCAATGATTTGGCCTTCGCATTCGGCGATAAATCCATGTCGCGTGAGGACGGCAATTTCCTCGGCTGTGCGACGCAAGACCTGATGCGCTTTGACAAAAGGTTCCAGCATTTCCTGCAGTCGAGGAATATCATCAACGGTCGCCGCACGATAGGTGATCGCGGGCGTTGACGAGTTTGCATCGAGCGAGTTTGATTGCGGTTGAGCGTCGCTAGTCACACCAATCTCCGGTTGGGTCACTACACATCTTCGACGTGGAAGCCGTCGTCTGCAAGGCCATCATTGAGGCGGACTGGATTTGTGGCAGCTTTCAGGGAATCACGCATCAATTCTGTGGGGGGCTGTTCGCCCGTAAAGAGTCGATACTGATAGGCGGCTTGGCGAACAAACATTTCGACGCCGGAAATCGTTTTGCAACCAACAAGTTGAGCGTTTTTGATCAACAAGGTTCGCTCAGGATTGTAGATTGTTTCAAAAATAATGGTGTTGGGATTGAGCGATTCTGCTTGGAAGGGAGTGCTATCGAGATCGGGGTGCATACCAACCGGGGTTGCATTTACTAGCAGGTCGACTTCAGGGTTGTGGCGTTCATCCCAATGAATGGGAGTGGCGTGCAAGTGGTGAGCCAGTTCCTGAGATCTCGAAAAAGTACGGCTGGCGATATACAAGTCGGCCCCTTTGTGGTGAAGGCCCCAACCGATTGCTCGCGACACCCCACCGGCACCTAAGATCAAGGCCTTTTTGCCTCGCCACGGTTGTTCGTCACCTTCGGAAGTACCGAATGCATTTGCCAAGCATTCCATAGCGGCTCGATAGTCGGTGTTATAACCGATGCGCTCTTCGCCCTCGAAGACAATTGTATTGATTGCTCCAATTCCCGTTGCGGCAGATTCCGCGCGGGTCATTAGGTCGAGCGCCGTTTCCTTATGTGGAATAGTAACGCTGAGCCCTTTGACACCTAAACCGGGACAGACGCCGATAAAGGACTCGAGTTCCTCTTCAGGGACTCGGAAGGGGAGGTAACGTGCGTCGATCGACTGGGATGCAAACGCAGCATTGTGGATGAGCGGACTGAGGCTATGAGCTACCGGATCTGCGATGACACCAAACAACTGGGTTTCGGGCTTGATGTCGTCGTAGTGATAGAGATCCCGCATCACATGCCAGGTCAGTTGTCCTGGCGCTAATTTGCGATCGGTGCTGAACGTTGCATAGGTGAATGGCGCACCCAGTCGACCGGCTAAAATCCGCGTGGCAACCCCTAAATCCCCCATGCAAATAGCGATGGTTGGAATGGTCGCGGTTCGGGCCAACTCCATCATCCGCAACGTATCGTCAATGGTATTTGCCATGGTGGCAATCTTGACGATGTCTGCTTCTTGACTGGCCAGATGGCGATGGAGATCGGCTAGATTATCAGGTGTCTGAGCAAAATCGTGATGGCTGACAATTCGCTTGGTTTTTCCATAGCGGGGGATGGTGCCCGCAATATCACCCTCCAAGTCAACGTAGTCCACTCCAGACGCAATCGCATTTCGCAATAGCATCAATCGCTCTTGTTCGCTTTTCTGCCAACGTCCACCATCTTCGCGACGACGGCAGGTGATGACCACGGGGCATGGTCGATCCTGCAGCAAGCGGTTGAGATTGACGCTTCTACCAATGTAATCAAGTCGTAGTTCAACAAGCTTAACGCCTTGTTGGGCAAGGTGATGGTATTCGGCGATCGTATGTTTGTGTCGGGTTCTACCGACGCTGACGCAAATCATGTGGAAAAATTCGTAGAGGAATCGTCTGGGGGATTAAATTGATACTGAGATGATGGATGGACAGAAAGGGCCCTCCGAGGCTTCCGTCCGAATTTTCTGAAAAGCAATTTTGACGAGAGGACCGCAATCGCTCGACCTCTCCTCTATAATAGACAAGCACCGTCGGAGCACGCAAAAAGCGTATCGCTGTTGATACGTCATTCCGCGTCGATTGGTTGACCCTGGCCCAAAGAATCGTCATGAATCACTCAGTTGGTCCGCAAAAAATGAGTTTTAGTGAGCGAAGTCTTCGTCGGAATTTTTGCCGACCTGGGGCGGGGTGCCTCCAAGGAATAGTGAACAAAGTGTTTGCTGGCGCTGGGCGAGCGATTGTGTCAGCGCTAGTGACAGTGGTGAGTTTGCTTTTTTTGTCAACCTCCGGCAGGGGGTCCGATTCGTGGCTGATGGACCGTGGAGATTTAGCAGCGACCGGTGCAATCGAACAAACGTTGCCGGATGAATTGGAAGAATTGTGGAGATTCGAAGCGGGAGATGCTGTGGAGGGGAGTGCAATCGTTGTGAATCAATCGGTTATTGTTGCTACCGTAGACGGCAAGCTCCACTCCATTTCATTGCAGAATGGTCAGTCGGAGTGGAAGCAAGAAACCGAGGCTGGGTTTCTGGCCTCGCCAACTTCCGACTCCAAAATGGTCGTGATTGGTGACCTGGACGGGATCGTTCGCGCGTTTGATGTTACCTCTGGCGAATTGTTGTGGTCCCATGAGACGGATGGTGAGATCAATGCGGGCGCTGCATTAGTCGATGATTTGGTGTTGGTGACTTCGCAAGATGGCAGCCTCTACGGACTGGATCGCAAGTCGGGTGAACGCCGCTGGACTTATACAACCGGCGATCAAATTCGTTGTCGACCGACAGTTGTCGGTGGCAGGACATTTCTTGGGGGATGCGACGGCAGTTTGCATAGCGTCAGCGTGGTCGATGGAACGAAAGCGGCAGAACCGATGCCATTGGATGGACCGACTGGAAGTACTCCCGCCGTAGTGGGTGCGATGGCAGTCTTGCCGACTCATGGTGGCAGTGTGTTAGCGTTTGATTGGGAGGCAGGCAAACAGCTTTGGTCGTATTCGGACCCTGAACGTGGGCAAGAATACCGCACCAGCGCGGCGATGACAAAGGATATCGTTGTGGTAGCGAGTCAGAATCGCCAAGTGGTAGCGATAGACCCAAAGGATGGTCACGCTCTCTGGAGCACGCCTTTGCGACGACGGTCGGATAGCTCTCCTGTAATCGCCGGCGACGACGTCTGGGTAGCAGCCACCGATGGGCGTCTATATCGTTTGGGCTTGGTGGATGGCAAAGAGAAATGGCAATATGAAATAAAGGGTGGTTTCTTGGCGTCTCCCGCGATCGCTCAAGGGCGTTTGATTGTGGCCACCGATGCGGGCACAGTGATCTGTTTCGGTGGGAAAGAACCCGCCAAGTCATGACAACAAGCGACGGGTTTGCGGTTATGATGAAGTGAGTACCGGATAAATTGTCGACGAATTGAGTGTCGGCAAATTACCTCCAGCACAACCATGGATGGACTCCTTTCAGCGACAACGAAGAATATGTCTACGGATACAAAAAAAACAGAAGTCGGATCGTACTTTATCTCCAACTACCCACCCTATTCTCAGTGGAATCGAGAATCGTTGGGCGAGATAGAGCAAGCGTTGCATCAGCCCCCGCAAGGGGACGCGCCTTTGGGCTTGTATTTGCATATTCCATTCTGTCGTAAGCGTTGCAAATTCTGTTATTTCAAAGTCTTCACCGATGTAAATTCCAAAGAGATTCAACGGTACGTCGATGCGTTGGAGCGAGAAATCGAATTGGTTAGTCGGCTGGAAGTGATGGGTGGCAGGCCGTTTCGATTTGTGTACTTTGGCGGCGGTACCCCGTCATTCCTCAGCCCCAAGCAATTGACTTCATTAGCCCAGCGATTGCGTGGGCACATCACTTGGGACGGTGCGGAAGAAGTTACCTTTGAATGCGAGCCGGGGACACTCAGCGAAACGAAAGTCCAAGCACTCCGGAATGAACTGGGTGTGACGCGATTGAGTTTAGGCATTGAGAATTTCAGTGATTCCATCCTGGAAGAGAATGGTCGAGCTCATTTGTCCAAGCAGGTTTTCAATGCTTGGGAATGGATTACGGCCGCGGATTTTCCCAATGTCAACATTGATTTGATCTCTGGTATGGTCGGAGAGACATGGGATAACTGGCGTGAGAACATTCGCAAGACTTTGGAGTTGGCACCGGAGAGCGTCACCATTTATCAAATGGAGTTGCCGTTCAATACCGTCTACTCGAAGGATCTACTGGGGAATCAAGTTGAGAGCCCTGTTGCAGATTGGCAAACGAAACGAGAATGGGTGGATTACGCATTCAACGAAATGGTCGCTGCCGGCTATTCCATTTCCAGCGCCTATACCGTGGTGAAAGATCCCAATAAGGTAAATTTCTCGTATCGAGATAATCTCTTTCATGGTGCCGATTTATTGGCCACTGGAATCGCTAGTTTTGGTCATGCCAGTGGTGTGCACTATCAGAATCTCGCAGGTATGGAAGAGTATATTAGCACCTTGGAAGAAGGTCGTTTGCCATTAGGTCGTGCGCTACGCCCCACATCGCATCAATTGCTGATACGAGAAATGATTCTGGTACTCAAAACTGGTGGCATTTCTCGCCAGTACTTTGAGAAAAAGTTTGACGTGGACCCCTATCAGCATTGGCAAGCCGTGTGGGATGGATACGTGGCAGACGGCTTGTGTACCGTTGATTCCGAGAATGTAACTTTGACACGAAGCGGTTTGTTGCAAGTGGATGCTCTTTTGCCAGCCTTCTTTGAAACAGAGCATCAAAACATTCGCTACACCTGATGAAAACTCCGCCTGAGTCCTTGATTTTTATGATGGGGGAATATCGTGCGGAATTTCCTCTCGATCGCCTTTATGTGACAAACCATATGTGGGCGATTCAGCAAGGGGGCGCTCGTTTTCGGTTTGGGTTTTCTGCTTATGCGATTCGCCTTCTGCAGGATGTCTATTTTCTAGAATGGGACGTAGAGCCACCGGCTACGATTCGAAGCAGGCAAAATTTAGGTTCGATTGAAAGCAAAAAAGCGGAGTCGGATTTGTTCGCGCCGGCGGCCGGTTCATTGGTCAAGCTCAATGAGGAAGCGCTGCACGATCCGACCGTGATCAATGTGGATCCCTATGGAGAGGGCTGGTTGTTTGAGATCGACGCCGATCAGCCCGATTTATTGTCCCCTGCTGCATATATTGAGCACTTGGAGCAGGCCTGGAAAGTTGCTGAACGGACCATCAAAGGCCAAGTGCACTAGTTCTTCGGCTTTTGCCATCCCGCTTTCATCGCCTGGGTAGGGCATTTCTGGTGCGGCGATAACAAAAGAAACACTCGGGTGATTTCTTTGTTATTATTTGTAGGGGCTGGCATGTCCGAGCGTTTTGGCATGTCCGAGCGACCTCGTTCGATGCATTTGCTTTGCCCTGCATTCGCATCACGCCCCCCCTCTCCTCCCCTGCCGCTAACGTTTGTCGCGTTGTGAGACCTTCCATTATGTACGCAAGAATCTGCCAACTCTTGGCCATCTGTTTGGTTAGCCACGGAACTTTCTGTCTTGGTGACGAATGGTCCATAGGTTGGGGACATCAGCAGTCCTTGGACCGATTTTTTAGTGAAGGAATTGCGACGGGCGATATCAATGGCGATGGCAAGAAAGATTTAGTCGCTGGGCCCTTTTGGTTCGCGGGTCCGGATTTTGTTGATCGCCATCGTGTGGAAGGGGGAGAACCCGTCGATCCGCACGGATATGCGCCTCATTTTTTTTCGTTTACTGACGATTTTAACGGAGATGGTCATACCGATATTTTGCAAGTCGGTTTCCCCGGACAAGCCGGCTATTGGCTGGAGAATCCAGGGGTCAGTGGCAATGCGGAATCTAACTCTGCAAATTCAAATGAGAATTGGACCCGCCATGAGATCATCGATCGAGTCGACAATGAGTCACCCACATATCGGGACATAGACGGTGACGGACATCGGGAGTTGATTTGCAGTCGCAATGGTTCGTTTGGCTATGCAAAGCCTAACGCTAACGACGTTGAAGTACCGTGGCTATTTCATGCTATCTCTCCTGCTGATGCGGCGGGCGGGCAATTCACACACGGCTTGGGAGTGGGAGATGTCGACGGTGATGGGCGTCTCGACTTGCTGGAGAAGAATGGTTGGTGGCAGCAGCCAGCTTCGTTGGTAGGCGACCCCATGTGGACCAAACATGCTTTTGAGTTTTCCGCAGGCGGCGGGTCCCAAATGTACGCCCATGATGTCGATGGTGACGGCGACCAGGATGTGATTACGGCGCTTGCCGCTCACGGATATGGAGTGGCGTGGTACGAACAGATTAGCAACGCTGGAAAGGTGGATTTTCGACAGCACATCATTGTTGGTTCGAAGCCCAACGAGTCGGAATTCGGTGTCGTTTTTTCGCAGCCTCATGCCTTGGCCATTGCCGATATCGATGGTGATGGTTTGGTTGATATCGTGACGGGCAAGCGTCCTTGGGCGCATGGTCCGCACGGTGATGTGGAACCGATGGCTGCGCCGGTGATTTATTGGTTTCGCTGTCGGCGCGACGCACAAGGAGTCACACAATTTGAACCCCATTTGGTTAGTGACGATTCGGGCGTTGGAGTCGATGTTGTGATTGATGACGTCAATGGTGACGGTTTGATCGACATTGTCTCGTCGAACAAGCGGGGAGTCTTTGTGCATCGTCAGGAGCGGGCGGCAGTCGACGGTCAGGACGCGGCTAGATTGCTTTTGACGTCAACGGAATCCGCCGCTAAGCCACTGCCGGCCGCGCGAAGACCCGAGGCAGGTTTGGAGCCATTGGCCGCCGCTGCACAATTTACTGTTCCACGCGGATTCAGTGTCGATCTTATAGCGGGCGAACCCGACTTGCATCAGCCCGTTGCATTCTGTTTTGACCAACGAGGACGATTGTGGATTGCCGAGGCACACACTTATCCGCAGCGCGCAGCGGATGGCCAGGGCAAAGATGTCATTCGGATTCTTGAAGATGCTGATGGCGATGGTCGTTTCGAAAGCAAGAAAACTTTTGCTAGTGGGCTCAACTTAGTGAGTGGCTTGGAAGTCGGCTTTGGTGGCGTTTGGATTGGGGCCGCTCCTTACCTGATGTTCATTCCAGATGAAGATGGTGACGACAAACCCGATAGTGAGCCTCAGATACTGTTAGATGGATTTGGTTATCAAGACACCCATGAAACGCTTAATGCCTTTACGTGGGGCCCCGATGGCTGGCTGTATGGATGCCAAGGAGTCTTCACGCACAGCAAGATCGGACCGCCGGGAGCCGGAGATAATGAAAGAGTTCCTTTTAATGCAGGAGTTTGGAGATACCATCCTGTACGCCATCAGTTTGAAGCTTTTGCCAATGGAACCAGCAATCCTTGGGGCGTGACATTTGATGCAAGAGGACAGGCAATTATCACCGCATGTGTGATTCCGCACGCTTACCACATGATTCAAGGTGGCCGTTATCAAAGGCAAGCAGGCCAACACTTCGATCCTTACACATTTGACGACATCAAGACCATTGCCGACCATGCGCACTATGCCGGTAACATTGCCGACCATGCTTGGTGGGGGCGGGACGAACCGGTTGAAGATGATGCCACGAGTGCAGCTGGGGGTGGTCACGCACATTGCGGTGCGCTGATTTACAGCGGAGACAATTGGCCGGTGGATTATCGTGGTGCTCTATTGATGCATAACTTGCATGGCAACCGGATGAATGTCGATTTACTGCGAGCAGACGGTTCAGGATTCATTGCATCGCATGGACGAGATCTGATGTATGCCAATGACCCTTGGTTTCGAGGAATCAATATGCAGGTTGGACCGGATGGCGCGGTTTATTTAATCGATTGGTACGACAAGAATGCCTGTCACCGCAATACGCCCGAGATATGGGATCGCACGAATGGACGCGCTTATCGTATTCGATACGGGGACGTCCAGGCTCGCAGCGAAGACTTGGCGGCGGCAAGTAATGAACGTCTAGTGGAACTGCAAGCGCATGAGAATGATTGGCACGTGCGATTAGCGAGACGCGTGTTGGCTGAACGGGCCGCACAAGGTCAAGATTTGGAAGGCATCCGCAGCAAACTGCTCGAACAAGCCAAGCGGGAAGGGAAAGTCGAACAGCGGCTAAAGTATCTTTGGGCTGCACATGGCATTCAAATGCTGCGCGATGAAGAAGCATTGCTGCTGATGTCGGATGCCAATCCTGCTGTTCGATCATGGGCCATACAATTAGTGTGTGAGTCGGGCGTGCCTAGTGCACCCGTGTTGGAACGAATGACTCAATTGGCTCAAGCGGATGCGTCGGCGATGGTGCGTTTGTATTTGTCTTCGGCTTTGCAGCGGCTTGCATCCAGTGGTCAGCTTGCTAAGCGTTCGACGGATGAACAGAGATTTGCAATTGCACAGGGCTTGCTTGCTCATGGCGACAGTCAATTTGACCGCAATCTCCCGTTGATGATTTGGTATGGCGTATCCCCTTTGGTGCCCGCGGATCCGGCACGCTCCTTTGCCATGGCGAAGGGAAGTGCGATTCCACTGCTTCGTCAATTTATCGTCCGTCGTATGGCCAGCGATCCGAAATTGGTCAACGAGCTAGTATCGCTTGTGGCGAATGAGCAAGACGAGGCTTTGGTGAAGTTAGCACTGAGCGAACTTGTGGGTGCCGCACCGCGGTTGGGAAAAATTGAAATGCCCGCAGACTGGCCGCAATTGGTAGCCAAGACGCGGGCGAGCGGTGATGACGACGTTCGCCGAGCGGTGCAGACCTTGAGTGTCAGCTTCGGTGATGCTTCGGTCTTTCCTTTGTTGCGAGACGCGGTGAAGGATAAATCGATGGAGATAAACTTACGTCGCGAAGCTTTGGCGACTTTGTCTCGCGGCCGCGATCCTGAATTAGAAGCATTGGCCCTATCGCAAATGGATAATGAAGAATTGCGCAGTGATGTGCTCTCCATTTTGGGTCGGTTTGATTCTGCCGAGATTCCGAGGGTCGTATTGTCGCGGTACGCATCGTTGGATGCGGCCATGAAGCGAACAGCATTGGATACTCTCGTCGCGCGTCCATCGCATGCTGAGGCATTGCTGGATGCGATTGAGGCCAAGACGATTCCACGTACGGACCTCACGGCGCTCCATGCCTCTAAGATTCGACAACTGGGCGATGCGCGATTGCAGGAACGTTTGACCGAACTATGGGGCGTGGTGGGAGGCACACCGGAAGAGACAGCCAAGGAGATTGCGCGGATGCGTAAGGAGTACACACCGGAAAAACTCGCAGCAGCCAATGCGAGTCGCGGTCGAGAGTTGTTTAACAAATCATGCGGTCAATGCCATCGGCTTTTTGGTACTGGCAGCGACATCGGCCCCGATTTGACAGGTTCGAATCGCACCAATATCGACTACCTGTTAGAGAATATTTTGGCGCCCAATGCGATTGTTGGAAAAGACTATCAAGCAGTGAGTGTGTTGACGTTGGATGGTCGAGTCATCACCGGTTTGGTGCGCGAGCAATCCGATGCGGCAATCATTCTGCATGATGCCGAGAAGCTCGTTACGATCCCACGATCGGAAATTGAAGAGGTCAATGATACGGTCCGTTCGGTCATGCCAGAGGGAATTCTCAAACCGTTTACGGCCGAACAGGTGGGCGACCTGATCGCCTACTTGCAATCGCCATCACAAGTTCCCCTGGCGATGCAAGAACCTCAGTGGAATGCAACCGGTGACTTCGTCACGGGCGCTCTGGAGACAGAAGCCATGGTTGGACAGATCGAAGTGACCGACGGAAATGTCGGTGCGCAAGGAATGGGTTCGTTCGCTGCGGGGCGATGGAGCGGCGCCGAACAAGTATGGTGGACTGGCGGTAAGGTGGGGTCAGTGTTGACATTGCCAATTCAAGTCAAAGAAGGGGGCAAATATCAGGTCGGAGTGGCACTGACCAAAGCGCCGGACTATGCCGTTGTGCGATTGGCAGTCGATGGACATGAGTCGGCTGAGGCAATCGACCTATACGAAAAGGGTCGTGTGGTAAGTACGGGCGCGTTAGCAATTGGCGAGTGGGAATTGCCTGCGGGGCCCCATGAGCTGTCGTGTCAAATTATTGGTGCAAATCCTGAGGCAGTGCAGGCTTTGATGGTTGGCATCGACTATGTACTGCTGCAGTCCGCCAGCACTGTTAGTGAGTAATAATCGGTTCGCGGGTCGCGGGTTGAGGTGGAGATTGCAACATGCGTGCTGCCTCGGCCCGAAGTCGTTGAACGAGTTCGCGACGTTGAGTGTGGACGTTTCGTTGATCGCTGATGAGTCGAGCTGTCTTGAGCAACTGCTCGGCCAACTCATAATCGGTTTCCGATAATCCGCTACCTACTTCGACAACATTGAGTGAGAGGGGAGTAGGAGCTTCGCGAAGATCAAGAGACGATCCGTCCAGCACACTCCCCTTCGACTGCAGCGTCTGAAGAATGCCCTCTAAGACTGGGTCGCTGGACGAGGCATTTTGAACACCGTTTTCGATGGCCTGTTCAATCCGTTTTTTGATTCCCGGCACACTGGGCATTTCCAAGGGTGCATCGGTGAGAGGTGGGAGCTGGAGCACGGGAGGGTCCAATTCGGGCTGGTCCTGAGCCGTAGAACGTGGAAGAAATGTCGCAGTAGCCGTTCCCAGGGCGAGCAACGTGCCACCGCCAAATACCAGTAGACTACGCCTCGAAGCGTTGCAAAATTTGCCGATTTTGGTCGCTGGGAGAGATTGCAATGGGGTTGGCTCGACATCCATGACGCGTATTCTCCTAATGAAATCGATGGGTAGCGACGGTTCGCTAGGGATTCAATTGCTCGCGAATCCAATGCGCATCCGTGTGCAACGTGAAGTTTCCCGATTTTCCTCGGTAACCGCTTCCGTGGCAAGAGCAACACGACTCCCGGGTGTTGGACCGTGGAGACGATGGGGGCGAATTGCAATGAGCGCACGGGCGGCGGACACAATACTGAGCGAGCACACCTCGGACCATCGAGGCCAATTGCTGGTGATCCGCCGTCAGGGTGCGGAGCCGCTGGCAACAGGATTCGCTATCTTCGGCTTCGACCGACGCAATAACGAGACTACCCCGACTGATGGCAGCGATTGCCGCATGCAAAGTTGGACTGTCAGCCAGATCGCCAATCATGATCACATCAGGATCCTGGCGTAGAATTTCTTGCACAGCGCGGCTATAGGTCCATCCCGATTCGGGGTGAATAGGAGTTTGATTTACGCCAGGGATGTTTAATTCGATCTGGTCCTCAATGCTGCAGACGTTGCGATCGCACGAATTGAGATAATGCAGACACGAATAAAGCGTAGTTCGTTTTCCACCTCCCCGGGGACCTGTAACAATGAGCAGGCCAGGTCCGTTTTCGAGCACCTCGATCAGCTGGGAAGTCTCTTCCGCGAGCATGCCCAATTGACCCAAGGTCCTCGGGTAGAGATGGCGACCTCGTGATTGCATCACAATCCGTTCGCCCTCAAGGGTTGGGTAGCAGTGAACTGAGACTTCGAAGCGTCGACGGCCGTCGCGAATCCGGATGCATCCCTGTTGTGCGAGAGGCGTGACGCGCGTAGGGAGATGAGCTAGTTTTTTGATCCAGGAAATAACTTCGAATGCCAATAGGGCGTGCGGAGGCGCGACGGCCAGTAGTTTCCCGGACACGCGCAAGCGGACTCGAATCGAATCACGAAAGGGTTCGACATGAATATCGGTTGCACGTTTCTCAATAGCGCGCTCAAATAGTTTTTGGACATAGGTCGCTGCAGAGCCCGTCACGGAAGTTGCTTCTGGATGGAACTCTATTTCAGCGTCTTTTGCTTCTTCGAATGTGATCAATTCGCGGTCCGTTGAAGGTTCGCTGTAGCGATTCGATGAGACCGGGTAAAGTAGTGATAGCAGTCGCTGCACCACGGACAGTGGAGAGAAGAGGGGTCGCATTTGTCGACGACTCAAATGGCGAACCTCGTCTTTCAGCGAGAATGCGTCGGGAGAGACGATGGCGATTTCGATGGTGGATCCATCGTCAGCGATTGGAACAAGAGCGTGCTGCCGACAGAATTCAGCCGGCAAGAGTGCAGCGATCGCGGTATCTACCGGTGGTGGTGACCAATCGAGCGGATCGAACAAAGGGATGAGATGATGGGCTGAATAGAGCTCAGCCAGAAGTGAATCATCGACCAACAGTGAATCGACGAGCGTCGTTTCGAGATTTGCCGTGCTCCGCCCGCAGGCTTCCCACGCGTCATCCAGTTTCGAAATATCCAGTCCCCCTACGTCGCTGAGGAGTCGCAATAGCAAAGGGTGTTTGTCTTTAGTATTTCGGCGAGGCCCGACGGCTCGTTTTGAAGCTGACATTTTGCAGATTTCCGCGATGTTTGTACTCATGCCTATGAAGCTTCTAGGTCACGAATGCAAGTAGTGGAAAGGAGCGACTGCAAATGGAGCTGGGAAATTGCGAAGGGTGTAAGGAATGTAGTGGTCAGGCCGAGAAATAGGCCGTTATACTAATTGTGTTGCAAGAACTTGACTTCCCTAATAACTCATTGCCACCAGAAGATCGCACAGAAATGTCAACTCATTACAATCGTCGCGACTGGTTACAACGCACTGCTCTGATGGGCGGCTTGGCCGTATTGCCAAGGGAGTCCGTTTTTGCACGAACCAGTGAACTGCGAAGTGCCAATGAGACGTTGGGTGTCGGCATTATTGGTGCTGGTGGACGTGGGAATGAACTGGCGGCTCCATTTTCGAAAGCGGCAGGTACAAAGATCGTTGCCGTCGCCGACCCGGATGCTCAACGAGCCAACAAGTTGGCTGGCAAATTTGATGCGAAGGCGTATACGGACTTGCGTGAGGTTTTTGACGATTCTGCGGTCGATGTAGTCGCGATCGCGACATGCAATCACTGGCATTGCTTGGCCGCGATTTGGGCCATGCAAGCAGGTAAGGACGTCTATGTTGAGAAGCCTTTGTCCCATACCCAATGGGAAGGGAGGCAAGTGGTTCGGGCTGCTAGAAAATACGATCGTATCGTTCAAGTCGGAACACAACAGCGCTCCGATCCCATGCAAGCGGAGATCAAACAATATCTACATTCAGATAAAGCGTTGGGAGAAATTCAGTATGTTCAAGCCAATCGGCTAGGCGTTCGTGAGCCGATCGGCAAACGGAGTGAGCCATTGTCAATTGGGTCGGATGTCGACATGAATCTATGGACGGGACCAGCCGCAATGCAGCCACTGTTTCGCAATTCCTTGCACTACGATTGGCATTGGGATTGGAATACAGGTAACGGAGAAATGGGGAATTGGGGGGTGCATGTTCTCGATGATGTGCGCAACGTTGCCTATCAAGATTCTGTTTCCACTCCTAAGTCTCTCTTCGTCGTTGGTGGTCGACTCGTTTGGAACGACGCAGGTGAAACACCTAACGTCCATTACGCTGTTTTTGAAACAGAGAGCTTTCCCACCTATATTGCCTTGAGTAATCTGCCGGCTGCTCCTGATAAACCCAAATCGAGTTGGACTTCAAAGCTTGGGCGACCTCAAGGTGGTCCTGGGAGCGGCTATGTAGTGGTATGTGAAGGAGGTTATTTCTTGGGACAGCGGGGTCGCGGCAAGGCGATCGATCGGGACGGAAAAACGATGCAAGAATTCCAGGGTGGAGACATTGTAACTCTGCATGTTCAGAACTTTCTTTCCGCTGTTAGGGAACATCGGTCGGATTTACTGAATGCGGAAGTAGAAACTGGGCATTATTCCACCGGCTGGTGCAACCTTGCCAATGTTGGAATTCGGGCAGCTTCCACTCCAATGGCAGACTCCACCTTTGTTGCTGAGAAACCTCAAGTGTGGGGCCAGCTAATTGAGGACATGGAGGGTCAGCTCTCGCCGTTTGGGTTGGATGGCGAATCGTTGAGCTTTGGCCCGGAATTGCATTACGATGAAAAAACCGAGCGTTTTCGCGGTGATGGCGCAGAAAATGCAAATCGCTTTCTACGGCGAGATTACCGAAGTCCCTTCAGCGTCCCAGAAATTGCCTGACATCCTTGTGGTTCATTTTTTCTCTCTGCAGGAGGGTTTTTGCGAAGTCAAGTTTATTGGTCAGGGAAAGATTCCTAACCATCGTAATCGTTACGGTGAGGGTTATTGTGCCGAATGTTCGGTGCGTAATGCTTGAAGTGTCCTGAGGGCAAGATTAACATCTAGGGAAATTCGTCCCCTATCGTGGGGTGATCGTATCTTGCTGGTTAGGATCGTTATTATGCCTTTTTATTCGTTCGATCATTCGCAAGGCCGTCAATCTATTGGAGAGGGGCGAAAGTCATTGCGAAAGCAACGTCGCGAAACTTCAAAGAAACGTCGGCTGCAGTTAGAAAAGCTTGTTGCACGTCAATTACTCGCAGCGGACTTGATGGGTCCCGAAGAGCCCATGATGGCTCAACTGGAGATGACAGCCGAAACCAAGTCTTTGGAAGCGAAATCGAAAGCGGTTGGAGTAGAAGCTGAAGTAGCGAATCCCGCAGTGGATTACTGGTTGCTCTCATGGGACGACGATTTTTCTCCTCGCGAAACCTATGGTCCCTCAATCATCGCGAGCGCTGAGACAACCGAGTTGATTGATGGTGCGCGTCTGGTTCGTTTTCAGCAGCCATTAACGGGGAGTGAAGTGCTGGAGCATCTTGGTTTATCCGAAACCCCTGAGATGTTCTATGCGTTGGAAGCGACGCAATTGGAAAAGCGTTTGAATCCTAATGATGCGAGCTTCTTCCTCCAGTACAATGTTCACAATACGGGACAATTTGGGGGTACCCCGGGTCAAGATCTTAATTTGATCGAAGTGTGGGATACGCGTCGGGGTGCTGGATCTGTGATTGGCATCGTCGATGATGGTGTGGACTTTGGTCACCCGGACTTGTCTGGAAACTACCGCGCCGATTTGAGCTATGACTTCAACGGTAACGACACGAACCCAGCCCCGGATTATACAACGAATTTCCACGGCACAGCGGTCGCGGGTGTCGCGGCAGCGGTTGGGAATAACGGCATTGGAGTTGCTGGTGTTGCGTACGAAGCGGATTTTGCAGCGATCAAGTTGACAGCAGGGGCAACCACGGATGCGCAGAATGCTGCAGCGCTTAACTATCAAATGCAGAACATTGATATTTACAACAATGCATGGGGTCCGATTAGCAATGGCAACATCGGCTCGGCTGGTCAACCTGGACCTCTCGCAACCGCTGCCTTGCAGAACGGTGTGACCAATGGTCGTGGTGGACTCGGCTCGGTTTACGTTTGGGCAGCCGGCAATGGGGGCGCGGGCGATAACGTGAATTATGACCGCTATGTGAACTCGCGGCACACCATTGCCGTGGGCTCTGTGACAAACACAGGTGCTCAGGCAAGCTACAGCGAAACGGGTGCCTCGCTGTTAGTTGTTGCGCCTTCGAATGGTGGTGGTGTAAGTTCGGTATTTACCACCGACATCAACGGACCAAACGGATACAGTTCGAACGGTTACACCCAGAACACGCCGAATTTGCGTGGTGAGATTTATACTGGAACTTCGGCCTCGGCTGCAGCAGTATCGGGCGTAGTGGCATTGATGTTGGAAGCAAATCCCAACCTCACCTCGCGTGACGTTCAGCACATATTGGTCGACACGGCAACTAGAAACAGTCCTGCTGATGCGGGTTGGTTCCAGAATGCGGCTGGCCATTGGGTGAATAACAAATTCGGCTTTGGCGCAGTCAATGCGGGAGCGGCTGTGGCTGCTTCTTCCACATGGACGAGCGTGGGGCCTGAGTTGGTTTGGGAGTCAACTGTTAAGACCGTCAACCTAGCGATTCCAGATAACAACGCCACTGGGGTCAACGTCACGTTCGGTGTGCCGGACAATTTTCAAGTCGAATATGTCGAAGTGGTGACCGACACAACGCACACCTACGGTGGCGACTTGGTAATGAAGTTGATCAGTCCATCGGGCACGACTTCGGACCTATCCGCGCTGCGTAACTTCACAACGAACTTCAGCTTTAATGACGTTCTCACCACAGCTCGAAACTGGGAAGAGAATTCGTTTGGTACCTGGACGTTGAACGTCTCGGATCGCTTTTCCGCGGATGTTGGTACGTTGAATAAGGCAGCGATTCGCGTCTATGGTTATTCCATTGACACGGCCTTGCCCAATTTGACGGTCGCCAATGTAAATGTCACCGAAGGTGACGGTGCGGTGGCAAATTTTGAAGTCGTGTTGAGTCAAGCTTCTGCGACCGATGTTACGTTCAGCGCTTACACGTTTGATGGAACGGCTATTGCCGGTGCGGACTATACGCCGCTGGTCAATGTTCCCTACGTGATTCCAGCCGGACAAACGACCGTGACTGTTTCGGTGCCAATCATCAATGATAGCGTCGAAGAAATTAATAAGATCTTCTCGCTTGGATTAACCAATTCAGTTGGTTCGGATCCCTTGGTACGAGGTGCCGTTGGCACGATTTCCGATGACGATGATCCCGCGTTCTACACGGCGACCCCACTAACAAACATTGGTACAGCCGGGACTTTGATTCAGCAGTCGCTCAACAACTCAGTATTGTTGATCTCCGATGTCGATGTGGATGATCTTCAATTTGCTGGTGTGCAAGGGCAGAAGATTGGTGCCATCTCGACACCTTCTTCGGCAACAGCGATCGTAACGGTTCAATTGGTCGATAGTCTTGGGAACAGCGTTGGCAGTCCTGCGGTATCGCCCGCAGCAGGCCAACCCGCTGTCTTACCATTGACGTCACTTCCTGCCTCCGAAGTCTTTGCGTTGCGGATTTCTGGCAGTGAGTCCGCGTTCGTGACAACGAACTTGATGGGGGGCGCGGTCAATGAAGCGTGGGGAAGCGATACATCCGACGGTGCACCTGTCGTGATCGACAGCTCGTTCTTGACTCTAGGCTCCGGTCGTTATGCGGCGGTCGGCTCGCTGGTTGTTAGTGGCGGAATCACCGGTATCAAGACCGGTAGTTCGGCGAACTTTGTGGATATTTCAGGAACGGGCACAGCACTCAATTTGGGTGACGATGGTGCCGTGACTGTTGTGACGACGGCCGGAAATTCGTTGATGCCTGCAGGCAATATTCGCATCAGCAACAACGGAATGATTGTTGCGGGAAATGTCGATTCTCCAAGCTGGAACAACGGGACGATTCCCACTACCGCACACGCCCAGTTCCTGGCGCCCTATTGGGACGACATGTTCAATAACAATACCAATGGGAATGTGTATTGGCAGGAAACCACTATTGGCGGCGTGCCTGCTGTGATTGTGCAGTGGAACAACCGTGAGCACTACGATCTTGGTTCGCAAACAATTACCTACCAAGCACAAATTTTTGGCTCGGGCGGAACGTTGGTGCGATATGTCTACCCAGACGTGGACTTCCAAACGGCTGGATACAGCTTTGGTGCTTCGGCCACGATTGGTTATCAGGTCAATACAACGAACTTCTCACAATTCAGTCGTAATCAGTCCGTATTGGCGGATGGCGATCAGATCGTCTATCAGGTCGCGACCGACGATGACGCTTATTCTATGGATTTGAGCGGTGCAGTTGGTAAGAAGATCGACGTGTTGCTCACAGCACTCAATGGTTCCAGCTTGGCAGGGGTCGGAATGGACCTGATTGCGCCGGACGGGACCACTGTCTTGGCCTCCGCATTAGCATCCCCAAGCGGCTTCACGCCTACCAATTACAATAAGGGAGTCCTTTCCTTTACCGTTCCGGCAGCTGGCGTTTACAAGGTTCGCTTGAATGCGACAGCATCGGCCGACTATTCGCTAGTGGTGACAGAGTCGCTAGCTTTCGATACCGAAAACAATGATGTGATCACCAATCCATTGCGTGCACTGGACTTGCAGACCGCAGGTTATGGTTACGCCAGCGCAACTGGAACGGCTTCGCCCGATGTTGTTGATTACTACTCGGTTTCGCTCGCCGCAGATGACTATATCATCGTCCAAACATCGACTCCGCTCGATGGTGGATCACCCACGGCACTCGATCCTTCGATCTCCATCTACAGTCCAGCAAACGCCTTGTTGGTGACTGACGATAATTCAGGTGTAGATGGCCGGAACGCGTTCCAGTATTTCCGTGCTCCTGCAGCCGGCGTCTATAAGGTAGCCGTGAACGCGATTTCCGGAACTGGCGCGTACGTTCTGGAGATCAATGAATGGGTGAATCGTAATCCAAGTGACGTTGCCTTGTCGGGCGATACGCTGGCAGAAAATGCTGGTCCTGATTTTGAAATCGGCACACTGTCGTCGACGGATCCCGATCCAGGTGACACCTTCACCTTCAGCTTAGTCAGTGGTTCGGGCGACACCGACAACGCGATGTTCAACGTAAGTGGAACCTCGTTGCGGGCAAGTGCCAGCCTCAATTTTGAAGCTCAAAGCAGCTACTCAGTTCGCGTTCGGTCCACGGATCAGCGTGGCGGATTCCTCGATGAAGTCTTTGTCATCAACGTGACGGACGTCAATGATGCACCGGCCGACATCACCCTTTCACCTGCGGACATTGCCGAGAACGCAGGTACGGATGTGGTTGTCGGAACTCTAGTGACTTCCGATGACGACGCAGGTGATTCGTTTACCTATGCCATGGTGAGCGGTGCTGGGGATGACGATAACGGAGTCTTCACACTCGATGGCGACAGCATTAAAGCCAACCCAAGTTTCGATTTTGAAACCAAGGCGGCTTATACAATTCGCGTAAGCACTATGGACTTGGGCGGCTTGGTGTTGGAGAAGGCAATTACGATTAACGTGACAGACGTTAACGAAATGCCTACCGATATCTCGCTTTCCGCTGCTAGCATTGCAGAGAATGCTGGAGCCAACGCTGTTATCGGTATGCTGAGCACGTCCGATGTCGATGGGGGTGAGTCGTTTACCTATTCATTGGTGAGCGGCCCCGGCGATGACGACAATGCAGCGTTCAACATCAGCGGTGACGCCTTGCAAGCCAATGCGAGCTTTGACTTCGAAGCGGGTGCTGCCTACTCCGTGCTCATCCGTTCGACGGATCAAGGTGGACTGACGTTTGATAAGTCGTTCGTGATCGAAGTAACCGATGTTAATGAAATCCCAACTGACATCACTCTCTCATCAGAATTTATTAGCGAAAATGCTGGTGTTGATGCCGAAGTCGGTACTTTCACTACCACCGATGAAGATGCCGGTGATAGCTTCACCTATGCGTTGGTAAGTGGCGCTGGGGATGATGACAACGGCGCCTTCAATATCAGCGGCGATTCGCTACGAGCCAATGCGAGCTTTGATTTTGAAGCAAACAGCAGCTACACCGTTCGTGTGAGCACCATGGATCAAGGTGGTTTGGTCATGGAAAAAGCGTTCGTCATTACGGTGACTAATGCTAACGAAGCACCCACCGATATTGACCTGTCTGCTTCAACGGTCATTGAAAACGCGGTTGCTCTCGCAGCACCTCTGGCGATTGGTAATCTGACGACCAGCGATGTCGATGCGGGTGATTCGCATACTTACTCATTGGTATCGGGAACCGGTTCCACCGATAACGCACTCTTCTCGGTTGGTGGAGGCGTGCTGTCTCTGAATTCCGGTGCTGTGGTCGATTTTGAAACTCAGCCCAGTTACTCGGTTCGTGTTCGATCCACGGATGCTGGAGGCGCTTCGATTGAAGAGGCCTTCACCATTACGGTTGAGAACCGTGGCGAAGTCTCGCTGATTCAAGTGAACTCGGGTGTGGTGCAGCGAAGTCGTGTCACCGACCTCAAGGTTTCCTTTGACTCGGAAGTAGCAATTGGTGCTGGAGCATTTGTGGTAACCAAGCGAGGTGTAGGTGGAGGAAATGTTCCGGTCACATTCACAACTGAGCTTGACGGCCTTGGTCGTACTGTTGCTACCATCAGCTTTAGCGGCGGATTCGTTTCCGGTGGATCGCTGGTTGATGGCAACTACGATTTGAGAATTGTCGGTTCACTTGTCACTGATCAACTCGGTTTGCAATTGGACGGCGACAACGACGGAATCGCTGGTGGCGACCGCATGTTCGGTACGAGTGCAGTCGATAATTTCTTCCGGATGTTTGGCGATACTTCGGGAGATCGTAACGTAGCGTTAGGCGAGTTCAACGAGTTCCGAGGCTCGTATGGACGTAGCTCTGGGGATCCGTTGTACAAGCAAGTCTTCGACTTCGAAGACAACGGTACGATTGCCTTGTCGGACTTCAACCAGTTCCGAAGTCGTTATGGTACGACCTTGCTATTTGTCTAAGTCAACTGTGAAAATCTAGTCACAACGATGAGCCACCGTAGTTTCAAGGAATTACGGTGGCTTTTTTGCTGCGCTGCGAAGTGAAGATTCGCTACGGCTTATGCCAGGTTATTAGTGGTAGCCAGATGTCCCTAGTGCGATTGGTATGGCTCGTAAGTGGACGTTCAGGGGTTTGCTTGTAGGCGCATTGCTTCGTTTTCACGTTCGGAAGGGCAAGCGATTTCCCAAACGCCATCTTGATTGAATGGCATGTAACGGTCGTAACGCTTGAAATGCCCCCCAATTGTGATTAGTATCCACACCATATATCGACCCTTTCCAGGGTTTTTTACTATCTTTAGTGGACGGCAGTTATGACCATTCAATCGCTTGATCCAGTGCAATTCATGAAGGTAACGCATCGCAGTTCGCGGCTGAAACGAACGCACCTGAAGCAAGAAAGTCGACTGCGACGATTGCAAGTCGAGAAGCTGTTAGAGCGGCAGTTATTGGCTGCCGATACCTCGGTTGACTTTTGGTTGATCACAAGTGCGCAAGAGGTGCGAGTAGAGTCAGTCTATGGTCCGTCTGTCGTGCAATCGATTGAGACAACGGACCTAATAGAGGACACCTATCTAGTCAAGTTTCAGCAAGCGTTCACGGAAAAGGAAGCGATTGCCCATTTGGGTTCGAATCTTCGACCCGAGTTTACTTATCCCCTCGAAGCGATTCAAAAGGTTGCCCGATCGATTCCCAATGATCCGCTCTTTAATTTGCAGTGGCACTTGCGGAACACAGGTAGCATTGCCGGATCGCTCGTCAATGAAGATGTCAATGCAGTCGATGTTTGGGATACTATCAAAGGGACAGGGGTCGCGATTGCAATTGTTGACGATGGCCTTCAATATACGCACCCGGATCTAGCCGCTCATTATCGCGCTGATCTTAGCTTCGATTACAACGGTAATGACCCAGATCCAGCCCCAAGTCCAAGTTCTGACCATCACGGCACGGCCGTGGCTGGTGTAGCGGCGGCCATACAAGGAAATAGTTTAGGGGTCTCTGGCGTTGCGCCGATGGCTGACCTTGTCGGCATTCGTTTGATTGCCGATGCGACCACCGATGCACAAGATGCAGGTGCATTGACGCGTTTGCCCAACGACATTGATATTTACAGCAATAGTTGGGGTCCAGTGGATTCGGGGAGCATTTCCGCAGCGGGACAACCTGGGCCACTTGCGCGAGCAGCGTTAGCTACCGGAGCGACCACAGGAAGAAATGGCCTTGGTTCCATCTATGTATGGGCTGGGGGAAATGGTCGAGCCAACAATGACAATGTGAATTACGACCTCTATGCAAATTCTCGTTTTACGATCGCCGTGGGTGCTATTGGTGCGGACGGTAAGCAATCGTGGTATAGCGAATCAGGGGCGCCTTTGTTGGTTGTTGCTCATTCGGATTCATCGCTCAGTAACGCGGGAATCACTACGACTGATATTGTTGGGCCCAACGGTTACTCCACTTCAGATTACACCAACGCCTTTGGTGGGACCTCGTCGGCCGCACCTCTCGTTTCGGGCGTCGTTGCGTTAATGCTAGAAGCCAATCCCAATTTGACAGCCCGCGATGTGCAGCATGTGTTGGTCAATTCGGCGCGACGTAATAATGCGACGGATGCCGATTGGAGACAGAATGGAGCGGGACATTGGGTTAACCATAAATTCGGATTTGGGGCCGTTGATGCCGAGGCAGCCGTCGCCACAGCCGTAGGTTGGACATCGGTCGGCCCAGAGCTCTCCTTTGCGTCGCCGATTCAGGTTCTAGATTTGGATATTCCTGATAACAACACAACCGGTGTGACAACGACTTTCGCTGTGCCTTCGAATTTCAAGGTTGAATATGTCGAAGTGCTAACGGAGACGTCCCATGCATCTGCGGGAAATTTGGTGATGACGTTGACTAGCCCGTCGGGTACGAGTTCGACGTTGACCGAGGTTCACTCGGACACCACCAATTACACATTTGGGCACACCTTAACTTCTGCCCGAAATTGGAATGAGTCTTCATTTGGAACTTGGAGCCTCAAGGTTGCGGATCGTGTCAGCGGTAACACAGGCACATTGAATCGTGCCGCCTTGCGCGTCTATGGTTATTCGATAGACACATCGGCCCCCAACATTTCCGTCGCGGATGTATCTGTTGATGAAGCAGCCGGAACCATCGATTTTGAAGTCGTATTGGAAGCGGCATCAGCGAGTAACGTCACTTTTAAAGCGACGACTCTTGGGAATAGTGCAACGAACAACGTTGACTACACCCGGTTGCTGGCAGCACCTTTTACGATTCCCGCTGGCGATCTCTCTTTAACTGTTTCGATTCCGATCAACGACGATTCGGAAGAAGAGGCCAATGAAACGTTCTGGCTTGGGATTGGATCGGCCGTGGGAGCAGATGTGCCACTCAATGCCGCAGTGGGAACGATTGTCGACAATGACGATCCATTGTTCTACACGGCGATTCCACAGACGTCGGTCGGTCAGGCTGCGATGCTGATTCAGCGATCCGCAGCAAACCCCGTGGTCCTAGTCTCTGCAGCTGATGTGGATGATTTGAATTTCGAGACCAGCGACAATTCAATCGTTTCGGCAATGGCAAGAACCACCAATGAAAATGCCACTATCACTATTCAATTTGTAGATGCCAATGGCGATCCTGTCGGGCCTAGTGCATCGTCGCCCAATCCGGGCGAGCCGGCCGTGCTGCCACTAACGGCGTTGCCAATCGCGGATCAATACGCGGTGCGAGTCACCGGAGACCAGTCAGCAGCAGTCGAAGTCGATCTGCTGTTTGGTGCAACATCTGAAGCCTACGGAGGCGATTCCACCGATACCAATCGTGTCGATATGTCACAGAGTTTCATCTCATTGGGCTCGGGCCGTTATGCGGCACTCGGCATGATTACAGGTGAAGGTATTGACGCGACATTGACTAACGACCCATCGATGTTTGTCGATATATCAGGAACAGGAACGCCACTTGGCTTGACCGATGACTCGGAAGGATTCATTACCACAACGATCGGCAACATTTTACTTCCCGCTGGCTCGATCACCATCGGTAACAACGGCGGCATCATTGCAGCACCCAGTGCAGATTTGTTTTGGGTTCCCGAGGCATTGCCAACTGGAGACTTCGCAGCCGGTTTGCTGCCGTTCTGGGATGATATTTCGGCGCAAACGGGAAATGTTTACTGGCAAGAACTGCAAATCGATGGAGTCCCAGCGCTGGTAGTCCAATGGGATGATCGTCCACACTATGACGGTATTGGCACGGCGACTTTCCAAGTCCAAATTTTTGAATCGGGGTCCGTTAAGGGCAGGTACGTGTACGACGATCTCGATTTTGGTGATTCCAATTTCGATTTTGGCGCAGCGGCTCTCATAGGTTATCAACTCAGCCCGACTGAATTTTTCCAGTTCAGTTTCCTGGATCCCGTACTTAGCAATGGCGATGTGCTGACCTTCAGTAGTGGCGACGAAGACCTTTTTGACATCGATCTCTCCGGTTCTGTTGGCAAAACAATCAGCGTCGTAGTGGATGGGTTGAACGGCTTGGACATGTCGACCGCTTCACTAGAATTGATCGATCCAGATGGAAGCACGGTGCTGGGAGTCGGCACCTCGTTACCGGGAGGCATTGATGTCACCAATTACGATATTGGTATCAATGATTTTCTGGTCACTTCGGGAGGCGTATATAAAGTTCGCATTAACCACTCCGTGGATGGCGAGTACGCCGTGATGGTCACCGAGGATTTGGTTTATGAAACTGAAATCAATGACGCGTCTGCAAACACGTTGACCGACCTGTTCATCGATTCGACTGCCCTGGGTGATCTCGCAGCGGCGGGATCTGCTAGCCCTGATCCTACCGACTTCTTTGAAATCAATTTGCTAACAGGGCAACGGGTCGTTTTTGCAACATCCACACCTATGGATGACGGGGCCGTTGCGATTGCGAACGCATTGGATCCGCGTTTAGAAATCTACAATAGTTCCGATATATTGCTGGGGTCTGATGACGATTCTGCCGCAGACGGCAAGAACGCGATATTGGAATATCAAGCGGTTGCCAACGGCGTGTATCGCATTGCAGTGAAGGCAACAGCCAATAGCGGCGCTTACACGTTGCATGTCTCAGAGTGGAGCAACAATGTTCCCTCGGATATTAACTTAAGTCCATCTGTTATCATGGAACGGACCGATACATCAGCCGCACCTGCACTGATTGGTACGCTTACCACAGTGGATGCTGATCCCACGGACACGCACACCTATTCGTTAGTTGCAGTGGGTGCGCCGTTTGACAATGCAATGTTTAACATTGTGAACGACGAGTTGTTCATCAACATGGGCGAAATGGTGGACTATGCTGCCAAGCCCTACTATTTGGTGCAGGTTGAGACAATGGACTCGGCCGGCGCGACGTATACGGAAGACTTGACTGTCATCGTTCGCAATCTCGTCGAGGTAAACTCGATCGTGATCGGTGATGGAACAGCTCAGCGCAGCCGTGTGGACAAGGTGACCGTTAACTTTGATAGCGAAGTTAACATCGCCAGTGATGCTTTTGCGGTCAATCGCCGAGGCGCTGGGGGAGGAGCGGTTGGGGTCGCATTCACTACAGAGTTGGACGGCAATGGCAATACCGTTGCAACGCTAACTTTTAGCGGACCGCTTACAAATAATGGTTCGCTATCGGATGGTAATTATGACCTGACCATTTTGGGCGCCAGCGTCACGGATATCGATGGCAACGAATTGGATGGTGATCGTGATGGTCTCATGGGTGGGGACCAAGTCTTTGGTACTCAGTCAGCTGACGCGTTCTTCCGGTTGTTCGGTGATGCGATCGGAGACCGTAACGTATCGCTCGCTGAGTTCAATCTATTCCGCTCTGCATATGGCAAAGGTTCTGCTGATCCTAACTATCGCGAGTTCTTCGATTGGGACGACAATGCTTTGTTGGGCCTAGCTGACTTCAATCAATTCCGTAGTCGTTATGGAACAACACTCGGGTTTGAGTAAATCAGGAGATAGCAAGTCGGTCGGTTTGGACTGATATTATTGCATTGGCATCATTGCACTGGCATCATTGCACGCCCGGCTGAGAGAACTCAGTCGGGCGTTCGACATTGATAAGTTCATTCAGAGTGTTGCAAAATACGTATCGGCAAATTCCAAGAATCAACTCCAGTCACGTCTTGTCAGGTCGTGCGGACCTGATCGAATATGATAGCCGGTTACTCCTTCGACGCGCGGGCTATTTAGAGGTGGCATCTGTTTGGTGTGAATCGAATCTTTGCCGAGCAATTGAAAAACGGGGGCTGCAGCGACAAGCGATTCGAATTCACCTCGAGGGTCGGCCCAGAGGTCGTCTGCAGCGCTTGCCACATAGACACCACGCGGCGCAAGCAGTGCGATTAATTGATGCTGGTCAACTGGCAAGCGATCTTCCTCTTCGGCATAGCTGCTAAAGTTGTCGCAAAACCAATGTGGAAATGCAGTCGTGATCCGCCCGACGGTCTCTCCGAATCGCCGCCGCGACAATGCAGCGCCACCACATCCCGACTCGTTCGAATAGACCAAGGATATGCGAGGATCTTCTGCGGCAGCCCACAGTGCGGTTTTTCCCCCGCGCGAATGGCCTACCAAGGCAATGCATTTCGAGTCGATGTTGGGATCCAGCAGTGCGTAGTCAAGCACTCGGCTGATGCCCCAGCCCCAAGCGGAAAGAGAACCCCAAGCATCTTGGTCGCGAGGTTGGTTGTCTGCCAGAAAACCTCGCACTCCTGTTGCATAGCCATCAGCACGATCGGGATCGATGTCCGCCGTGTAGACCATGGCGGCCGAATAGCCCTGTGCCAAAATCTGGTCGACGGCCCAGAACTCCATCAGCCGATCGGCGTCCGTAAATTCGCTCTGGGAACGGTTGTTAATAAACAGCACCAGGGGACGAGGCTTGCTTACCGGAAGCTCCGTGGAATTCGGATGCGCGATCACGAAGGGAAAGCGAAACTCTCTGGCGTCTGCATGGATGACGCAATGAAGGTTTGAAAACTCACCCTGCAGTCCATTCCAAAAATCTGGGTGATCGGATGTTGGGGCGGCCTCAAATTGGATGTTGACGTCCAGGGTAGGACGTCGGCCATAAACCTGGGAGCGAAATTGTTCCAAGGTTTGCTCGCGACGTACTTTCCAATCGGCTGCTGACGTGGCCGCCGGATTATCGCCAAGTACATTGGGGAGATTGAATTGAGGAACGTTGGACTCGCGATAATTGAATTTCTGGTTTTGGCCTGACGAAAGTTTCTCGACGAGCTCTGCATCCGCCTCCCACGGTTGTTGGATTGGAGCGAGGTCATCTACACGCCGATTTTCGTCGTCATGAAAGGGGGCAGCCAAAGCGAAGCCAAGGGGAATTGAGCAGCCGAGTAGGAATCCTAGACAGGGGGTGAGCGGGCTGCGACGCCGCAGTGGTGAGTTGTGGTCCGCGTATTTCATAGAATTGCCTTCATTGTGTCGTGATCAAATACAGAATTGGAAGTTCGCTGTCCCATCGAGGTAGTCATTGGACTGTGAACCCGACTAGTATGACGTGCGTAGGCCCTTTCGAGTATTCTTAGGGCGGACGATTCGTCCATCGTGGTAAGTAATTGAGAACCGACAGCGTGGAACATTCTGAAGGAAAGCAAGCCGAGGCGATTATTGATGCCGCAGAGTGGGCAACTGCGGAAATGGCTGCGCGGATGGGTGAGAATAAGGAGTTGTCATCGACTTTGGGGACTGGTTCTGCAAGTGTTCCCAATATTCGGTTGACGGGTGTTCAAGGTCGCGATGGTTTGCTGATGGGAATTGACGTACCTTGGGTGGTCAACGTCGATGGACCGTTGGGGGATTACGCCTTTGCGTTTAATCGCCAAGCGAGTTTTAAAGTGGAGGGAACCGTTGGCGATGGAGTTGCCGAGGGAATGATCTCGGGTGCCGTGCGAGTTCGGGGCGATTGCGGTGTTGGTGCGGGAACTTCCATGACCGGCGGGACTTTGGCTGTCTATGGCCGAGCAGGCGCATATTGCGGCGCCGCGATGCGAGGTGGCGAGTTATTTGTTCGTGGGGACGTCGGTCCAGCGGCAGCCGCAGGTGCTCTAGGGGGCACGTTAGTAATCGGAGGAGACGCCGGGGAGGGTCTAGGAGATTCGATGCGACACGCGACCATTTTTATTCGCGGCAAAGTGTTGTCGCTAGGACGTGGCGTGCGCGAGGCGCCTCTGCGGGAACGAGAAAAACTGCGTCTGGGACTCTTATTGATTAACGCAGGAATTCGTGGCGAAGCAAAGGATTTCCGACGTATCGTATCGGACATTGCGCTTCGTGAGGAAACAAAGAAACCGCGCGGTGAAGTTAGTCCAAGTTGGAAGTAATTGCACTTTCCGATTCCCATTTTGACAACACGCTCATGTGATTGAATTCCAGTCCGAGGAAAATCGCCATGCTTGCCTCGCTTGCCATCGCCACGCCACCACTAGGTCCCCCAACGATTCGCACTGCGGTTCCTCGCATGAGAGTCTTGCTGGACGGACGCATTGCTTTACCGTCACCGTGGGTGGCTTATGAATTGCCCTGGCATCAGGTAACGCGTGTGCGGGCGGCAAGGTTCGCTGACGCGCTGGATGGTTTAGGAATTGCAGTCGCAGGATTGCAAAATGAGCTTTCCCCGGATGAGCCTAATGAACCATCGCCGCGGTTAACGATTTGTCCTTATCGTGGGGATCGTTATGGACTGGAATTGGCCGATCTAAGAAAGGCAAAGATTGTTGATCTTCGCTTGGCACACACTCGTGGCGCGGATGGCTTGCCCACTTACGATGCCGAGCAAATGCGGCGCTGGGACCGTCGTACAAATCGGACGCAGCACAGTGATGCCGCTCCCTTTGGTTCAATGAACGCTGTTTGCTGGCCTCCCGATGTGGCCTCGAGGACAAAGTTGTCTGGCAAGGTATCGCAATTGCGAAGCTTGGCTCCCGAAGCGATCGTTTGTGTTTCCATTGGTCCCGATCACCTGCAGGAGGATCTGCCGTTGATCATGGATAGTGGTGCGCAGATGGTGGCGCTCCGCATGGAAAACTGGCCTGCGCACTACGCGGATTTGTTCGCCAGGCGGATTGCCTCCACACGCGATCTGTTGGAGCGGAGCCAGACAGATAAACTGGCGTTGATGGTGATTCCGCCGGCGTCAATCGACGTGGAAGATTACGTCAAAATTCTCGCGCTAGGTGCAGATTTGGTTGCTGTAGATGGATTGTGCATCAGCGCAATGCGCGAGCCCAAACGAGACGTTTCGGTAGCCGATTGGGCCGCTGTCACGCTGGGGGTTGCGACTGCGCCAGTACTAGAACCGGAGCCGGAAATTGACCTCGCCATGCTTGCAGAAAATTTGCAATCGCTACGAAGCGTGGTCGAGCTGACCGGTGTGGGGAGCGTAACCGATCTGCAGCGCAAGCATCTCGTCTCATTTGGACTGGCTTTGCCCGGTGTATCGGTCGAAGCCTGAGCAACGCTGTTGTGGGTCGCAGCACAACGTACGTTGGGCAGCGTGTGAGAAGTATGTTCTCTATTAGCAGTCTTCTTCGCTCAAATCGAACGTGCGAATGCGCAAGCCGAATTTATCGTCCACTTTGACTGCTTCGCCAAGTGCTAGTGGATGTCCGCCCACCGAGAGTACAAGTGGCGCGTCGCAGCTCTTGCTGAATTGAATCATCGCGCCGGGGACAAGATCCAGCACCATGGAGAGTGGAACCGACTTTTGCGCTAGGGTTACCGAAACCGGCGCGCGGACGCAGAGCACTTCTCTTTGATATCCGTTTATGGGCTCTGGGGCGGACATCACCAGCTCGCTACAGTCAAAATCAAACGGGGGGCATGCCCTACGGTTGGGGCCTAATCACTGTTTATCGACGGTTTGCGCCCGATTTCTACATCAAAGGTGGCGGAAAGGCGGCAAAGTTTGCCACTAGGAATGGGAAAATTTACCTCAAACCCCACCGCAGGGGGTGCGTCCGGCGCGGTAAAACGGCTAAATTAGCCGAAGCCTAAGTGAGCCACCTGGAAGTCTTCCAGTGGTCCACCGGTTCGATGGATTGCCTTGTTTCATTGGTCTTTGGAAAGCGAAAGATAAGCCGAGATGTGCCTCCTCGCCGTTCAATATCAGCTTGTACCCGAAAGTCCAATTTTGGTCGCCGCAAATCGCGAAGAGTATTACGACCGTCCTAGTTTGCCTCCTTCGATTCAGTCTGGAAAGCCACGTGTCCTGTGCGGCATCGACCAGCGTGCGGGGGGATCATGGTTGGGTGTAAATCAGAATGGACTATTTGTTGGCTTGTGTAATCGAGCCACTGTGAAACCACTGTTCGGACAGCGATCACGTGGTTTGCTCGCATTGGATTTGCTCCGCTGCACTTCCTCGCGCAAAGCGCTTGACAAAGCTATGTTAGAATTTAGCAAGACGCGTTACGAAGGTTGTAACGTTGTGGTTGCAGATGCGAAAGCGGGTTGGGTCATTCACAGTGAAGAAGAGCAGGAAGTGCTTCCACTGGAAGAAGGGCTCAATATTGTTGGTTCCCGCAATCTCAACGATCCAACCGATGAACGTGTGCAGATGGCAAAGCGTCTTCTGACATTGCAGACCCTGGACTCGCCCGTCAAATTTTTGGCAGTGGCAAGCAAAGTTTTTGCGCGTGCTCCGGTTGGTCCAGGTCGACCTAGCATGGTCCTTCGCGGTAACGAACACGGTACCGTAAGTAGTACGTTGATTGCATTAGGGGTTAAACCTCGCGATGCGATTTATCAATTCTCTGGTGGTGCGCCCGACTTGGCAAAATATGAGGACTTCTCGCCGATGTTGCGAGACATCCTCAGCCGTGGCCTGCGTGAATCGAGAACGAAGGCCCGCGCCACTTGATTGGCCTTCGCCACTTGATTGGTACGAGTCGAATGTAACTCGCGAGCACCAGATGAACGTTACTGCGGATAATGGCGACGATAGTAGCTTCCATTATCCGCAGACGGTGCGTCGTTTTCGTCAGCTTGATTCAACCAACTCTTGGGCATTGCAAAACGCGGCCGAGTTTTCGGTGTCGCAACTTCCGCTGCTCGTGATTGCGGAGCATCAAACGCAGGGCCGTGGTCGCTCTGGTCGATCCTGGCACGCGGACCGTGGGACTCTGACATTTTCCATTGTCGATTCCATTGAGCGTTTGCAGATAGAGCGGAATTTTTTGCCGCGACTCGCGCTGATTGCAGGGCTAAGTGTGGCCGAAGCGATCGAGTCCTTTGTGCCACCGATCGCAGCCAGGATCAAGTGGCCCAATGACGTCTATGTCGCGGGAGGCAAAGTAGCCGGGTTGCTCGTCGAGAGTGTGGCGCTACCGCTGGATCGCGTGGTGATTGGAATCGGCGTCAATGTTGCGACCGATTTCAGTCACGCGACGGAAGAAATTCGTGCTCGGGCTAGATCCTTGGCAACCATTGCGGGCAGACCGCTTGATCCACAATTTATGCTCAGCGAAATATTAGATCGCTTGAATTGCAATATGACCAGTGTTGTGGAAAACTTTCCCAGGCTCATTCAGCAACTGAGATCTCGCTGTTTTCTAACGGGACAATCAATATCCCTGCAGCATGGCGAGCGAACGATAACTGGGATTTGTCGGGGGATCGATGATAGCGGCGCGCTTCGAATCGAATCGAATGGACAAATCCAGCTTGTGCAATCAGGAGAAATTGTCCGCTTTACATCGATCTGATGCGAGCGAACAAATTTCGCTCGTATCTTAGTTGAAGCTGAGGCAGATTTCTGCTGTCGACTGGTGTCCGTTTAGAATAGTCGATTGAATCCGTTGAGTGCCGCGACACGGTAGGCTTCAGCCATTGTCGGATAATTAAACGTAGTCTCGAAGAAGTATTTCAGCGAGTTATGAGGCGCCGGTTGGCTCATGATGGCTTGGCCGATGTGGACAATCTCTGCTGCTTGAGCGCCGAAGCAATGTACGCCGAGTACCGCTAGTGTATCTCGATGGAAGAGCAGTTTGAGCATGCCCGTTGTTTGGCCAGTGATTTGAGCGCGAGCCAAGCTCTTGAATTGGCTAAAACCGATTTCATAGGGAATACAGGAAGCAGTCAATTCCCGCTCGTTCTTGCCAACTGAACTGATTTCGGGGCTCGTATAAATTCCTGTAGGGATATCATGTAGACGCAGATTTGCTTCCGCCCCACCTTGCATGTGAATTGCAGCCGCCCTGCCCTGCGTATAAGCAGCACTGGCAAGTGACGGATATCCGATCACATCGCCCACTGCGAAGATATGAGGCCTGGCGGTTTGAAAGTTGGTGTCGACTTCGAGAATACCACGGCTATTAGGTTGTATTCCCACATTTTCGAGTCCCAGACGATCGACATTTCCCTGGCGTCCGTTGGCCCAGACAAAAATATCGGTCTTGAGTCGTTTACCACTCTTAAGATGCAATACGACTCCATCGCTTTGGCCTTCGATTCGTTCCATCGCTTCATTGTGGCGAATGAGAACCCCTTGGTCGCGCATGTGATAGGCGAGAGCGTCGATGATTTCGTCGTCGAGAAACTCGAGGAGTTTTTCTCGCGTATTAACCAAGTTGATTTTCATACCCAAGTTGCGAAACATGGAAGCATATTCGCAGCCAATCACACCCGCTCCGTAGACAGTGACTGATTGAGGTTTGTCTTGCAGTCCAAGAATTGTGTCGCTGTCAAAAATGCGTGGATGACTAAAATCGACGCCGTCTGGCCGAAACGGCCGTGAACCGGTCGCAATGACAAACCTCTCTCCAGTGATACGTTGACCGTTGTCGATCTCGATAGTGTTTTCGTCGATGAAGCGAGCTTCGCCGTGGATAATAGGAACGCAATTGCGGTCGTAAAACGATTGTCGCATGGCGACTTGTCGACCAATAATGGCCTGGCTACTAGCTCGCAATTGCTGCATGGTGGGGCTAATGTGCACACCCATCTCACGCAGTGCTGGGATATTCATCGCTTGCGTTACCGCACTAATGCTCCAACGCAATGCTTTGCTAGGGATAGTACCCCAGTGAGTGCATCCACCACCGATTTGAGCGTACTTTTCAATAACGGCGACCGTGGCACCCCCTTTGACAGCCTGCATGGCTGCTCCTTCTCCACCGGGTCCCGTGCCGATCACCACCACGTCATAATCATATTTTGTATTGTTCATGCAAAGCATTATCACTCGTGAATTGCGTTGCTGGTAGACCGGGTTTCTCAAGGACATTCTCATGCGAATTGCGGCAGCGCAAATAGACGTTGAGCTTGGTTGCGTCGACAAAAACAGCGTAAATGTGCTGGGATGGATCGAAAAAGCGGTTCAACAGCGTATTGATTTGGTTGTTTTTCCCGAATGTGCTTTGACAGGCTACTGTTTTCAAAGCCGGGACGAAGCGTGGCCGCATGCACGTACGTTGGATGATCCGATCTGGATGGACATTGCCAACGCCTGTTCCGCGAGAGCGGGCGAAAAAGAATCAATGGATGTGAAACATCCATTGTTTGCTGTTGTGGGCTTTTTGTTGCGCGATGGAGAAAAGTTATTTAATGCAAGTGCTCTGGTCGGCCCTGCGGGAATTGTCGCCCATTACCGGAAAGTCCATTTGCCTCATCTGGGCATTGACCGTTTTGTGGATCGCGGAGATGTGCCGTATCAAGTGCATAACGCAGGAGATATGCGAGTTGGTCTCGCGATTTGTTACGACTGCTCGTTTCCGGAGCCGATGCGAGTGCTCGGTTTAGAAGGAGCGGATGTGATCGCCTTGGCAACGAATTGGCCGATAGCAGCAAAAAGAACTGCTGAAATTGTGCCAGCAGCTCGGAGCATGGAAAACCATCTTTTCTTTGTGGCCTGCAATCGAATTGGACGGGAACGGGAGTTCCGCTTTTGTGGTCTCAGCACCATCTGCGGTCCCGACGGGGTCGAATTGGCTCGGGCTAGCGAAGATACCGAGCAACTAATCGTTGCAGACGTCGATTTGGCGGTCGCCAGGAACAAACGCATCGAGCGAACGCCCGGAGCACACGTTATCGATCGCTTTGCCGATCGCCAACCCGAGTTCTATGGACGAATTCAGCAACCAAAAATATAAAGGTAACAAGAACTCCACCTCTTTTTCATATTGCATGTGGTGCTGAATCCAGATGCAAGTATTGGGCGGTGTTGAAGAGGTTGCGGTGGCGGATGAGTAATTCGCTGTCAAAGAGTTAAGGTTAGTGTTCAGGTGCCAGCGGAATCGTGCTGGGAACTTGGGTGTGATTGATTGGTTGTGGGCCCGCGATGGCGCGGTGAAGTTGGGCGAGGTGCAAGAACTTTGCGTCTTCCGATCCTTTGGATTGATAGTATTCCGCCAAGGCCCGATGAGCTTCTTTCAGATCTGGCTGAAGTTCAAGCGCGCTATGTATCCAGGTCAAGCCATCTTCACTGTTACCGTAATTAAGCTGGGTCAAGCCGATATCGAGGCGGAGCTGAGCATTTTTAGGATCGGTTGCTGCAGTGGCTGCGCGGGTATTCGCTGCAGCAATCTGCTGGGCGGCTTCCGCAGCGTAATCAAAATGAACAGTGGCTTCTTCGATACGTCCCACTCCGCGTAAAGCAGTCGCATACGCATAACGAATTTCTCGTCGTTTCGTTCCGGCGTCGATGAAGGGTTGCAATTTCTCAATCGCGGCGGCGTGTTCTCCTTTTTCGACCAGCAAATTTGCCAGTTCCACTAAGATGCGATGGTCATTGGGGAATCTTGTTAGCGCTTTGTCGAGTACCTCAGCAGCATCTTCCGAACGGCTAAGCGATTGATAGCAGGCTGCAATTCCAGCGGCAGCTGCCGCACCGAACTCCGGATCGGCTAACGCAATTTGGAGAAATGGAATGGCCTCTTCGGTTTGTTTCGAATTGATAAGTAGTTGTCCTAAGCCCAAGCCAGCAAGGGGATACTCAGGATCCAAATTCAATGCTTGACGGAATGCCTTTTCTGCATCGCCGGTTCGCTGGAGCTCGGCGTAGACCTGTCCTAACCAAGCGTGTGCGCGCGGGTCAGCGGGGTAATCTCGCGCCCACGCATCCAGGAATGTCAGGGCGGCAGCGAAATTGCGCACGCGGATATAGCCAAGCGAATAGGCAAGACAGATTTCGGGTTCTTCCCCATTCGCCTCATTCATCAATCTGCCCAGTTCGGGCTCAGCCAATGCCATTCTTCCGCTCTGGGCTAATGCCAACCACTCTTCCCTGTCGAGCAGAGTTGCGTCGGCCCCGGTGTACTTGGCTCTCTGCAAGTGCTTTTGCGCCTCGTCAAAGTCTCCTTGTAAACGCGACAACTGAGCGTGACGCAACTCCACCATTGGCGATTGTGGGGAGAATTTCTCAGCATAAGCGAGCCATTTTTCCGCTTGTGTTGCGTTGCCTTGCGATAACTTGCTCGCTGCCATTTGGCTTACCCAATCAGCAATTTGTACTCTTTGCCAAGCGATTCCGTTGAGCAGCAGGAGCAAAACGACGAGCAACCACCACACGCGTCGGTTGGATACAGGCTTGGCGGGTGCGGGTGCGGGTGCCGGCGCGGGTGCTGGTATTGACATTATGACGAATTTCCTGGACTTGAACCCGACGCACATTCGCGCAGTACTTAATATACTTACCGGAATCGTACTCCTTCGCCACCTCCTAAAGGCTGTTGCCGCACCCATGCATGCTTCACCCCCAGCAATTCGCCTCGTACTGGCCGGTTTGATGCTGTTGGTATGCCCGTCGATATTCGGGTGCCGAAAGGAAAAGCCCACGAAAGAAGAGTTTTTGAAAAATCTCTCGCCGGAGCAACGGCGCATGCTTGATTCGATGCAGAATACTCCGCTGATGGTGGCCGGAGTCGAACAGCCGGCGCTGATATTGGCCGACGAGGTTACTCTCAGCCCCAAAGCGGAAGTTGTAGGCGTTGTCGTGGAAGGCGAGCCCCGCGCCTATTTCCTGACCAAAATGAGTAGTATGGTCAAGCATGTGGTCAACGATCGAGCCATGACATCGGTTGGCGCAACTTTTCCTTTTACCGTCACCTATTGCGACCAAACCGAATGTATACGCGTTTTGGTACCGGCGGAGAAATCGTACGACGAAACTACGGGAATTGGTACGCTGGGAATGTTGGATGGTGGTTTAGCTTTGCAGTGGAACAATCAACACTTCAAACAAATGGATCCTATTCCTGGATTTAAGGATTACCCACATGAGCGGACAACGTGGGGCGAGTGGTTAATCAAACACCCCGATTCAAAGGCTTATGTTGGCGATAACAATTCGGACGATCCCATGCACGCATCGCGATCGGGTAAACCATGAAACGGGGTGATACGATTCTCGTCGTCATCTTTCATGCCGTGGCGTTAAATGCCACACTTTGTTTGACGACAATTGGTTGCAATTCGAAAACCAAAACCAAAACCAACGAGCAAGCAGAAACGTCACAGGCTGGGGAGGCGGCAAAATCAAATAGCCAATCAGCTTCACATGGAAAGCCAGAAGATGAACGGGTTGGACTGACTTGGGTGGATATCACGAAATCGCTCGATGTTAATTTTGCCTATCGAAATGGTGGTGAGAGTAACCAGTACACGATCCTGGAATCCTTGGGCGGGGGTATCGGTTTGATCGATTACGATCGCGATGGCTACTTGGATATTTTTTGTCCGGGTGGCGGAGGTTTTCAAGAACAACAAACAACAGGATTGCCTGCGGAACTTTTTCGAAGCCTTTCAGGGGAACGCATGGTGAAAGTGGCAGCACAGGCAGGACAAGGATTCTTGGCCCGCTGCTATACCCACGGCGCGTTTGTCGCTGACTACGATTGCGATGGTTTTTCAGATGTACTGGTGACCGGATACGGTGGGCTCCATCTTTGGCGTAATCATGGCGATGGAACCTTTGAAGAATGTCATGAACTTGTAGGCTTGGTAGACGATCGCTGGAGTAGCGCAGCGGCATGGGCAGACTTTAATCGAGATGGGCTGCTCGACTTGTATGTGGCTCATTACGTTGACTGGTCCTTCGAAAAACACCCGTTTTGTCGAGGTAGAACACAAGCTGAGCGAGACATTTGTCCGCCTCGCGAATTCAATGGCTTACCCGATAATCTGTATCTTGGGCAAAGCGATGGCTCGTTTGTCGACGTTTCGAAAGAATGGAATTTGCGAGGCGATGGCAAGGGGCTTGGTGTACTAGTCGCCGATTTCGATAACAATGGATTTGTGGATGTTTATGTAGCCAACGATACGGTTAACAATTTTTTGTATTCCAATCAGGGCACTGCACCCTTTCGAGAATCAGCAATGTTGTCTGGAGTGGCCGCTGATAAAGCGGGTGTTCCCAATGGCAGCATGGGAGTTGACCTTTGCGACTTTGATCATTCGGGGCGCGCTGATATTTGGGTAACCAACTATGAACGGGAAGATTTCGCCCTCTATCGAAATGAAGGACCCGGAGCCTTCCTCCATGTCAGCGATGTAGCCGGACTCAATGTACTGGGTGGGCTCTTTGTCGGTTTCGGTACGGTTTGTTGCGATCTCGATCTGGATGGCAATGAAGACATTTTAGTGAATAATGGCCATGTGATTTTGTATCCCACCGCATCGCCTCGTGCGCAAACACCTCTAATGTTGAAGGGAGACAAAAGGCGCTTTCGTCGAGCGAAATTGGCTGCAGACAGCTACCTCATGCAGCCCCATGAAGGCCGTGGATTAGCGGTTGGCGATCTCGATAATGATGGCGACTTTGATGCGGTTTATTCCAACATTAATGCGTCCATTGCCATCCAACGCAACGACCTCGATACACCCGCCGCGTGGTTACAGATTCAATTGGTGGGAATTCAGTCCAATCGCGATGCCATCGGAGCCGTTGCGACAGTGCAATTAGGGAGTGAGACGCTCATGCGCATTCGCAAAGGAGGCGGAAGTTACATGTCGACTAGTGACAGCCGTCTAAGTTTTGGACTTGGTGCGGCGAAGACGATCGATCGCCTGACCATCCGCTGGCCCAGCGGAAAAGAGCAAGTGCTGGAGCAAGTCGCGGTCAATCAAGTCCTTCGTTTAACGGAACCCGCGCGATGAGTGAAACAAGTAACAGATGGTGGCACCCTCGCACCTTGGTTCTAACGCTCACTGTTTCTTTCATTGCAACTCTAATTTGGCAATCCTGGAGCGATCCTCAAAAGTACTTTGAATTAGGGAAGCAAGGTTTAGCGGAAAACGATCGCAGCAAGATCGAGCGAGCTGTCCATGGGCTTAAAGACAACCCGAACTTTATTGCCCAGTACACCCTGTTCGAAGCATCGCTCAGTCTACGCGACAACAAGCCCGCAGAAGCATTGCGGTTGGCGCTAGCCTGCCAAGATCATCCGGATGTTGCAGTGGAGACTCGAGTGATTGCCGGTGAGGCCGCGTTTCAATTAGGTGGTGCGGGGAATGCCAAACTTTATTGGGAAGAAGCGCTATCCCTGGATCCAGAATGTGTTGCCGCCCATCAATGGTTAGGCGTACTCTATTTTGATCTGGGTGCAATGGATAACGCGATGTTGCATCTGCAAGCAGTTTCGCAATTGTCACCCAATGACCCGCGACCGGATCGGTTGATGGGTTTGATCAATCGTGATTACGAGCGACCCGAAATCGCAATTTCTCACTATCGTGAAACGCTTCGCCGCGCTCCAAAACAACCGGATTACGAAGATGTCTGGTTGGAATTGGCGGAATGCGAACTCAAGCAACGCGAATACGATTCCGCCAAGAATAGTTTGTCGCAATGCAGCGATTCACCACGAAAAAAGCGACTTCTTGCCCAGTGTTTGCTCAACCTTGGTTCGCTGGAGGAAGCGCGTCAACTAGCAGAACAAGCAATCGCGACAGAACCCAATAACCTCGATGTGCTGCGTTTGAATGCCGAGATTGCACTGGTGGATGGACAAGTGCAAAGAGCGGCCGACCTTTTACTCAAGGGTGTAGAGATCAATCCCTTTCACCACGGTACTCGTACGCAACTCGCACAAGTGTTGGGACGCTTGGGACAAGAGGAACAGTCGATGATTCACTCAGCCCGAGCCGCAGAGTTGCAGGTGTTGTGGCAACGATTTTCTGACTTGCAAATTGACGCCATCAATCAGATGACGAACGCCGACATTCGCTATGAAATTGGTACTTTAGCAAGCCAGTTGGGGATGCCCGAATTAGCGAGGACATGGTTCAAAGCCGCGTTAGCCATCAACCCAGGAATGAAGCAAGCCTCGCAAGCGCTTGCACAATTTCCGGAGTCACAAAAACCTTAGCGATGTCCAATCGTTAACTCGTTTTCGATGATGCATCGCTAGCTGGACGCACGACTTCCACCCAATGTTTCGCATGGACTCCCAAGAAATCTTTCAATTGATGTCGGCAAGAAATCCCACAAGCAATGACGGTTTTCTCTTCAGCGACTGCTTTACGAACTGCCGGGAATAGGCGGTCTTCGCCAATGCGTTCGGAAAGGTCGTAGTTCTCGTAGCCAAATGAACCGGCCATGCCGCAGCATCCAGAATCGACTTCTTGACAGCGCGTGCTCGGCATATTCGCAAAGAGCTGCTTGATTGCATCCGTGCTGAAAAGTGCTTTTTGATGGCAGTGGCCGTGCAGCAGTATGTCACTTATTTCACACTCCAGTGACACACCTTCTTTGGCGAGGAACATATCAATCATGTGGACGTGGTTAGCGACCCGCCTGCCCATCGCAACATCGTCAATCAAGTCGGGCAAGTCGTCCACCAAAGCGGACGCGCAGGAGGGTTCCAAACATAAGATTGGAATACCTTGGCTCGCAAACTGGTCGAGTTTGAGCATCGTCTCTGTGCCAAATTTCTTTGCCTCGTGGACGAGTCCCTTTGAAATTCGAGGTCGCTGGCAACAACCTGCTCGAGCAATTTGGACGTCGTATCCAAGTCCCGTCAGCAAATCGATCGCTGCCAAGCCAACGTGCGGTTCGAAGTAGTTTGCGTACGTATCGTCGAAGAGGACGACAGGTCCGCGGGTGGGAGTGGAGATTGCGTTGCTCAGGTGACTCCCCGTGTGAAGGCGTTGCTCGATTGCTTGCTGTAGCGTTTGCGATGAAAAATTTGGCAGCGGGCGACGGCGATCTATTCCGGTAAGGCGTTCGAGCAATCGGCGTCCACCAGGAATGAAGTTTGCCAAGTTGGCAATCTTGCCAGCGCGGCCCGCCAGTCGCTTCGCCGCATCGGGCATGCGACCAAGAATTTTTGCCGCCAACGGAATGCCTTGCCGCGCGTAACGCATTTGCAATGTCTCGCTTTTCAGCTTGGACATATCCACCGCGTTAGGACACTCGGTCTTGCAGGCTTTGCATCCCAGGCAGAGCGACAGTGTTTCTTGGATGCCGTCGGATCCCAAGGCAGCCACAGGGTCACTCCCCAATTGCCCGGACATCGCCAATCGGAGCGCGTTGGCGCGACCTCGCGTTGAGTGTTGTTCGTCGCGAGTTGCCATGTAGGAGGGGCACATCGTACCACTCCCAAGCTTGCGGCATTCACCCACACCATTGCATTGTTCAACCGCTAGTTTTAGACCTCCTTGGTTGCCATAGCGAAAGCTAGCAGCCGCTTCGGCCTGTCGAGATTTTTCTTCATAGCCGGGGGTTTGATAACGGAGATTGTCCGTCATGGTTTCTGCCCGAACGACTTTCCCTGGGTTCATCAAGTTGCCAGGATCGAACAACTTTTTGAGTTCTTCGAAAGCGCCGTAAACTTGGGGGCCAAACATGTCGGGTAGAAATTGTCCGCGGACCTGCCCATCGCCATGCTCGCCCGACCATGATCCTCCGTATTCCATCACCCACTGAAAAGCTTGGTGGGCAATGCGTTCCATTTTGGTCACTTCGCTGGGTAGATGCAGATCCAGCGCGGGGACCACATGCACCACGCCCACCGACGCATGCGCGTAGAGGCTGAGCCGGTGAATATCGTTTGCAGCACAGAGCTGTTGAATCTTGCTGATGTAATCTGCTAAGTGCTCGGTTGGCACGCACGCATCTTCAATGAAGTCGCGTCCCTTGTTGGCTCCAAAGACGTTTGAGATTAAGCCCAGTCCCAATTTGCGAGTTTCCCAGACATCCCGTATTCCCTTTGCGTCCGTGAAAATGGGCCATGCATATCCGATGGATGCTTGTTGCATCGCACTTGCAAAATGGGCGGCGCGATCTGCTGCTTGAGCTTTGTCTTCGCCAAAAAATTCGACGATCTGAACCGCTTTGGGCGAGCCTTGAATGAAGTACGCCATGTGGCTTGTCGCATCATTGACTTTTGCTTCATTCATTACGGTTTCGTCGAGCAACTCAACAGTCGCCGGAGCGAATTTCAGCATCGCATCAACTTGTCGCAGCGAGTCAATCAAGTCATCAAAGTGAACGACGCATAAGGCTGATGCCTTGGCAACGGGAACCAACCGAATTTTGGCCTCCAGCAAGACGGCCAGAGTCCCCTCCGAACCGACCATTAAATTGCTGAGGTTCCAAGTGCGATGTCCGGAGTTCGCAGCGGCACGTGGTCCGATGGGGCCTGTGTAGCCAGCGCCATCGACGAACTCGTCAAGGTTGTATCCCGAGACGCGACGCAGCACTTTAGGATAGCGTTCCAGGATGGCATTTTGGTTTTGTTCGATGAGGCTTCTGACGCCGCGATAGAGTTCCGCTTCGCGCGGTGAGGCGCCTACGCCATTTTCTTTAGCCCGCCACTGCACATCGTCAACCGGCTCAAAATCGCAAATAGTCCCATCGGCCAATACGACTTTGCAAGACAGGACATGATCGATGGTCTTTCCGTAAACAATGCTGCGAGTCCCGCAGGTGTTGTTGCCGATCATGCCTCCGATTGTAGCCCGTGAACCGGTGGCAGGATCCGGTGCAAAGTGGAGTCCATCGGCAGCGGTGGTCTTGTTCAGTCGATCTCGAACCACTCCGGGTTCCACGCGTGCCCAGCCCTCTTTGGCATTGATCTCCAAGACATTGTCCATGTACTTGGACAAATCCAACACCATGCCGGGACCAAACGTTTGGCCCGATAATGAAGTACCACCGCCGCGCGCGGTTACAGGCACGTTGAATTCAGCCGCTAAGCGGATTGACGCCACAACATCGTTGGCATCGCGTGGAACGACCACGCACTTAGGCAGGATCTGAAACAGCGAGGCATCGGTTGCGTAGACACCTCTCGTAACTGGATCGATATAGATGTCGCCCCGAAGGGTCGATTGGAGAGCAGAGTAGAAGCGATCCATAATGACTCGAATGGAAGATGTCGCTTAAAAAGAAAACGCGGACGCGTCTTCGGCGGGAGCACTTTGATAGCCATAGGGTTCCATACTACTCCCCGCACGCCCTTGCGATAAGCTGCGAATGGCACCCGAATAGCCAAACAATTCTTTCAGCGGAGCATGGGCCACAATGGTTGTGATCATACCACGGCTTTCTGTCTTGGCGATCATGGCACGACGTTGTTGCAAGTCGCCCACGATGTCACCCATGTATTCATCGGGCGTTGTGATCTCGACTCGCATCACTGGCTCCAGCAGAGTCGGAATGGCAGCTTCCATGGCCCGATCAAAAGCATCGCCGGCAGCAATGCGGAAAGCAACTTCGTCGCTTCCTTCCTCGTGAGCTTCGGCGCTGGTCACTTGAATCTTGACGCCTGTTAACGGGAATCCCGCCAACAATCCACCACCGCCAACCCGAGCCCGCAATTCGTCCACTGCCGCTGTCCGCTGCGCATTGGTGAGGGCTACTTCCGGTGGAATGCGATCAAAAACGAGAGGTGGTGCCGAAGCATCTGCAAGTGGCTCTACCGAGATACTGACACGCGCAAACATCTGTGTTGCACCCATTTGACGATTGCATTGTCCGACCACCGATGCAGGGCCAGCAATCGTTTCACGGTAGTTAACACGTGGCTTATAGAACTTGACCTTCATGCCAAAATCACGCGTCAATCGGTGCTGTATGACCTCCAGGTGCAATTCACCCATGCCGCTGATGATGGTTTGCCCTGTTTCGTCGTTTTCGGTAGCTGCAAACGTGGGATCTTGTCGCTTTAGCATCTCCAACACTTCCGCCAACTTCTTGCGATCACCAGTGCTTTCGGGTTCGATCGCCATCGATAAGACGGCCGATGCAAACTTGATACTTGGCAATTCGATCGTCTCTCGAGTATCGCACAGAGTATCTCCCGTGATCGCGATACGAGGACCAATGACGCAACAGATTTCGCCAGCCGGAGCCGCTTCGAATTGACCGTCACGCTCCTTCTTGCTGGCGTGGATTTGCCAAAGTTGGGCAACGTTTTCCTTGGCATCGCGATTGGGGCAATAGACTCGCGAGTTCGCTTTCAAGGTTCCGCTATAAACGCGGATCCAATAGTTGTCCCCTGTCTTAGCCGGCAAGATCTTAAAGACCAAAGCGCAGAAGGGTTCGTTTGGATCGGGATTGCGTGCCAGTTTCTTTTCGGAATCATGGCTCTCCACTCCTTGCACAGGTGGCCGATCCAATGGACTTGGCAGGTAGTGTCCCACGCCGTCCATCAGTGGATTGACACCAATACCATGCAGTGCAGAGCCGCAGAAAACGGGTTGGATTTGCCGCGAGATGCAGGCGGTGCGGAGCGCCGATCGAATCTGTTCGACGGATATCGATTGCTCTTCCATCGCAGCGATGGCCAGAGGTTCGTCGAATTCGTAAAGCGATTCCAACAATTGTTCCCGATACAGTGATGCTTCATCGGTTAAGTCGTCCGGAATCGGCATCGCCTTAATGATTTTCCCATCGCTCTGCGGATCGAACTCCAGGAATTGCATATCGATCAGATCGATCACGCCGCGAAAGGGATTGGAAACGTGAGCCGGGCCGGCACCAACTGGTATCTGTACAGGAATGGGACGTCCTTGCAACCTGGGCCCAATATCATTCAATACCGAGAAGAAATCCGCCCCTTCACGATCCATTTTGTTGATGAACACGATGCGAGGAACCTCGTAACGGTCGGCTTGCCGCCAGACGGTTTCGCTTTGAGCTTCCACTCCCTCACGGGCCGAAAACACCACAACGGCTCCGTCTAGCACTCGCAGGCATCGTTCGACCTCCGCAGTGAAATCGACGTGTCCGGGGGTATCCAGCAAATTCACACTGAATTCATTCCAGCGAAGTTTCACACAGGCGGCGAAAATCGTGATACCCCGCTCCTGTTCTTCGGGGTCGTCGTCGGTATCCGTGGTACCCGCATCGACTCGACCAACGCGATGCTTAGCACCGCTGAGGAACAGCATTCGCTCGGTGACTGTTGTTTTGCCCGCATCGATGTGGGCAATGATACCGATGTTGCGCAGTTTCGCGAGAGACATAATCCGAATCGTAGCAGTTGAATGGGACCATGAAAAAAGCCGCAAACTCCCAGAGGAAGGAAGTGCGGCTTTTTCTATTTAAGTTATGGGACGTGGCGATTTGCGGCAAGGGTTGGGTGGCAAATCAAACCTGTCGACTACCATGCAAAGTGAGCGAACGCCTTATTGGCGTCGGCCATACGGTGAGTGTTCTCACGCTTGGTGTAGGCAACGCCTTCCTTTTTGTAAGCAGACATTAATTCATCTGCCAACTTGAGGTGGGTGGGGCGTCCTTTTTTGTCGCGGACGGCGCCGAGAATCCAGCGAAACGCAAGGCTTTGCTGGCGATTTCGGTTCACCTGCATAGGAACTTGGTAGCTTGCACCACCGACTCGCTTGCTGCGAACTTCGATGTAAGGCTTAACGTTTTCCACGGCTTGCTCGAAAACCTGAATGGCTTCGGCGTCAGGAATTCGTTTGGCGATCTCTTCCAGTGCATTGAAAAATACACCCTGAGCCACTGTCTTCTTGCCATCGTGCATCAAGCAGTTGATGAACTTGCTGGCAAGGAGCGAGTTGAAGCGGGGGTCTGGTTTAAGAGTCGTCTTACTGGCGGTAATGCTTCCCATAGCAACTTATAAAAACGATGGAGCGTGAGGTTGGATCAAATTTTATTGAGTGGGATTACAGTCCGAAGGCAAACGCTATCCCAGCACGATTGCCCAGTTAACTTTCTTTAACTAGCCGCGATTACTTCTTCTTCTTCACAGGACCGGCGTTCTTCTTCGCACCGTAACGCGAGCGAGCTTGCTTACGCTTGTCGACGCCCAGCGTATCGCGACAACCGCGAATGACTTGGTAGCGTACCCCTGGCAAATCGCGAACACGACCACCACGGATCAATACGATCGAGTGTTCCTGAAGGTTGTGGCCTTCACCTGGAATGTACACAGTAACTTCTTTGCCATTGCTCAATCGCACACGGGTGATCTTCCGCAGAGCCGAGTTCGGCTTTTTGGGAGTCATCGTACGCACCTGTAAGCAGACACCCTGCTTCTGTGGACACTTGTCCAGGACGGGGCTCTTGCTCCCTTTACGGGTAAGCTGGCGTCGTTTTCGAACGAGTTGATTGATCGTTGGCATGGATTTTGAAGTTCACGCTCGTCCGGTCAAGGCGAGCCAATATAGAAGACAAACCATCGCTGGGTAATATGGGAACGCACGAGTATGGGGAACATCGGCTGTGTGTCAAGGGGAAGATCTGCATTCCCGCTCGTGCGATGCAGAAATCCCATGAAATGGACTCAGTGGAGGTTATCAAGGAGGGTAAGTTTTTCGCCAAACGGGTGTGCTGGGGTGCGTGCGAGTTGCTAATCGCCTACACTATAGGTCGACCCGAGGAAGGCAATCGGACCTTTCCGGCGTCATTTACCCAACGTCGATCCCGTGGTGGATTTAGGGGCGTAAATGGGCAACGAGCAATTATCTTTGGAATCGCTTTTAGAGCGAATGCGAAATGGCGAAGAAGCGGCCGCGACGGAGCTGTGGGAACGCTACTACCAACGCATCGTAAGGCTGGCTAGCCGTCGCCTTCCCGTTGCTTTGCGTCGCGCCCGCGATGAGGAGGACGTCGCTTTATCCGCTTTTCATAGCTTCGTGGCCGGTTTGCGGGCCGATCGTTTTCCCAATTTGGCGGGGCCCGACAATTTATGGGGATTACTGATTGTCTTGACCAGCCGCAAGGTTCAAGCACACCTTCGCCACCAGACTCGCCAAAAAAGGGGGGGTGGGAAAGTGCGAGGTGAGTCGGTGTTCATGTCGGTCGATGATCCAGCTCGATCGGCTGGTATCGGAGGAGTCATGGGAGCGTCAGGAGGGCCGGCGGTTGAGGCCGAGATGGCGGAAGCGGCTGCTGGACTTCTTGAGGTCCTGGGGGATGATTCACTCAGAGAAATCGCGATTTTGCGAATGGAAGGATATTTGGTGGATGAAATTGCCAGCGAATTGGCAATGAGTAAACGGGCGGTTGAGCGACGTTTACAGTTGATACGTAAAATATGGACGGAATCCGAGGCTGTCGAAGCGGACGAGTCCGACAAGGTCCAAGATTAACTATGTCGCTGTCTCACCTTTCCGCGCGCGAGTTGACCCGTATTGATGCGGTCTGCTTGGACTTTGAACAGCAACTACGGAACGGTCAATCGCCCGACATTGAAGATTGGGTGCAGCGGCATGGTGCGGAGCATGCAGCCGAGTTACGAAATGAGTTGCAAGCGGTTGCAATTGAAATTGCTTCGCAAGCAAGATTGCCCGACCTGTTGAACTCCAGGTCGATGAATGCAGCTAGCGATCACTCCACCGGTCAGATGAATCTAGTCGACGAGGCTTCCCAGGGTTTGCGAGGTAGAGATGCGTCCGGTTGGTTGGCTCATGGGGTGATGCTTGGCCCTTACCGTATTGGAGAGCAAATCGGTCGTGGAGGAATGGGTGAAGTTTATCGCGGTCGAGACGAGCGTCTGGGACGCGACGTGGCCATTAAGATTTTGCAAGACGACTGGGCGCGGAAGATGGACCGCGGCGAACGGTTTGATCGCGAAGCCCGCGCAGTGGCCACTCTATCTCATCCAAATATTGTCAGCCTGTACGATGTGGGGCGATTTCAAGGCAGGCCCTATGCTGTGATGGAATTGCTGCGAGGCGAGACCTTGCGAGATCGATTGCGAAACGACTCCAAAATGACAGCGGCGGAAGTTCGACGGCTAGGGGCGGCCGCCGCGGATGCTCTGGCGGCTGCCCATGCGGCTGGCATTATCCATCGGGATCTGAAGCCAGAGAACCTCTTCCTGACCCAAGATGGAGCAATCAAGTTGCTCGATTTCGGTTTGTCGCGAAGCAGTAGCAATGAAGAGGGTGGAAGCAACGCGACCGAAACGGGGGTCATCTTGGGGACCATGGGATACTTGTCTCCTGAGCAAGCCGATGGTCAGAAAGTGACGCCAGCGGTTGATATTTTTAGTCTCGGTTGTGTAATGCATGAGTGCTTTTACGGTCGGCGCGCTTTCCATGGTGCCACCGTTGCCGAATCTATCGCGGCCGTTATGAAAGGGGAGCCAGAACCCGATTCGATCATTGCAGCGACGGATGAGAAGCTCGCCGAGATTATTGCGAGCTGTCTGCGTAAGGATCCAGAGGACAGAATTCGAGACGCGGTTTTGTTGGCTCAACAGCTTCGTGGTGAAGGGCTCTCAGCACCGAACGCTGTCGCAGCTTTACCAATCGCGGGCGCTGCAGCGGAGAGTGGTCGCCAGGGGAATGGAGTGACGCGGAGAACGCTCTTGAAGGGTTTCGGTTTGACGGCTTTTGCGGCTAGTGGCGTGTGGGGGCTGGTGAGTCTGAAGAGGGCCTTGCGACAGCCTCCGGAGGTAAGTTCCTTGGCCGTACTACCGTTGCATGATGGGGTGACGCGCGGTGTGCCGGGGGATGGTATGGAAACGCGAGAATTGGTCGTGGGTGAAGAGCTGGCGGCGGCAATTGCAGATCAATTGACACGGATTCCCAATCTGCGTGTGGTCCCTTTCTTCCCCTTGCGCGATAACGGAGTTGGTCCTACAGATAGCCCCTGGATGTCGAGTGTTTTACCAGGCCAATCAGCCTTGAAGGGTCTCAGGACAGCAGCAGCGATCACGCCGAAAGCAGTGAAAGAACTTGCCGATTTATTGGATGTGGATGCCGTTTTAGTTGGATCGGTATCGAGTGATGGTGAAGGTTTTCAAACGATCGACGTGACATTAGTCGATGGTCAAACGGGCTTTCAAATTTGCACTTATACGACTCGCGTTCGCGAGAAAACCAACTTGATCGAGCAAGTTCAGACGGCTAGCAAAGTGGCGATGGGCATTGGCCGTGAATTGGAGATCTACCGCAGTGGCGACACGAAAGAAAATGGGTGTTATCACTGTTTAGTGAATGGATACGCCCGCATGGACTCCGATTCCATTTCGGCACTGCGCGATGCGTTGCTCTGCTTCCAAAGTGCCATCAGTCAGGACGAAAAATTTCCAGAAGCGCTTGCGGGGCTGGCGGTAACATCGATGTTGTTGGTAAGTCGGACGGAGTTGGAAGAAAGAACCAAGCTGGTGGAGCAGGCGCGGAATTCGGCCGACGCGGCCCTGGCGCTCGAACCCGATTCAGGCGGTGCCTTGTTGGCTAGGGCGATGTTAGCATGGCAGGTTGACTGGCAATTCCAGGAGGCCTCGCATTTGTTCGCACAATGCCTCCCACGCATGGAAGATAATTGGGTTGCTCAGCACGAATACTCGCTCTTTTTATTGGCCTGCGGAAGATTTGATGAGGCACGCCGACATGCGGATCGAGCGGTTTCATTAGACCCAATGTCCACCGCGTTTCGAATCGACAAAGCAAGGACCGAATGGCTCGCGGGCGATGCGGTGGGCGCCGTCGCACAGCTCCGAGCGGTCATCGCCGTTAGTCAAGGGAGTGCTCGCCAGATTGCAGTCGGGGCAGCACTCGATATTTTGGAGGAACTCCGGCGCTGGAGTGATGCCTATCTCTTGATTCGCGAACATGCCAGTCCCGAATTGATAGCCAAGTTGAATGGGGTGTCGGATGAATTCATTAACGATTGGGGGAGTCCCAGTGATTACTGGGTAGCGAGAGAAAATTCCCTTGCGGAAATGCCCTACGGCCCCTACGACCTGGAGCTCAATCAGTTTTTGCTTTCCATTCGTCGCGGTGACGAAATTAGCGAAGAAAACCTGTTGATTCTCAAGGGACATCGCCCGCCCCGGCTGCCGTTACTCGTCTCGGCCCATCCCGCCTGGGCGGCGTTCCGCAATCGCTCGTCAATGCAAGAATTGTTGCTCAACGCTTTTTTAACATCCTAAAAAAAGCGGTAGTTAGGACGTCGGCTGTTGCGCGTGCCTGCGGCAAGATACCATGCAGTGGTGGTTAATCGCGTTCCTAGTGGCCGGGGCAGAGCGGAAGTATGGAGAATCAACGAGCTGAAGAATTTGTCGACATCAGCGGAGTTCGATTGAAGCTGAGTCGTCCGAATGACACCGTAGGTGGGTGGATAGGTCAGCGTGAGATCCTGACTCAATTGCTCGCTTGCTGGTTGACGGTCGATGCATCCGATCTGCCACTGACCCCACGGCTCATTGGATCACCTGGCATCGGAAAAACACAATTGGCCATCGCTGCGGCTGCCGAAAGTCGTTTGCCTCTCTATATCTACCAATGCACCAGTGATACGCGACCTGAAGATTTATTGGTCACCCCCGTTCTCGCTCAAAACGGACAAATTGCTTATCACGCTAGCCCATTAGTAACTGCCATGCTTTGCGGCGGTGTCTGTATTCTCGATGAAGGGAATCGGATGAATGAAAAGTCATGGGCCAGTCTTGCACCTTTGTTTGATCAACGACGTTATGTCGAGTCAATCGTCGCGGGGATCACCATCAAGGCGCATGCGAATTTTCGTGCTGCGGTGACGATGAATCAAGATGAGTCGACCTTTGAGATTCCCGATTATATCCTCAGCCGTTTGCAACCAACGTTAGCGGTCGGCTATCCAAACCGACACGACGAATTGGCAATCTTGCAATACCATCTTCCCTTCGCGGAATCGGAGATGTTGGCAATGACGGTTGAGTTCCTACAGCGATCTCATGAGTTGCGTCTGGATTTTTCGCCGCGAGACGGAATCAACATGCTGCGATATGCGCTCAAACGACTTGCGCAAGACACCGAGCACCCGATTAGTCGAGATAGTGCTTGGCGCGAAGCGCTGGAGAAATGCTTGGGTGAAGAGGCGACAGATCTGGAAGCAGCCGCGGAAAGAAAACGTCGCACGCTCGGTGGAGATCATTTGCCGATGGGACTGGCCGATTTCTTTTTCGACGATGACGATCCTCTCCATCCCGATCGCGACGACGATGACGATGAGTTTGACGACGACTCGTTTGATGATGGTATCCGATAACATCTCAAACGAAGGGCTCAATCAAACTCCCGTTAGAATTGACTAACGAAGTTGTTTCGCAGTGTCCAGCAACTTGAACCAGCAATTGGCTTAACCACACTCGTGCCCTAGGGTTCGATTTCTATCAGTCGCTTTTCGAGCGCTTCCAATTGCTTCCGCAATGCCGCAATTTCGGCACGCAAAGTGGCCGCTGAAGCCGCCGCTGACGCGGCGGGAGGTGCGTCCTGCGTGGTGGGCGGTAGTAATTCAGCGCCTCCCTCAATCATCCCATTGGCGTCACGACCAGTTTCAGGGAGTGGTGGCAGCGCGAGAGATGGGGGTGAGTCGGTTTCTCGCGGATTTCCTAGCAGTCCGCCCAGTGCGCCGCTAAGTCCACCCAGTAGCCCACCTCTTTTGCCTTCGCGTGGACTATCTTCTACAGCCGATGTCGCATCCGGTTCCGAGTTCAGAGGAGTCAGTGGGGCGCTGCCCAAAGGGGCCGCCAAAGTGACTTTGGAGCGAAGCAACAGCTCGGCGCGATAGAAAGTCAGTTCAATTTCTTGACCTGGCAAAGTTTGTGATATGGCTTCGATCAAACTTGCTGCTTCTTGTATCACCGCACCATTAAGGGAGACGATCACGTTGCCTGGTTGGATTCCCGCTTTGTCGGCAGGAGAACCAGGCGCAACGCCCACCACTACCGCGCCTCGCTGAACCGGAACTCCCGGCCCTGGAGGCGTAGTTGCTGCGTTCTCGACCGTCACGCCCAACCGTCCGGAGCCTGGACGCGGCCGTTCCACAGTCGGTTCGGCAGGCAGCACCGCTGGACCAAAGTCTGCCACTAGTTCGAGCATGCGGTTACCGCGTCGAATTTGCAACGGCATGCTGTCACCCGGCTTCTTCAACGCCATCGCTGCGGCAATCTCATCAATAGTGCCCACGGGATTTCCATCGATCGAAGCAATCACATCCCCCGGCACGATTCCGGCGTTAGCGGCAGACGATTGTCTACGAACCGAGACGACAACCACTTCAAAAGGCGCGGCGCGTCCGCGCTCTTCCGCTTCCATTCCCAAAGTCAGAGGAGGAAGAGGAGAACTGTCGGGTTGTCGATTGTCGGGTCGAGCCTGGGCTGCAGGTTGTCCTGTGATTCGTTCTTTGACGCGCTCCTCAAGTCGATTGAGTAGCCCCTGGGCTTGAGCGTGACTGGGTAGCGTGTTGATTGTGCAAGCAACCAGTACCAGACCGCAGCAGGAACGGACGCATTGCCTGAGGGGACGATTGGCGGACATCGAGTGGTCTCCTTCGCGCAGATTCACTGGCATGGTTTCACTGGCATGGTTTCGCTGGCATGGTTTCGCTGGCACTGTTCAAATGGACTGAATGTTTATTGTACCGAAAATTACCAATCAGGGCCCTATCAGTTTCTCCCGCTCTGCGAACTCGTTACCGTACGTGTCGGCGATGAAAGAAGACTGGACGAACCAATAAGTAGCGATGGGATAAACGATGAAGTGGCAAATCTCTCCCGTGCCAAGTAGACATTTGGCTGAGATCGCCCCCATTGCTATGTCGGGCGAGTGTGCCCAGCGTTTAGAAATGGTGCTGGCCATTCTCTCGGATATTCTTCGTCGCGGGGCAACGGATGAATTGGCGATTTTCCAAGCGAAGCCCGACCAGCCTATGTCCGATGTCCAAGTTTCAGTTGGAGAATCGCTCTGCATAGCCACCATTGCGCACCGCATGGCGTCTGACTCGGTGAACCTAGTTGCCATCGGAACGAATGCGAAAGGGCCCGGCGACGACCAGCTGACAGCGGATTTAGACGCAGGATTCCAATCCTTGTACCACGCCCTTGTCAGCCACCTGGTACTGGACGGAGTGATGTTTATTCAAGCAACTCGGCCAGTGGATGAGCGTCAAGACCTGTTGGTACGCTTGGGTTTTCGACCATTGGCGGTGCTCGACTACATGGTCGCCACCGCACGCGTGGTGAGGAAGTTGACCGCGGAAAGGACACCTGCACCCAATCTGCCCGTATCAAGGTTCCTATCCATGGCCGCATGGGGGGCTGAGCAAAGCTGGGATCCAATGCGCACGTTTGCAGAGTTCGTCAGCGTGGTAGAAACGACTTACATTGGATCGCTGGATTGTCCGGAGCTCGCCAAAATGCGGACGACATTCGATGTTCTGCAGTCCTACCGCGAGGCACCCAACGCCGACCTTTCTCTCTGGATGGTTGTCTTGCGACGCGATAGCGCTGTGAGTCCGGAGCAGATCGCGGGCTGCTTGCTCTTAACGCCCCATCATGCGTCAGGGTGTATCGAGGTGACCTACATGGGCATTATTCCGCAGTGTAGGGGGGGTGGTTGTTCCGATTCCATCATTGAATATGCATGGGGGGTGGCGGAGCGAATGGGCTTGTTGCAGCTATCTTTGGGAGTGGATCGAGAAAATCGGTATGCGCGGGCGTTCTATTTGCGAAACGGATTCGAGGATTTCATGAGTGAGTCGGTTTGGGGACAAAAAGTGACAGAACTTTGTCCTGATCGAGGAACGGAGCCAAACGTGTCGGAACTGTCTTCGCCAAGCATTAACGAACTGTAAGTTGTTTCTCGCAAGTACTTTATGGATTTTTGATTTTGGTCGGTTCGCGATCTGCCGTGGAACACCAACAGCTTTTCCACCATCCGTTAAAGTACCCGGAGTGGCCTGCGACAGTGTCTGGGAAGCGGTCAAAACCAGTGAATTTGAGGACTCGGCGAGGTGATAGTCGAGCGAATTTCTAAATAGAAAAGATAGCGGTTTGACATCATTGCTAGCTAACCTAGAATCCGACCCGTTCGCTGATCGCTCGACGGAAACGCGAAATGCTTCGGTCCCCAAGCAGGGGGCGGGAGCAGGAATGTTTCGTAGCGGCGCGTGGGTACACCCTTTCGTGTACGAATAACTCAAGAGGTCTCCTTCGGAGACAGCTTGAACCTGCGCTGGGCACCTTGAGTGCCAAAAGTGTGTTTCCGTAGAGAATTGTCTGATCGCAGCCCCAGTCAGCCACGAGGGAAGGTGCGCTACCGGTATGCCCCAATCTGAATCGTCAGGTAGCAAGGATGTTGCTGTAGAAATTCAGGAAGTGTTGAAGCGACTGCTGGGAATGGAACGCTACGCTCTGTGGTTTGCTACAGGGGTTCGTCTGCAGGCCAGCACGGAAGCTCTGATGGTGATTGCTGATAGCAGCTTCACTTTGGATCGGATGCGGAAGCGTCTCGTACCCTATTTGCAAGACGCAGCGAAAGAAGTTTATGGCCAGGCGGTACCGGTGCGCTTAAGTGTGGCCCCGTCGGAAGCCGAAAGAGTCGATGGGGCATTGGTGTCGCCCGCGGACATGTTCCCAGTGGATCAGCCTCACGAAAGCTCGAACAGTTTGAAAGATCAGCGACCTAAACGGCCGTCGCGTCCCCATTCGGGGACTCGCCGCGAGTCTTTAGAGGCTCCGCGGTTGCTCATTCCTGCGCCGCAGACTTTTCCCGCCAAGACTGCACAAGGGAAATCTCGCAGTGAAACGACGGGTGGTCGGGACTCGATTAAGGACGTTAGTGCATCACAAGAGCTGCAGCCGACATCGAATTTGGCTCAAACCAGCTTGTTAAATTTTTGTGTGGGTGAGTGCAACCAGTTGGCTTTCACGGCTGCCAAAATGGTGGTCGAGCATCCCGGGTCGGCTTCCCCCTTATTTTTTTGGGGTCCAGCCGGTTCAGGTAAGACGCACCTTTTAGCTGCAGTGCGAAACGAATTGCGGCAACGCCACCACTTGCGCCGCGTCGTCATGTTGTCGGCAGAGCAGTTCACGAATGATTTCACTGGCGCCGTTCGTGGGAGTGGCTTGCCCGGGTTTCGTCGCCGTTATCGTGATGTCGAAGCCTTGTTGATCGACGATGTGCAATTTGTGGGTGGCAAGCGAGCGACTTTACGCGAGCTGCTCTACACCGTGGACTCGTTGTTGCGTGGACGATGCCAATTGGCGTTCACTGCCGACCGACCACCCTTGGAGTTAGAGGGTTTGAATGAAGAGTTGGCAGGTCGAATGGCGGGCGGTATGGTTTGTCCTGTGCGGGCACTCGATCGTGTCACGCGTTTTCAGGTGCTGACCAAATTAGCCGAACGTCATCCGTTGCCAGTTTCATCAGAAGTCTTGGAAAAGCTCGCCGACGAACTTGTCGGTGATGGACGAATTTTGGCAGGTGCGATGAATCATCTGAAGACGTTGAGTCAGATGTATGGCCGAGTCGCCACTTGGGATGAATTGTCCAGTTCGGCACCCGACTTGATCGCTGCGGGAAGACCCACGGTTAACTTGGGCGACATTCAGAAAGCCGTTTGTGATATGTTCGGAATACCCGCAGAGAGTCTTCGAACCAGGGGTCAGCAGCGGAGTGTGAGTCAGCCTCGCATGCTGGCGATGTACTTGGCACGCCAATATACCCGCGCCGCATTTAGCGAAATTGGTGAGTATTTCGGTAATCGTAGCCACAGTACCGTGATCGCCGCCACGAAACGGGTAGAAGACTGGATTGCCGAAAGCACGCCTGTGCGACGCGGCACGCAAATGCTAGGTCCTCGACAAGCCATTGAAGCGATCGAGAACCTGCTGCGAACAGGTTGAGTTGCCGAGCAAAGCAGTTAGTCACGCCGCCTGATTTTTAAGATAAGCGGTTTGACGTCGCTCGAAACCTTGACCTTGGGGTTCCATCTTATCGAAGAGAGCCCCTAAGAGCCTCGGGCTGAGGCAGACATAAGACCATAACAATCCAATGGCCAATCCACCCATCAGGTCGCTGGTGTAGTGGGCATAGCTGGCCAGTCGCTGAATCATGGCCATTGCCAACAAGAAAACAAACATCATCCGGCCGCGAGGGAACATTAAACAGAGCCCAATGGTTAACCCCGTTGCAATAGCCGTGTGCCCACTAGGAAACGACCGGTAGGCAGAGTCAAACGCGGCCACATGGTCCAGCGACCAATCAAAGGTCCAACGCCAAGCAACATCATACGATGCAACATGCAAGTTGACGTTACTGGGGCGGCCTCGAAGCACAAACATTTTCGCTATCACTGCGATTGCTCCGGCTCCAAAAGCTAGCGAAGCCAAGCGTGGAATACACCAACGTTTTCGCGGTGCTAAACGAAAAATCAACATCACGATGAACAGCACGCCTATACCGTGCGCGTAACATTCGGTCAGCTCTACTGATTTGGAGATATCTCCAGGCAAGTGTCGATCGATAAACCAGCGCGATATTGAAATGTCGAACAAGGTCGTAACGGGGACCATGCTGGCAGAAAGCAATGTCAACAGAAGCAAGGGGACTCGCAGACGCCCCCGATCGATACGGTCACCAGTTCCGTCAAATAGACGTAAGTCGTGCGGGGCAGCATGCTCTTCGATTGACACCGGAACACTTCCTTCCTGGAATGTATGGCGATTGCTCGGTGAGATCTCTCGTGCTTTCTTGCAGTTGTATCTGCTACCGGATGCGGCACGTTAGCAAATCGCTCCCCCCTAATCCAAGAGCAGTATCGTTAACACGCACAGATTCTTGCCACGCGTCCCCAGCGAGCTATCGCCAAAAACACCACTGTGAATATCTGACAAGATGGGCTGTCAAGGGGGTGCCAGCACAAGGTATTTCGTTTCAACTTCATTTGGGGCCATAACTTCATTTGGGGCCAGGTCCCAAGTTCAGATCCCAAGAACTTCATTTGGGGCCAGGTCCCAAGTTCATCTACTAGCTTGCCTGAATTGCTTGGGCTACTGAGTTCGCCTGTCTTGCCAGGATTCATTTCGTGCATTTGGCTAGCGTATTGTCATTTGGGGCCTGTCATTTGTCATTTGGGGCCAGGTCCCAAACGGGGTCCTTTTCCTTGCTGGGAGTTCCGCCAACGAGCGGTCTTCTCTAGCTTGCCTGGGTTGTTGAGCCTGCTTGTTTTGCCTGTTTTGTGTTGCGTTTGGTGTGTGTTGCGGATGATGCTGTTGCGGATGATGCCACGCATCTTCTGAATTTGGGGCCAGGTCCCAAGCGGGGTCTTTTAAGTTGCTGGGGTTGTCTGTCTTGTCGCGTTTGGTGCCACACGGGCATGCGATTGGTGCCACGCACCTTCCACTGTAGTTGTAGCTTGCCTGGCTTATTTAAGTTGCTGGGTTTGCCTTGCTTGCGAAGAGTCATGTTCATTTGGGGCCAGGTCCCAAATGCGATTGGTGCCACGCACCTTCCACTGTAGTTTTAGCTTGCCTGGCTTATTTAAGTTGCTGGGCTTGCCTGTCCTGCGAAGTGGTGGTGCGTTTGGTGCCACGCACCTTCCACTGTAGTCTTAGCTTGCCTGGCTTATTTAAGTTGCTGGGCTTGCCTGTCTTGCGAAGTGGTGGTGCGTTTGGTGCCACGCATCTTCTTGCGTTTGGTGCCACGCATCTTCTGAATTTGGGGCCACGCATCTTCTGAATTTGGGGCCAGGCCCCAAGCGGGGTCTTTTAAATTGCTGGGCCTGCCTGTTTTATTTAAGTTGCTGGGCTTGTCTGTCTTGTCGCGTTTGGTGCCACGCACCTTCTACGGTAGTCGTAGCTTGCCTGGCTTGTTTAAGCTGCTGAGTTTACCTGTCTTGTGGAGAGTGATTTGGGGCCAGGTCCCACGCATTTGGTCCCACGCAGCGCAACTTTTTGGATTCGGGGCCCGGTCTCAAGCGGGGTCTCATACGCATTTGGGGCCAGGTCCCACTCCGATTGCGATTGGTGCCATGCACCTTCCACTACGCACCTTCCACTGTAGTTGTAGCTTGCCTGGCTTATTTAAGTTGCTGGGCTTGCCTGTCTTGCGAAGAGTCATGTTCAATTGGGGCCAGGTCCCAGGTCCCACAGGTCCCACGCGCGTTTGGTGCGTTTGGTGTGGTGCGTTTGGTGTCACGCACCTTCCACTCGCGCACCTTCCACTCGCACCTTCCACTTTAGTCTTAGCTTGCCTGACTTAATAAGGTTGTTGAGTTTGCCTGTCTTGTGTTGCGTTTGGTGCCACGCACCTTCCGCGTGCCACGCACCTTCCGCGCACTTCCAGGAGTTATTCGGGCCAGTTGCCGTATGATTGCTCCCATATGCTTACACTTCCCTGCACTTGCATTTAATGGGTGTCGCTATAGCTCGTGCGGGCGATTGCAATGCGGCGGACTAGGGTGATGCGGCTAGGAGTGGCAGTCGCTCTTGGTCGGATACGACGACGCCACCTGGCTTTTCAATCGTTACCGCGAACGCTTTCGGATTGAGCACGCGCAATTTTGCATCAATGGGTACTATCACTAGGCCAGCACTGCTGATGTCAAACACCCCGCCATCAATTGGCTGCTCATCTCGCTCAGGATCAATAATCCACAATTGATATTGCTCGATCGTGGGATCATTAGCCGGCATTCCCTGAAACGACATAAAGCCTTGCTGTTTGCCCTGGTTCCAAAGCACATCGCCAGAAACGTCCGTAGCAAATGGCTGAGGCCCTGCGGCCCAGAAAATACGTGTGGTACCAGGCTCGCTGAGTAATCTGTCCCTTTGAGTTGCCAGTGCCAGGGGCGTTCGGCTCGCACCGTCTGTGGAAAGGAAATTATTCCAGACGATCCAGGTTACCGAAGCTGCCAAGGCAATCCAGCTGACCCATTGCCAACTTCGATTGGGGCCTAGTCCTTGCGAAGCTGGTTCTTGCGAGACAGTGCGAATGCTGGAGGGCAGTTCGTTTAGGGGGTTTGTGGCCAGCGGATCAGGAGCAACGGGAGGGAGTACTTTTTCCTCTGCGGGACGATGCATTGCTTGAGCGAGAATCCGTTGCCGCAGCTCAGCAGGCAATTGTTCCTGTGAGTCCAACGTCAAGGAGGTCAAATGGAACGCGGCGGCCGCCCACTCATAAGAATTACAATCTACCTCGGGAAACCGCTTGCACAGTTCAGCGAGTTCAATTTCGTCGTCGATGGAGATCGGCCCCACTGCGGCATCGGCCAGAAGATCTTCCAGGCGTCGTCGATCAAGATCCTGCGAGTTGCTCACGACACGCTCCTTGCAGACGACCTGGAGGTGGGGCGCGAGAGGTGGTCGCGAAGCTTGCCGAGTCCTCTTCGGATGTAAGTCTTTACACTCCCCAAGGGGAGACCGCTCTGGTCGGCGATCTGCTGATGGCTGTAGCCTTGCTGGACGGACAACAGCAGAACATTCCGCTCCTCTGGGCGGAGGGTGGAGAGCAGCGAAGCAGCAATGGCCGCATCTTCTCCTCGCTCTGCGAGTGTTGCCGGGTCACACATCGGACCTATAGGCTCGTCGATATTGCACATTTCCGTCGCAGGCATCCTACCTCTCTTCCTGCGTCGATCAATGAGACGGCGACGGGCAATCATCATGACAAAAGTGGGTTCAGACGCCACCTCTGGGTCAAATCGTCCAGCCGATTTCCAGAGATCTATGAAAATTTCCTGAACGGCGTCTTCAGCGTCGCCCACGTTGGCCGACCACTTTCGCGCGACCGACCATACTAGATTACCATATTGCTCAAGACATTGAGCAACTGCGGAGGAATCGCCGGCAGCAATCCGCTGGAGGAACATAAACAATACCCGAACATGACGAAAGTGACTCTCACACTTTAGGCACGCTGGGAAGCCCCTCCAGCGAGAAAGCGAACTTCTCTGTCAAATTACTTAGGAAGCAAAACTTTGTCGATGACGTGGATCACGCCATTGCTGCATACGATATCAGCCTTGACGACCTTGGAATCGTTGATCATGACTGTGCCATCCTTAACCTTAACGGCGACCTTCTTTTCGGCCAAAGTTCCGGCTTCGGTCAGCTTGACCACGTCCGCGGCCATTACCTTACCCGCCACAACGTGGTACTTCAGGATGGCAATCAGCTTATCCTTGTTTTCTGGCTTCAGCAGACTTTCGAGAGTCCCTGCTGGCAACTTTGAGAAAGCTTCGTCGGTGGGTGCGAAGACGGTGAATGGACCTTCGCTGGAGAGTGCTTCGACCAAATCGCCCGCCTTGACGGCAGCAACGAGGGTCTTGAAGCCTTCTGCTCCAACTGCTGTTTCAACGATGGTCTTTGGTGCGGCTTTGGCGTCGTCTGCTGCGTTAACAAACGATGCAGCGGTGATGGCGGAAGCAACAGCGGCGAGAGCTAGCAATGCACGGAACTTCATTTTCTAATTTCCTGTGGGACACCCTGTCTGCTAAAAGAGCGTGAGGAACGTCCTCAACGCATTCGATGCTTCAGCAGCTTGGTTACGGAAGAGCTTTCGCCGAGAGTCCCAAATTGGATTCAGAATTCCGACGTCTTTTCTGAAACGATGATATTGGTGATCGGAATCGTCTTCCCGCAGCACCGCGGATTCAGACGGGGCGGATTTCCTTGGTGTACTGTTGCGCTGTATGATTCTGGGCAGATGATACTGGGCAGCGCGACGGGGTCATCACCTCTTTAGCTTCCGTTCTCAATGGTGTTAGGCCTTTGTCAGATTCCAAGGATATAAACCGAAAGGTATTCGAACGCGAACGCGAGCACGAAGCGTTGTTGGCAAATCCTTCCAGCGATTGCGGCACGGCTCATCATGCGGAGCGCCGTGTTGCGGCAGCCCTCCTGGAACATCGCCAACGACTATGGCGTTTGGTCCATTTCCGCATGCATGAATCGCTGCGTGGCCGAGTAGACGCCGAAGATGTTCTGCAAGAGGCCTTCATCGATGCGTGTGCGCGAAGCGAGCACTTTCCCGAGGATGGCACCGAGTACATTTGGCTTCGCTTGATCGTCCTGCAAACTTTGGCCGACACTCATCGTCGGCATCTTGGTGCCCAAAAAAGATCGGTTGCCCGCGAAGCCAATGGACCAGCGCAAGGAAATGCTGCCAGTACATCGCTCTCTATTGTTGGGCAGTTGCTAGGGCATCTAACTTCACCCAGCCAAGCTGCCATGCGGGAAGAACTGGGGCAGGCGCTGCGAGAAGCCATCGAACAAATGGGACCGCTGGATGCCGAAGTGCTGGCGCTGCGACATTTCGAGGAGATGAGCAATCAGGAAGTGGCGAGCGTGTTAGATATTACAGAGAAGACGGCCAGTATTCGCTACATTCGCGCGCTGCAAAGACTGAAGGGACTGCTAGCAAAAATTCCCGGTATGATGCCTTAACACAAACGGCTTCGCATTGTCATCGTCCCGCAGACTTGCATTAAATCAAATGCTGTCAGGATAGATAACAATTTCTATGCGGCGATTTCCGGCACGGCCAGCTGCCGTGTCATTGCTTTGGCGCGGGCGTGTCGCGCCATGTCCGACGGCCACCATTGAATCTTGAGTCAGCCCGCCGCGCGAGGCCAGCATTTCAAAGATCGCGGATGCTTGAGCGGAGGTCAATTGATGTGCATTGGAAAACGCGCCGCCGTACAGAGGTGCGTCGTCAGTGTAGCCTTCAATACCGATTTTTTGCCGGGGTGCCAAGCGTGTGATTTGAGCAGCCAATGGCATCAGCATGCCGGAGGCTTGGGGAAGCAGTTGAGCCGTACCCGGCTGAAAAAGTTGGTCTGCTGGAACAACAACTCTCGCGGCATCTGCTTCATAAACGACAGGCAAGCCGGCCGATCGCAGTGCCTCGGCGACTTGCCGCATGTTGGTATTGGCTTGTAAGGTCGCCCCACCGCGAAATTGAGTCGACGCCTGTAAGCCCTGAAATTGCTGATTGGTACGGGTGGCAACGATTCTGGCTTCTTCCAATCGTTGCGTCGAATCGGCCAGTTGTTGACGCATCAAGTTCAGCTCTTCGCGATATACTAGCGTTTGCTGTTCCGATTGAGCCAATTGCGTCTGCAGTTGACGATTATCGTTGTCCAGTAATTGCACTCGACGCCGAAGATCGGCAACCTGTGCATCTGAGGGTGACACATTAGCCGCCTGCGATGGTCCCCAGGGACTGCCAGCAGGAAAGCCGGGGCCCAATGGATACGGACCCTGTGCACAACCAGCTACGATGAAAAACAAGGGAATGGACCCAACGGCCTTGGCAAACACCGATACGGACCGACGCGTCCCCGACTTTACATCAGGGACTCCGATCGCGGTTCTATCATGTTGTATTGCGATGCGCACGCCGACATCCTTCGACTGGTGAGTTCTTCGCCGGCTGGGATACTAGGGAGTGATGACGGAAGAAAGCAAGATCGATTTTGTTTTGACTAAAGTTTTGGAAAATCCGTGAACCAGCGGACGTTGTAAATGTCAGATACCCCCACAACGACAGTTAGCCTGACGACACCCGCCCAGTATTTGCGAGGCGTCGGGCCGCAGCGTGCAGAGGTAATTGCACGGCTCGGTATTCGAAACGGGCAAGATGCACTTTTTCTATTTCCTCGAGATTATCAAGAGCCCTCCAAGAGGCTGGACATCGTTCAGTTGCAAGAGGAGCAACCGGCTTCAATCGTGGGCACGATTACTGAAGTCGACCAACGCGTCACCTATGCGGGTAAGATGATAGGTGGCGTGCTAGTCGAAGATCCGACCGGCGCCGTTCGTTTGATGTTCTTCAATCAACCCTATCGTTTAGAGAAGTTACGAAGGGGGGATCGCGTCTTGGTTTCGGGAACTCCACGCCTCAATGGCTTGCGGTTTGAATTTGTGCATCCCCAAGTTATTCCTTTGGACCAAGAAGAATCGTTCGACTTCGTTCAAGTGCTGCCAATTTATCCGCTCACCGAAGGTCTGAAGCAAACGTCGATGCGTCGCATCATGGCCTCCGTTGCGGAACAATTGGCAGACAAAGTACCTGAAGTGTTACCTGAAACCATTCGCCAAGCAAAAAACCTGATGGGTATTGGCGAGGCCTTATTGAATATTCACAAGCCAGCCAATGCCGGTTTGCTGGCAGCAGCCAAGCGGAGACTAATTTTTCAAGAGCTACTAGTATTGCAATTGGCACTAGCACTGCGGCGACGAAAATTAACCACAGAATTACGCAGCCCTACTTTGGCACCGACGCCGGAAATCAATGCCGCAATTCAGCGCCGCTTTCCCTTTGTTCTGACGGCCGATCAGCAGCGCGCAATTGCCGATGTCGGACATGATATGTCGCGACAGTTTCCCATGAATCGATTGATTCAGGGAGATGTTGGTAGTGGCAAAACGGTGATTGCCCAGTACGCCATGTTGTTAGCAGTGGCTCACAAGCATCAAGCGGTCCTGATGGCACCGACCGATGTACTGGCTCGACAACATCAGCGAACTTTTCAAGCAGCTCTGGGGGACAGTCGAGTAAAAATCGGCTTACTCAGCGGTTCTCTAAAATCGCTTGAACGACGAGCAACTATCCAAGCGGCCGCCAAGGGTGAAATCGATCTGCTGATTGGAACGCATGCACTTCTTCATGGCGGAATCGAACTTCCTAGGCTTGGGCTGGTTGTCATTGATGAGCAGCATAAGTTTGGTGTGGCTCAGCGTGCAAGTTTGCGAGGAGACGGAATCGATCCGCATTACTTGGTCCTGTCGGCGACACCTATTCCTCGTACGGTTGCAATGACAATGTTTGGCGATCTGGAACTGAGTACGCTGCGAGAGAAGCCTCCAGGTCGTGGTGTCGTAAAAACATACTTGGCGAAAGATGGCTGGCGAGAACGTTGGTGGCGTTTCGTGGCAGACCGAATTGACGAAGGTCGCCAAGCCTATGTAGTGACGCCGCTGGTAGCATCCAAAACCGCTGATATCGAGTTGCCTGAGCGCCCGCTTGTTGATTTGCAAGTGGGTGATCTTGAGGGTGAAGCTTGGAAAGATGTCAGCATTGAAAATAGTGAACCGCAATTGAGCAAAGATGAAGATCCTTCCGCTGCGGAAACCGTCTTCCGTGAATTGTGCAACGGACCGTTAGCAAGCTATCGCGTGGGATTGCTACATGGCCGTATGTCGGCAGAAGCGAAGGCTGACACGATGCTGCGATTTGCCGAGGGTCGATTACAGGTGCTTGTTACGACGACAGTGATCGAAGTCGGTATTGATGTGCCCAACGCCACCGTCATGACGATCTTGGGTGCAGAACGTTTTGGCCTCGCTCAATTGCATCAATTGCGAGGCCGAGTTAGTCGAGGCAAGCACACAGGGCATGTCGGCGTCTTTACCGATGGTCCGGGTCTGCCAGATGAAAACGAGCGCCTCCAAGTTCTAGCCGAAACCGATGACGGATTCGCTCTGGCAGAAGCCGATTTCAGAATGCGTGGTCCCGGTGATTTGCTCGGCACTAAGCAAAGTGGTATGCCTCCTATGAAAATCGCCGATCTCGTCCGGGATACGGCGATACTTGCCGAAGCGCGTGAGTTGGCTCAAGAATTGATCGAAGAAGATCCGCATCTCAGCAATGAAGGTTTTGAGAAGCTCAAGAGCCAAGTGCTGCGACGCTATGGCAGCGTTTTACTGCTGGGTGATGTCGCCTAATTCATCGCTGCAATGTGGTGAATTGACAAGGATTCCGAGGCGAGTGAGTTCATGTTTCGCTGTTACTTTCGGCGAGCCGAGATTTTTCTATTTCAGGAATGCTATGACCGATTATTTTGATTTGCCCCATTTGGTGGATTCCGAAGAAATAGATGGGCAAGGGCATGTGCACAATCTCCGCTACTTGGCCTGGACCCTCCGCGCAGCGGGACGGCATTCTGCAGCCCTGGGATGGGATGCCAATCATATGCAACAAACACTGGGATGCGGTTGGGTCGTTCGGTCGCACGAAGTGGTGTACCGCGCAGCCGCTTTTCGAGACGATCGCATCGTCGTCCGTACTTGGATCTCTGAACTAGCGCGACACGCTGCCGTGCGCCGCAGTCACATCTGCCGTGTGGCTGATCGCCAAGTACTCGCGCGGGTCATGACTCGATGGGTCATGGTCGACCTGCGAGTTCGGAAAGCAATCTCCATCCCCAGCGATATAGCCTCCCGGTTAGTCGTGTTAACTGCGGCACCGCCACATCCTTGGGATTCGGCAGATTAAAGTAGGAGTAATCCCTATTAGGCTCCCCCCTTCTTCCCCACCAAGGCGACTTTGATGTTTCAAACTATGTGCAGGCGTGCATGCTGGGTGATTTCGCTGTGCTTGTTGAGTTGTCAGTCACAAGTGAACATCGCATTTGCTGATGGCCCCAGTGACAACATACCAACCAAAGTGCGGCAAATTCCGCCACCGGGTAAACCATTGAGTGCCGACGTGGAAGCCCGTTTGAAGCAAGCAGTCGAGATGCTGGATGGCCAGATAACGGCGATTGGTGCCGAAAACCCAGCTCTTTTGGCAACTCGAGGCGATATCGCAGTTTTCACACGCGCAATTCGTTTAGCCATCGAGCATCAACTTTTTTACGATGAGCGAGATATTGCCAAAGCGGATCGCTTACTGGCCGAGGCAGAGCGTCGGTTGCAACTATGGCGTCAGGGGGCTACGCGGCTAGAGATACTTGGTTTAGGAAGGACCGTTCCCCAAGACAAGCCACGTTTGGTTGTGGCAGGATTTCCCTCACGCATCGACGGTTCGATTCAACCGTATGGTCTGATCGTGCCCTCAGGCTGGAACCACGAAGATTCTGCGCCTCTGCGTTTGGATATTTGGCTGCATGGCCGAGGAGAAAACGTCGGGGAATTACAGTTTCTCGACGAACGGATGGCTCGAGTAGGCGAATATGCTCCCGCGAACACCTTTGTATTGCATCCCTACGGTCGTTATAGCAACGCCTTCAAGTTTGCGGGGGAAACGGATGTGTATGAAGCGCTCGCCGATGTTGAAGAAACGTTCCCTGTCAATACATCACGCGTTGCGATGCGAGGTTTTTCGATGGGTGGCGCAGGCTGTTGGCAATTTGCTGTGCATGATCCGTCCCGTTGGTTTGCCGTGAATCCAGGTGCTGGTTTTTGCGAAACGAGAATTTTCTTGCGCGACTTTCAACAGGAGGCGTTTCAGCCTTCACCTGCGCAAGAAACGATGCTCCGTTGGTACGATTGTCCGCCATGGGTCGACAATTTGAGAAACGTTCAAACCATTGCCTATAGCGGTGAAGTGGATAAGCAAAAGCAAGCTGCCGACATTATGGAACAGGCAATGAAGGACGTCGGCCTAACACTAAATTATGTAATCGGCCCGCAGATGGGACATCAGATTGACGCAGGCTCGAAAGTCACGATGGAAAAGCAGTTGGCAGCATGGGCAGACGATCAGCCTCAGGGGATTCAACCGGTCGATTTTTCGACCTTCCTGCTGCGCTATTCAAAGTGCGATTGGGTTCATGTGGAGGGCTTGGTGGAACATTGGAAAAAAGGGCGTGTCATTGCCAGACAAGCGGGGCCCCAGACTTTGGAAGCAACAACCACTGGCGTAACGCAGGTTCGATTTGCACTTCCGGCTGGATCTTTTCCTGTCAGTTCCGAAGTTTCGATTCGTTTGGATAGCGAAGTTTTCAAGGTCCAGGCCGCGACCGACGGCTCCGCCTCATTTCAGGCGAAGAAAGACGAAGCGGGTGCGTGGACGGAAGGTGAATTGTCAACGGATAGGCTGAGAAAACGACCGGGATTGCAGGGGCCGATCGATGATGCCTTCAGCAGTTCGTTCTTGTTTGTTTTGCCGAGCGGAAAATCCAGCGATCCGCTGGTGGAACGCTGGACCACCGACGAGGCGGAGCATGCCATGCAAGAATGGCGTCGGCACTTTCGAGGGGATATACGCAAAGTGATGGATTTTGAGATCACCGATGCGATGCTCGCTCAATCCCATTGCATCGTTTTTGGAACACCCGAATCCAATCAACTACTTGCCAAAATGGTATCGCAACTGCCGCTGGATTGGGGCAAGCAGGAATTAAAAATGGCGGGAGCGAAATATGACGCCAGTAGCCATGTCGTCGCCATGATCTACCCCAATCCGCTTCAGCCCCAGCGCTACGTTGTCGTCAACAGTGGGTTCACTTTTCGTGAATATGCCTACCTCAATAATGCTCGGCAAATCGCAATGTTACCGGATTGGGCAGTAATTGATGTCAAATCCGGGGCGAATAGCGTTTTTCCCGGAACAATTTCTGCGGCCGGATTTTTCAATGAAACATGGGAAATTCCGCAGGATTCGCCATCTTCGTCCGATTAGAAAGGAAATTTCCGCACGTTCTACCTCAACACGTGTACTTGACGTGCTCAACTGCCGCTATAATTTTTGGCGGGGTTATGCAGAGCGCAAGTGGACTACGTACGCCGGTGGTCTCCGCGTGGGAAATCAAGACGATCCGCAGTTCGCTTGCATGGAGTTTGTTATGAAATTGTATGTCGGAAACATCGCCTACTCGACGACCGAACAATCGCTGCGCGATGCGTTTGGGCAGTACGGAACCGTCGAAGATGTTGCGGTCATCATGGATCGCGAAACGGGTCGTCCCCGAGGGTTCGCGTTCGTTACCATGAAGAACGATGCGGAAGGTAAAGAAGCTGTTGAGCAACTCAATGGTGCACAGCTAGACGGGCGAACGATCGCCGTCAACGAAGCACGTCCGAAAGCGGGCGGTGGTGGAGGAGGCGGTGGTGGTGGCGGCGGCGGCGGC
>JBGTBJ010000170.1:0-25836 GCA_041749395.1 Pirellulaceae bacterium
GAAACTGTACGCCACTCTACACAGCCCCTTCGCCCAGGTCCTATTCCTGGACGCGGACAACGGGGTCGTTTGTGATCCAACCTATCTGTTCGAGACTCCCGAATTCCAACGACAAGGAGCGATCTTCTGGCCCGACTATGCTTGCTGGACCCTCAAACCCGACATTTGGCAGATCTTTGGCATGCCCGACATGGCCGATCCCGAAGTGGCCCAGCATGAGCGAGCCGTCGAATCAGGCCAGTACTTAATCGACAAACATCGCTGCGATCGCGAGCTGCGGCTAGCTCTATGGTATGCCGAACACTCGGACTTCACCTTCAAGCACGTCTACGGCGATAAAGAATGCTTTCATTTGGCCTGGCGCAAGCTCGGCACCGAATACGCCATGCCCAACGCGGGCCCGGGCTGGAACATCCACACGATCGTCCAATTCGATCATCGTAGCCAGATCGTTTTCCAGCATCGATGTCAGGACAAATGGCGACTGGGTGGCAACCGCTTCAATGAATCGCTAGCCAATGAAATGCTCTGCTTCGACTTCGTCAGGCAACTGAGCACACGCTGGAGCGGCGTCCTGTGGCAGAACGAATCGCCCACACCAGAGGAACGCGAAACCATAGGCACACTGCTCAACAGCCACTTCCTCTACCGCCGAGTCGGCCACGACGAACGCCAACTCACACTCGGCGCAGACCGTCAAGTAACCACTGGTTCCGCAGAATGCGAAAGACTCTGGCACATTAACCACGTAGACGCCTGCCCAATCCTCACCCTCAGCCGCCTCGATCGTCCGACCTGTCACCTGCGTCGAGACCCTGACGGAATATGGCGAGGTGCCTGGCTAGAGCACGAGCGAATGCCCATTGAACTGATCCCACTTCCCATTCTCGAGGTCGCCACCCAATGAATACACCCGCCTGCTACAAAGCTTTCGGCCGCGACTTCTACATCGAGCCGGCCAGCGTCCAAACTGCCAATGCCGTCTTCCAGGACGAATACCACATCCAGCCCCTCCGCCAGCACCAAGTTCGCACCATCGTCGACATTGGCGCCCACGTTGGCAGCTTCACCGTCCTCTGCCACGAATACTGGCCCGAAGCCCGCATCGTCGCCGTAGAACCCCACCCCGACAGCTTTGCCCTGCTGCAACGCAACAGCAGCCACATTCCCACCAATCAACTACTCCTCATCAACGCCGCCATCGCCAAAACCACTGGCAAATCCCTCCTCGCCTCACCCGTTTCCTACTGCCGTGTCGGTGAATACCTAGCCGACAACTGGACGACTTAGCACCTCGCCCCGACCACTTCGGCATCGAAGTCGACACGATCACCGCTCAGCGGCTGTGGGAAGCCATCGAGGAGTTCGGCATGGCATCAATCGATCTACTCAAGGTCGACTGTGAGGGTGCAGAATATCTGCTATTTGAGCAATGGTCGGCAATGGGAGCAATGCCGAAAATTGGTTGGATCCGTGGCGAATGGCATTGCCGACCGTGCAACGTACAGCTTCACGAAACGATGGGAGGCACCCACGTATTTCACATCGATCCGAATGACCCTCACAGCGTCGGGCATTTCGTAGGACACCGCAGGCCGAGTTAATTTCTCTGAAGTTCGTTCCCTTGTCGCAGACCAACAACCCACCTTCGACTCAAATGCCGGTCGACCCATCCATCTCGAAATCTAGGGCTATCGACTTCTACGTAATTTCCTAGTTCGAGTTTCAAAAGGAGGTTCGATTTCAGAGTTGGATTCGGGGAATTGTCGACCAATCGACACCGAAGCGATTATGGAACAGTTGTCCGCTATCTTCGTCGGACATCGTCTGTTTGACTTCGAGCGACGCATCAGCATTTGCCGACTATTGGCATCGCTTGACTCTGCGAATTAGCTAATCATTACTTCTCGCATGAACTCTCAGTCGCCTGCTTGGTCGCTCGCATCGACTTGCCAATTGGCAGTCCAGCGAAAGGAAATTTCAGCTCAATATCAGTGCCTTCGAACGCAGCAGAAATTGCGGCTCGATATTCCTTCCCCCCTAGTCCTAACACGATTGGGTAGTGATAAAGACCCAGCTCAACGACTTGTCGCTTCAAGACTTCATAGGCGACCGGTCTCGAAGACTTTCGCTTGAAAGTCACTTCGTAGGGACCAGGCAACTCGAAAGCAGGCGAGATGAAGCCATACATTGCACTCAGGATGACCCAATCTGATCCAAAATGCTCTGCGTATTTGCGGTTCACCTTGAATGGAGATCCGGTATAGGCATCTTTGGCAATCGTCGGACCATTCGACGGGGACTTATCCCAAATCTTGCTACTGCCGCATGGCACAATCACAAGTGTCGAGTTCAATTTTTCCGTATCGCTGTGCATCTAATTCGAGTGCCGTTGGATAAGTTCTTTCAGTGTGAAATAGCGGTCTTCGCTGTCGGCGGATCGCCAGAGAAACCCGTTCATTCCGTCATACCTAACTTTGCAATCCGAATCCAAGTGGAACCACGCTCGCCCCTTAGGATTATCGGATTGTTGCACTCGTGGCGGATCAAGACGAATCGCGTGTTTCTGCTTCGTCGCCCGTAGCCATTCCAGCAATCTCCACTCGGGTTCTGTCTCAAGTGCAATTTCAGATACAGAGCGAGCACGCTCCAAGCCAAGGCGGGTCGTCCAGCGTCCGCCAGCGGGCATCGAGTCGCCCGTAATAAAGCTGATCGGATGCGATAGAATGCGTACAGGTCCCAGGTGGTAGAGCACCATTCGCTCTACGCGTCCCGCCCGCCACGGAGTCGCGATCTCTGAGCGATCAACAACTTCAAGATGTTCAACAGCCGCGTAGTACCGAATGCCCGTTGGTTCATCGAAATCCGCGGGAAGGTAGATCGCCACTTGCTTGACCATTAACTGACGTTGCTGAGTTTTGGTTAGCGGATGGTAATACCGGCGTTTCGCTTTGACCCAATCCAAGTGCTCTCGCGTTCCAGGTGAACGCAAGCTTCCAACAAAAACGGGTTCGCTCGCCGCGAGCCGCCAATCTCGTGCGCGTTCGTCGGCCAAATTCGCAATGGCTCGGTCGGCCATTGACCAACCACCTTGGCGAAGCGACGACAACAGCCACTCTTTCAACAGAGATTGATTGCTTGGCAGCACCGGAATCGCGCCGACACCAAGTCTTTCCAGCGATTGCCATAGCCTGCTCTCGCGAAAGTCTTCATCGGCTGAACGGTTCATGGGGAATAACGCAGCGGCCTGAACCACAGATCGCTTCAATCCCACCGATTCGGCATCTGTGTGGTCAATCTCTAAGATTGCATCGCGGTACCGGTGCAAGACGTTGATTGCATCTGTCGGCGGGCCAAACGACTTGAACTGCTGACGGTACTTGTCGGTCGCGTCGATTCGGTATTTAGCATCTGCCACCAATTGAATGATTGGCCAGCCGTCTTCCTCGAATCGGATCAGGATGTCCGGCTTCTGCGGGATCAGCGTGGTGTCCTGGTCTGCAAATTGCGGATTGTACTTCACTCGAATCGTCCGCTGATGTCCTGCGGAGAACGCAACCTGCTGCGTCTCACCCTGCTTCAACTGCACCGACAGCCCTGACGAACGAACACGAAAAAGGGAGTCAAGGTTCTGCGGTGGCCCATGTTCGTCCCGGATGATGCTGACGACGGTCAGGTAGGTCCAGTATTCGTAAAGCACCTCCAAGTCCTTGACGGCCAACTGGATCAGATCGCCCTCTAGCCGGAGTCCCATCTTCAAGAACATCGACAGCCGATACGCCTCGCGGTAACCTGGAGCCGATACCAACTGAAGCGACGCAAACCCGATTGGCGGATCACCATCGGCTTCCTTCATCGGTTCTAAGTTCAACAACCGCGACATCCGACTCTTCAACCGGGTAATGCCGTCGTATGTTCGCCTTCGTCGCGATGACAACTCCGATTCGGAATCATAAACCGCGGCAATTTGACCGAGTGTTCGCTGCACAGCGACTAGCTGATTGCGAAGCCAGCGATGTTCCATTGTATCGAGCGTCAATTCCGGTGGACGCTCGACGAGCTGCTGTCGAACTGTGATGCCCTCAAGCTGAACTAATGAACCAATGCCCTGACCACGACGAACTTGGGAACGCACTCGCGAGTCCACTCGGCGGATGCGTTCCAGACGCGTCGTCCGCTCACGTCGAACCAAGCTTCTCGTGGGTCGCTGCGCAATGTGGTTCATCGCCTTGTCAAGCTCGTCGAAGATCTGCTCGATTAAAATCAGCCACTCTAACTTAGATGGCGGGCGATCACTCGCCAACTTGCCCATCTGAAAGGTTGAACGCAGATATTCGTAGGCCAAACTGGTCAAAATCTTCTGCACATCGGCGACGATATCTTGGTAATCCGACTCATAGTCGATCTTCGTCGGAAAGACCTCGACTTCAAAATCAAGCGTTCGATTTCCGTTGACGTAGATTGAGAATTGGCTCCGACCGATCTGACCACGGAAATTCACGGACCCATGAACAACACGTCCGTTTTCCTGCGAGATAAGCGATCGGGTAATCACTGGATCGCGATGCCGAATTTCAACGACGTCGCCTTCGTTAGCACCTCGAAGATAGAGTTGATATTCCGTTTGTTCGTAAATCGGCGGCCCAATCGGATCACTAGCATCCGCTGCGAGCAAATCTGGAACACCGTTCCGCATCATTAAATCACGCCACTGAAGTCCGCTGTCGTGTGGCACCATCCGCAACCGGCCCATGACAGGAATCGACGTTGCCAGCACGGCGTGGTCGCTCTCTCGCACTCGATGCCAATCAAGAGTGAAGCGATTCGTTGAGATGCGGAAGAGATGCTTCATGGCTACAACCAGAACGAAGTGTAACCCTCAGACGTCAAACGCTCCCACATCAGGCAAAGGCGAGACGCGGTCCTCGGATACTTTGCGCCCTCTATCGCATCAGGCCGACCAGTGTTCACCCAGACTTCAACTGCCATGTCGGCCGCGTCCGATTCGCTCATGGATTGTCCGTGAGCAAACGCAAGCAATCCGGTCAGGGTCCGTCGAATCGCATTGCTACCGCCCACCAATCGTGGCAGTACCTTCATCATCAAAGCCAGGTCTAACGGGTTGACCGGATTGGCATCGCGGGTGACGAAGGAGTCTGCAAGTTCATTTGCATTCAAGAGAAACAGAATGACTTCATCTCGCGTTCGATAGCCAACCTGCAACTGACTATGGACCAAGGACTTGTTTGCCTGCTGCAGTGCCTCGGTCGCCCGCTCCGCTGCCGATCGAAACGCCGGAGACTCATGGTCGCATTCAGAGATGCGCGTCGCACGACAATGCCAAAACGACGCCGGCCAGTAGACAGGCTCAACCGACTCGGCCGATGACGTCGACTGATCTAGATCCAAGTCAACTTCCGAAAGCTCCAAGGTAAAGGCACGATCGAGCACCTTGCGGCTGAACCCGTGCGAGCTTTCATCCATGTTGACCGTCCCGACGATGCCAAAGTTGGCCGGCATCGTTTGCTCTTGCCATTCTCGGAAAGTCGAGGGCAGGGACTGAGCGACTAGTTTCGATGTTTCGTATCCGCCCGCACGAGATTTGCGCCGGTCCTCGATCGCGCTGAGCACCTCCGCAAAATAGTGCTCAACTCGAGCCAAGTTCATTTCGTCCAATAAACAAACGTGGAAGCGATCGGTGTCCGTTGATGCAACCCTGGCAGCCTTCAAAACAACGCCGGGTCGAAATCGGTCCTGCAGGTCGACGTATCCAAGCACGTCTGAGCTATCGGTCCAATCGGGGCGCACTGAAACTCGGTCAATCTTGCCGGTCGTTAATTCTGCCACTAACGCTGGCAGTTTCGATTTCCCAGTACCCGAGACTCCCGCCAGGATCACAAACGGCTTGGTTCGCATCGCGGTGATGTAAGTCGCGATCTGCCAAGGGTGAAAGATGAATCCTTTCGCGGCAATCGCTTTGATTAGATTGCTGACTGATTCCGCGATGTCGTCCTCAGGGTCCAGGTTAACTTCCAAACCGTCCGAAACGTCAACTTCACAATCAATCGAATCCAAACCTGGCACACCGTCATACGCTCTCTTCATCTCACACAAGAATGGAATGTTTGAATCCATCGGGGTGATCGTGTGCATTGCCAATCGCAGGCCTTCTGGCATAGCGACCTCTTCGACAGACCGCCAATCGACTGAGCGAACATGGGGATGCTGTCCAGTTTCTTCGCTGTATTGCCCGGCGTCTTCTCGATACTCGTACTCGCCGGTAACGATTCCCCATCCATACACACCGCTCCGACCCCGCTTCGCGAAAATAACGTCGCCCACGTTCATGCGTTTGAAAAAATGCAAAAGCATTCGGGCAACCGCCTTACTGCCGTGGTCCGGAAAAGCTTTGGCAACACGCTCTGATACTGCCTCGTCGCTCGTAAATTGGGAAAGATCCCCCACCTCGCTCCAGCCAATCGTTGCGACCGATTCTTTCTGCCAACTATTCCACAACGCGCCACCTTCGCCAGGCGCTAACAACCAATATTTTGGCATCTCATTCACCATCGTTTTTGTCTGCCACCATTTCGACTCGATCGCGTCCAGGACTCTCTGTTGGTATTTCCCATCTTGCAGCATCTGCCAGTAGGGTTCCTGCAAACGAGCATGGGAAACCCGTTCGCGGATCTTTCCCGCGGTAGGCGATGATGTATCCAGCAGCTCGTTCGTGTCATGATGAGCGAGAACCCAAAACAAGTCGCTCGCCAACCGACCAAACCCTTCTGCTAATTGCTGTTCGCCAACTTCTTTTCCGTGCTCACGCATCCGCAAGATAAATCGCGGCAACAACCAATCGAAGGCAATCCGGTTGGCGACAAGTTCACCGTCGCGGATCGCTTCGATCACCAAGGCCAAGATGACGGGCTTGTAAAGAGTGATCGCCTGGATCGATTGAACCAGCGAAATGAAATGATCCGCCCTTGCGTCGTCGTTCGCGAGCAAAGTGACCGTTTGCCGATCTGGCATCAAACCCAGCTCGGGCATCTGCAGGCAGCACATCTGTACCGCCACGGTATTGTCAAAATCTTTTCGGTTCGCCTGGCCGCCTTGCTGCTGAAGCCAAGTTAACTTGGATTGATAAGCGGACGCCGTGACACGTTGACCGGCCTCTGAATCCAATCGCTGAACGGTGCATCCACCATCATCGACATCCGAGATGCAAAAACGGCGATCGCGAGCGGGACTCAGAAAGACGATCCGTTCCTCCGCGTACTCCCGCATGAGCGTCACGAAATCGATCGCCGTATTATCGTTATCTCGTCCGGATCTCTGATCCACCCACTGCCGATAGCTGTTCAGCAGAGTTTTCAAAGCACCTGTCAGCTCCGCGGGCGATCGTTTGATCTGCTCCAAATCAACAAACCGCTCGAACACCATTACTTTTTCATAACGTCGCGCCAATCCACCCGAACCAATCGGCGTCCGATCGCTGTTTCCACTGACGACGTCGACGAAAGCGGCTTCCGATAACAGTTGACGATTCTGATCGCCAAGCTCATCCCAAACCGCTGCTGCCTTCTCGTCTTCACGGCCTCGATATGCCGTCGCGGCGATCCCTAGCCCGATGCGAATACCAACCGGATCTTCGCAAGAGAAATGGATGACCGGATAGACACCCTTTTGCGCACTGGTCGTTTCTCGACGATCAAAAAACGCAACCCACGGTACGGCCGCCCAGTTACCTTTGCCGACCGAGGCCTCTGCAAGCCAATGTTCGTTTTCGCAAAGAAATGGTAACAACTCATTTGCGAGCTCCCTAAGTCGCCGCTCCAGCTGCTTGGCCTCTGCATCGCCATTCATCCCGGAGGGCCGTTCGGGGTAAACCGCCAACAGGCGAGAGCACGCGTCCCAGAACGCGTTCCAACGATCAGTTACATTTTCGCTTAGCGTTACATCCATCCCGTTATCGAACTCGCTGTTGATTGATTCGATTTGCACGCCGAACAAGGTCGTTCAAATCATCGTCCGTGAGCGATGCCAAGATTCGGAATGCATCGGGGCGAGCAATCACGCGGCGTCGAATCGGCTCGGGAACTTTTTCAGCTAGGGTCATCAGCTCGTCTTCATCGGCGTCCAACTCGATCGCCAATCGATGGATCAACGACTCCGACGCCCCGTGGCCGTCGTTCAGTTTGTGATTCTCAATTTTCGACAAGTACGTGAAGCCAACTCCCACACGCGCCGCCAGATCGCGAAGCGTAAAATGCTTTTCGCGGCGCAGTTCACGGATTCTCTCGCCAAACTTCATCGTTCTAGGCCTGCTTGTTGCACGGCCGCCCCTGCCATAGATTGGTTGCACAATACAGTCAACATAACAGTGGGACCGTCGAAGCGGAAGCAGTCAGGATGAACACCGACGATCAAAAAGGCATACCAAAGCCCGGCACCGGCATTCGCGACAATCATCGTCGCGGCACCGTCGGCGAGTTCTTGACTGAAAACGTCAAGCCTGGATGCGATCTTTCCGTTGTGTCCGCGTATTTCACGATTTATGCCTACGCCGCGTTGAAGTCGACGTTGGATTCTATAGGGCACTTGGACTTTCTGTTCGGAGAACCCACATTCGTCAGTCGTCTTGATCCGGAGAAGAATCCGAACAAGGCATTCTTGCTACAAGATACCGCGTTACACCTGTCGAACCGTTTGCAACAAAAACGCGCCGCGAAGGACTGCGCGGATTGGATTCGCGACAAGGTTGAAATCCGTACCGTTAAGCAAGCCAACTTGCTGCACGGAAAGATGTACCATGTCGATCGTGATGGTGTCGAGGAAGCGATTCTTGGCAGTTCCAACTTTACCGTTCGCGGGCTTGGACTGGGCAGTCAGGGCAACAACATCGAACTGAACCTGATCGTCGACAGCAATCGTGATCGTCGAGAACTGAAAACCTGGTTCCTCGAACTCTGGAATGATCCGCAGCTTGTTAAAGATGTCAAACCCGATGTTATCCAATTCCTCGAAAAACTGTACGCCAACCAAAGTCCACAGTTCGTCTATTACCTGACGCTGTTCAAGCTCTTTCGCGACTATCTGGATGGCAATCTGGATGTTGACGATTCGCTGAACAAGTTGGCGCTCCCAGACACTGACATCTGGCGGGCTCTGTTCTCGTTCCAGAAGGACGGTGCGAAAGCCGCCATCAACAAGATATTGCAGTACAACGGTTGTATCCTGGCCGACAGCGTAGGTCTCGGCAAAACCTACACGGCGTTGGCAGTCATCAAATACTTTGAACTGCGCAATGAGCGCGTTCTGGTGCTTTGTCCAAAGAAATTGCGTCGCAACTGGACGGTCTATCGAGCCAACAGCAAACTCAATCCGTTCACCAACGATCGGTTTCGATTCGACGTGCTTCATCACACAGACATGTCCCGCGACCGCGGCGAATCCAATGGAATCGATTTGGCCGATCTGAATTGGGGTGCCTACGACTTGGTCGTCATCGACGAATCGCATAACTTTCGCAATAACGCCCAAGCCGTCCAGCGACCCGGCGATACAGAGCGACGCCGCAGCCGCTACGAGCGTCTGATGGAAGACGTCGTCGCATCGGGTGCTAACACCAAGATGCTGTTGCTGTCCGCCACACCGGTTAACAATGAGCTTTCCGATTTGCGGAACCAGATTTCATTCATTGCCGGGGGCGATGTCGCACGCAACGCTGCCAGCGACCGGGCATTCCGCCAAAAACTGGGTATTGCTTCGGTCAAGGAAACGACTCGCAAGGCACAACAGCAATTCACGATTTGGTCCAAACGTCCGATTGGCGATCGAAAAACGCGGGACTTGATCGCCGCGATCGGAGGCGACTTCTTTAAACTGCTCGATGGGCTCAGCATCGCACGTTCGCGTCGGCAAATCGCCAACTACTACGCGGAAGAGATCAAACGACTCGGCGGGTTTCCGGTACGGGCGAAGCCCAAAGCTCTCCATCCGCAAATCGACCTCGCCCAAAAGTTTCTTTCCTTCGAACAGCTTGATTCACAGATCAGTGAATTGACGCTCGCGCTCTACCATCCGTCAAGTAACTTACGTGATGACCTCCCCGAAAAAGTGCTCGCCGGATACGAAGCCAAGATCAACGGCGTGTTTACCCAGGAAGGTCGCGAGCGGATTTTGATCTCGATGATGAAGATCAACTTTCTCAAACGCCTCGAAAGCTCCGTCGATTCCTTTCGTCTTACGCTGCAGCGGACAATTGCCAAAATCGACATGCTTGAGCAACGCATTGAAGCGTTTGAAAGCCATCAAGATGAGAATCCGGAGATCGACTTTGATTCGCTGACCCCGGAGGAATTTGAAGACCCCGACTTCGATGACGAAGGATTCACGATCGGTGGTCGGCGGCGTATCCACCTCGCTCATATCAAGCTGCCCGAGTGGCTGAAGAAGGTACGCAATGATCGCACCCAATTGCAGTTCTTGCTGAAGAAAACCGAAGCGATCAAACCCGAACGCGATGGCAAACTGGCGGAACTACGCGCATTGATTCAAGCCAAAGTGACCGAGCCGACGACCAATCGCGACGGCAAAGCTAACCGCAAGATTCTGATCTTTACCGCATTCAGTGACACGGCGAACTATTTGTACGGAGAACTCGCTACTTGGGCACAAGATGAACTTGGCGTTCATACAGCTCTTGTGCAGGGCAGCGGTAGCAACCAAGCATCGCTCGGCCGGAACGATTACGACAGCATCGTGACGAACTTTTCACCCATCTCGAAACGGCGCAGTGAGCAGGTCTCGGATTTCCGAGATCAAGAACAGGAGATTGACGTACTGATTGCAACCGATTGTATCAGCGAAGGTCAAAACCTGCAGGACTGTGATCTCTTGGTCAACTACGACATCCACTGGAACCCGGTCCGCATCATTCAGCGTTTCGGGCGAATCGACCGCATCGGCTCGCGTAACGACAGCGTGCAATTGGTAAATTTCTGGCCTGTTGCCGATTTGGATCGCTACATCAACGTCAAGCATCGCGTGGAAGCCCGCATGGCGTTGGTTGATTTATCGGCCACCCAAGCCGACAACTTGCTTGACCCTGGACAACTGGAAGACTTGATTAAGGAAGACTTGCTGTTTCGCGACATGCAACTGCAGCGTTTGCGTGTTGAAGTACTCGATCTGGAAGATCTCGACGACAGCGTTTCCCTCACGGACTTTTCGCTCGACGAGTTTCGTCTGGACCTACTACGTTTTTTGGAAGCCAACCGCAGCGAGCTGGAAGAATCGCCGGAAGGCATTTACGCCGTCGTCGGGCCAAATACCGACGTTCCGATCGGTCGGGGCGGTGCGTTGTTTTGTTTGCGCCATCGACACGGTGAAGGATCCCCCAGTCCGGAATCGGTCCGCTCCGATTCCGCAGGCGTGAACCCGCTCGCTCCGTATTACCTCGTTTATGTCCTGGACGATGGCACGGTGCGATTGACGTTTGCCCAACCCAAGCAAGCGATGATGTTGCTGCGAGACCTTGCGGCCGACCACCCTCGTGCATTCGATAACCTGTGCAACCAGTTCGATGCCGCTACGTCTGATGGAGCCGACATGAGTCACTACGACGAACTGCTTCGCAAGGCATTGGCTTCGATCGAAAACACGTTCCGCAAGAAGGCGACGGCGGGTCTGTTGTCCGGACGCGATGCCGTATTGCCCACGGCAAAAGAAACGCCCGAGGCCGATGGCGACGATTTCGATTCAGTAACTTGGTTGGTGATCTTGGAATCGAAATCGTAGCCCACATGCATTAGCGAGGGATCTCGAACAGGATCCATGACCTTTTAACCGAAGCCCCATGACCGACTTGATCGACGACGACTACCGCGAATTCGTCGCGGACCTAAAACGCCGAGTCGCTGAGACTCGGGCGACCGCTTCACGCGTGGTCAACCGCGAGTTGATCCTGCTGTACTGGGACATCGGAGCTGCGATCGCGGAAAAGCAGCGGATTTCTAAGTGGGGTGATTCAGTCACGGAGCAAATTGCGAGCGATTTGCGAGACGCGTTCCCTGATTCGACCGGGTTTTCCGGTCGTAACTTGTGGAATATGAAGCGAATCTACTCGGAATACGGTTCGCCGGACTTTTGGCAACAGGCTGTTGCCATTTTGAGCGGCAATTCCGGCAGCTATCCAATTTGGCAACAGTCTGTTGCCAAATTCGACACCACCACCCAGGGGGGTTCGATTCTGCGACAGCTTGTGGCAGAAATCCCCTGGAGCCACAACATGCTCATTCTCAGCAAAGCGACGAACCCCGCGGAGCGTCTGTTCTACCTCCACGCCACCGTCCAAAACGGTTGGTCCCGCGCCATCCTGCTCAATCAGATCAAGTCCGGCGCTTACGAACGGAGCGTCACCGAAGGAAAGTCGCACAACCTCGCCGAAGCCTTGCCTGAAGGTCTCGCCGAGCAAACGGCCGAGATGATGAAGAGCCGCTACAACCTCGAATTTCTGGGTATCCATCGCGCGGTCAGAGAACGCGACCTCGAAAACCTGCTCATCGACAACCTGCAACGCTTCCTGCTCGAACTCGGTTACGGATTCTGCTTCATAGGGCGTCAATATCGATTGGTTCTGGGGACGAAGGAATACTTCGTCGACCTACTGTTCTACCACCGGTTTCTGAAAGTCCTGGTGGCGTTCGATTTGAAGATCGGCGAGTTCGAGCCTGAGCACGCCGGTAAAATGGATTTTTACCTCAACCTGCTCAACGACCAACAGCGCGGCCCCGACGACGGCCCGTCGATCGGTATCATCCTGTGCGCGGAGAAGAGCGACATCGAAGTCGAGTTCGCGCTCAAAAGCAAAACCAATCCGATCGGTGTCGCTGAGTACGAGTTGCAAACCCAGCTACCGACCGAACTCGAAGGTAAGCTCCCCACTGCCAAGCAACTTGCCAACGTTGTTCGCCGCGTTCTACCTATTGCCGATGGTACCCAATAACTATGACGGACAGAATTGACCAACGCATTGCCATCGCGACCGCGCTAAACGAATTTAACGATCGATCGTTGTCCGATGCATCTCACTATCTGCTTTTCTCGCTTGGATACAAATCAGATCGCCGTATTCCTATCACGAACGTCGAACAATTCATCAGGACGCTTGACCCTTCAAATCGTCTGACGAAACGTGAAATTGAATCACTCCAGGAACTATCCGAGCTACGCCTTTTGTTCCAATTGACCGCGCAGGAATTTACGCCGCAGCGTAGCTTGTTGGATGATGGAACGACAGTCGATAAAACTCAAATTCACTCCTACCTGTTCTTCGCCGCGCAATTGCCTGATGAGCAATACACTCGCTCAGCGCTCTCTGCGATTGTCCGTTCGATCAATAAACCATTACCGATGCCGGCACTGGTTCTATTGCGGCATGGCGACACAATCTCGTTGGGAATGATTCACCGCCGACTCAACAAACGCGACCAGTCTCGCGACGTTTTGGAAAAAGTTACACTCATCAAGGACATCAACCTCGCCGATCCGATTCGGGCACACCTTGAGATCCTGAATGACTTTGTTCTGAAAAATCTTGATGCCGATTTTGGTGTCTCAAATTTCGTACGATTGCACGAAGCTTGGCAGAAACGACTCGGCTCTTATGCCCTGTCGAGTGATTTTTTTCGGGAAATTGCGGACTGGTATTTCTGGGCTCACCATCAAGTAGAGAACGCAACAATCCGCCTGCCACTGGATTGCGACACCAAGCAAGAACGATCGCTTTTCCTGATCCGTTTGCTCACACGCATCATCTTCTGCTGGTTCTTAGTTGAAAAGCGGCTGATTCCGGCAGAGCTCTTTCGTGAACAGCGAGTTAAGAATCTCATCAAGGACTTTAACCCCACCAAGGACTTCAAACGATCCGACAAGTCGCCAACTTGGTATCGGGCCGTTTTGCAGAATCTGTTCTTTGGTGTTCTTAACATGCCAGTTGAACAGCGAGCGTTTCGTGAAAAGAAGAAATCGGGCGAGCGTTACGATAAAAACCGTGGATCAACGAACCTGTGGCGCTACGTCGATGATTTTATTGATTACGACCGAGAAAAAAACACGTCTGCGGAATGGTTGCGAGTTGCCAAACTAGTCCCGTTTCTGAACGGTGGCCTGTTTGACTGCCTAGACCAAAAATATACCAGAAAGGAGATGAAGGAAAACATAATCCTTGACGGTTTCTCGGATAACTCACTGGAGTCGTGCCACCTTCCCAACGACCTCTTCTTTGGCCCTGAGCGAATCGTCGATCTATCACACGACTACGGGGAAGAAACAAAAAAAACTGCCCGATCGAAGAAGGCCAAAGTCCGTGGCCTGATCGAAATCCTTTCGCGATACAAGTTCACCGTCGAAGAGAACACGCCACTCGAAGAAGAAATTGCACTCGATCCCGAATTGCTAGGCAAGGTTTTTGAAAACCTGCTTGCGTCATTTGATGAATCAACTGGCAAGGTCGCCCGCAAAGCGATTGGTGCGTTCTACACCCCGCGGGAGATTGTCAGTTACATGGTCGACGAAGCGCTCAAGTCGTATCTATCAACACAAGTTCCTCGCTGCAAAGGCGCGCTCGAAGACTTGTTCTCCAACAAAGCGACTTTGAAGGAAATTAATCCCGACACGCGAGACGCTTTGGTCGCCGCCATTGGACGAGTGAAAATCCTTGATCCCGCCTGCGGTTCAGGCGCATTCCCGATGGGAGCGCTTCATCGTTTAGTTGACCTGCTGCAAAAGCTCGATCCTGACAATGAAAAATGGCGCGCACTGCAACGCAGAAGAGCGCTGGCCGAAACCGAAGCTGCGTTCGATTCAGGCGATCACAAATCACGAGAAATCTTGCTCAAGGAAATCAACGACACATTTGAGTTTAATGCATCCGATTACGGGCGCAAGCTATACCTGATTGAGAACAGTATCTATGGCGTAGATATACAGCCTATCGCCACGCAAATTGCCAAGCTGCGGTTCTTTATTTCACTCGTTGTGGAGCAATCGGTCGATCCGAGTCAGCCAAATTTGGGCATATTGCCGTTACCCAATCTGGAAACCCGCATCGTCGCAGCCGATACATTGACTCCGATTGAGAAAGCCGAGAGCGATCTCTTCTCTAGCGATGTTGACCGTATGCGCGGCGAGCTCGCTGATATTCGGCATCATCATTTCAACGCTCGCAGTCCGACGAGCAAACGAAAATGGCGTGAAGCGGACGAAGCGAAACGCAATGAGATCGCCGCGTGGCTGAAGGCCAATCATATGGTCCCCGAGAAAAGTGCCAACGACTTGGCTTCGTGGAATCCCTACGACCAAAACGGCTTCGCACCTTTTTTCGATTCAGAGTGGATGTTTGGCTTGCCGATTGGAAAAATCTGCATCAATAACCGGACTCCGGCCACATTGCGAGGCAACTTTTCCTTCGTCAATGAAATGGCCGGTCAATTGGAATTAATGGAAGACTCGCCGCAAATAGTCGATAGTGGCTTCGATATCGTTATTGGGAACCCGCCATATGTCCGCATACAAAATGTCGAAAAGAGCATCGCTTCGATTCTTAAATCGGAATACTCCTCCGCCGTTGGGAAGTTTGACCTTTATGTCTTATTCATTGAGAACGCATTCCGCCTAATTCGTGAAAGCGGTGTCATTTGCTTTATCCACCCACACCGCTTTCTAACGGCAGATTATGGCCGCGGCATCAAAGCGTTCCTCGACGAAGTAAGGGGATTACATAGCGCGATACTTTTCGGCGTAGATCAAATATTCAATGCCGCGACGACATACACGGGAGTTTTCTCTTACTCAAGAAGGAACGAGTCGTTTAAATTCAAGCACGCGAATACGCTTGACTTCGTGAAAATTCCTTTTATAGAGCGGGCATACACGCAGTCAGGATCGCATTGGACGCTATCCACGGAAAACAATAGTTCCGCTGACTTAGTTGAGAAACTTCGGAACCAGAAGTTCCCACTCATTCAGATCTGCAAAGGCATTTATCAGGGGGTTATCACCGTCGGCGACGATATTTTTGTTTTGCAAGGAAACATAAGTGGTAAAAACTTCACTGGCTGGTCTGAGGCAGCTCAACAAGAAGTTACGATCGAGTCTGACATCGTCAAGCCATTGTTAAAGGGTGAAAACATAAAAAGATATGAACAAGTCAGTAGCTCGCTTTACATCATTTACCCTCATTTCAAGGATCAGAAAGGTAAAACGCGACCTTATGAGGAGAAAGAGCTTGAGGCACGCTTTCCAAAAGCGCTTGGGTATTTAAGGCAATTCAAGAGCCATCTGCTTGCAAAAAAGATTCAGTACAAAACAAATCCAATCTATTGGTTTGCACTCCATCGTTCGCGAGATATGTCAATATTTGAGCAGCTTAAGATTCTGACACCGCAACTACAAAATCGTCCAAGTTTTACGATCGACCGAGATGGCTGGTTTCCAGACGCAGGTGGCTATTCGCTTATTTTGAATGATGCAACTGAAGTTGAGTATGAGTTTCTTCTCGGTGTAATGAATAGTTCCGTGTTGTGGTACTTTATTCAAAGCACAAGCAATCCTTATAACAACAGCTACTATTACTTTAAGACGAAGTATCTCGAGCCATTTTCGGTACCTACTTCTTCGCAGCAGCAAAAGAACGAAATAGCAAACATTGTCCGATATGTCTGTTTATTGTCCACCATTGATCGTAAAGAAGGCAATACGGGCTCCGAGAGCGTTTCCGAAGTTTCGGCGCGTGACGCTTTGATGTTTAGCTTTTGGGAGCGAACTTTAAATGGGATGGTTTATGAGTTGTATTTTCCAGACGAAGTTCATGGAGCTGGCTTGCACTTATGTTCGCTTGTGGAGCAAGCAAAAATTCCGCACATTAACAAAATCGTGAAATCAAAGCGGCTGGAAACAATGCGTGACAAGTTCGAAGACCTCTATGACCCAAACCATTCATTGCGAATCGCCTTGGACAAACTTCAAACCCTTGACACCGTCCGCATCATCGAGGGCAACGCATGAAAATCACCAAGATCATCCTTCAGGGTTTTCGTGCCTTCGATGCACCGTTCGAACTCGATCTCGGCACGGGAAAGAATCTATTGCTACATGGAGAGAACGGTGCCGGTAAATCTTCGCTCTATTTTGCACTCAAAAGATTTTTCGAAGAACGCGGCGATGACATTAATTCACACCGCAACCGTTTTTCGCCGATAGCACGCGACGCTCAAGTCCGAGTCACGTTTCAATGGACTGACGCCGCCGGCATTAACGACAACCGCGAAATTTCATGGGACGGAACTAACGGACATCCTCTCCCAATACCCGCAAACCCAAACGCGGGGTCTCTACCAGCCGATTTGCGTGCGTTATTGGTCGATGGTTCGAATCGCGCTGGATTTCTTGACTACCGAGCCATGCTGCGCACACATCTACTTTCCGGTCCGCTTCCACGCACTATCGCCTCAGCTTCTTTGCATGGCGGCATTTATGGTGCAAGTTCGGTTGGCTTGGAAAGCCAGCTCTTCGACCTCGTGTCGCGAGTTATCCTAGCTGGTACGACCACAACCATTCCAGGTGGTGCGGTCGCCAAGATTGGAGACCTGATCGGCAAGGTCTGGAATAATCCGCCCGAGACGTGGCGCAAAGGCAAGCTCGAAACGGCGAACAATCATGCGAATACATTCAACATTGGCTTTAACGCAAAACTTCAAGAACTTGAAGGGAAGCTTGCAGAGTTTTTAGGTTACTTCGACAATCATAGGTTGTCCGTTCATTTTCCGCCCGTGTCTCTGGCATGGGACAAGACAACTCATGAATTGGTAGGCGCGGAATTAAACCCGGAAATCAGCTTTCGTAGCCAAGTAGTGGACGATTACCACCAGTTCCTGAACGAGGCAAGACTTTCTGCGTTAGCGATTTGTCTGTTCCTTGCCGGAGTTGCGTTGTCTGACAACGACACCACAAACCCGAACCATCCGCGTTTCTTAGTGCTTGATGATGCCTTGATCGGTTTGGACCTTCAGAACCGTATTCCAATTTTGCGGATACTCAAAAGCGATACTTTCAAGAACCATCAGATTTTTCTGTTTACTCACGATAGGGTTTGGTTTGACCTTTCGCGAGGGCATCTAAGCGGAGGCGCGGGGTGGCTGCATCGGGAACTTCATGCAAATGAATCTGACGGCGGATTTGTCCCCACAATCAAACCGTCCGAAACCGATATCCAACGAGCGAAACAGCATTTGAATTCAGGTGACTTGATGGCCGCGGCCGTGTATGCCCGCGCCGCACTTGAGAAAAAGCTACGCAATGTCTGCGAGAGAAATGGCATCGACGTTCGTTTTAAGAAGGACAACAAGGACATCAGCAGCGATGACCTATGGCAAGGGATCGTGTCGCGGCAAAGAAAACGCGAACAACATCAAGCCACGCATCCAAATTCACCTGACTTTGTTCCGGCGCAGCTTGAGGCAGATGTGGAAGCAATGCGATCTACAGTGCTGAATCAACTCAGCCATGCCGGAGCACCGGGGCTCGTGGTTGCGGACGTTCGGGATGCGATCCAAACGGTCGAAGCGTTTCAAATCCACAACTTTCCTAACGCATAGCCATCATTATTCGGAACCATGAACACGCAAAACCCAACCGCCGCGTCTCGCACACGTTTGATCCTCGAAGACCTCGAAGCGGTTAGGGAGAACTTGCTGGCGCTTTCGGACGATATTTGGTTTTCGATTGACCACAACGATGATCAAGCTCTCGAAGACGGCGTTGAATTCAAGCGAGCCTACAACTCGAAGGTGGCTGCCTTTGATTCCGTCGCAAGCGAGTTGTCGGAATTGGTGCAACAATACACGCAGGTCCGACTGGAGGAAACAGAACAGACCAGTGGCGCTGACCAGAGTCAGAATGACCGAATCATCGCGGAACTGGACCGCGAGGTTCCCCACCTGCTAAATGAGGACTTCACATTCAAGCGCCCGTTCGGCTTTATCCTGGACGGTCACGCAACGTCCGGCGTCACGACGTGGCAGCGACTCTACGAGTTAGTGTGCCGACACTTGCTTGAGCAGGACGAAGATCGCTTTCGGTCATTGCAAGATCATCCCGACTTCATCAGTAGTCGCGGTCATCACAACGTAACTTCTGATCCAAGTTCGCTCCGCAAAGCGATGAAGCTTGGTGACGGTTTGTTTGTCGAAAGCAATCTATCGGCAAACAGCATTCGAGAGGTGATCGCGCGTCTACTCAACGCGTACGATATTCCAACGGAGAGCATGAAAGTGTATCTTCGAGAGGATCGGGACGCGGAAGAATCAAATTAGCTTTGGCAGCGTGCACGACACACGGCTCGTGGAATCAGTGTGGAAATCATCAATCGTTTAACAATCACTTGATCAGCTATGTCAGAATGGGTTTTTGCAAAATTGTCAGGTGCTGCGGTTCGTCGAGGTCCGCAAGAAACGGAGCTCTTCAAGACGGAAGATGCCTCGAAGGTGAGTTCGCCGGCACTGACGCCCTGGTCCGTGCAATGATCCAGAACTCCATGGATGCTGGAGCCGGAGATGGACCAGTTCGGGTTCGCGCTTCATGGGAATGGCTCGCTTCCGGGGCCACATCAAATCGCCAACTATTTCGCCAGGCTGCGACCGGGTCTGACGTATCGTGACGTTCCCTTCGATGAAAACGGTGTCCCGCAATTGCCACATGGTTTTCTCGTCTGCGAAGACTTTGGTACTCGCGGACTGGGTGGTGATCCCTATCGCGCGACCGATCCGCCCGATGGCACGAAGGGCGAAGACTTTTTTTGGTTCTGGCGCAACATCGGTCACAGTGGCAAGACAGGTGATGATCTCGGACGATGGGGTCTCGGCAAAACCGTCTATCGCGCTGCCAGCCGCGTTGGATGCATGCTCGGCCTGACCGTTCGCCACTCCGACGGCAAGAAACTGCTCATGGGGCAAGCCGTGCTAAGAATCCATAAACATGACGAAACAGAATACGCCCCCGAAGGATTCTGGTGCTGTGGTTGCAACGATGCTGATACGCCCCTATTCGCTCGCGACTGGCTATTGACCAAGGGGGTTTCGTCCGCCGCAGTCTTTTCGGGCGAAGGGAGCGACAGCTACGGTGAATCGATTGAGCGACTTCGTAGCGGCGAACTTCAGGCTTTGTGCGTAGTCGACATGTTCAACGAAGGACTCGACATTCCAGCCGTTGATCGAGTAGTGATGCTTCGTCCGACGGAATCGAAAATCACCTTCCTTCAATAGCTTGGGCGCGGTCTGCGGGCCAGCGAGGGTGTCAATTTGCGCCTGAAACGGTTCTAGATTTTGTTGGCAATCACCGCAATTTTGCTCAACGAATTATCCATTTGCTCTCCTTGCGATTGGGCCGTGACAAATGGCAATCGCTAAAGGATTGGCTTGCAGGCAAGCCGGTTGTGTTGCCAGAGGGCTGCCTGTTGGATGTTGAACTAGATGCGATGGATATGCTGAAAGAGTTCCTTCCCAAAGGACGCAACGCCGCAATTGAGGGTTACCGTGCGATCCGCGATGAGTTGGGGCGCCGGCCAACGGCTCTGGAAGTGTTCAGCCGAGGATTTCTGCCTCGGACTATATACGCTGCCGAAGGAAGTTGGTTAGAGTTCATGTAAGCTGAGGGCGATCTAAACACCTTGGAACAGAAAGCGGCGTCCCAGTTCGACAAGTGGTTCACTACGCTGGAAACGACCAGCCTTAACAAATCGTACAAAATGGTTGTCTTAAGAGTGTTGTTGGACTCAGGGCAATTTTTCGCGGATGTCGACTTGTTCGAGTTTGCTAAGCAATGCCGAGTGTTCATGCAAAGCCATGACGTCATGCGCCGTGATCTGACTGGAACGAATCATGCGATCGATCATGTTAAGGCACCGGATCAGGAGTGGGCGGATTGGTGGATTCGATGGCCGATTGATCGCTGGCTTGATTCACAGAATGAGTCGGTTTGGTTTACAAGAAGTGGCAACACCTTTCGATCAACCATTGATTGTCCAGACCACTTAAAGCCGACGATGGAATCGTTGACCGAAGAACTCGTTGATTGGCGACTGGCTGCCTATGTTCGGAGCCGCCGGCTAACCGCGATGGGCGAAGGTGTGCTCAATTTTGAGGCCAAGGTAACTCACTCAAACGGCCGTCCGATTCTGTTCCTGCGTGATACGTCGAAGATGCCCAACCGCCCGGTCGGTCCAACGTTGATGCTACTACCAAATGGCGACCAGTGGGATTTCAAGATGGTGAAGGTAGCCTGTAATGTCGCCGCGCCCAAGGACGAGAAGACGAACCAATTGGGCCGGTTGCTGCAAGAGTGGTTTGGACCTAATGCAGGTCTGCCAGGAACAGATTTTCGAGTGCTCTTTACGAACCAGACCGGACAATGGCACGTGGCACCCTGTCCGGTCGACGGAGCGACGGTTGGCAACCCGATCGAACCGGCAGAGCTAGAGAGTCGTTTGGTAGTGCCGAACGTACCCAACGCAGCAAAATTCAACACCCATGCACCGGTCTTCGATCTTTCTGTTGCTGCTGGGGAATGGGGTCCAGAAGGAGTTCCAAAAGAGATCGGTTGGATTCAGGTCACAAACAGAGCGGTATCTGAAGGAATGTTCGCAGCTCGCGTCACTGGGCACTCGATGGAGTCCACGATTCCGAGCGACTCGTGGTGCTTATTCCGTCCCATTAATCCTGGTTCACGCGAAGGGAAGTTGATATTGGTTCAAGTCAATAAGCACACGGATCCCGAAGACGGCGGTCGATACATGATTAAACGTTATCACCCGATCAAGCGAGTATCGGAGGACGGCTGGCGGCACGAAACCATCGAACTCCAGCCGCTCAACAGCGAATACAAGTCGATCCATGTTACCAACGAACAGGCGGACGACTTGAGAGTCATTGGTGAATTCGTCTGCGTAATAGGTTGAAGCACAAGGTTGAACGCGAGCAATGTGACGATAAATCAGATTGGCCGGACTATTTAACCGAGTGCGAATGAAGTAACGATCTTTGAGTGAATGCCAACCAAAATCCAAAGACGTGAGTTTGTGTGCATTTCTTGCTGTAGCACACAGTATTTCATCAGACTCTTTTTGCCCGGATTGCGAACTGGTCTGTAAGCGCTGATCTCGCATTTATTGCTGCGTCAGTACAGCGCAACCAACCCTGAAAACCAATTTTTACTGTCAACACTCATGGTTCAAAACGGGGACACTCCGAGCCCGTTGTCCCGCAGTGATCCATCACAAAATAGTCGTTTGTAACGCAGTAAGCGACTAGTGGTCGCAAGCTTGGGCACATCCTTTTCGGGCAGTGAAACGAGCCGACCAAAAGGCCATTCAGCATACTACTACCTGACTGCGGCAGGGGAAGCCAAACTGCTAGTGAATGTTCGACGTCCTTTCCGCCACCGGCTGCTGCCTAACCATCGTACCGAACAGTGAACGTTGACTGACATATGTTGCTAGCAGATTCGGCCGCCGTTATGCTGAACGATTGAATCGAATCAATGCAGTGCCTTATCGAGTCATCGCACTCCCTGTGCTGTATTACCTTTTAAACCAGAACGGCACTGCGACACCACGCAGTTTGGGCGACTTACTTCGAGAGATTCATCGAATGAAACACTGGCCAGTACGACTGCTTCTAATTTTCACAATGTGCTTTTTTTCCACTGTGAATTGCATGGGGGACTTTGTTTTTGACTTTGACGATGGCACGTTTCAGGGTTGGACAAAAAAAGGTCAGTTTTTGGGCAGCCTTTCGAACCCCGGAGTAAATGGAAATCCGGGCGGATTTCTTCTTGCCGAGGATGAGGCGGCAGGAGGCGGAGGTTTAGCGGTTTCTGCTCCTTCTCCGTTCACTGGGAATCTAGCTCGATTTAATGGAATTCGTTGGGATGAGTATGTATATGTAAGGGGCGCCGGCGGTAGTCGAGTAGTGCGACCAACGAATATATTTATACAAGGGGGAACTAACGGATCTATTTATGGCCTTGCCGACAATCCTTTAACGCAAATCGGGGTATGGAAAACCAGATTCGTGGGTTTTGATCCTTCGTCGTTCGCTCTTGTCCAAGGAATTGATCAATTTGATGACGTCATAACATCCGTGTCTGAAGTTTGGTTTGAGTTAGACACGTCTACTTTAGCTTCAGGCCCTGAGTCAGGCATTGATAATATTAGGCTTGTGGCAGTCCCTGAGCCGAGCAGTATTTTGATGGTTGGATCTTGTCTCGCTTTTGCACTTGGCCGACATCATCGATGTGTCAGGAAGAGAAATTTGTGCAAATGAAAACTACGTGCTTGCATCCAGCTCGTTGTCGCCATGGAAATCATCGCTATTAGGCTGTAGTTCGCATTATGCACTCCGTTTGGACAGACACGAAATTGAGCGACAATTTGTGCAAGAAGTCGATAGGCATGGCAGTGATTTCGGGCGAGATGATAGCTCGTATTTACAATTTTAAATCGCGATCACCTAGCATGAAATTCATCTTCTTTCGCTCGACGCTTGAGTACTTTCGCGCGGCGAGGCTTATTCGAAAGCTAGCCGACGGCCAAATCGGTTGCGAAACGCATTGAAGTCACTCAATCCTATGGAGTTATTTCCATCAAAGTCCAATGTGTCATTATATTCGTCGTCCGTTGTATGACGCCCAAAAGTATTGCGGAATGCATTAAAGTCAGAGAGACCTGCTGAGCGGTCACCATTCACATCACCAAACATAGCGAAAAATCGATCCGATTCTTGTTCGCCTACAACCAATGCATCTCCACCGCTGCCATCTTGATTAGCATCTAGTTTGCGGCCATCGCGACTAATGAATTCTCCAAAGATACTAAGTTGGTAGTTACCATCTATTAACGCCCCGTGGGAACCTCGCGTGAGGTTCCCACTGAAAGTCAGTACTACTTCGGTTACTCCATCAGCATTCCTGTTCGTTGTATAGCTGACATCGACGTTTCCCCCATTCGCTCCACGCTTTTCCAAGAGGAATGCTCCTTCAGAGATTAAAATGTCTCCGTCGAAGCGAACCGTTATGCTCGTTATATTTGAACGTTGATTCGTCCCATCACCGAATGTAGGGTCGCTCACTAGTTCAGGAAGATCAGTGACGGTGATCTCGAAGTTATTATCAACAAAAAGTCCCGCTGAATCGGTGCTGCGAACTCGAATGGAATAAAAAGTTCTTGTTTCAAAATCAGGCGTGCTGAGTAGACGTAGCGAATTCCCGACAACTTCAAAGAAGCCGTTGTCTGAGTCGCCAACCCCCGATACGAGCGTGTAGCTGTGGGAATCACCGTCATCGACATCTTCCGTCGTGAAGGTACCAATTTCAGTCCCAGCTGGAACATTCTCGCTAGTGGCTGATGCGGATAGAGAGATGCCGGTCGGTGGATCATTGACGGGCTCCACGGTCACAGCGAACGATCGGCTAAAAGAAAGATTGTCTTCTTCAGTGTCCAGATTGTTATCCAAACCCCCGTCGACAACTGTCACTCGAATAATCGCCGTTCCGAATTGATTTGCGAAAGCACTGAAGAGTAGCTGGCCTGCACTGCTCGGAGCCTCGTAGTTAATGGTTACATCTGGCAATAATGCTGGCGTTAGGCTTGCAGCAGTTATGCGAATGACTCCGGTCTCACCTGTACCAGGAGAAATACCTGTCAAAGCAACGCTGTAATCGGTGGTATCCTCCGAAACTACGAGATCTTCAATCGGGTCAAGTGTTGGAGGTACATTGGGAGGTACGATGTGAACCAAAAATGGTACCGCCCTTACGCCATTGTCCGCATAAGTTGCGAAGTCATTGTCGACTCCCGCGTCTTCCACGAAAACCGTAATGACCACATCACCAACTTGATCCGTAATTGGCTCGAATTGAATGATTCCAGTTGAATCAGAGGTTGTATACTGAACCGCTGGGGTGGTAACTACATCGCTATCACTGCTCGTCGCCCAGATTCTAATATTTTGATCTGCTTCACCGCCTGAGCCAATCCCCGACAGATCAACAAGAACGAGTCCTGAATTAACCTCGATCCACATATCTTGGAGCGAGTCGATGGTCGGCAATTCGTTGAGGTAAACAGTTAGCTCCCGGAGGACATAATCATTGTCGCCAGCAGTTTCCAGGTTGCCGTCCACTCCGCCGTCTTCCACCCGTATAGTGATTCTTGCAGTTGGCAAATTCGAAGCCACGGGATCGAAATAAAGCGTCGCAGTCTCATCGGGAGTAGAGTACATGATTCCAAGATTAGTCAATAACGCCGGATTATCGCTAACTGCACTTAGGGAAATAGGTTGGCTATCTTGTCCGCCTGACGAGATACCGCTTAATGGGATCTCTACGCGATTCGTGATCGAAAAACGCATATCATCAACGGGGTTGATGGTTGGAAAATAGGTTCCCGTATAATTCGAGTCTCCTAGCAGTCGTGCGAGGGCGATCCCACCGGTAGTCGCTCCGGCAATGAGGATCTTCCCATCAGGAAGTTGCAGAATGGTGTGGCCGTAATCATTCGCGCCATCGACCACCGAGAAGGTCACGGCCGCATCGTTGTAACCGGTGAAGAAGCTCGTGTCGGGGGCACCGTCGTACGAGAGTCGAGCCACGGCAACATCGTAGCCTTCGGCACTTCCCACTTGGCTAATGCCAGTAACGAGAATCTTTCCATCGTTCTGTAGTGTGGCCCGGTAGCCGCGGTCATCACCCTCCAGCACTGGTATTAAGGTTCTCCCTGCATCG
>JBGTBJ010000171.1:0-3807 GCA_041749395.1 Pirellulaceae bacterium
GCCTGCCGGAGCGTTTACGATTAGCCATCCTTGGCCCTTTGTGGATGATTGGTTTGGTGTGGTAACCTCCAATTTCCCGAAGGGCCTTTTTCGTTGCAATATCAATCCGGCTGCATGATCCGTTTCCCTAAAGTGCAGATCGAAAGAGCTGATGAGATTGGACCTTTACACGGAGTCAATCAATGAGTGGTCAGCACAAAGCTGGGAACATGTGTTGTACACAAGCGATACGCGAAAGTTTGGGCGAGCACGCTATGGAAGACAGCAATTGAGACTCGTCGAAATTCCACTCGACAAAGTTCCTAACGGTGTGAATTGGGTAGGAGTTGATTTCGGAACTCTACCCATTGCTTCGCTCTATGCGATGCGCCTCGATACGGGATTTGATTTCTTGCAAGGCTTCCTTCCTTATCAGCTACGCGAGGCGCACCGCTTGAGCGACGGTGTCGAAGGAGTATTCGCTGCTGCTGGAGGAACACGCATTCTAGTCGTAAAGTTTGGGCATGTACCCGAGTGGGCACCCATTCGCGTTAGACAATATATATCGAAGACGTATAAGTTGGACCGCAATGACAAGTTTGTGGACCAGCTAGATAAGTTTCTTCCAGTGTCCGATACCGTTACAGAGTGGGAACTGTCCTCTAAAGGAGAGTATGTCCCGGCGATCTGTCGGATGATCATTTCTGGACCCCGTCCAGAGGAATGTGAAGTACGGCTGAATGAATGGAAATTTGGGGTCGATGTTATTGACGCTGACTTCGAAAGCGATTCGTTTACGGTAGAGTCTCTCAAAGAGTTTCAATTTGACCAGATTCGAAAGAAACTCATTGAAAGCAGAGCAGCGGATAAAAAAGATGATTAAGAATGAAAAGTCTCTCAGCAGCGGCTTCTCGTCTTAAATTTCCCTTGACAGAGGTGGTGTTCGTATCACACCATCACAACACCATTAATAGCCTATCGAAATGAATTTTTGCATCGACTCATTCTCGTTTCGGAATGCCGAAATGACTAACTTTGACTCTGGTGTCATGTAGAAGTTACCAATCTCCCAGCCCCGCTCCGCTTGGTACACGACACCGAGAGAAGTCTTTGTCGGGAGATGCCATGCATGAATCATGTTGGGTTGACTCTGTGCGAGCAAAATCCGCTCGTCGTCAATAAACTGTGTACGCACGCAAGGGAGACTTTTCGATTCGAATACAATGCTGTCCGAGGGGCGGTCTATTATTCGAAATCCGTGGTCATCCATGATGACGAGATGTCGGCCGCTCGGACTAAATTCAAATTGCATCGTCCTGTGCAATCCCGAATAGAGATAGGTCTTGCGTGTTTCTCCTGTTGCCGTGTCAACTAATACAGCAGTTTGATCGCAAAAAACAAGCAACGACCTTCCACCATCGCAGATCGCGATTCTCTTCCCTAATATCCCTTCGGGCAAAGTTGCCATTTCGATTGCAGCGATTTGAGCATTACTTTTCCAGTCATCAGTGCTCCTCCATAAATAAATATACTTTTCTGACGCTCCCACGAGGCACTGGCCGTCAGATGAAAACGATAGAGGCTGGAGCACCATATCTCCAATGTCAAGCGAACCCATCTTGACACCGTTATGGATGTCCCAAAATTCAACGCTGTCGGAAGTTGGATATGCCAGCCACTGCTTGTTTCGGTGGTATGCAATTAGCGAGAATTCGATCAATGCAATCGAAAAGAATACGGTGTCAAGGTTTGGCTGAAATCTGCAAGCCGGGAGAACCACTTCAAATGATTTTTCCCCTTCCTCCAAATCGCCAACTGTCCTCATTATCATTTTGTCGGGGCTGAACTCGAACTCAACTATCTGACCCGATGCATCGATTATGGTATCGGTTTGAGATGTGCGCGTATATTCTGCCTCCACATTCAGACCGCGCAGCGTCCACAGGCACACTCGGCCATCATTGCCAGCGGTCACAAATCTATCGTGTTCCAGAAACTCAACTCGTGAAACGTGGCCGGCCTCTATATTGTGGGCTGCGTGTATCCAGCTTTCGTCAATTGAAACGGCATCCATGTTCGCTCCGTCAGCGACATCGCTAACAACGATCCGCCCTTGCTCATGTGCCGTTACAAGTTTCGTATTATCAGAGGAAAATGATGCATCGAGAACAAACGGAACATCGAGGTGAACGAATCCGATATACTCACCCGACACAGGGTCAATCTGCCCGAGAAACGATGAATCAGCAAATGTATGAAACATCCGATTGTCATTTAAGACAATCTTTCTAGGATAGTTGTGAGGCGTCACAGTTTCGGCAGGTATAGACGCCCAGACAACCTCTTGAGTCTCAAAATCCCTCTTTTCGATTCGAAAATCCATCCGATTAACCAAAAGCAAATGCCTTCCGTCTGGGGTAAAACGCAATGTCTCGTTTCTTGGGTAAGTCTTGCCGTAGTCTAACCTGGAAAAAAAATCCCCATTCGAAGTGCGCACAACAATCGGCTCGTAGCGATAGCCAATCGCAATTTTGGATGTATCTGGGGACCAAGCAAGAGATTGAATGCCGGCGACGTCTTCAGGAGTGCGATAGATGGACTGCTCCAAATCCACTGCATTGGGCCAGTGGTGCATGGCGGTTTTGAAATCCCATATCGCAAATACTCCTTCACGATCTCCGGTTGCAAGTCTGGTCCCATCGGGAGAGAATTGGACGGCAGTAACACCGTCAGCGTGAGGTCCAAGTTTCGCAACTAGCGAACCATCCTCTAAGTTCCATATTCTGGCAAAACGATCGGCGCAAGCGGCAGCTACATAGCGTTGATCGGGCGATATCGAGATATCGCTGACCGGCGAGTTATTTTGCAGTTCCAACAGTGGTTGTGGTGAACCAAGAGACTCCAGTAGTTTACGAAGCGAACCCGTTTTCTCCGGGATGCTTTCAGGGATTGTTGATCTACCGCGGTAGTTTCCATATTCAGTTTTAGGCAATCTCAACTGGCTAATGGCATGTAAGTTGTGTTCGGAGAGAGCCCAGATCATGCTTTGCAATCGCAGGGCTTCGACTCCATCAATCTCGCGCTGCTCGCTATTCGCCACCTTCTCATCCGCTTGACTTATCGGACGAACCATTCGATCGAACAGCGGTTTTGCGGCCACCAACAGAAAGCAAGCAACAATTGCCAACGTCACCGCTATTTTATTCCTGGCGATTCGTTGAATCGCTTTTTTCAGTCGGTTGCCTTTTTGTGCTTGAATAGGGTGTCCTCCCACGACGTTCAGCAGGTCGCTCGCCAAGTTTTCTGCCGATTTGTATCGATCTTGTGGCAACGTTTCCAATGCTGTCATCGTTACAAAATCGAGTTCACCCTTCAACTTGCGTAGCCACGAGGGAAGCACCGATTGCGATACGCCGAGTTGCTGTTCCAGGTTCGCGCCTGGGAGTTTTGCCAGACTACGAACTCTTTGACTTGGACGAATCGGTTTTGCATGTTGCATTGGATCTTGCAAAAGATTCGTTGTTTGGTCGCTAGGTTCAAGCGGTTCTGTTGGTGCAAATCCAGTGAGTAATTTGTAAAGCAAAGCTCCCAATGAATAGACGTCGCTTCTTGTGTCAATTTCGCGTCGGCGCAAATCGAGTTGCTCCGGACTCATATACAACGGAGTACCAATTAGTTGCCGAAAATAGGGGTGCGATCCGCGTAGTGCGCCCTGATTCAGTTCGATTGATATTTAAAAAAAGAGGCTTCCTCCTAGAGAATGTTGGTTCTCACACTAACAGCCCAGGAAAGGAAGCCTCATGGATGTCCAAGATAACGCCGGAAGCA
>JBGTBJ010000172.1:0-5709 GCA_041749395.1 Pirellulaceae bacterium
ATTGCTAAAGGGGATTCTCTTTCGCTGAAGGGTGGCTTATTGGACGAGGAGAATCGTAGGCCACTGACGGAGTCGCAGATTTTGCATGAGCTGAGTAAGGTAGATCGCGTTAAGGAGTTGCGATCGAGGCTTTCCAATCCATCGTGGTTCAATCGGCAATTGGCTCAGTACATGGGCATTCGTTGCAACCTCGAAGATGAAATCACGGGGCATTTTTGGGAGTCGAGATTTCAGATGAATAGGTTAGTCGACGAAGAAGCGGTGTTAGCCTGCATGGCATATGTCGATCTAAATCCCATTCGAGCGGGCTTAGCGGTCGACTTGGAGGGCTACGAACATGTGTCGATTCGAGAGCGATTGCGGACACTGGATGATGAGACGGTCGATTCGGGCGAGTGGTTATCGCCGCTTGAGTTCAAAAGCCAGGTGGATGGTCGGTGCGTAGCCGTTGTGAATCGCATGTCACGACAGGAGATTCAGTCGCATATTGCTGAGCAAGCAGCAGAGCGGCGGGCATGTTTTCCAATCAGAAAATCTGACTATGTGGAATTGCTGAATTATTTGGCGGGGGTAGGAAAGAAGGGGGTAGATCCATCCGCCGAAGGTTATGGATTTGAATTGCTTCGTGAGATGGGTTTCGAGCCGGTAGCGTTTGCAGAAACAGTCTTGCAGTTCCGAAAGTCATTTGGGGTACTTGCAGGGTGCAGTACTTCGCTTGCGCGCGAATGCGCATCACGTCCGCGTTTACGCCTCAAGCCATTATCTCGAAATGGATTGGAGCGATTGCCACTTCAATCGGGTTGATTGAGGCCCGCGATTACCACCTTCATTGTTGCGTCACCGCTCATTTGCGATACTGCGGGGTCGATTAGGTTGTCTGCTGCGCGGAGCAGTTACAAAAGTCGCGATTTCCCGTCAAATCTTGCTAGTCAAGCAGTTCGCGACTGTAACGACTAGCGATTACTTGAAAAAGCTTCTGCGGCGCTATGCCTAGTTAGGGTCTGACCCCGATAGGTACTATGCCTAGCCAGGGTCTGACCCCGAGAGGTAATTCCCTCTACACTTCATCTCCCCAATAAGAGGGTGCAGTCGAAAAAGCACTGACCCTTGATGATGATCCCAAGTTGGCGATAGCCTAGCTGGGTGGTTGCTCCGCGGGAGGTGGCAGGGTCTCGGGGCCTTCTGTGCCAGACGAATTCGGGGATCTTGATCCTTCCGCGTCTCCAGGCGGCTCCTCCATTTGATCATTGGGAGTCGATACATCCAACGGTAATGATTCGGGCGACTGCAGCATGCCTTCGTTTGTGAATCGAGGACCAAGTATCGGAACTCCATTTTCATAACGTACTTCCGCACCTAGATTTACCGGTGGGCGATCGTAAAGGTTGCGCGGCGTCGCTCCTTCTACCGTAGTTGTGCCAAATTCTAGCCCGCTCCCCAAAATGCGGGTTTTGCCACGTATTGTGCCTGTTTGTATCGGGCCGATCCCCATCAGCCATGTATCCCGAGATGTTGTACTCGACCGAGACATTCCGGATTGCCAAAGGGGTTGGCGAGACAAACGGTCATAGGCAAAAGCGGCAATTTTCACCGCTCCTTCTCTCGATTCCCGCCGCGCAACACTCAATTCAGGTATGACCGGAATCGATGGTACGGTTGGAATTGCCTGCGCGGCCGTCGCTAATGCGGAACTGGCTGGGACGCCATAAGTAACCTGGAATGAGTCCGAGCCCAATGCGCCAACGCGTGGCTCCACGACAATATCCGCTTGATCCACGGTATCTTGTAACAAACATCCACCCGCCAACATTTGCTGTCTTAGCGAACTGATCACGTAGTCCGCGTTTACAATCGTAGGTGGCTTTATTTGAGTAACATATTTAGTGTCCAAAAATACTGTATGGCCAGCCAGCGGCCGAAAGTCGATCGCTGATACGCTGGCATCAACCGCATCACTCAGCAGCAATTGCTCGGTCGCTTCAAAACTCTTCGTCGTTCCGCATCCAGTCAATGCAAGTCCAACACTTACAAGTACAACACTTACAAGTACAAAGTAGTACCCGCCCATCGCAGGAATCCTGCGATAGTGTACGTCTGTTGAGAGGGGACGATGCTGCCGGTAAATCATGCGACTTCATTGCTACAGTACCTGAGCTAAGAGTGGAACACGCTCGCTCAAGTGTTGACAACGGAGAGTAATCGCTAACAGTTTCACACTCCAAGACCAATTCCCCGTTGACGCACGGCATTTCCACGTAAAGCTTTCAAGTACTGCCTTGTTCGAACTCTGATACAAAAGCCATCCGCTATTTCGTTTTCTCACTTTTTCTGCTTGCTATCATGTCCCTTGGAACCGCATTTCGTGCATTTTTTGCTGCTCTGGGCAATAAACAAACCTCAGAAGCCTTCCTCAAAATACTGAACGGAGAACCGGTCGATAATCAGAACATTCTGATTGCTCCATCAATCAAAAGTACCTCGAAGGTGGATGTCGGCTCCCCCTCTTTCGTAGAGCCAGCACGTAGCGAAGCTCTGACCCTGCTCGCTATGTTGCAGCGCGAAGCTCGCTTTGTTGATTTAGTTCAAGAACCATTGGATCAATTCAGCGACGCCCAAGTCGGTGCTGCAGCACGGCCTTGCCTCATTCAATGTCGACAAACTCTTCAGCGAGTTTTCGATTTAATCCCCCTGACTGAGCAGGCAGAAGGTTCAACTGTCGCCGTTCCCCTAAATGCATCTGCGCTTCGCTACCAATGGCTTGGAAACGGGGAGCAGTCATCCACGGGGAGACTTGTCCACCCAGGTTGGCTTGCCAACCAAAGCGAACTAGGGAAATGGACCGGAAGTCCCAGCGACGCAAAGGTTATCGCGCCCATCCAAATTCAATCTTGAATCGCTTGCTACAACTTACTTCGCGCCAAATTTTTTTACTCAACAAACAACAATTCGCATGACTGCTCGTTTCTCGGTTGGCATTGACCTCGGTACTACAAATTCTGTGATCGCTTCGACAGAACTGGATTGTGACCAGCCAACTCTCACGCTGCTGCCCATTCCACAAGTCGTTGCCGCAGGTCAAATCGAATCACGGAATTCCCTACCCTCGTTTTATTACATCGCGGCTGAAAACGAGGCCGCCGCATATCAACTACCTTGGCAAGATCGACCCCACTCCTTCGTCGTAGGCGAATTGGCCAGGCAACGAGGAGCTGATGCGCCACACCGGGTCATATCCGCAGCAAAAAGTTGGTTAGGTCATCACGGCGTGAATCGTCGTGATGCAATATTGCCATGGCAGTCTCCCAATGATGTGGAGAAAGTTTCACCTCTCTCGGCGACTGAGGCGTATCTCCATCACTTAGTTTGCGCTTGGAATAATTCGCATCCCGACGCCCCTTTGGCAGAACAAAAGGTCGTTCTGACAGTGCCAGCATCGTTTGACCCGGCGGCCAGAAATCTGACTCGCGAGGCAGCGTTGTCAGCAGGCTTACCAGCAGATTTTGTACTCCTAGAAGAACCGCAGGCGGCCGTTTATCGTTGGCTGGCAGAAAAACATGATTCTTGGCGTGACCAATTCAACGAAGGAGACACGCTGCTGATTGTCGATGTTGGAGGTGGCACTACCGATTTGACGTTGATCCGGCTTGTCGGTCGCGATGGATCTGTTGAGCTCGAACGTCAAGCAGTCGGTAATCACTTGTTGGTCGGCGGGGACAACATGGATCTGGCTCTCGCACACCTTGTGGCAAATCAACTAGCAGGCGAAGGCCACTCGTTGGACCCTTGGCAAAATGTTGCACTCTGGCACTCTTGCCGTGCTGCTAAAGAGCAGCTGCTGGCCGGCGAAGGTCCTGAGACAATTACTATTTCCGTATTGGGCCGCGGTAGTCGGTTGATTGGGGGTACTGTCTCAACGCATCTAAGCCGAGACGCCACCGCTGACCTACTCATCAATGGTTTCTTCCCTCATTGCAAAGCAACAGAAAAGCCAGAGCGCTACGTTGCTTCTGGGTTCCAAGATTTGGGTCTTCCCTATGAATCCGACCCAGCAATCACAAAGCACATCGCTGCATTCTTGGCCTCGTGGCGAGGACAATCGTCAGAGCCCTTGGTCCCTTCACACCTACTGCTCAATGGCGGAGTTTTTCGCAGCTCGTTACTTCAAGACGCAGTTTCTGACACGTTGACGCAGTGGGCTGCAAACACCTCCGGAAATCCGCCCCATCGCCTGGGAGCGAGCGCCCATGATCTGGACCACGCAGTTGCCCAAGGGGCCGCTTATTACGGATGGTCAAAACATCGCGGCGGTCTACGAATTCGGGGTGGAACCGCGCGGAGCTACTACATCGGAATTGAAACTGCCGGCCTGGCGATCCCCGGAGCTCCTCGTCCTCTGCGCGCTCTTTGTGTCGCACCTCGAGGTATGGAAGAAGGTACCGCTGCCGAAATTCCAAGCCAAGAAGTCGGCTTGATGGTTGGACGGCCCGCAAAATTTCGATTCTTTTCGTCGACGGTACGGCCCCATGACGTCCCCGGGGATCGACTCGAACGATGGAGCCCTGACGAACTAGTCGAAAGCGATTCCATCCAAACCACTCTGACCTCGCAAGTTGCCAGCGATGATCCATTCCTGCCAGTACGATTCCAGTCGCGAGTTACGGAACTAGGTATGTTTGAGCTCTATTGCCATAGCACGCGCAGTGACGAGCAATGGCAACTCGAATTTAATGCGCGCGAGGCGGCGAAAGAGCGTCAGTCGTGAGCCAGTTAGAAGGAAGCACCGAGAACCTACCCCGCTATGTCGTTGGGATTGATCTCGGAACTACCAATTGTGCTGCCGCTTTCGTTGATGCACATGACGAAGCATGGTGCGTGAAGACCCTTGATATTCCGCAATGGGTCGCCTGGGGCCAGATCGAACGCCGATCCACTTTGCCATCCTTTCATTTTGAACTGACTCCCGACGCTTTAAATAGTCTGCAATCCGGTCTCCCTTGGGAAAGTAATCGCGAGGGTAACGCCTCGAATGTTCGCTCCCCGTATGTGGTTGGTGCGCTTGCCCGCGATGCCGGTTTGTTCAATCCAGGGAGACGTATTGCCTCAGCTAAAAGTTGGCTGTCTCACGATGGCGTCGATCGGTCCGCCGATTTGCTACCTTGGCATGGCGATAGCGACGTTGAACGCCTTTCTCCAGTGGAGGTTTCCGCACGCTATTTGAAGCACCTACGCTCGACATGGGATGCTCGCTTCCCGGATCACCCTCTGGCTCTGCAAGATGTTGTCATAACGCTTCCTGCATCCTTCGACGAAGTCGCTCGAGAACTCACAGTCCAAGCTGCCAAACGCGCAGGTTTGCCAAGGGTGTTCCTCATCGAGGAACCTCAAGCAGCCTTCTATGCTTGGATCGATCGCCACCGAGATAACTGGTTTCATTCAGTCGGCGCGGGGCAAATGATACTAGTGTGCGATATCGGCGGTGGTACTAGCGATTTTACCCTGATTCGAGTTCGCCCCGCTGGTGACGAATCCAGCCAAGTTCAATTCCATCGTGTCGCAGTTGGCCAACATCTGATTCTTGGAGGTGACAATCTCGATCTGGCCTTGGCTAGTTTTGCCGAATCCAAGCTGAATTCTGACCAACGTCTTCCCCCGCGAGATTGGGATCGATTGATCCAAGCATCTCGTATCGCCAAAGAAACGATGTTGGCC
>JBGTBJ010000173.1:0-17172 GCA_041749395.1 Pirellulaceae bacterium
ACGCATCCAATCGGGCTTGCCAGAGAACACGCTTTTCAGCATTGATGGACCGTGACATGCAAGAGCCTCCAGGGTTTGAAGAAGTGACAAACCCACCATCCTCTCATGCACGTCAAGAATGGCTATGTCGGGCGCTTACGGCAGTCCGTTTTATGTGGACCGATGGGATTATCGGGACGATTTCGGCGTGTTCATTGACACTGTTGCAGGCATTGACATCTCCACCGGTCAGGCATTTTGGAGATTGACGGCAATTGATCCACGTACCGGCGAGATACCTCTAGACCCGCTCATGGGCTTTTTGCCGCCTAACCTTGATCGAATTGAGGGGCAAGGCTTTCTAACCTACTCCATTCGCCCCAAGACGAATGCCCCTACCGGCACCGTGATCGACGCCGAAGCGAGGATCGTCTTCGACAACAACGAACCGATTGATACGCCACCAATCTTCAATACACTAGATGCGGGCGTTCCCACTAGCGATGTCGCTCTTTTACCCGAGTTGTTCGACGAGCCGATCTTCCTGGTTCAGTGGTCGGGACAGGATGACGAAAATGGGTCGGGGCTCGCTTCCAACACGATTTACGTCTCCATGGACGAGCGTCCCTTCACTCCTTGGCTGACAGACACTACGCTGACCGAAGCACTGTTCGTCGGTGAACCCGGTCGCCGCTATGCCTTCTACAGCACCGCCCGCGATAACGTTGGCAACGTTGAAGCGGCTCCATTGATTCCCGATACTCGCACACGCATCACGGGCGGCTTGGCTACGATTGGCAATCGCGTCTGGCTCGATGCGAACGCAAACGGTATCCAAGATGACGGTGAATCGGGCGTCGAGGGTATCACAGTGCGTCTCTTCACAACCACGGTTTCCGATCCGATCGCGGTCATGACGACCGATGCCCAGGGTTTCTACAGCTTCCCCGACTTTTCGATCCATGAGTCCTACTTCCTGGAGTTCGTCGCACCCGTTGGTTTCGCTTTCACGCGACAAGCCGCCGGAGCGAATGAGGATCTCGACAATGATGTCGATATCGACACGGGAAGAACCTCTGTCTTCACGCTCACCCTGGGCCTGAACAACCAGTGGGACGCCGGGCTTGTGGAACTTGGTTCGCTCTCGGGTATTGTCTGGCGCGACATGAATGGGGATGGTGCGCGGGGTGCCAATGAATTGTTATTGGCAGACCAGGTAATCTACCTGGACTTGAATAACAACAGCCAATTCGATGCGGATGAGCCCAGTCAGACCACCGACACCCAGGGAAGTTACACATTTGCAGGGGTTCGTCCCGGTCAGCATGTCGTGCGTCAAGTCATTCCCGACGGCTGGGAACAGACCTTCCCGGGTATCACCGGTTCGTCCAGCATTAGGTTTGCAGGCTCGTCGATCGAATTGCAGTCACCATCGCTGGAATCGTTCGTGGGGCTAAATCGCCAATCATTGCCGTTACACTCCGATGTGAATGGCGATGGTATCACCTCGCCGCTGGACGTTGTGATCATCATTAACGCGTTGCATCGAGAGGATCAGTCAAATTCAACCGAGCTGGGTTCCTTCTCGATTGCCAGCTTCGATCACCGTGACGTCAATCGTGACGGTGTCGTCGATCAAACCGACGTGCGTCAATTGATCGATTGGATTGAGAATCAAGGTTCGCTACAGATATTTGCTGGGGGCTCAGGGAGTGGCTCGGGCAATGACTCGGCCCACCAGTTGATCGGGCTAACTGACCTGCGGGCCGATGATCGATTTGCAGATTTGGACGGTCGCGGATTGGCGGTGGTCGTGATCGATACAGGGCTCGATCTGGATCATCCGTTCTTCGGCACAAGTACAGCGGGACGCGCAGATCGTATCGTCTACAGTTACGATTTCGCCGATCAAGATGCAGACATTCGTGATTACTCGGGTCATGGAACCCATGTGACCAGCATTATCGCTTCTGAAGATGCTGATTACCCTGGAGTCGCCCCCGGGGTGGATATCATTCATCTCAAAGTCTTCCGGGATAATGGTCAGGGTACCTTCGCCTATCTGGAGCGAGCCCTGCAGTGGGTCGCCATGAATGCCGAGGCCTATGGAATCGCTGCGGTCAACATGTCGCTTGGTGATGGGGCCAATTGGACACAGATTGTCAGTCGGCATGGTATCGGCGATGAACTGGCCTTGCTCGATTCTTTCGGCGTGATCACAGTTGCGGCAGCAGGAAATAGTTTTGCGCTGCATGACAGCCGCCAAGGTTTGGCATATCCGGCTGCCGACGCGCATACAATCTCAGTGGGTGCTGTTTGGGACATGGACCGTGGTTTCCAGTCGGCCGGCGCATTTGGGATTGACTATACGACAGACGCCGACCGCGTTACCAGCTTCTCGCAACGGCATGAAGAAACGCTGGACATTCTCGCTCCTGGTGCACTGATCACAGCAGGCTATCTGGGTGGTGGAGTGGCAACGATGCGCGGCACAAGTATGTCGGCACCCTTCGTGACAGGAGCGGCCGTGTTGATGCAGCAATTGTCGCTCGAACACTATGGTGTGCGACTGACTAATGCCCAATTCCGGGAGTTGCTCATCAGCTCCAGCGAGACAGTTGTCGATGGGGACGACGAGGATGATAACGTTCTCAATACGGGAGCCTCCTTCGGTCGGCTGAATATTCAGCAGTTGGCGGAACTGCTGCTCTCTGCTGAACTTCCGAGCGACGATGGTGGCGGAGATTCCGATGGCTCGTCGGATGACCCAGGCGACTTGGGATCAAGCGGTGGAAGTTACGGTTACACGGTGGACCTCGTATCGGGAGAAGCGCGAGAAGATCTCGATTTTGGCATGCGGCCCATCGATATTACTGCGCCCTTTGTTGAAGAGCTGAGGTTTGGGGATGGAACCGCGCAGCGCAGTATGATTCGCTCGGTCGAGTACCTCTTCGATTCAGAAGTCGTGTTCCAGGACGGCGCTTTCATTCTCTCCCGGGGTGATGACACGATTCCATTGATCGTGGAGCACCTGGTGGAGAACGACCGGTCGCGAGTGTTGCTTACCTTTGACGCATCGGAGCATCGTGAAACGAGTGGTTCGTTGGTCGATGGTCGGTATACGTTGCGCGCATTAGAAACCCATATCACCGATCTCGCCGGCAATACGCTGGACGGCGATGGTGACGGAGTCCCTGGTGCAGATCGGGTCGATGAGTTCTTCCGTTTCTTTGGTGACAACGACGGCAATGCGAAAATCGATCTCGTAGACTTCAATGCCTTCCGCAGTGCGTACTCAAGGAACCAAAATGAATTAGGATACAATGCGGCATTCGATAACAATCATGATGGTGTTATCGGACTTGCCGACTTCAGTGCATTCCGACGTAACTTTGGAAGAGAATTGGACTGAGAGAACTCGTAGGTGCCTGTTGCTGAACGGTAACCGTAGGTGGCAGTTGATCTCGACCGCTGTGGCCGCGTCGCTTGTTGTACCAGTCCGATCCGACTTTCAATAAATATCGAGGTGCCTCTCATTGATCACGCAGAAGCCGTTGAGCACTTCGTGGTGTATGTTGTGGTAAGAAGAAGACTGACGATGAATTCTGGATTGCTGATGCTCAGCTACCGGGTTTCATGTGGCTTCATGCAGAACAATTTGATGGGAAACGTCCAAAATAGAGAGTGCAGAGCGAAGTGTCCTACGTGAGCGGGCAGCAGCGTTGGTATTGAAGCCAGTGTAGAATTTCCCGCCGCGCGAACTTGCTCGTTGGCTGGCACGCCTTAAAAGTTCCATTTGTTTCCTGGACTTTCCGATGGACATCATCCTTCTCGCCTTGCAGCTTGTCACGACATTCTGGACAAAAGTGCGCGAGTACTCGCCACATTCCTTTTCCTAGAGGCAAGGGCCGTGGCTTTGCGGCTTTGGAAACTGACGAATGCGGTTGTAAGTTCGCCTGATTCAAGTGGATTCGGACTGCAGGTACAGAGCTTCAGCGAGACGCATGCTGAGCTTTGAATTCAGAACATTCGATTCACGCACTTCGGGAAGGCGAGTCTTCGCACGACCTACATGACTGTGCTCGATTCGTTGCTAGCCGTTTCTTCTGAGCCGCAAGTCGAGAATCTTTCAGCTGATCGGGTATGTCAGCTCCAGCACCGAAGTACATCTCTTCTGGCGTCTGTCCGCTGAACGCTGAGTGCGGAAGCTTGGTGTTGTGCTCCGAAATATAGAATGAAAGAAGATTCTGGACGTCTGTTACTGATCCGAGCGTTTTTAAAAGAGCCATTGATGTTTCATCGCTTTCCAGAATGATTCGATCATCGAATTGGAAAAGCTGATCTCGGTTTGAGCGAGTACTCGTTTGAGCAGGCCTTCATCAACAATCGCATCGACGGAAGCATTAAAGTTTTCGATTCCACCGTCGACCATTAAAGTCGGAATTGATGTCGTTGAACCCTCTAACGATTTGCGAAGTAAGTACGCAGTCACGGCTGGATTGAAAGTATCTGATACGTTCCACGCCAAGACTCTCCGTGAAAAGTTGTCGATGATCGCGTGGATATAGGCTCGGCTACCATCCAGTAATAGGATCTGCGTCGTATCGACATGCCAAATCTCGTTTGGCTCAGCGGCTCGGATACCGATTTTCGGTTTCGCAGGATGGAGCCGCAATCTTGGTCGTCTCCATTTATGAATTCGAATCAAACGGTACCAAGTCGAAGCAGACACAAAGATTTTTCCAAGCCGCTCGGCAAGTCGAGCAAGGATGGCTGTAAGAACATGACGGTAATCGTCGGATGTGACCATATCTCGAATTACTCCGATTTCGGTCGGAGTAATCTGGTGAACGGATTTCTTCCCACGCAGTCTCGACGACGCTGCTTTCGTAGGCGGTATCGCCCAGCACGACGACGTCGGCATCATCATCCAAGGGTAACGTGCGGATCATTTGCGCAGCCGCTTCGGCAGTCGTCAGGTGATCGAGCCCGTACTGGGCGCAGTATTCTTTGGTTCGGTGGGGGATCTGCATCGGGATGCGGATACCCGAGGGCGTGATCAGCAGGCCAAATGTGAAGCTGTGTACGTTCTTGCGGACCACTTTTTTGTTGTTGTAGCTAAAGCCCTTTTTGATCTTTCGCCGGGTGCGGTTGCCGGTGCTGAAGGTGTTTTGGGTTTTCTTGCCAGCTTGGCTGACCAGAGTGGCGTCGATCAGGAATAGGAAATTGCCTCGTTTTTTCTCTTTTGCCAGCAGCATTCGCGCCAGCGGCTCGTTGAAATCGTATTTCTGCCAACGCGGGCGAGCGAGGAACCGGGTCAGCTCGCCACGATGGATCGGCTCGCTGGCGATCACGCCAGCCGCTGCACTGCAGCTCATCCGTCCGCGGTGCATGATGAAGGCGAGAACGATCTGCATCATCATGGTGCGCGCAAGGGGTTTGAGATCGCAATGAGCCAAGAAGGTCTTGAATCGCGGGGCAGCTTCGGAGACGATGATCATCGGCGGGTTTTTAACATGAAGGGTGAGAATCCAATGAACTCGTCATGGGTTGGCCCCGCTTTCATTGCAATACCAATCCAGACACCGTCTCCGAAAAAGCGCAACTTCAAAACCTCCGCATTGCCTGAACGATCTTCGTATAGCCCCAGCCGCAAGGCACCCCATCCGGATTCGAATGACGAATTGACGTTGGTGGGAGAGCATTCAACGACTATTGTTAGTGCGTTGGCCCTATTGCGGCTGGCACAATGGATTGAGAAACGTCCCGAACAAGGAGGTGCCGAATGCTCCAGCCCAAAGTCCCCCCCCGCGCTTTACGGGGCAGACCGAGACAGTGAATCTGCAGACACTGCAGTTGGACAAGCTCTGGCTAATTCTGCCGGAACGGTCCAAGCTGGAGATTCAAGTTGTTGTAGCGAGAATGATCGTCAGTCGCTTGAATCATCTCTCATCCGAAGCCGATCCTCAAAACGAGGAGGCGAGTGATGCCGGTTGAAATCCAATCAGGTGGAGAAGTCAGGGCGTCGGCAAATTTGGGCCTAGCGAGTGTCGCTTTCGCGTCGCCAAAGCTCACTGCCTACCATCTTCAGCGGCGGGCCATTGTGTATGTCCGCCAATCAACACCGCAACAGGTAGTCGAAAACCAAGAATCGACGGCCCGCCAGTACGCACTTGTCGGAAGAGCGATGCAGTTGGGGTGGCCCCGTGACAGAATTGAAGTGATCGATGACGATCAAGGGATGAGCGGCCGCAGCGCTGAGGATCGTTTAGGTTTCCAGCGTTTGCTTGCTGAGGTTGGGCTGGATCGCGTCGGTCTGATTCTCGGACTGGAGATGAGTCGTTTGGCACGGTCATGTCGAGACTGGCATCAACTACTGGAACTCTGTGCTATTTTTCATTCGTTGCTCGGTGACCAGGATGGTCTTTACGATCCGACCGACTTCAACGACCGATTGCTGCTCGGCCTAAAAGGAACGATGAGCGAAGCGGAATTGCACGTTTTGAAGGGTCGAATGTTTCAGGGAAGAATGAACAAGGCTGACCGCGGTGAACTGATCGTTCTCGCGCCGATTGGTTATGTTCGTTCGGAAGACGGAACCCAGTACGAATTAGACCCCGATGAGCAGGCTCAAGCGGTCGTCCGCTTGGTGTTCGAGGAGTTTCGCCGCCAAGGGTCGATCTACGGTGTGGTGCGATACTTTAATCGCCAACAGATAAGCATGCCGGTACGCGCCAACACGGGACCGGATCGCGGCAAGATCCAGTGGCGTCGCGCCAATCGCAAGACATTACGGGAGATGCTGCGCCACCCTATCTATGCCGGCGCTTATCGCTATGGCCATCGCCACTACGACCCGAGGCTTAAGAAAGCCGGCCGGCCGAAGTCGGGCCGCGTGACGATCCCGCTCGAAAAATGCCGTGTGCTCATTCGCGATATAGTTCCAGCCTATATCTCCTGGGCCGAGTTTGAATCCAATCAAAAGTAACTGGAACAGAATCGATCGCGACCGCAAGCCAAGGGTGCGCCGAGGCGTGGCCCATCGCTTCTGGCAGGTTTGTTGTACTGTGGACGCTGCGGCAAATCACTGAGGACGGTTTATTCAGGACGGGCGACAAGGCATCGTTACGCGTGCACTCGCGCGCTAGAGTCTCATGCTGATCCGGTATGCATGAGTATGGTCGGCAAGGATCTCGACGAGTTCATCGCCAAGCGGATTCTGAAGATTCTGGAACCGGCTTCGCTGGAGATGTGCTTATCTGCGTGCGACGAGATCGACCGAGAACGCACACGGTTGGATAAGCAATGGCAACAACGTTTAGAGCGAGCCAAATTCGTAGCGGATCGTGCTGCACGGCAATACGAAGCTGTTGAACCCGAGAATCGGTTGGTAGCCAGGTCGCTCGAGACAAACTGGGAAAAGGCACTCTGCGAACTTGAGAAACTGAGAGAGCAATATCAGAACTGGCGGGATGAAGAATCGCCACAACTGAGTTCCCAACAGCGAAAGGTAATTTATGAGCTTGGCCGCGACTTCCCATCGCTATGGCACGCGGAATGTACAACTCACCAGGACCGACAAACGATCGTCAGGATTCTTATCGATCGCGTGGAAGTTGACATCGAAGGTAGCTCGGAAGTGACGCGGTTAAAGATCGCGTGGGCCGGTGGCTTCGAGAGCGTTCATGAATTTCGCCGTGCCGTGATGAAATCGGAACAGCTTGCGAATTTCAACCAGCTGATTCAGCGTGCAACTGAGCTGCGACAAGCCGGGAGCAGCTTGGCAGAAACAGCCTTCATACTCAACCAGGAAGGCTTTCGTACGGTCAGAGGCAATCGATTTAACGCTTCCAAAACTTGTGACTTATTGGTATCGCGGGGCATTCGGATCGCGCCTGGTGAACGGTCCGGTGGGCGTGAGACATTGCGAGATCATGAATGGTGGCTCAACGACTTAGCCGACAAACTCGATGTGCCCCGAAACACTTTGCTTCAATGGTGTAAACGTCAGTGGATCAAATCGCGTCGCCTGCCGGGTACAAAAGGACGATGGATATTATGGGTAGACGAGCATGAACTGGAACGGCTCAAGCAGCTTCGCAACGCCGCAGTGGGTCTACCTGTAGGAGGCAGTCGATACCCGCTCAAACTGATCACACCCGCAGTAAAACCACCTGGTGATTCTCATTCGTAAGGAAAGCATAGTGGACGAACCTTCGTATAGCCCCAGCCAATCTCGTTGCGAATTCGAATAATCGCCTCGCTGATACTCTCTTCGACTCTCGGACGTCCGGGCTTCGCGTCCTTTTGCTTGGGCTGATTGTTAGGTGCATCTTCGAGGGATCGTACCCATTTGCGAAACGTGGAATAACTGACGATTAATATCAGGTCGTTGATGCGCGCGTCGAGATTCTCGCCGTGGCGAACTAGCCTGCGTCGCTCCTGACTACTGAGAATAATCCGATCAGGTAACTTACTAGGCAATATGTTGTTTTCCGCTTTGAGGCAGGTCACTTGCTGAGCAAGTTGCTTCCGAGTGAGCGAGGCCGGCAGTGTGAAAAACGGATGGATGATGGATGCCATGCGTGCTGCGATATCCTTGCATTTCCTGTGAAAATGGGAGTCGCGAGGTTTTTGTACCCCGCTCAGCGAAAGAGGATAAGTGAGCGAATTCGCTTGGCAACTAGAACTGCGGAGACTCTACGCTACCGTATGAAAATTCTGGACATCGCGAGACCAGTGAAGTGAACACATTACATTGGGGCAGGTTCGCGGCGTTGAATGGTGACAGCTAATTTTGCGCGATTCAAGAACAATCGAACGTTGCTTTTGGGGAAATGGGTAGACTATGCTAGTGACTTGCTCACGGTACTTAAATCTCTCGATGAAGCGCATATCGACGTGACTGATGAAAAATTTCTGCTGCTCAAAATTCACGGCTGTGCAAATGGTTTAGCCGACGAGGTCATCCACGAAATAGCTGAGGCTTGTGAGCTGGTTAGATGCCAGTCTGGAGAAATCCTACATAGCGTGAATCAACCGTTTCATTCGGTGTACCTTCTAGTTCACGGCCGCATTAGACAGTCCCTAATTGATATCCAAGGGAATGTTATCACGGAGCGGCAGCAAACCCCTGGAGGGCAGATGGGCGCGCTGGCAGCCGCTTTGGGTGAGCCCTCTCCCATCGAATTAGTCGCGGAGGAGCCCACCACATTATTGCGACTTGAGTATTCAAGAATCGTTGAGCTGACGAAACGATATGACCTGTTCCGAGAGAAATTCTCACGAATGGTCGCTGAAACAATGCGCGATGTATTAATGAAGGATAGACGCCGCAAGAAACCACGAATCGTCGCAATCTTTCATCAATCGTCCATTACACGACCTCTGACGCGGCGTCTGCTTGAACGACTCCGGTTGCTCGGAGAAACCCCCGCTATTCTTAGCGATTTGACCGATTGGCGGGCGATGGAAGGCATTCCGCACAATTGCCTCGTTCAGCGTGGCCATCTAATTGGCGAACAAGAGGTCCGCCAGCAGATTAACGACTGGTCGGACTCCTCGCGAATATTCATCGATGTCGACGCAGCCGTTCTACCGGACAAAGCTTCTAAAGGTATTGAATTCAGCGAGAAAGTGCTGTGGTGTGTCACGCCGGAGAACTGGAAGGCGTCGATCCCTCACCTCCGATCGATTGTAAGTTTCAATCCTGGATGGCGTGATAAGATTGATGTTGTGTGGTTGCTCCCCGCTGATCATCCTTGGGCACCATCAGCTCCTGAGTTCAAAGAGTTCTGCACTGGGCAATTCAAGCTGTCGTTCGAACCACCGCAACAATATCGAAGCCGGGAAATCGTTAACGGCTTCGAACGGATCATCCATCACTTAAGGGGTGTGAAGATCGGTGTCGCGTTGGGAGGCGGCGCGGCGCGAGGCATGGCACACCTGGGCGTGCTGAAGGTCCTTGAGCAGCAGGGCATCGTCATCGACATGATTGCGGGTACCAGTGCCGGCGCGATGACGGGTGTTCTTTATGCCTCTGGCCTGGAGCCCGACTATAACGTTCAATGCTTCATCAACGATCTGACCCCTACTTGGCTGCTGCGTAAATTGCCTAATTGCGGTTATTGGTATCTGCTTCACAAGTACCGACGTGGAAAATTTGACCCGATGCTGAGGAAGTACTTGAAGTGTAGTCAATTAGAGCAACTGGCAATTCCTGTCCAAACTATCACGGTGGATTTAATCAGTGGTCAGGCAGTTGTTCGGACTGAAGGTGATGCGGTACACGCCATTACGGAAAGCATCAATTTGCCAGGGCTGGCGTCGCCCATCAATCGCAATGGACAAGCTTTGGTTGATGGCGGCATTGTCAATAATGTGCCCGCGAATGTTTTGGTGAAGAATGGCTGCAATATTGTTATTGCGGTCAGCGTTACCGCCACACTCCAGCGTGAATTTGCAAGCAATCGCCCCGATACGCCCACCGCTAGAATGAGGCCCGCCTCGACACTGCAAACACTCATGCGCACTTTTCTAGTGCAGAATGTCAACATGAACTCTGTGGGAGTCCAACCGGCCGACTTTGTGATTCAACCCGACGTAACCGCGTTTGGTAGTACCGAGTTTACCCGCGCTGATGAGATGTCGGCCATTGGCCAAGCAACCACCTATGACTCGCTGCCTCAACTCAAGAAACTGTTAGCGCAAATCGATCCGCAATTGTTCGCCTAAAGATCGAAGTAGCTTTTGAAATGACGCCAGTGCTTTCGCGCCCCGTTACTCTTCGCGGTACTCTCAGTCACAACATTCTGGACTTTTCCGCGCGAGTTCTCGCGGACGTGCATGAACACGTTCCCCGTGGGTACATAGAAGGCCGGATGCACACACTGGTAGCAGCGTGGTGCTTGTTCGAAATTGTAGATTGGCCACAGTTCGCGCAGCCGCGAGTACAACTTGGCTGACTGAAACGGAGTATTTCAACTCAGCTTGCGATCGCGACTGGCGGATCACATGTTCGACATTTTCGCTTTCGATTGGTCTCTATACGTTCCTTTCGTGCTTTCTTCCGCGACATTTCAAGTTTGTCAGGAATGTTGCGTCCTGTCAAAAAACTCAGACGTGCCGAAATCCACGTAGTTTGCTGGCCCTTAATAGCGTCGCCTGTCGAAATCTCGTGCAGTGTTGCTCACGTTCCCTTTACGGCAAAGTTAACCCAGTTGCGGGAAGGCGAGCGAGCTCACTGCGTATATCCACGCGATCATCGACAACTTTTCACGGAGAGATTTAGCGTGGAGTGTTTCCGATACTTTCGATCCGAGTATTACCTCATCCATGCTGCGAAAGGCGTTGGATGGTACGACCCCATCAACCCCGACGTTGATGGTAGATGGGGGAATTGAAAACTACAACAAATCAGTTGACGAAATTGTGGAAGAAGGCCTGCTGAATCGAGTACTCGCTCAAACGGAAGTCAGTTTTTCGAACTCCATGATTGAATCATTCTGGAAAGTAGTTAAACATCAATGGTTGTACCTGAACACCCTCGATTCAGTTTCAACTTTGCGAAGCCTTGTTTCGTTCTACGTTGCTGAGCACAACACCAAGCTTCCACGCTCTGCTTTCAAGGGACAAACGCCGGATGAAATGTACTTCGGAACTGGAGACAACATCCCTGATCAGCTCAAAGCATCTCGACTTGCGGGTCGACAGCAAAGGCTAAAGTCAAATCGAGCGCAGACATGCCGGCTTTGCGAGAAACCGGCTTCATTGATCGCCTGACACAACGGTATTTAAATGAATCCGTTGGACGCGTGAAGCTGAAGATCCGTGGTATAGATCGAAAACTCTTGAATTGGCACGATTCATCTAGCAATCACCCGTCGCCTGCGAGTGCCAACTTGGAAATCTGGTCCGAGGGTGACAGAAAATGGCGAGTACTCGCGCATATTTATCCAGAATCTCGTGACAAGCTGCAGCGCATGTTGGGCCATTTGCCTTTATGGATACCTCCACCACCAACAACGGGTTCGATGAAATCGTCTTGGTGTCGGACCCGCTTGTACCGTTTCGGCAACGGCCAACACTCTTTATCGCTGATGGGCGATCCGCAGGCGAGCCAAGCCACATTGGAGCGGATATCCGATTCTCTACCAAACAACGCGGCTGTAAACAACGCGTTTCGTACCTGCATGCAGCCCTGGGAGTGTGTGACGATAGAAACCTGCTGCCCTGATCCTGCGTGATGGTATAATATCCACGCTAACTGTCGCGTGGTCGCGTTGTCCTGTCCGGGCAGTTGTAGCTTATAGATATTAGCCGCGAAGATCGCGGGCCAAGAGCGGTCGTATAGCGCCTCGTCCGCGTCGTTACATCCCGGCGTGCCAGTATCGCCGTCGAGCGTGCTAGGATTCAGCACGATTCCCACCCTCCTCTGAAGCGAATCAGAGATGGCAAGCCCTGCTGCAATAGCTGACGCTTTCGGGGTGAGCATGCCGTTAGTGTAAAATACGGGGGCGTCTTCGTGCTCCATTCCCACCCAAATGATTTTCGGTTCTTCCATAAAATGCGACAAACCGTAGTCGATTGCCCATTGGAACACCGCTGATTTCTTGATTTCTGCAATCAGACGCTCCGCCTCCGCGTCGAAACTGTTGTCAAATCGCTCACCGAGTTTTTCTAACGTTTCTGCCGCGCGTCCCAGTTCTCCGTCTGCCGCTTTGATCATTTTATTGAATTCAGAATTCGCTATACGAATTGCATTGTCCGTCTCGACAGTGGTACTGCCTCGAAGTCGTTCATGGAAGCTGCCCGGTGCGTTGCGGACCAACTCGTAAACTTCGTTCGAGGAAGTAGTGGTGGCAACCGTCTCTCGTAATTCGCGAAGCTCTGTGAAACCGCTGTGCTTCGCGCGATCAAATACTTGATTTAATGAATTACCTGAGGAAATTGCGTTTTCTATCAAGGCTACCGCCACACGATCTCGCTGCTCGCGAACTTCTTCATCAGCGCGGATCAGTTCGGCGCGAACCGAATTGACCGCCCTACCAGGAACATTGATTGCAGCGTTCACTCCAGCTTCGGAATCTGCCAGTACAGCTGAAACGAGCTGCTGAGCTCGATTGAAGTCTTGCTTGACTTTTTCTAAATTCGTTTGTGATTGTGCAAGTTTTGCGAATTGCTCTTCCAAATCGATTCTTGTTTTATCGGCGTCCTCGATCGCCTTCGTGGCGGCAGTCTTCGCGATTGTCAGTGACTCCTTAGCAGTTTCCACCGCCGCTTGCAACTTCTCGATCTTCTTCTCGGTTTCTCGCCGGACGTGCTCTGTAGCTGAATTTAACTCCTCCCTCAATTTTGCCAGACTGTCCGTGGTGTGCTTCAGATCTTCCTTGGCAATTTCCAAGCCCTTCTCAGCAGTCTTGCGGATTTCGTCGGCAAGTTCTGCCGCATCGCGAGCACTGACGAGACGTTCCGCATGTTCAGCTAAATTTTTTGCCCCCTTCGATAACGAATTACCGAAATCGCCGACTTCCCTCGAAACATTTCTTCCTGCAGAAGACACCTTCTTGTTGACCTGGCCAATGAAGCCTCCTTGGCCGTGCGCCGCTGGCGGCAGAGCGACTGAAGCGATCAATACCAAAATAGCTTTAAACGAAGCGTGGGCTAGGAAATCATCGGGCTCCTGGGGCAAGGCGGAATGGGAACAGTCTTCAAAGGTTTTGATCGATCGCTCAATCGCTTCGTGGCTATTAAGATGTTGTTGCCACACTTGGCCGCATCGGGAGCGGCTCGCAGACGGGTCGGTCGCGAAAGTCAAGCCGTCGCCGCAGTGGCCGCGAGTGGTTTGCGAAGAATATGCCCCTGATGGCGGTCTTGCAGTTGCTAATACAGCAACGTTCACTTATCTGGGAAGGTGCAGAAGACCACCGACCTGATTGGAATAAGTTGCAAGCGAAAACATCTGGAAATTACCACTAAACCGAGACATCAAACATAGCGCCGATGGCTGCCGTTGCGATCATCGCAAGAGCTCCCCAGAATGTGATTCGAAACAATGCCTTTCCAACCGGAGCTCCTCCGAGCGACGCCGAGAGACCTCCCAAGGAAGCCAAGAAGAATAAACTAAGAATGGAAACAACCCATGGAATTGCGGAAATCGGAGTTAAGAAAGTAGCGAGAAGTGGTAGCCCAGCTCCGATTGCAAACGAAGCTGCGGACGCCAATGCGGCTTGAATGGGCCTGGCGGTCGTCAGGTCCGATACTCCCAATTCGTCTCGGGCGTGCGCACCGAGTGCGTCGTGGCTGGTAAGTTGAACCGCTACTTGATGCGCTAGATCTTTGTCCAATCCCCTCGCAACGTAAATCGATGCGAGCTCTGCTAATTCGGCATCAGGTGTGGTTTCGAGCTCTTTTCGTTCACGAGCAAGATCTGCTTTCTCAGTGTCCGATTGGGAACTGACAGATACATACTCGCCTGCAGCCATCGACATGGCTCCTGCGACCAAGCCTGCGACGCCAGCTATCATCACACCACCATGAGTCGTTTCGGCCGCTGCAACGCCAACAATGAGGCTGGCAGTTGATACGATACCATCATTGGCACCCAGTACTGCAGCTCGAAGCCAGCCAACTCGTTCAGTGCGATGTAATTCTGAGTGACGCATGGAAAACATCTTGATGGAAAGGTTGAGAACCAAACCATTGAAATAGTTGCATTCAATGGATTAGGACAAGTATCGCATGGGTTTGACAAACGTACGACCCGAGAGCGACAACATCCCCTCATGGAAATCATGAACTGACTTTTCGATTTCTGCGAAAATATCCCCTAGTTGATCTGATCGGCATTAACCGCAAAGTCAATACAAGATGCATGTTGTCATTTCACTTTGCTTGGCCCCGTGATGGATCGCCGCCAACTGATTTGCTAGCGTTTCTCGCATGTGTCGTATTTGGCTGTTCCGTTTGTTCACTGGGACCGAGTCCGTTCACGCCCAGTCGGCTTTGATACACTGACGCCGTCAAGTCAACGCCCGAACAGCGATAGTTTCTCAACATTGCGCGTTTGCGATATGCCGACACCCCGAGCAGCCTGGCCATTTCCAGTATTGCGGATCAGCAAGAAGTTGTTTCTGGCTTAGGAGTTGTTCCTTTCTTCACATCCGCGGGCGCTGGAGACGTCGGTAGTTATCGGAACTCAGTACTTCCGCAGGCACAGCTTTCCGTTGCGTCAGGACCGACACTCAGCATTATTCCACTGGACAACGAAGAATTCACACGGCAACTCTTCTCTCCAATCTCTCTGGAAGCCGCTGCATACCTTTCAGAGACAACGCGGCCGCGCGCGGTACAAAAACGTCGCCAAAGGTTTGAGCCGACGCAAACAGAAACATTTAAGCTGACTTGACGCGTGATTGACGCCAGCCTTAATAGTCGAAAGTCAGGTAAGGGACGGCGAAATTTATCGGCAGTATAGTCGGAGTCTGGATGCCGCACACCAGCAAGCCGAATGTATAGTTCAACTACTTTTTTAGAGATCAGGCAGCGGTGCGATACGACTTCAGATGACCACCAAGCTCTTCGACGCAAATCAATCTTTGTGTCGTCAGATCAACTGTTGGCGGCGCGTCGTTATCACGGATGGGTGGCAAATGATCTCGGCCGCTGTGGCCGCGCCTATTGTTGTACCAGTCGGCGCCAACTTTCAATAAGTGATCGAGGTTCCTTTCATTGATTACGCAGAATTTAGCCGCCGATAGGTGCCCATTGTTGCTGCAAAAGCGTAAGCGTTCGGCGGGGGTATGACTGCGAGGATCGGTATGTTGTTGAGGTTTCCTGTAAACCTCGGACATCACCTTGCCTATTTCCCGACACGAGCTTTGGGTTCGGCGGATGAAGCGTTACGAAACCTGCTCGCTCACGGTCGTCGAGTTCTGTCGACGTGAAGCTGTTTCGGTGCCCAGCTTTTATCTCTGGAAGAAGAAGCTGGCTAAAGCAATTTCAACGCCAGCATTCGTTGCGGTAGCGTTCTCTGCAAGTCAGCCTACCCCGTTGAGATTGCGGCTACCCGGCGGAGCCGAAGTTCAGATCGATGTGGACGTCGATCTGCTTACACTGCAAAAGGTTTTTGCAGCGGCCATCGCTGAGTCTAGGAGCGGTGAGTCGCAATGATCAGTATCGCCTCGACTTCGCGGATCTTTGTTTTCACGGAGCCCACCGACATGCGAAAAAGTTTCAACGGACTTTCCGGCATCGTTGCCAAACACCTCAAGGTGGAGCTACTTTCAGGGCATCTGTTCCTATTTTTCAACCGACGTTGTGATTGCGTCAAGTTACTGGCCTGGGACCGAGGCGGACTTTCAATTTGGTATAAGCGATTGGAATTGGGAACGTTTGAGCTTGCGCGGTTGAGAGGAGAAGGTGTCTCACTGGAGATTGATCACGTCAAGCTGTCGATGCTACTGTCGGGAATCGACATCGCCTCGGCTAAAAGACGCAAGCGGTTCAATGCCGCGTAGCCAGTTCGCTGAAAAATTCTTGAAAAATCTGCCTTCACGTCATGTTGTCGGGTTGCGTTTTTTCGTGTCATCGCGACAACAAACGTATGGCCCAAAACGACACATTACCGAAGGACATTGAAGCCTGCCACGTGTTGATTGATCAACTCAATGAAATCAATCAAACGCTTGCTTCGGAGCTTCAAAGCGCAAAACATGAGATCGAATAACTCAAGCGATATTTCTAAGGCCAGCGCAGCGAACGGCACACAACAGACGATTCTCAGCTGACGCTCTTTGGTGATGCATCGTCCAACACGCTGGATCGCCATAGCCAAGCGGCTGAAGAAACGATCGAAGAAGAGATCACCTATCGTGGTTGAAAGCGACAGAAAGCCGATCGCTTTCCCGAGAACCTTCCTCGCGAAGTTCAAGTAATCGACGTTCCTCAAGACCAACGTGCTTGCCTGTGTTGCGGCGAAGAAATGCCAGTGATCGATACGGACGTACGCGAGCGACTTGAGTTCATTCCTGCCAAATTCCTAGTCTATGAGCTCCACTACCAAAAGCGCGCATGTGGCAAGTGCAGAGGAACCGTCGTCGTCGCTGAACCACCAGAGAGTCACTCCGGTGCCGCGTCGCTGACAAAGGGTTCTCGTTACGGATTTGGCGTGACGGCACAAATTATTCTTGGCAA
>JBGTBJ010000174.1:0-28361 GCA_041749395.1 Pirellulaceae bacterium
CGCAGAGGTGAATGAAAACCGGGCTGGCGCGTTGGAATCCACGTTGATTCAGCGTCCGTTCAAAAGCGACTTCGTCAACAGCAATCACTCGATTAGAAACTCGATAAACTCAATCTGCCGCGCAGCGGCTTACTTGAACAAACGGTTGAACGTGAGCGGCGGTCCGCTTCAGACTTGAAGCAACGGTTTCTGGCCGCCGCCTCGTTAACCGAATCGTTCGTCGCTTCATGGACGTGTAACTTGGACGCCATAGAAACAAAATTCACGATCACACAGGCCGAGTACGTTCGCGCGATGCGAAGACACAACAAGACTCGCATTCAACCCGTACGTGACATCCTTGCTAGCGTCGTTGCAATTCTTGCGGGCGTTTACCTGCTTTGGTACTCCGAAACATGATTCTGGGGATACGTTCTGGTGGTTCCCAGCAGCATTCTGCTTTTGATGATTGGGTATATTAAATTCATCATTCCAACCAAAATCTATGAGGCGGCTAAACGAAAACTTTCATCCGAGTATTGGCTGCAGTTTCGCGAAGATGGAATGCAATTCCGTTACTCGGACATCGATTCATCGCTAAAATGGTCGCTGTTTTCCACTTGGCTCCGCGACAACGAATTCTACGTCCTGTACCACGATGGAGTTGGTTGCTCGGTAATTCCACGACGGGCGTTTTGTGACGGCGATGACGAACGACTATCGAAGCTTCTCGCATCCGTTCTCGGGCCGCCGGAAAAAGAGTAATCAACGAACCAAGCGTTGAACGCGACCGGGCGATCACGCCGATTTTTGAAGTCAAAGTCCAACGCGCACGCCGTCGTTCGTCGACAAAGGCTGTACTTTATTGAACGACGAAGAGCGAATTGAAAGCGAACACAGAACGAGAGGCTGCGTAATCGCTACGCTGATCGGTGGCGGGGTAATCTCTCTCCTCGTTTTCGGCGGCATCATTGTGGCGTTATTGATGGCGTCGGGCGAATCTTCGCCGCAAGACGCTCGCGAGTGGTTCAAAACAGTTGTGAACGCTGACCCCTCATCATGTTACCAACATCCAACATTACACTGACCAGGGAATTGACTTTTCTCACCACTTCAGGTTTCGCTTCTCTGATGCTGATGAGCTTCGTACAATCATCGAATATCATGGATTGACTGAGGCGCCGAACTCTCATCCCATGCACATGGATCACCTGCCGGATTGGTACGATCCGTTCGATGTCCCCGCTGACGCATTAAGGTATGGCTGCGATGGCTACGAACCAATTCTGCTGATTGTTGATCCGCACGCGAAAGTCGCTTACTTTGAGATGGTGCATTTGTAAACGCGCTCAGAAGCCGACGAACCATCGCATGCACGGGATTCTTCTCCACTTAGTCATCTCAACTACTCAGAACTCTGGAGTGGTTCGCTGGGTCAGTCCTGATATGCGGTTTGCTAAGGTTCATTAAGCCCAGGAAAATGGCGAAGCCGATGCACACTTTAGGCCCCAACAAAAATTGCGTTGGACAAGCCAAATGATTAGTCACTTGGCTATGGTTCCAAACAATCTGAGGAGAAGGAACCACGAATCACACGAATTTAAATGCTCGCCTGCAATCCGACACGTTCTTCTGAATACCTGCGATGCCCGTATGCAGCTTCGCGTTAACTCAGGTTCTCTCCCATTCGTGTTATTCGAGTCATTCGTGGTTTACTCATCGATCACTCTTTCGATCCTTGGGCAAATCCCATTTTCCCTTGGAAAATCGTACTCCTACTCGTACTCAGTGCAGCGGTACTCGTACTCGAAATAAGCGTGATGCGATCACTGAGATTTCGACCATAAGCGAATTGGTGGGAACGAGCGAGTACGAGTACGAGTACCGCGTTGCTGAGTACGAGTACGAATTTAACGCATTGTCTTTTCTCTGTGACCTCTGTGGTTGGTCCTTCATGCGTCGGTTTCGCTCGCATTTCGGATTCCGTAATTGGTATCACTCTGCAAGGCTGATGATGCTAATCAACTTGGTTCATTCAATGAGGCAAGAATGCGTCATGAGAACACACAGCGATTGATTCTGCCGGGGTGCGTCGCCCTTGTCATGAAAAGTTTGCAATGAAGTCCACGCTGCGGTACGCTAAAGTCGTCCGTGCCCAGCGGCGGTACGGGAACCGTCGTCGGCAGAGGTTCTTCAATGGATTGGGTCTTGGTCGGATACATCGCCAAACATCGCGCACCCCAGAGCGGCTGGGTGTCGTCTTGGCCGGATCCTTCGGGCGTCGGTGACTCCCGCTCCGAGGCAGTGGCCGAGATTTGCAGCGTGAGCAACTGCATCGCCCGCGGGTTCCGGAACGATAACGACCCCTTTGGCCTGTATGCCAGCGCTGGTCTGGCGTGGGCGGCCATGCCCGCCGAGAGCCGGGCCGACTGCGCCATTTATGCCTACCGGCTGTGGCCGGTTCAGTTTGAGGAGGGGGCGGCGGAGCCGATCGACCTGTGGTGGGAGCCGGCTGCCGAGCCGCTGGCAGAAACGTTCGTCCGCCTCGGGTGGGATGCGGTCACAGGTGGTAACGGGTACGGCTTCGGTTGCTCCCCCATGTCGTGCAACCAGGGATGTCGCGTTGTCCATTCCACGGACATGAACCGCTACTGTCTGGCGGCGAACGAGCGAGCCGCGCTGGAGCTGGCGCGCCGTTTCTCGATAGACCAACCCGAGCCGGGGCCGTACTGCGTGGTCGAGGTCTGGCGGGACGCAGCGACCGGCAACTCTCTCCGTTACTAGCCAACGTCTATCTGCACTGCGTGCTGGACGAATGGTTCGAACAAGAAGTGATACCGAGGCTATCCGGAGAGTCATACTTAATCCGCTATGCAGACGACTTTATCTGCGCGTTTGAGCATGCCAGTGATGCTCAGTGCAACGGTACTCGTACTCGAAATAAGCGTTATGCCAATACTGAGATTTCGACCATAAGCGATTTGCGAGGGAACGCTGCGATTTACAAGTTTCGCAGAAACGATGGCGTTCCGATCGCGCAATTGACGCGTACCAATACAACAAGCAGACCAATCTATTTCGCCGGATACGGATCGCATCGTCCGTTACAGACGTGGGAGCGTCAGGTTGGCAAGCAGTGGATCGAGTGCAATTATGAGTGGTGCGGAACAGGCCGCTCGAACCAAATGACTCGATCGTGATCGATAGGGCGGCGTTTGCTGAAATTGATTGTCAGCTCTCCGTCACCCATGACAACTAAATTATTGATAGCGGCCGAAATCGAACTTACATATCCGGCGAAAAGACGTTATCGTCACTTGTGTTTCCCTGTGCACTCTTTCTAGTCAAAATTGGAGCTTATGATGAAGAAGAATCTCGCGGCCTTAGTAGTGCTTTCGGCGACTTTCATTTTGGCCTTTCCGGTTTGCGGTCTTCTAGCAGGCAAAACGCAGGATGAATCGGAAAACATGGTTACGAAAAGTTATGACGTTGTATACATGCCCGTGTGGACATTCGACCATAAATTCGATGAGACTATGCTTACATCTTTTTTGCAAGCATCAGCAACGCCTAAATTATGGAAAGCTCGTGGAGGCACCGCTTCGATGGAGGTATACAAAGGGAATCTTAAACTGGTGGTTACAGGTCCGGAGCGAACACATAAAGCAATTAAACGAGTACTTGATCAATATTCAAGACTAGAAGATCCTGCTCCTTCGCGTGAAGCCAGTAATTGACAGCGGTAAACCTCCGTTTGGAATTCAGTTTGATCGCGTTTCCGTCCACGTGAAATGAATTGGATGTGTTTCTGCGTTGTCGGTTCAAATAGAGGAACTAGTCGGCCAGAACGGAGTGACTATCTCTGTGGCATCGCTGGCGTTTCCCGGATTGAAGATATGACGAAACCTGAGCTCGCACGGACGCTTCTTTCTCGTCATGGCAAATGCGCGTCGCAAACAATCTCAGACTGGACTGGTGAATTTGAATTGCCATCGCAACTAGCCGATTTTTATCGCGATGTTGTCGATGATTGTTCGATACGACCGATCTACATCGAGATACTGACATGCCAACTTACTGAGTTTCTTGGTGACCGGGTGACTGCAGAGTCGGCGCTAGAGATGCTAGAATGGTGCTGATCGGAATTTGACGGGGAACCATCTGTTGCAGCGGAGCGGCGGTGGTGGCCGTTTTGGTACGGTTGAGTCGTTCGCCGCCGCCCGATTTGGAGGGAACGAGCGAGTACGAGTACCGCGTTGCTGAGTACGAGTACGAATTTAACGCATTGTCTTTTCTCTGCGGAACTCTGTTCTCTGTGGTTTGTCCATCACGCGTCAGTTTCGCTCTCATTTTGGATTCCGCAATTTGGCATAAATAGCAAGGCTGAGGGTGGTAATCAACGTGGATCATTCAATGAGGCAAGAACGCGTCGCGAGAACACACAGCGATTGATCCTACCGGGGTGTGTCGCCCCTGTGTTGAAGAGTTTGCAATGAAGTCCACGCAGCGGTACGCTATCCGTAATGTTACCTGGCAAAGACATGCAGTACGTATCAAGCCTCGGTGGTCCACGCGTCATGCTCCCAACGTCCGACGTAGGGCGATGGATCGACGAACTCGGCAAATCACCTACCCCTGACGCTGGTCTCTACGGTCTTGCCTGTTCAATCAATGAATACTGCGGAGTCATTTCCCCATGGGGAACTCCACTCTTGATCTTTGGTGACGATCCGTCGGACATCTTTTACTTTGCAGACCAATACGATGGCTTGCTTGTGCGATGGGTCGGTGCGGAATCGCTGGACCGCCTCGCCGAATTCGCGATCGAGGAGGCAAGTACTGAATCATGGGACGAAAAGAAAGAAATCGACATCGTCGACAAGGCAATGACAATCATGGATACTTGTACCCATCACCACGACGACGCGCCCCGAATCCACCTTTCGATGCGGATTGGAACGTATAAACTTTTCTCGCGATACGCAGAGAGCTCGGACACAATGGCAATCATCCATCGACTGGAATATGTTGGGTAACAATCGTATGCAACGGAGACATCTGAACCGCATCACTTTTCTGATTACCCTCGGCCTTTGCCTTGCAGGCTGCAGCGAACCAAGTCTGTCCGATGAACAACGCAAAGGGGTCAGGCGTCTTTTGCGAGCAAAGACGCCTGACCCCTTTCCTTCATCCATTCTTTGCATGCGGACTTGCCTACTCGGTGGCTACTGGGTTTTTCATTCTCGTACAATTCCCACCTCCGGTACCGCCGAAACCACCTTTGCCGTTTTGGTCAGGTATTTACTATTTCGTCTCCGGTGGACTCTTACGCGACGTAGGCAATGCCATCGCCGAAGCGATTGCGCTGGTAATTCAATACGTCTCGATGATTGTTGTATGCACAATCATTAGCTCGTCAATTGCCACGCTAACAATACGGCGAAGGCCGCACTCGAAATGGCTCCTTCTGCTGAACTCTCCGGGCATCCTGTTGTGTGGAGTTATCGTATACGCGATTCTCTGCGAAACTTTTGCCGCAGGGTAGAGAATTGCGACAGTTGCCGTGGGGTCACCCGATTGAAAGCCCATGGGGAACTCCAATGTTGATCTTTGGTGATGATCCGTCGGACATCTTTTACTTTGAAGACCAATACGATGGTTTACTGGTGCGATGGGTCGGTGCGGAATCGCTGGACCGCCTCGCCGCCAACCGTTCGCCGACGGAGTGATGCCCGCTGGGAAAATGGCCGGTGAACGAAGATCAACGCAGGCAGTGGTGTGAGTCACAGGGAATCTGAATTGAGCACCATTGTTGCCTTGACTTGGCTTTCGCGATTTCCAACCCCCTGTTGGCGCCGCATCAGGGACCAAATCGAATCATTGATTGGATTGCATCGTGGAACGAGTATCGTATCCCTGTTCCATACGATGGATACTCGTCTACAATCATTCGCCACTGTCCGTGGTGCGGGGAGAAAATGCCAGAATAGAGCGGGCCTTCTCGGGCAAAGTGATCGATGATGTTCGTCGATCAAATAATATACTTACAAACAACATTCCAACATGCAACGAACAAAACGCGGTTTCAACCTGATCTCCAAAAGTGCGTATGTGGAGCTCTTTCTTAAGGCGAACCCATCCGACCGTAGGAAAGATACCGTTAAGCGATTAGACGATGCAATTGCTGCTTACAAGGAAGGGAAAAGATGCGACTGCGGTCGGCCGATCTGGATCGTTGGCTCGGCGGAGGCGGGATACGCATGCTTCACTTGCATTACGGGCGAGTCCACGCCAGACAATGATTATGAAATCGACTTCTCTACGACAACTTGATTGGTGCGTTTGTAAAACGCGTATACAATACTTGACGGTGAACGACCACCGCTGAAAAATGGCCGAACAAACCAATCCACGCGAGCGGCGAAATACGTCCTTTTTTTAAAACCCCAACGTCAACTCCCGCCACCCCGTGATGCGGGTCGTTCGCTGGCATGGGACGATAGAGTATTCCTGATGACTCACGCACCTCGGATTGCAAACGCGTTGTCCCTGGCTGCATACCTTGGTCATTTGCACGCCCAGGAAGTGCTTGGCGCCAAGTCACCGAAGAAGTTCTCTTTACAGTCGATGGTGCATGGAGGCGACCGAGCTTGGCGTGCTGCGATGCTCGCTGTTGGGCATGAAGCGGCGGCAGTCGCAGCTTGTGCAGTGGCAGAGTTGGGCCTCGAAGCTTATTTGACTGCTCCCGATGCCCCTAGTGAGGTCGAAGCACTTGCACGGGACGTTGTCGCCGCGCTCCGGTCCTGGAGGATGGAACCGCGATCTCAGGATCGTCTGGCTGAAGTGTCGGAAAACGGGAAAAGGTTTTGCTTAGCGGTCAACGTTGGAGGAAGACTGCGCAACGTCAGTGGTTGGCGCGCTCAAAATTTGGGCAGAGTGGTTGGCTTGTGCTATAGCGTCGTATTGGCCCCAGAAAATCGCCGGTACGTTCGCTGGCTTGGAGAGGCCGCTGAGGCAACTTGCCAGCTGCTCGACGGCGCCCAAACGACGATTACTGATGCCGTGGCTTCGGCGTTGTTGCCGTATGTGATCACCAGCGAACCAGGCCATGCACGTGCGGACTGGAAATGGTTTGATGCCAGATCCTGCAAAATGTGAGACTACGATCTTGATTGGCCTCGATCAAAAACGATGATCAAGAACTTTTATTCGCGCGAGAACTAAGTCGATCCCAAACACTTGGTGTAGCACGGTTCGAATTGCATAATTTTCTCATCTCGGCAATGCTATGGGTGTCCGGCAGTAGATTTGTGCTGATGCATCGACGGCGTGCCTTCACGTAGAAAGCTGCACGCGTGCACGAAGCAGGGGGTCTATTCGAATCGGTAGGATATCGGAAGGGGTCAGTTCTTCTATACTAAGGTGTCACGATGCGAATCATTCTCGCGTGCATTGCAATCATGATGGCGCACTTCGCCTGTCGAACCCGTCCCGATCGCCGAGGCAATCCGGCTGTTGAAGGAGCCGCACGGCACGGTCGTGATTCACCGACAGCACGCGCCGTTCGCCGGGATGGAGCGAACTGCTAAGGCGCTCGTTGCGTTGCTTGAAGCCGAGACGACCGGGCCGAACACCCTGACGAAATTGCATGTCGGCGGATCATTTGGCGGGGATAGAAACGAAATTGCAACTTCGGTCGCTGAGCCACACGCCCTTGCGGGCACCAAACATGGTCCGGAGATCATTCTCGGCTCGGGGTTGAAGCTGCGAGAGTGGAGCATTTATGACGCTGGCTTCCTCACGTGGCGAACCACCTACATAGAGGACGGGTTTGCGCTGTCTTTGGAACAGTTTACAAAGGACCCAATCAAGGAAGGACTTGGCGCGAACGGAACTAGGCGAGTGCAGCAAAAAGGTGCACCTGGCCAACCGCCCAAGACACTTGCCGAGGGCTACTTGCTTGACGGCAAACCTTGGGAAGGTAGCTTCATTTTCATTGAAGTGGTCCCAGGCAACCAGTCTTTCGAATATCCTGTGCAGTTGGTATTCCGTGAATACTCTGAGGGGAAAGTCACTGCGACAAAGACAGATGTTAGCCTCGGCTTTGGCAAGCATGAGAAGGAACAGACCTGGCTCAAAGCGTTGCCGGACGTATTGCGTGACTGGTGAGTACTCGCCGAGAAGCGACGGACCAGCGGACACATAACTTCGGAGTAGACTCACTGCAATGGGCCTCTTAATTTTCAGCATCAACGTCACCTTGGACGGCTGCGTCGATCACCAAGAGGGAATCGTCGACGACGAGACACATGCGTTCTTCACCCGTCTCATGAACGAGGGTGGGGCAATGCTGTGGGGCCGCGTCACCTACGAAATGATGGAGAGCTACTGGCCGGCGGTCGCCTGCGGTGACGTGGAGGTGCCGCCGGCAATCCGCGAGTGGGCTGTCAGGCTGGAGGCCAAGCCGAAGTATGTGGTGTCGTCCACGCGAAAGGACTTCCCGTGGACCAACAGCCACCACATCGCCGGCGACCTGCGGACGGGCGTGCAAAAAATCAAGGATGCGAACCCGGCGGGTGTGCTTATCGGTAGCGGCAAGCTCGCGACCGAGTTGGACAGGTTGGAACTGATCGACGAGTACAAGTTTCTCGTCCACCCGATGATCGCCGGCCACGGCCCGACCCTGTATCAGAGCGGGTTAACCAGCACGCGACGGCTCGAGTTAATCTCTGCGACGCCGCTCCGCAACGGCGCGGTCGCTATGCACTACCGGCGCGAATAGCTATGCGGGATGAGTATAACTTGCAGACGAAATATCATGTCGTCGAAGCTATTCCGGCGTCGTTGGTGTCAAGGAGTTGGAAGAACAACTTTTTTCTAATGGGCAGCATCGTACCCTTACCGCAAACGTTCAGGAATGCCGCTTGCATTTGGGGCGTGCTTCTACCATGCAATTGCATGGTGGCGTGCGATTGTACTGTCTAGCTCCGGTAATTCTGATCGACCTTCCGCCTCTTTGGAGTTTAGGAACAGCCTTGCGACGTCGGCATAAACAGAACATTGTCGCGGTGGGATATACAGAAGAAATGCGAGCGAACTGGGAAAGAGCGCTCTCGCATGCGTCGAATCGACCGCCACTGAGCCCAATTGGTTAGTCTCGTCTGCTTCGCAATCCAACATACTTGCAAATGTCGCCCGCTTCTAATAGTTGGTCGCTTGCATATGTTTTCAATCAATCGAGCAAAACAACAACGAATTACACGAACGCCTGCAAGTTTCGCGTTACTAAAGTTCCTTCTCATTCGTGTTGTTCGTGGTTTGACCCTCGATCACTCTGACGAACGTTACGCAAATAAAAATTTCCATTAGAAAGATGTTTCGCACCGAATAATCCGTAGCACTGAATTTGGTTGAAATCAGAGTTGCTGTGGGATTGGACTTGGGTAGAGTTATCAGTTTAGCGCCCTTCTTGTAGAAAGCCGCTTGCGGGCGAGCGGCGTACACGATTGGCCGAAGAAGCGAGAGGGGTAAACGTCTCCTCGGGAGTAGGGTAGCGGAGTCGACGGTCTTTTAACAACTGGCTCCCACCCTTAAAACGTCAGGACTTACATTGATTTTTATGAACGGCCACTTAGATCTGAATTTGCGATCCACACCGCAGCCCACCGTCGACCGCGACCGAGTATTCTATCTTTGGGCGGTGATATTATTTTCACTTCAGGGCGTATCGCAATTCGCGATGCTTGAATTTCTGCCTCCTGATTTTCCACCCGTCTCCGATTCGGGACTGTTGATCGCTGGTGGTCTGGCAATATTGTTCGGCGTCCCGTTTGGCTTGATGCTGCCAAAGATACGTGTTGACGGGCTGTCAGCGTCATGGGGTGTTCCGAGGGCGACGTTTTTGCTGTCTCGCCCGCTGGCTCGCATTGTCACTTCCAGTGCGATCGGTATTGCAATCGGAGGAGCGATGGCGTTTCCGTTTGTGGGAATGCGTTCAAGCTTGCTGGTTGTTGCGACGGTAACGACCGCTGGATGTATGGTCATGGCTACGACACAGCGATTCCGACGCCATCGATGTACCGAGTGGACGATGCCTCTGCCCGGCTACAAACTTGTTAGGCCCTTAATCCGTGGTTCACGAGCAGATGCGTAATCATGCGGAGGACAGTGGACTTGGTTTTTGTTCCTGAGGAGTTCGTTGTCCCTACGGGACTAGCATAAGCGATTCACATTAAAGACAAATCCAGATTGCCATTTGCAAGATGTTTGGTACCCAATATCCACATTTCTCGATGTCTTGAAATTGTACTTGCTGGGGCGTAGGCTAGTACTGATCCGTATCTTCGTGGAGCTACTCCGGAACACGATGTGTTGATACTTGACTGGGGTGGCGTTTTTGAGAAACGCGTGCAGGGTGAGAAGTTTATCGAGTCATTCAAGGCAATCGGCTATCGCCGATTAAAAAAGTGACCCGCTCGCGATTAACCACGCTGTGAACGTGAGCGTCCCCTGTGACGAGTCTTGTCTGGTAGACACTCACTATGCCTCCCTAGATGTCAATTGATTGTCCCACTTGAGTGATAGTTCACACGACCCAATTCTCGATGCTTTTTCTTCATGTCAAATCTAAAGAATCCAGTCGCTATTTGGACCAAGGGAGCACTTTTCGTTGTGCTTGGTCTGTTTGCCTCCGTGATTTTGGTGCTCCGTAATCCAGACATTATGACGGCTGTTTTGGTTGCGATTGCTGTGTGGGCGTTCTGTCGGGCGTACTATTTTGCATTCTATGTTATCGAACGCTATATTGATCCGACATTTCGTTTTTCTGGACTTATTGATTTCGCAAGATACGCCATTCTTGGAAAGACACCTGATCGCAGTGAATTTGTCAACGAATCTGTTTCTGCAGACTTAGAACGTGATCACGACGACTAATCGAGCCATGGCTTCCAGCGTAGTAGAACCACGGACCAACGTTTCGGTCGATAATGGATCGCGTTTCGCAACTTGTTTCGGGTCTACCAGCTTATCGCTCGCAAAAGTTTCAGGGGAATGAGATGCCCGTAATCCTTCGACACGTACTGACGCAAAAACGTTACATCCTTGTTGGACCTGCATATGGTTTCTCAAAAACGAATCGGACGAATCTGGCATTTGATATGGGTTACGCCTCATTCGAAGAGAAATTAATAGTTGCTTGCGACGCAAACGGAGATTTGCATTGGCTAAATGCAAATGAAATGTCAGTCGAATCTGTCGATGGAAAGACTTGCCGCGATGTATTGGGAGATTCTTTATCTTTGCCTTCCGATTCTCAGCAAGACTAACAAGTGGACGAACCAACGCATGTAACCGATACGCGAGTTGCAACACATGGTCAATTGCCGTTGTCGCATCTAGCTTTGCATTGGCTGACGAGAGTGAGTCTGAAACGATCTTGTGTTTCGCGTTGCAACGTTTTAGAGTTGATGTACTGACAATACTAATTGAACCTTTTAACGAGAAATGAAGTTTGTAATGAAGCCCCTTAGCATTCTTACAACGCTCGCGGTATCGGCCGCTCTAGTCTGTTCTGCAGGCTCTCTCCTGGCCGAGAATACAAACCGCGATTCGGATCAAATCGTTACCAAGGCTTATAGCGTTGCGCACATGCCTGTCTGGACGATTGAGCACAAATTCGACGAAACTATGCTTACCTCTTACTTGCAAGCGTGTGCTACACCCAAGTTATGGAGTACTCGTGGTGGTACTGCATCAATGAAGGTTTATCAGCAGAACCTCAAAATTGTGGTATCGGCAACACCGCGAACGCATAAAGCGATCGAAACGATCCTTGATCGCTTTCCAAGAACAGAGGAACCAGCACAGACGGGCTTCGCTGGTCATTCTTCCTGAAATGGATTTAGGAATTTGTATCAAGGTCTTCTTGGTGGCAACATTTTCGGCCATTGGCTGCGGTATTCTTTGGTTTGTTGGCACGTGGAAATCTGGTCATTTCGGTGACTTCGCCATGATGATTGGCATGGGCAGATTCGTAACTGGCTTTATAATCGGGGGATGTGCCGGGCTTGTTGTCGCGAGTTTGACGCTATTCGCTTTACGAAGCCGAGCGAAAGCCGCCAACTTGGATCGCGACGAAGCCATGTGAAGAACGGAAATGGCGGAGGCAAGCGCTTCTGAAGTCAAGTCTTTTTCTCGCTCCCAGTCGTCCCAAGCGTTGTGTCGCTACGCCGACATCGCGCACAATCCAAAGTGATAGAAATGGATATGTCGCGCGATCTGGATCGGCTGGCCAAGTGCCACGCTCATTGGCGACGCGTAGGCGACCGCGTTTGGCTCGCTCTGTCTTTGATTGTTGTGCTCAGTGGTGCAGTTGTTTGGTCTTTCTCTCGTAACATGGAACATCTCTATTCCGGTCTGTTTTACTCCGTCTTCCCGTTCGTTGGTCTGCTCTACAATCATTTCATCCTCTTCCATCCTGGGCGTGATCCACTCAAGACTCAGCAAAAGTTGGAAGATCTGAACCGAAAGCACCGCAAAGACGCGCGGACAGTGTCACATGTCAATGGTTCGATTCTCTTGATTGCCTCGCCAGTCCTCCTCATGACTAAACTATGCGAAGTGCATTCGTGAATCCATACGAGCCCTCATCTCAATCGACACCCAAGCTTCGGCCATCGGCCTTGTACTTTGTGTTGGCTTCTGCGTCATCACTTGTTGGGTGCGTCCTGGCCGTTCCTGGAACGGTTTACCTATTTAGCACTCTGAACCGCCGAATGGCCACGGGGCGTCGCTACGCAACCTATGATCCAGAACTTTACTTGTTAGGCATTTCAATCACCCCGGGCACTGCTCAATTCCTGGCGTTTGGCGTCGGTCCGATCTTGATGGCGCTTTCAGCGTACCTTCTTTTTCGAGCTGTGAAAGATCGACGACACAATGTTGGTCCCGACGTGAAAAAAGACTGACATTGTCGAATTCGTTGTGATTGAACGGCTGAACGGTTAAGCTAAGGTCGTGCGTTCATACAGCATTTCCCGCGAATGACAGCATTTCTGCGAACCAAAGTGCGAACCTGAGAACGCGAGTTGGGGTATTCGAAGTTTAGAAATTTTCGCGCATGCCCGATTGGGCGTGCCTTTTTGCCACGTTGGGATTGCCGCAAATGAACATCACGCGTCGAATTGCAATGTTCGCGGTTGCTGGAACGATTGCACTTGAGGGCGCGGCAGCTGCAGAAGGCGATTCCCTGCAGGATGATACAACGGAGTACGCCCCTTTCTTTCCACTGTATTCGTGTTCAACGAGCCAGCAGGAAGTCTTAGCGCCGATGATGAGGGCGTTTTCGGCCGCTTTCTTTGGCAAATCAATCAGTGCTTTGGAACAAAACCCAAGATGTTGCGTTTGGTTTGAGATCGTCTGCGCTGCGAATCCTGGTTCGGATGGTTGGTTCGTATGGCATGAGGCTGGCGGCACAATCATTACCGCCACCGAAGTAAGTCAAATGGAAAAGGCCGTTGACGTATTGAACCGACTTGCGATAACAGAAAATGGCCAACGAATGCTACGTACTGGAATCACTACTAGTTTGCCTGTCCATAGTGTGCCTGCCACTATGAATCCACAGCCTACTTAGTTGACATGCAAATTCATTTGATCGTTTGAGCAATCCCGGTAAACAACATTACTCACCGGACGCCCACTGCTTCTGCCCGATGTATAGTTGGCTTGTTGACGCACCAAACTTAAAAGTTAAGAAACTGTGGCCCGAAGACAATCGCCGTTCACAAAAAATGCGGTTACGATTAGTACCTTGCTGTAACTGAGCAGCGGTATTCTGTGTGTAGTGTTCGGCGGCGGCTAAAATGAACTAAATTTCTGAACTCAAAGTTTGTTGGCCACGGCCCCGTCTGCCGGACCGTTAACCCACTTGCTCAAGCGTTGAACTAAATGCCCAGCGATTCTATTCTGATTTTGCCGGGACTCGACGGCACGGATTTAATGCTCGGCGAATTTAAACGTTTATGTTGTAGTGTGCGCCCGACGAGAGTGGGTATTCTCCCCAACGACGACTCCTTGGACTATATCGGTCTGACCGACTACTTCTCATCAATGGTTCGCGATCTTCCGGATTGTCACATTGTTGCGGAATCATTTTCTGGGCCAATAGGAATATTAATTGCGCGCCGATATCCATCGATCGTTTCTCGCTTGACATTGGTCGCCAGTTTCGCCACTTCCCCAGTACCCCGTTCTGCGTCACTTTTGCCGTGGTCGTTACTATTCAAATTTCCAATGCCTTCACTAGCCGCAAGATACCTTTTAGTCGGAAATTGTATTCAGCTGGTTCCAACTCTCCGTAGTGCAATTCGCCAAAACACATCAGCAATCCTGCGTCACAGGCTCAAGCTCGTACAAAATGTCAACGTTACTCAAGAACTGTCCGAATTAGACTGCTCCATATCCTACATCCGTCCGCTGCATGATCGCCTTGTTCCGCGTTCTTGCGTGGGTAGAATGATCGATGCAAACCCTGCGATCTCCGTTCACGAAATCGCTGGCCCACACCTCATTCTTGAAACGCAACCCGAGAATTCATGGCGATACATCGCGGGGGCCAATGGACTCAATGAACGTTTCATCTGAGTCACTAGCCAAGACTCGACTGGTCCTCTTGATCGGTGTATGTTGCGTCGGCTTCTTGATCGCTGATGTGGCAACGCCAATTTGGTTCGGCGATGCGTTTCCAGCCTTGCTATTGCTGGGCGTCGTGACCGCACAATTGACTGTGATCTGCGTGTGGGGGACATTGGTCCGCAGCACGTTCTGGATACGACTACCATGGACTTTGCTGCTGCTCGTTCTGTCCTGGTGCGCCCTTGCGTGGGGAGTCACAATCGAAAATGGAGGCCCTGATACCGATTCGATGATCGCGATAGCGGTGATTTGGATGCTTGGGTTCGTCACCAGCTATGTGCCTTTGAAGATCGCTGCGCTCTGCTTTCGATGGCAGATCGTACAGGGCTCAGCATCCGAACAGAATCTAGGTCGAGACTCACGATTTGCGATTCGTGACATGATGATCGGAACACTGCTACTTGCGATTTCGATGGGGATCGGGCACGCCATGTTCCCGGACGAGGACATCAGCTTCACACGCGCCCTTCAGGCAAGTTCCCTCAATGGACCTGATTCATTTATCCCGATTGCGATCTTTGGTTTCGTAAGTTTGCTCGTAAAACTACCCTGTATTTGGATCTCACTCGGAGAAAAGAAAGATAAGATCAAATCGAGAATCGGCGTGTGGGTTGGCTACTGCATGGTTCTGACGATTGGAGAAATTGGACTGTTGGTGGGAGTGTTAGGGGACCTTGGAGGCTCAAACGTGGATCTGTTTGCAGGAGTGATTGTCAGCCATCAGATTATGGGCGCAATTATATTGGGAGTATGCCTCGCGCTGCGTGGGCTTGGCTATCGGCTGCAGCGGGCACTGAACAAGCAAGCGACGCACAAGGCATTGTATTCATGAATAACCACAATTTCGCAGACCCTGACAACTTTGATCGTCAGCTAAAAGACATCCTCAATGGGACCAGAGCAACCACGCAAAATGGAAATGAAATCTGGGCTCTCGATAGCTCCTTGGGTGACAATCATGTAATCGCGATTCGTGAAATCAAAGCTCCGATCGAGTACTTTATGGCATCTGGTACTCAGATTACTGACCTATGTCTTGACGCTCTTACAGCATTTCCGTTAGTTGACTTAAGCATCGCAAATACTTGCGTCACGGGCTCCGGTTTACTCTCTCGAGTTTGGCCGGAGAGCCTAACGAACCTTTCGGTTTCTGGTATTTCCTTAAGATCGCAAAACGTCGAGCCTCTTGCTCGGCTTCCCCGACTCTCAGTACTAGATATTTCAGGTTGTCAGCTTACTCCTTCACTTGTCGGCGAGATTTGCGAATGTTCTCAAGTTTCGTTCATACTCGCAGAGCGAAATCGAATATTCGGAAAAAGGGCTAGCGAATTATCATCTAAGTGGCCGGAGAAACAATTCTGCTTTTCAGACGGCATTTGGAAGAATGGCCGCCGAGTAACTATGCAGTCTCCATAAGCGACCGACAATACACTTTTTTGAAACCCTACTTCATCGTGGCTGCCTGGTAAATCAGAATGGGTGCGCGAAACGTTCCCCACGTTTTCATTGCGCGGCGATCCAATGTACGTCCGGAAAGTATGTGAGTGCGTAATTGCTGACTTACAGTCCCGCACAATCTTCATGGGTACGCTTGCACCGTCATGGATTTGGAAACGAGCCGAACAGAGCCGACTAACGAGCCACCCAAGGTTGCGCCAGCGCACGTTGGTGATACACTGGGGATCATGTGCCAGATTGGTATCGCAGCAATCTGCCAGAGGTATGGCGAATCGCTCTTTTTCCTGCCGACATTGTATGTGAGTCAGGCGATCATTCAGTCTCTGTTACCGATTTTCGCGATTGTCCGCGTGTTTAGTGCAATCGTCTTCGGATCCATTTTGTTTGCGGGTCAAGGATGGTCGATCTGCACATACGTGTGGGCCATAGGTGCAGTCATTGCAACGATAGTTCTGTTACCACCGTCAGCGTTCTTGTCACGCCAAGAAGTTGTTAGCAGGATCGTTCCAACTACGCTTGGTTTCGCACTTGTGGATGCAATGATCGCGATAGCGGTTGCCGTCGGACCCAATGGCGGCTCTTCGCGTTTCGTATTCAGTAACTCTATGGACCTTCTGTCTTTTAGAACTTGGGGCAGTATCTTGAGTCTGAATAGAAGCAAGACTTTCGGCTACACTTGCGCACCAAGGTGCGCGAAAGCACAGAATCAGAACACCAACTCGGCTTCGCTATCCCCAATGGTGAAGCAGTAGAAGTTTTTCGGACCACGCGACATTGCGAAGTAATTTATCGAGCCCGAAGTTCCGCAAGCCTCCACGACGATGATTTCAAAAGCTAGTGTATTCATGAGGCGTCCTCCGAAGGGTTTGGTGTTGTCAGTTCGGCCCTGCTCGTGTTGTGGACTCAACAATTCGTGACCTTGTAACGAGCCCTATTGCAATGAACTACAATCTCTTGCGACTAGGTACTCGACACGACACACAACGGATATGTCGACTAACGAAGCACATTACAAACGATTTGCAGTCGCAATAGAATCTAGTGTAGATAAGGGGTAGAATTGTATTGACGCATTGGTGTGACGTTTACTCGTAGTAAGCCTAGCCTTCTCGAGGAAAGACGAGCGGGCGAAATTGATACCGATTAACCTGAAAAACACGATAATGACCATCCAGTTTTCCTCAAAGTCATCTATCTGTAGCTGGCTGTTCAACTTCTCCGATCAAGGCATCAAAATCGCCGGAACCGAGAGCTGCTATTGGAAACGGGTGACGACGAGCGCATTCATAGCTCAGGCAGTGACCAGTATTCGGGACGCACACTGGAAGCAATGCGTACCAATGACACGTGGTCCGAAGTAGCTACACTTCTCTTTCCGGCCCCTCTGCCAATGCGAAGTGCCTTTGCAACTCATTGAATGGGCAAATCAATGTGAAGAACGCGAAGCTAGCCGACAGGCTGATTACCCAAAGTGTAGTTGGAGGATGTACAGAATGAGTTCACTTGTTAAGCGTATGACAAAGGCGATTTTGACCAACAAGAAGGCCGACGTGGAGAGCTTGTTGAAGGAGGGATTTCCTCTCAACGAAATCACTTTCTGGGACGACGTCGCCGTCATACACTACGCTGTCTCGGAACAACGTCACGATATTTTGGACGTACTTTTGAAGTCCGGCGCGGAGGTTGATCTTCCAACGGTCTCTCAAAAGAAAACCGCACTTCATATCGCGTGTTGGGAGGGCGACCAAAAGTCGGTAGAGCGGCTTCTTGCCGCTGGCGCTTCAGCCTCGTTAGAAGACAAAGATGGCTTCACCGCGCTCATGTGCGCGGTGAGAAATTCGAAAACGGCCAAGTTGGTCGCTCTGCTGCTGAAGGCTGGCGCACCCGTAAATACACTTAAGGATGGGCGCTCTCCAATACACCAAATGATCAACCACGAAGATCCTGCCCCAATTCAACTGCTCGTAGCAGCGGGTTCCGATGTCAATTCTGCTTTTGCTGGTTTGACTCCTCTAATGAAGATTATGGACGAATTGGCTTTCGTCAAAGGTAAACCGTCCGAGAAAAAAACGTATAAAGCAAGGCTGCCAATTATTGAAGCGCTCGTTCATTGTGGCGCTAATCCAAACGCGATCTTTCCGAATGGCATTTCCGGTCATCCTGAGGCCAAAGGAATGACTATCGTTGAATTTGCACGCCGGTTACCAGTAAGCGCTGGAATCCTCGTGGCGTTGGAATCAACGAGCGGAAATATAGCGAAGATAGCGCAGTCACAGGATTCAATCCCAGCACCGACTCCCATGACTGTTAAGCCACCACGCCAGCCTGAAGCAGTGTGGTCCGCGATTCTGGACCGACTTAGCCAAACAAGGCCATCCATATGCAAATCGTTCCAACGCGGTGCCACCGTCAAGCAGCTTGCCGCGATCCAAGCTTTGTCAAAACGCCCTCTTCCCGCTGACTTTAAGAGGCTGTGGATGATAAAAAATGGTCAAAAGAAAGGTGCCGAGGGCTTGTTCGACAGTGAAGAGTTCAATGACGAATTTGTACTCTTGTCGACGACCGACATCGTGCGCGAGTGGCAAGCGTGGAATAGTCTATTGGTCGCCGGAGAATTTGAATTTGACTCTGCCAAACCAGATGCTGGGGTTCGCGCTGATTGGTATCATCCAGATTGGATACCCATTGCCAGTAATACAGGCGGAGACTTTCTCTGCATAGACTTATCGCCAAACAGAGGTGGAAAACGCGGTCAGATTGTATGCCTGAAACATGATTCTCCCGAAAGAACCATCGTTGCCAATTCAGTCACTGACCTATTGTGGAGAGCCACGATGACACGCGAAAAATGAAATCAAGGATTTACATCACCTCCCGATTCGTGTTCACACCGCAACACCTAGTCGACACGCTAACGCGATACCGATTGCAACACAGAGGACGCTGGCTGTGGCGTTGGTTTCGATGGGTTGCTGCGTTCATTTTTGTGCTCGTCGCATTCATCGGACTATTCGTTCCACAGTATATTGCCTCGGCCTTCATGATGGCTCTCGCAATAATTTTGTTCTTTCTACACAAGATTGATGACTATCTCGCCACGCGTAGTTTTCGCAATTCACCGCACTGTGATGCTCTGCAAGTTATTCACCTGTCGGATGACGGTTTTCGCGCTGAGTCGGAAATTGAGCAAGTCATTCCTAAATGGACGGCCTTCTCAAGAGCAGTGATCTTCAATGACGGTGTGCTGCATTTCCTAGCGATCAGTCTTCTATCTAAATTTAATTCCGTTTCAACGATTGAGTGGACGCCACTGCTATTGAGTGGACTTGGTTTGTTGGTTGCCATTCGGTTTCGTCTGGCAATCGCGTTCGCTCGGCTAATCGGTTCGTTTACGATTCTAGGTCTGGTTCTTGTCAGAATTCTGCTGTTGGCGGGTTTAGGTGCTGGTGTCGGATTCACGTACGGAAACACAACGAGCACTAGCGGGACACCATCGCAGGCACGCGCGTGACCTGTGAGGCCCCGCTTACATTGCAATACCAATCCAGACACCGTCTCCGAAAAAGCGCAATTTCAAAACTAACGCGTCGGGTTGCGATAGACCCGGCAGTTTCGGTTGGCGCACACGGCTCCTTAATTTTTGGAAATGATTAGACAAATTCCCCTTCTCGATGCATCTATGCTAAATAGTGCATCCTCCGCTTACACTGAAAACGCAGTAAAGGCATTTAGATGAGAAGCCGGCGCGTTGGATTTACACTGGTCGAGATGCTTGTTGTGCTGGGGATTCTGGGGCTACTTCTGGCGATTCTAATTCCGGCCGTGCAGTATGCTCGTGAGAGTGCGCGGCGTGTGGTGTGCCAAAACAACCTGCGGCAGATTGTTCTGGGAATCGCCAATCATGAGTCGGCGAATGGCATGCTTCCATCCCTGTATAACGGAACGTTTCTCGCAGAGCCGCGCAGCGCTATGGACGAGTTTCACTTTCATTCCTGGCGAACCGCCATCTTGCCACAACTTGAGCAGAACACACTTCTTGATCACATCGAGTTGTCATTGCCCGCCACAGATGCGGCGAACCAGGCCGGTCTAAATGTTGCTGTGGCCACCTTCGTCTGCCCCTCGTCCAGCAACCCACACTCAGTTGTGCCCGACATCATGGAATTCAATGATGGAAAAATTCCAACACAGATTGTCGGTACCGCGGCACGAAGTGACTACGAGGCAATGGGTGGCGTATCGTTCAAGCCATCAGGCACGCTTGATTTGCAGAACGTCAAGTTTGGCGCCTGGGGCGAACCAAGGTCCTATAGCGCCAATCAGTCAAAATCGAAAGGGTATCGCAAGCCACGACTTCGTGATTTGACAGATGGACAGTCCAGCACCGTTCTGGTCGCCGAGCGAGCCGGACGTCCGGATTGGTATCGTCGCGGCAAGGCCGTCGATCCCTATCCCTATTCCAATCCCGAATCTGGCATGGATCACCATCAGGCAGCATGGGGTATAAGTACCCATTTTTGGTGGCTGGTGACTTGGCACGAGCAATCCATCAATGAGAGTAACGCGAACGGCATTTACAGCTTTCATGCTGCGGGTGCAAATGTAGGATTGGCAGATAGTTCAGTCCGATTCTTGTCAGAATCTATGAATCAAGACACTCTTAACGCATTGCTGACTCGCGCCTCCGGAGAGATAGTTTCGCTTGAATAAGGGCGACGAACAAAGCGATCCAGATCGATCTGAGGTGTGGGCATCCTAGGTGCTCGGTGACGTGGATTCGTCGATTGGCTCAAAGAATACTGGTAGTGGTTCTGGTGAATTCAAAATGCGAGTACACTCATCTTCTGAAATGGTCACTGTCGTTTCTCGGCAAACAGAAATGAAGAAAGAAAAACATGCAAACTGGGACAGAGCTCGCACGCCCGTTTATTCCCACCAAGGATTTCGAACTATCTAAACGATTTTACGAAGCACTCGGATTTGAGAAGGTTCTCGATAGCGAGGTTGCAATCTTCAATGCCGGTAGCGGGGGGTTCCTGCTTCAGCGGCATTACCAAGAAGAATGGGCAGGCAATTTCATGATGCAACTGATGGTCGACGATCTTGATGCATGGTGGTCGCATATCGAATCGCTGGATCTTCCCAAGCACTTCGGTGTATCGTCGCCTAAGCCACCAGCTATGCAGCCGTGGGGACTTCGAATCGCATACGTTGTCGATCCCGCGGGTGTTTTGTGGCATTTTGCGGAGCGACGTAAGGATGTGATTTACGATCAGTAGTCCGGACAATCTGCGAGTGCGCTGTTTCCATCTATGGTGCTTGCGGTCTATCTCGTGTTCTTGGATAAGTCGATCAATTACGTTCCGCTAAGAGGGAAGAGAAGATGTCGAATCGCCTATTATGGTTGTTGGCCACGCTTGTCATCGGAGCGAGCATTTCCGAGACCGGCGATATGTGCGGAGTGAATCAGGAGTACGCGGAGAAGAGCTTCCTCGTGACAGCCGACACCGGGCCGAAAGGCGGCTATGTAGTATCGGACCGCGCATCAGCGGACGGCAAAGGGGGCCGTGCGCTGTCGGTGTTCTTGCTCAAGACGGATGTCTACATGGTCACAGTGACGTTCCAACCCGATACAGACGGCAGATCATCTGTGGCAGTCTGAGCGTAGTCGTCATGTAGAATATCAGACTCTCTTCGTTTCGCCATTTGATGTCTATACTTTGGCAATGATCTTATCCAACAGTTGTTATCAGGTATTCGGTACGATCAGCTTATAGTCTATTTGCCTAACAGAGTCTCTTGTTTGCCGAACCCAGGACGCAGGCTATTTTGCAAATGTTCGGATGGTTTCCACCTAGATGCCCTGTCGACTTAGCTGCAAAGCAATGGATCGAGCAACGCTTGATCTGGCTTATTGAGCAATTCGGACGAGATGTATTTTGCCGACGCGCAGTAATTCTCCCCACCAAGGATTTTTTTCCAGATTCGATCGATGGGACTGAACGAAGCGTTCGCAATCTTCTGGATCAAGTTTGCGCTTATATGGATGCTGATCCGACTGCTGTCGAACTTAAGATTTTCAAGACGAGGAGCAACCTATGGCTGGTGAATGATGCTGGAAAGTACTTTCCTCCAAGCGCAGGAGGCCTTTACGAAGAACAAGGTGGAAAAACCGTCATTCACATTGAGTCATCTGAGCTGCAGAATCTATCAGGACTGGTCGGCGTGATGGCTCACGAGCTTGCACATCTACGGCTTATGGGTGAGGATCGTGTTAGTGGGGACGAGTTTGATAACGAACTTCTGACCGATCTCACGGTCGTTTTTCATGGACTCGGCATATTCTTAGGAAACGATCCTCGAAATTGGAACAGCCTAAATAGTAAATGGCCAGGCACTGAACTGATCCGTCCAGAGTATATGACGCTTCCAATGTACGCTTACGCATTGGCCCATGCGGCTTGGCATCGTGGCGAACAGAAACCAGCTTGGGCATCGTTCCTTTCGTTTGATCTACGGCCAAACTTCAAGCAAGGGTTGAACTACTTGAGCAAGACAAGTGATTCATTGTTTCGTCCTAGAGCGATTTACTAAGTGCCATCTTGCTGTACTGCTTTGATATGAACCGTCAAAGCAATCTGAAACTAACGGAGTGAGTAAGAACCATGATCCCACGTCTGCACATCGTGTTTGCATCCGAGTCGTCCATTGCGGCCATCGTCAAACGTGGCCCATCTGACTGGGCACAACTCTTGCTATGGAACACATCGTCTGACGCTATTCAATCCGGCACTTGGTTGCATGGCCGCATTTATGAAAATGACTGCAGCATTTCTCCGAACGGAAAACTTTTTGCCTATTTCGCCACTAAGTATCAGGGCGAGAAAACACGCGGGGTAAATTACGCTTGGACCGCGATTAGCAAGCTCCCGTATCTGACGGCGCTCGCACTTTGGCCGCAGTCCGACACGTGGGGTGGTCGCGCCTGTTTCGTTGACAACAAAACGCTGATCATTGACTGTCCTCACTGGGAATTGCTCCAGACCAGAGATGCATTGCCCAAGGGATTCTCGGTATTGCCCCGATGGACAGGGAAATACGCTCCTTCTCAAACCCTTCCCCACATCGGCTCGTCTACTGCAAATTTCGATGGATCGATTGGCGTTGATCAATCCGGACGCGCCTTCCAATACGAAAACGGCTTTCTGTTACGCAACGGAAAACCGATCATGGACTTCAATAACATGAAACCTCAGCCAGAACCTTCGCCCCAGCATGCTCAATCGTGGTAAATTGTGGCGGCGTCCGTGGTACCTAGGTTCATTCTGTACAAAATGGAAAGTCGCACAGGTGAAAAGTATTTTTGAGGAAAGAACGGCCCACCGATCCGATCTCGCAACTAGGCGCTACGTCGTTCGACGCATACTTCGTAGTGTACCCTTGCTGTGCGCAGCCGTATTTTGCTCGACGTTTGTGGGGTGCAAGACGCGCGAAATTGAGATCATTGATGGTGGCATCGAAGATGCTGCCGATCACAGCCGAAGAATTACCGATGCGGCAAAGCCATAGGCAGGCGTGGAAGCATAGAATTAGCGATTGCTCGCCACGAACCTACGCCAGCTGTGCGGTTTTCAGCAGTTCGCTTGGTCCACAAAAGATGGCGTGACGCTTAGACAATCACGATCGCATCTCACTTGTGAATACAGTTAAAGACTATGGATCACTACTTAGAAGCTGCAATTGAACAGGCACGCGTCGGCCTTGCCGAAGGCGGGATTCCTATTGGGTCGGTCCTGGTAATTGATGGCGAAATCGTCGGACGTGGTCATAATAAGCGGGTTCAAGACGGGAGTGCCATCTTACATGCGGAAATGGATTGTCTGGAAAACGCAGGACGACTTACTGCTGCCGACTATCGACGAGCAATCATCTATTCCACACTTTCACCATGTGATATGTGCAGCGGAGCGATTCTGCTTTACCGAATCCCAACTGTGATTATCGGTGAAAACGAAACCTTTCGTGGCCCCGAGGAACTTCTCTGCTCGCGAAGCGTAAAAGTCAAGGTTGTTGACAATGACGAATGCAAGCAATTGATGAAACAGTTTATCAAAGACCATCCCAAACTGTGGAATGAAGATATTGGCGAATAATGTTGCCTTTCGCTCCGCGAAAGTAGCGTTGGTATTCGTTGCTTTTTCAAGACTTTCGCGGAGCGAAAGGAGACTATTATTGCCTTCGATTAGTAAATTCACAGCCTGGGAGTTAAAGAAGACTACCGTGTAGTTGGTTTTGATGATTTACGTTACTCATCTGATTTTTTGCTTCGTCTGTTTTCCTGGATTTCATGAAGGGGACGGGAGCAGGACGCCCGAGCAGGAAGCCCTGGAACAAATCGACGCCGAATGATTTCATCAGAGTTAATTCCTCTTCGGTTTCCACTCCCTCAGCCAAAATCAGACAGTCGCTATCTCGCGCAATTTGCACTAACGCGCGGACGATGATTCGGTGCATCTCAGATTTAGTAGCTCCCTGAACCAGTTCCCGATCGATTTTGATTAAGTCGGGAGTTAGCTCTGCCAGCATAATTAGACCAGCGAAACCAGCACCCACGTCATCGAGTGCTACGCGGAAACCCGACTTTCGATATTCGTTAAGGATAGAAGTAAGATGACTGCTATCCAGTACTTTTTCCGTTTCGACAACTTCGAAAATGACCCGACTCGGCGCGATGCCAGCGGATTTTGCCGCAGCAATCGTTGTCCTGAGGCAGAACGACGGTTCGTAAATCGCTGTAGGCAGGAAGTTGATCAGAATGGCGACATCATCGGGTAGTACAGATGCAGCATTCCGAATGTGAGTTTCTCGGCAAATACGGTCCAGCATAAAAATGAGTCGCTCTTGCGATGCCCATTCTAAAAGCTGCTTTGGCATCAACCACGAACCGTCATCGGCGAGTCCGCGCATTAAGCATTCGTAGCCCCACACTGACTCGCAGTCCTTTTGAAAGACGGGTTGGAAGAATGTTTGAATTCGTCCAGATTGCAGGATCTTCACAAGTGGAGTGGCGTCGAGCGGTGCAAATTCGTCGAGTGGCAAGAATTCCGAATTGCATAAAGATGCAGTTTCATTGGAGCCACCACCGCAACAACCACTTGCTTGGGGTGGGCGTAACCAAGTTGCCGTCAAGTTTCGAAAAAGCTCCGCTGTCACAACTGTTCGCAGGAAGTTTATAACGTCTCGGGCGGTAACATATTGCGAAGTCCCACCAACTTCAACTGTCAACACGCCAGCAGACGCAACCCTGGACCAGTTCCGCAGTTGGGCAAGGTCTTGAAACTCCGAACTGTCCGAATCGTTGTCTGTTGCTTTTATCAGAACGAAACGTTTATCGCTTCGACATTCGCAAACCATATCCGTGCCATACTGGTGGTGGTTAGTGAAACGCAAGATGCCAAATTCATCTTGCTTGTTAGACCATAGATCATCCATTCGACGAATTGCTGAGCAGAACGCATCCTAGGCCAAGCTGTTGCACTAAGAATTTGAGGGACGATGTAGGCGGCTAGGGTTCTTTCGTTAGATTCGGTCGCAAGGGCTGGGAGGACGAACGCTTGTACAATGAAGTTGGCGATCATTGCCAACTGATTAAGGGAAATCGGTCGGGAGCTCGAAACTTGGACTAGCCAAAATAGCCATCGTGGTAAATCCACAATTTGACATGCGACTCGTTTTCCTCGTCTTATCCGTCTTAACAGACCTTGATAGTGAACAATAAAATGGATGTAGCGACTGCCCAATTAGAACTTCGTGAAGCCTATGTGCATGGAGGGCCGGGGACTATTGTCTCGGGAGTTGTGTGGTTGGTTGCCGGAGTCGCGGCTACTTACTACAACGTTTCTACAGGTTTCGTTTTCTTGTTCTTTGGCGGCATGTTGATCTTTCCGATTACGACATTGGCCATTCGCGTTTTTTTTCGACGTCCGCCGGTATCCAAAGGAAATCCGGGTGGCTTGACGGTAGTCGAGACCGTCTTTCCAATGATCGGGGGGTTACTTGCAGCATGGCTACTTCTTCCTCACCGTCCTGAATTTGTTTTTCCTTTGGCTGCCATTGCAGTCGGAACTCACTATTTTGGTTTTCGCACTGCGTATGGCGATACCACCTTTTGGATTCTCGGCGCGATCATGTGTTTCGTTGGTGTTTCTGCAATTTTCATCAGAATGCCCGCCCAACAGGTCGTTCCCTATCTCATCGCCGTGATTGAAATAATCTTTGGTTTATGGCTTACACGGAGCGGTATGTCCCAGAAAATTGAGAGCACTTCTCGCGACGCTACTCACGATCATCACTGACCCACTGAGGTTTGGCGTGTAGGATGTCCGGTGTCTAGTTCCGCGAATTGAATCAAAGAGGTATTGCTGGTGGAATCGCAACCTAGCCGCTATGTCGCTGTCGCGTCGTTTGTCGTTGGCATTGGTGCGTTCTGGTGCCTGGTCGTGCCGTCGTCTGCAGACTATCCGCCTGGTCCGTTAGGCGATGTCGTAAGGCTCGGCGAAAAGCTCGTGAATGAAACGAGATCTCATCCATTGACGAAGCCATTTGTTGGCAATCAACTCAATTGTAGGTCGTGCCACTTGGAATCTGGCCGACATTTAAAAGCCGCTTCGTTCATCGGCGTTGCCGCCGCTTATCCGGCGTACTCATCAAGAGAGTCGGCGGTTATTACGCTCGAGGATCGCATCCTAAATTGTTTTGAACGAAGCGAAAACGGTTCTCGGCCTCCGAATGGTGGAAAGGTTTCGGTAGCGATTGCAGCGTACATTACTTGGTTGTCGCGCAACACGCCCATCGAGATGAACCCTGTTGCACCACTTGGCCCAAACAGTCTTCCAGGGTTGGCCGTCGTTGACGCCGAGCCAAGCATTGAGCAGGGAAAATTACTTTACGCTGAACGTTGTGCAAGCTGTCATGAAGATGATGGAAGTGGTTCGGATGAAAGTCCGCCTGTTTGGGGAAACCAGTCATTCAATGACGGTGCTGGCTTGTCCAAGGTTCCAAAAATGGCGTCGTGGCTGAAGGTCGCCATGCCACTGGATGATGCAGACCTCACGGATGAGCAGGCCTGGGCAATCGCCGCTTTTGTCAATTCACATGCGCGTCCAAAATTCAGCTCAACGAGTTTGCTAAACGAGGAGAGTGAATAGGCTTATTGAAAACAAGCTGACTAAGTTTTTTGATAACACAACCAAGCGCTCCCGAAGTTCCATGGCTAAAGCTGGAATTAAAGGGTGAAGCAAAACGATTTGACATTGAAGGCAAATAGCAATTTCTTGTGCCTCTGTTTGAATGTGGCTAATTCGACCAATGGTGTCTAGAAAAATGGTTAGCGACTTGTTACCCGTTCTCTCAATATTGCTACAATGTGTCTCAGTACAGTTCATCAACTATCGATACCCATTGACCGGAGTGGGAAATGCTGATTTCGGAGCTAATGGCCACTGAACTTTCGAATGAAGTGGCTATGACGCGTAATTTGTTGGAGAGAGTTCCCGAAGAGAAACTGGATTGGCACGCGCAGGGCGAACTCCATACGATTGCCTGGAACGCTTCCCATCTCGTGGAGATCGTTGGTTGGGTTCCAGGTATATTGGAGCAGAGCGAATGGGATATATCGCCCGTCGGTGGAGAGGCGTATGTCGCACCTGAAGTAAAAGAAATCAGTCAATTGTTAGAGACATTCGACAATAACAGCAAGAATGCAATTACCGCACTTCAGGGCGTACAAGATGCTGTGATGGATGACCCGTGGTCTTTGAAGATGGGAGGCCAGATCCTATTCACGATGAACAAGGGGGCTTGCCTTCGCAAATGGGTTTTCAGCCATTCCGCTCACCATCGTGGAATACTGTCGGTGTATTTGCGAATGGCTGGCCTTCAGTTCCCATCAATTTACGAACAGTAAGATAGTCGCCTTTCGCTCCGCGAAAGTAGGGAAGATAGTCGCCTTTCGCTCCGCGAAAGTAATGAAGATAGGCGCCTTTCGCTCCGCGAAAGTTGCGGAAAACGCAGCGAATACTGACGCAACTTTCGCGGATAGGCTGTGAATTTATTGGGTATAGTCATTTTAGGGCAATTGCGCTAAAACTTGGGCATGACAAAAAACAATCACGCCCACAAGATGGCCCGCGTCAATCGACCTGAACGATTTCAAGTCGAAATGCAGC
>JBGTBJ010000175.1:0-44470 GCA_041749395.1 Pirellulaceae bacterium
GTAAAATGCTGAGCGAAGTATTTTTGAACGATCTGCAAACCGCCACCGATCAATCAATAATCCAAGACCGATTCGAGAGGCTCCTCGCCCTCGCGGTCTGATTGCGAGGAGCCTTTGATCCATTTCCCTAAAGTGCAGTTTTTTAACTGAGCATTTTTTAATAGCGAACGACGACAACCGCCTCATTCTCGTTCAGCGAGGGGGCGGCTCCTTTTAACGCTTTCTTCCAACAATGTAACGTTTTTCAATGCCGTCGTGGCTTAGCATATCGCAAACTGTCATTAATCATCGTTTTGGAAAACTGGAGATGGTGATGGTTCTGCCGGTCCACCAGGTGATCGTCTCGATTTTTCGGTGCTGTTCGCGGAAAATGGAAACGGAGATCGAGCTCTCAGTCAAAGGATATCTCCTCTCCGGCGAACACAACGAAGTTGTCACGCCTCTGGCGTGGCAATTCAGGTAACGGAGTTCTGGTTCGCGATGTGCTCGTTCGCGATGCCAATTCGGTGCTGAAACGTGGCTCCGTTGCAAAACCGTATACAACCTTGAAGCTTGATCGAGGAACTCATCGAATCAGCTACGAATTCATTCTTTCGATCAAAGGTCGCATTGTTTTTGTTAGACCAACGCTACTTTCGGAAGTTGCCATTACAGAGCAAACTCGTCATGATATTAAAGTCGCTGAGACCACAACGTCTAATAGCATGGTTGAACGCTCGGGGATTGTTCGCGTTGCGTCTAAGCAATTGGGTGGCGAAGCTAAAAAGCGTTGAGATTCCAGGGGAGTTCTTACGCACGCCGGTTTCGGCAAATTCAAATTCAGATGCAACTGCGGAAGCTGGGCTAGCAGAAACCGACACGCAGACGGTTGCTCGTCGCTGGTGGCGGCCGCTCAGTGAAGTTAAGTCGGACGGAAAGCGAAGAATCTGGTTCGTTACCAATCGAGCTACTTTGGCAGGTGCTGAGAATAGTTTTACGGAAAGCGTTGGCGGCAAATTTGCTACGGATCGTGCGTGGTAAACACTCCCATCCAGAGCCATCGAAAGGAAACCCTCGAGTTTGGAATCTTGACGGCTTTTCACGCGCAACTCAAAAAACAAGTTTGACCGTGACAGTGCTTTGACTTCTCCCGCCGGAGCTGCAATGCTAGAGGGGAGGACTTCGACCATGACAAAATTCATCGAAAAAATAAACGAACTCACAGAAGCAAAACTTGTCTGGATTGAACCGTTTGGTGTTTCGGTTGAAGTCGGCAGGGGAGAGTTTTTGCGACTCGAATTTACCTGCGATCCGTCGGAAGTGCAGACTTTCGAATTCGGGAAGTACAGTTTTCTGCAATTCCCTTTGGAATGTCATCCGCACGTGACTCTACAGCGGTCGCAGCAGGTCGTTGCGGTTGATCTTCGTCCGTCAGGAAGCGTGCCCGCAAACGAAGCACGCAATGCAATACCAGATTTTCATCGAATGATCGATCATCTATGCATGTTGATTAAGACGACGAATGAATTCCAGCGCGGCGAAGATTGCGCATGCGCTCTGAACAAAATCGGAAGTGTCGCAGCAATTGAAGCCTTGTTCAGCGCTTACCCAGCTGTGCAGCTATGCCTTGCCGAACTGCTCCAGCCTCGGATCATCTACTGGCTTAACTTATGCAGCTTTGAAACTCCGGAAAAACGCGCCGCTGGCCTGAAGCAACTCGAGTTCCTCCGCAGCGTCATTGCTCAAACACCAAACATCCCCCCGGCATCCTGCCGACGCGCTTTTTATATAATTTCAAAATTGCAGGAGAGAAGTTCAGAGACGCTGAATTTAATCATCAGCGTCATTGAACGGATTGCCGGCACGACGGACCACGAATGGAAAGTTACTCGCGATGCGGCCATTCTGTTCGTGGAAAAGCGGGCACCGCATTTGATTCGCCAGAACGTGAATCTATGGGAATCCCTCCAAGGATCAGAGGTATTCGATCCCAAGTGGTACTGTAATGTTTGTCAATGCCGATTCTCCCGCCCCAAACAGCTTGGAGACATCTGTGAGTGTTGGGCTGAAGTCGGCGTAGATGACGACCCCAGCTTATGGCGTTCTGAAAAGTAAGCTGATGATCGGCGCTGCACGTAACGGGTAGGACACGTAACGGGTAGGGCACGTAACCGTTTGGAGACGTTACACCAAAACGGACCACGTTGCTGGAAAGGCCATGGTAGAGCTCATTGCCGTTCAGAGCAGGGCGTTACCCCATTACCTTTCATCCTCGCTACCTTTCTGTGTGCGTTTCAACCGGCGACTTCGGCGATACGCCTTATACGCAAGCTGCAACACTCGATACCGGGCCTGTGGCTAGCAGCTACCCAGGCGGGAGTCACACCCGCTCGTCTTCAAACTATTTCCAGTCCGCACGTGCATGCGATGCTTACCCGCGGTTTGGGTCCGTGGCCTGCGAATCCAAGACATGACGCACCCAAGCTGCGTACCTGCGAATGTACTCTTTCTCGGAACTGGATGCCACAGTCGCAGCTTCCGCCATTCGATCAGGAGCAAACCGTATTGCCATCGATAGTTGATCTTTGAATTGCTCGTAGAATCGACCATCAATCAGGCGATTTACGATTGCGTCAACCATTGATCTGCATTGATCGTCAGCAGGCGGGTGATTCTTGAAGTACCGACAGAGGTTTGCGCGAGCCCGGTTGTGCCAGATCCCAAAGCTCTCCGCAGTCACAAACGCGACCGCTCCTGTCGCAGCATCTGTTTCGTTACGTTTCACGTCTTCAATCAGCGAGTGAAGGTCCGGTTTCGTCAGCGTCCGAATCCAAATGTGTCGGCGCAGAATGAACTTAGTTCAATATTTGACGAGTGTAACAGTTTTCTTGAGAAGGGCGACGAATCTGAGGCGTTGGACTTACTTAAGACCATCAGCATCGACAGTATAATGCTAACGCTAAAAGAGCAGAAGAAGTGTCTTTTTCTGACTATGGCCGATTTTGCTTTGGTATTCCCAGGGGTGAATTCCGAGTTTGCATCCAAATTGCGAAGAGAGTTCCCGAAAAACTGCATCGAAATCCCGGGCTTTGGTGATGTCATTACTCACCCCGTTCATAAAAAATGGGATCAGGAAGCAGGTCGTTTGGCAAAAGAGTTTAATCAGCGTATGTTTTACGAACTTGAGATCAGGGGGGAAGTAAAGTCGCTGATATCTCTCAATGAATGTCCAGACTTATTAGATATGGATCCCAAAGAATGGAAGAGCTTGACTCTTAATGCTCAGCTACACTTTCGGCAACTTATCGAAATCATTGCAATGCAAGATACGGGCGGTGAGAAAAGCGGTAGCAGTTCAAGGACAATAACTAACTCTCCCAATTCGGACGCTCCGGACGAACGACAACCCTGAGTGATTTTCTTTTGGGGGTACATTCACTGACAGGCTGTCCGCTAGTGGCAGCCTGTATCTTCTAGGGTAAAGAGCCCTGATTTGGTCGATCACTCAGTGGTGAGACCGGATGGCAACGATGAGATTGTTGCGCGAGAATGTTATTAGATTGCCTAGTGTGATATGCGGTGAGTTGCGGTCGTGTATTAAATGATATTGTGATCTGAGCACAAGTTTGTGTTGCACTATGTCGATGAGCATGATGAGATTGATCATGGAGCCGCATGTGTTGCTCCCAGTTGGCTTTGCACTGGCGGCGGTATGCCAGTCGCTGCTTCGTTCGTTTGCTCGTCAAGGTACTCATGATATGCGGCCAAGTGGTCTGCCGCCAGTGTCTCAATTACATCGATGTCGCTTCGCTGAAGACGAACGAAGTAGCCCGAATAACGCTTGGCCTTGAAAAAATGGTGATTTGCAGGGCCTGAAGTTCTTCAAGCGAGTTCGCCCAATGCTGGAGTCACTGCATGGCTGAGCTATTCGTGCCATCCACCTTCTGCACCAAACGCTGTCACTGAGCTGCAGCAATTGCTCGGAATTCGATCGGCCGATGTCCTGCCCCCAAGGGTTGGCCCGCATGGACCGCATTGGCGACAGAATCGATCGAATCACGGACGGACGATTCCAGTTCGAAGCCAATTGCTAGTCGCGCGGTTATCGCGGCCGAAAGCGCACAGCCAGTGCCATGGGTGTTGGGCGAATCGATCCAATGGGTGTGAAAGCCAATGTTGCGGTCCTTGGTGCCTAACACACAAACAAACTCCTGACCTACCCTGCCCAGTTTCAACAGCACATTCTCGGCCCCCATCTCCTGCAAATCGTCGATGGTCTTGGCGACCGCATCTTCATCGAGCACGGAAAAAGGAGTGCCGGTTAACTTCTCTGCTTCGAAACGATTCGGAGTGATCAAATAGGCGCGGGGCAGCAGTCTGCGACGCAGGGTGTCTATCGCCTCGGCGGGCAGTAACGGTGCACCGTGCTTGCTGATCATTACGGGATCAACAATCAACGGGAAAGAAAATGTCTCGGCTCGCTGAGCAATGGCTTTGATCATCGCCACGCTCCCTAGCGCGCCGGTTTTGGCCGCACGAGGTGGGATATCAGCGAGGACCGAATCGAGCTGGGCCAACGCCAGGACCGGATCGAGCATCTGTAGCGATTGCACACCCACGGTATTCTGAGCGGTAATCAACGTCAGGACGCTCATCCCATACGCGCCCACTTGCTGAAACGTCTTGATGTCCGCTTGGATACCCGCGCCACCGGAACAATCGGAGCCACCGATGGTCAGCGCGGTGGCTTTGGGGAACAGAGTGATCTTCTTTTGCGCTGCCGATTTCTGCGCAGCTGAATTCTGTCGGGGAGGTGCTTTTCGTTTGGCCATTTGTGCGTTCGTCAGGATAGTAACCGAGGGTTTAGGGTGAAAATGTACCGCAACGGTGCCAATTGAGAAGCGCTCCAACCGCAGAGATAAATTTCTTGGTTCGCCGCTGGGGCGCTGATAGACTCACACCTCTGGTGTCACCCCCTTTTTTCAATGAGGTACAGCATGCGAATACTCCGGCGGTTGTGGTTGTCGGTAATGACGGGAAAGAGGACGCTCGCGATGACGCTAGCCGTTGCCAGTGCCCCCAGCCTGTTTCTTTCAGTTCCAACTGCACACGGGCAGAACAGCGACGCTGACTGGGCGCAAGTGAGCGAGGACGAAGACCGGATTAAAATCTCCACCGATTTATTGGAGGCGGTCATTCCAAAACGCAATCCGAAGCAATGGATGACGGGCATCGAGAAAGGATCGTTTTTGGATAAAACCACCGGCTTTCGCGAAATTGGCGACGGTTTAATGGTGATCGATTGGCTGATGGAACCTGGTAGCAATGAAGCCTGGAGCGACACAGTGATCGCGCCGGATGGAAACGGTGTGGGACGATACACCTGGTATGAAAATCCTGCTGATCCCGAACGGCAAGAATATGCACGCCTAGCCCATGGCAGCAGTCATCGCAAGCGAATGATCGAGGGACCCCAGCTTTGTCACCGGATGAAACCGGTCCAACCCAAGGTGATGCGTGGTCAAGATTTCATCGCAATCGAAACCAATTACTCCTTTGAATACGCTGCCCCAGGCCGCACGCCGGGATCGCAATGGACGCAATTGATCGTATTCCCCAAAGGAAGACGGTATTTTCTCTTGATGGATAAGATTGTCAGCAAAAATGATGCGGACGAAATTTTCTTGCGCAACGATACGCCAGGTTGCGTGCGCCATGAATCAGGTGACACCTTTAGCGAGATTTATTTAAGCTACCTCAGCGGACCACAGGGACTGCGAATTCCCGCCAATGAGTTCTTTCAACCCTTTCCGCCCGATTTGAAGTTTGGCTATCGCCGCGATCTGAATCAACAGCCCGAGCATTTCATTCGCGCCTATCACACTCGAGATCGGGAGACCGGCGCAACAGGTCCCTGGCTCGCCGGGTTAACCTTAGAGCCATCCGTGGTTTACGAAGCGTGGTGCAGCCAACGCCCGGGTGGCATCATTGTGATGATTGAAGAGGTGCATGGTCGTCCGATCAAAGCGGGCGAGTCCTTTAGTGCTGCTCACATTGTTGGGTTCTTCGATTCCATTGAAGAAATGCACGAAGTTTATCGCCAGCATCAGGGACATATCGGATTAACAGCCGATGCAACGGGCTGGAAGCTACTCAAGTCGAGCGAATAAAAAGGGCCAGGTGCGAATGGCATCATGGCATTGTCTTTTGAAGACCCGAGGTTCTAAACAGCCGGGTCATCGGACGCGTCCGAGATTTAGCTTCTGTCTCCTCCAGCGGAAAGCGATGCAGCACGAATGACACCTCGCACGCGAACGAACCTAGGAAACGGAGCGGAAGCCGTTTATTTTGTGACTCCCACTCACTATAAATAATGACGTTATCTTCCAATTGCACTACTTCATACCGCTCAAGAAAAACATGGGTAAGCGTTTCACTAAAGCGAGGGTCCAGCTAGCGAGCAATAAGTTGCGAGCATTGCAACAGCGACTTGCGGAGATATTGAAGAACTTCGCTGGACCACAATTTGGATGTAACGCAACTGAGTTTGGCCAGAAAAGAAGTCACTCCAAAGCGGTTTTCCCAAATCATAGATCAACGAAAAGGTCCTTCGAATCGCTCGAATGTCGTATTGCCATGGCGGTGACACCAGCTCCCCTTTCGGTGCAAGGAACCACTGGAAACGATTCCATTTCCATCACTGCATATCAAGGCTCATTCTATGACGTTCTTGTCAATCTCAATGGCGTGCAAAGCGGCCCTTTCAAGCCACTGGGACCTATATCCATTAATGCACTGGCTGGAAACGATACCGTATCGATATCACCCGATATCTCACTCGACTCAATCATTGATGGTGGGGCCGGGGCGGACCATCTAACAGGCGGAAGTGGAAACGATGAATTCTTGGTGCGCGACGGTGAAGAAGATATTATCGAAGGAGGGTTGGGAAATAACTCGGCGGCAACCGATTCCAAGGACCTCATTTCCTCGATCCAATACCTTAACCCCGTGACGTTCGATACGAGCAACGAACCGCAAAGTGTTCGCGTCATGGTATTGAATTATGAACCACGAATTCCAAGTGAAAACAACCAAAAGCTATGGCAGGTATTTAATTGGCATGATCCTCGCAAGTTGGCGTCAGAATATGAATTCTATATCGAGCAAACTTCAGGAAGCATGGTCAATATCGACATTGTTCAATGGCGAGATTTGAATTCTTTTCCAACCTTTACGGATGGCTTTGTGTATGATCCGGAGCAGTGTGTAATAAACAGGAGAAGCGATAGTGGCTGGCACAATGGTCAGATTGATGTTCCGCGGATAGTGGCTGAGCAAGGCATTGCCAGCTTGGTGGATAGCGGTGAAGTGGACGAAGTCTGGTATTTTGGTGATCACTTTATGATCGCCGGTCCCATAGGAGAATCGTGGATGTCAGGACCCGGGGCATTTTTTATTAATGGCCCGACTTTTCCTCAAATACCCACGCAGCGTGCGTTCGCATCCATGGGATTTAATTACGAGCGTTCCATGAATTTGCACACGCTTGGCCATCGGACAGAAGCCACCTTAAATCGCATATATGGCGGTTGGGATTTAGCAAATCCAGAAAACAACTGGGAACGGTTCAGTGCCAATTATGCACAGTCCAATGGTCTCGCAGGAGTAGGTACCACTCATTGGCCAGCCAATGCGTCATCCGATTACGACACTTTTAATACTCGCATTGTCTCAAGCTGGGCCGACGATTATTTGAACTACCCAAATCTAACTGGGGAAACTACGCAGATTAGTCGAGAGAGCTGGGCGCATGGCAGCAATGTCGATTACGAACGCGATTACCAAAACTGGTATTTTTCTCACTTGCCCAGAGCCAACGGTACGAATGCTGATGGAAAGCAAAATAACTGGTGGAAATATGTTTTTGATTTCAACAACTACACTCACGACGGTAGACCAATTCCTCTTGTTGCAAACGCGATAGCTCTTGACGTATTTAACTCCGGCGACACTACCTATCAATTCTCAATCAGCTATAGCGGCGCCATTGCGGCGCAGCTGAATTCTATCGACGATGGCGATGCCGAAGTTACGGGCCCAAATGGCTACCGCTCCGTAGCAAGACTTGTAAGAACAAATAGCGAACTAACATCAAACTACACCGTTGCCACATACGAAATAGATGCACCAGGAGGCAATTGGGATCAAGCGGATGCGGGCAAATATCAGATCGGGCTGCTGTCCAGTGAAGTTGCCGATGTGCAGGGGAATTATGTTGATGCAAGCATCGTTGGCGCGTTTCAATTTCGAGACGTTAACGGCGTCCCTTTATCGAGCGGTACCGAGGATCTGCTGACTCTCAATTTTGAACACACACTAATTGGTGCGAATGGCGAAATACCAACTGCAACGAACGAAATCGCTTTTGCCGAAGGAAAAGTTGCACAGGGTTTAAATCTTGCCGCAGGTGGTCGCGTAAAATACGAAACAGATAACAATATTCTCACGGATGAAGGCACGGTTCAGTTTTGGCTGAAGCCAAGCTGGAGCCCACACCAGGAGACATCTTATTTCTTTCAAGCGGGTAACGTTTTCAATAATTCTTTGCTGTTCTCAATTGATGGCGCGAACAATCTGCGATTTATAGCGTGGGGCGACAATCCCGCGACTCCGACGACAGAAGTCAATTTTGAGAGCGGCGTTGCACATAATGTTAATTCCTGGAATGCAGACGAATTCCATCACGTTGCTGCAACTTGGAGTAACAGCAGCCAGACGATTGAATTATTTGTAGATGGGAAATTGGTGGACAGTAACCTCTTTCCTTCCATCTCAGAGTTTTCGCGGGAGAATCTAGTGATTGGATCAGAATATGATGGAGCGGTCCCTAGTTTCTCAATGTTCGACGAATTTCAAATCTCGTCGCGGGTTAGCAGCCGCAGCGAAATTGCATCGGATTTCCGAGCTGGTCTAAAGATCAATGAATTGTCGGTAGAGGCACCATCGCTCGTAGAGGCTGGAGTCCCCTCAAGTGCAAAAGCAATTGCACTTGATGATGCCGGAGTTCGGTACGACGTTACGTCACAAGCAAACTGGTCATCTAGTGATGGTAGCGTGTTAACGATAGATTCAAATGGCTACATCTCGCCACTCACATCGGGTTCCGCATCGATAACCGCCCAACTCGGCACTCTATCGGCGACTCAGTAACGGGTCAACTGAAGGTAGCGGCGGCAGCCAAACTTGATTTCGAGTCGAATGCGGAGTTTGTTTTTTTGGTAATAGTCTCCGATAGTCATGCAGTGTCCTCGACTGTGTCAACTTCAGTGACCGTAAAGTTATCGGATGTCAATGAAACACCTCTCTTAACCTCAAACGATTTGTTTGCAATCGCCGAGAACTCCCTAGGTGGCGCTCAGGTAGGTATATTGACCGCAAGCGATCAGGACGCAGGGCAAGCCCTGAAGTTCTCTTTGATGGGTGAGGACGAGAGTTTATTTGAAGTCGATTCGATTACAGGAAAGTTGGCTGTGAAATCGTCGGCCATTCTCGACTATGAGGCCCGATCTGAATATAGCTTGACAGTTAATGTTACTGACAGCGGTGCACCAAGTCTGTCTGCTTCAATGGCAATTTCTGTCACACTTATAGACATCAATGAACCACCTTTGGTTAAGCATGCAATCAGTAAGCAGGTTGCTGCGATTTGGAGTCCTTTCTCCTTCGTAATTCCCCCGGAGACCTTTTACGATTCCGACGCAAATGATGTGCTGCGTCTCTCGATTCGTACTCCCGATGGCGCAGCAGTTCCTCATTGGATTTCCTTCGATGCAAGTTCATTGCGACTGACCGGCACCCCGGACTCGATAGACGTGGGAGATGTCCTGATCGAGGTTATCGCAGAAGATCTATTGGGAGAGATGGCAATTACGAGTCTTTTGATACAAGTTTATAGGCCCGACTCCCCCTGGAACAATCAGTCGAACAGCTTTGACACCAATGCGAATGGAATTGTCGCTCCGATTGATGCGATTGTAGTTATTAACTATTTGAATCGCTATGGTGTGGGTATCGTCCCTCCCGACAACAAGCCTTCGTTTGGGTTGCTTGACACAAATCGCGATAACAAAATAACCCCTATTGACGCTCTGGTCGTTATCAACTTCCTTAACCGCCGGAATGGGGAAGCCGAAGGGTCAGATTATTTTATTGTTCCAGATCTCAACGAATTAAACTCTTACGGTGAACTTCAGCTAATCAAATCGTTGGATCGGAGAAATTTGCGAAGACTCTCGCGCTTTTGAAAGCCGTCTGTAAACGTCGGGGCATTCAGAGATTTGGTTTTCGGTTTTCGGGCCCGTGGTTATGGAGCGATGTGGTTAAATAGGTCGTTTCTCGATGCCGCAGCAACTCGAAAGTACTGGACGCCGAATAATAGAGAGGGCTGTGGCGCAACTTCAGTGGGTCAATTCTCGCATCTTGTTTATGGGCGACGTGCTGCTGACACGAAATGGCCGAAGCTTGCGCGGACTGACTATCAGCCAGTTCGTTCTTAAAATCTGCACTGGCGCGATCGGGCGAATCTTGGGTGTTTAGTCAATGGTTACACCGATCTAGGAATGCCGCGTCTCCACCTTCACGATTCCAACGGAGCGTGAGCAAACCAGCGGTTGGGTCGAGGAGGGAATTCGGCACGGTCTCATCCGATGACCTGGAGGGAGACTCAAACTCATTCGCGCTGCAAACGTTCCCGACGTTGAAATCACGGCGGGCGAATAGGGTTTCAACCCAGCTATTCGCGCCGCATGCTAGAGTCGGGTGCCGTCGATGTCTTGCAAGCCGCCGCAACTCGTTGCGGCGGAAGTTGGAGGATGCCGATGATGCTGCAATGGGATAGCATTCACGTTAGGGACTCGTTGACTGGCAGCGTCGGGAAATGCTCCACGTGCGATTCCCCGTTGCGTCCGAAATAAATGACGCGCCGGCCCGTGATCTGCACGAAATAGCCCACGCAACCAGCGGCCATCGTCTTGTGGATGAACTCCAGGTAGGTATGTTCGTTCCGTTGACTCTGGCGAACGGCAGCTTCCACATCTGATGCTGAAAATATGGCAGCCGTTGCGCGAGATGAATGTGGCGCGTCGACAACCAATGAGTCGCCATCAGACAAGTAGTAGGTGAGTTCCTCACGGCTATAGTCGGCATGGTAGCGTTCCACACCGATGTGGGTGAGCCTGCCGACGATTTCGGGAAAGGTACCCTCGCCGGTCAGAGCGCCTAGCGCGCATGCTTGAATAATCTTCGTACGTTCCGCGTCCATGGCTTCTCCTTTGTGCTTCGTGAGATCTGGTTAAACAACAGGCACGTCTTTCCATTCGTGCCGACGGACGATGTCCTGGAGCAAGCCCACCAGGCTGGTTATCGCTTCCGGCTTCAGATGCCCGAAGAATTCGCGATCATTCTCGTCAGCAAGCTGAGCCAAGACTGGTACAAGCCGCTTTCCCGCCGCCGTGAGTTCGATAGTCTGGTAACGCCGGTCGCCATCTGACGACGAACGCACGGCCAGTTGCTTTCTGCACAGCCGCTCGACTAGCTTAGAAACAGCGCCTCGCGTCAAGCCCACAGTATCTGCCAGCTGACTCGGATTGGCTTTCCCCGCGCCAAACATCTGCCGCAGGATGACCCACTCCGCAACGGTGACGCCATGAGCCTCGACCTTCCGCGCGAAGGCCTGCGATACATGGTTCGAGACGTAACGAAGCCAGTATCCCGCATGATCTTCCAGTGTGCTTAGTTTCTTCGCGGTCATTCTGTCTCCATTAGTTTCCTAGGAAACTATATCGGCGAACCAGATAGCAGTCAACCATCAAAAAACCACGCAAGTTGGACCTCAAAATGAGGTCACTCGCTACCCACAACGAAAATCGCGATGTAGCCGTAGCCTAAAAGGCTTGGAAATTGCAGCTTTAATTTGAACCGCAGTACTTGAAGTTATGGTGTCGAGTTTTTGGAGGCAGGCGTTATGAACGCGATCCAATAACCACAGCAACTGCGTTTTTACTTATGCGGAGGTAATTTTGTTGGACACTCGAAATATCGTTGTGATAGGCGCATCGGCGGGAGGGATCGAATCGCTGGCCAGGCTGTTTGGGCGTATTGCAGCTGATTTGAATGCGTCGATTTTCGTGGTTCAGCACATCGGGCGAACTTCGGCCCTGAATTTAGATCGAATTTTAGATCAAGCTGGCCCACTGCCCGTCGTTCTTGCCAAGGATCGCGAGACATTTAGTCCGGGACACATCTATCTTGCTCCACCGGATCATCACTTACTCGTTTCGCAGACTACGATCCGAGTGACGCACGGTCCACGCGAGAATCGATCGCGCCCCGCAATAGACACGCTTTTCCGATCGGCGGCCGTTTTTCATACAACTCGTGTCATTGGTGTAGTCTTATCGGGCCTACTCGACGATGGAACCGCTGGCTTACTTGCAATCAAAAGATGTGGAGGAATTGCTGTCGTTCAACATCCAGATGATGCATTATTTAGCGAAATGCCCAAAAACGCGGTTGCCTATGTCGACGTTGACCACCTGACCAACCTCGATGCCATGCCCAACTTACTTCAGCGGTTAACAAACGAGGCTTCTGAACAATTGGTTTCTCCGCCCAATGATCTCCTGCGAGAAGCGTTAATGGCCGAAGCTGAATCGGGTGACCGGCCGGATACGGAGGCCATCGGAAATCTATCAGGATTTGTTTGCCCAGAGTGCAATGGTCCGTTGTGGCGAATCGATTCCGAGCCGCACGAGAGATATCGTTGCCATACCGGTCATGCGTTTACTGCTCGTGCTCTCCAAGAAGAATTGGCCGAAGCAACCGAGCGAGCGTTATGGGTGGCACTGCAGAACCTCGAAAGTCGTATTCGCATGCTTGAGCGTCTTGCCAAGGAACACAGCAATTTGGGTCGCACCTACAGTGGCGATTCATTTGCTGACCAAGCACGCGAGTTAAATTACCATTCACGAGTTTTGCGCGACCTGTTGAAAAAATCGGATTCCTCTCAGTCGGCATAGAGGCAGCAAGTCCATTGGCTCGCCGGGTCAACAATCCTATGACGTTTTACCGTTTCGCGATCAAACGACTTTCTAACTGGTACACTTACGAACGAGCATCCAAGACATTCGTTAAACCGAATCGTGGTGATACGCGAATTGGAGGCTCTTGCAGATGGAGAGAAATCCTCAATGAACGACATCGATTGGAGCATGATTTTCGATGGTTGGGCGCCGATCGTTCGGACGCTGGTTTTAGGTACGTCATCGTACTTTTTACTCATCTTACTGTTGCGTGTGAGCGGTAAACGAACGCTCTCGAAAATGAATGCGTTCTATTTGGTGGTTACTGTAGCTTTCGGCTCGACGTTGGCGTCGATCCTCACGTCACTTCAGTTCGGACTTATTATCATCACAACTGCAACCTTTTGTGATTGTCAGTTCCATACCACATTCTTCACAGCGGAATGTATCACACTGAATGGCTTTAATCATTTGAACGGGCATTTCAATCTACTCCAAAAAAGGGTCAGTGGTTTCGCAGCGCTTTGATCAGTTCGTCTTTCGACATCGACGATCGGCCCTCGATGCCGACATCCTTAGCCTTTTGATAAAGCTGCTGTTTGGTCTGATCTTCGTACTTCGCCGCCTTTCCACCTCGCTGGCCGGCGACGTGGGGGTCAGTATTTGCGATCCTCGCTGCTTTCTCCTTGCTCATTCCTTCGTCCCGCAACGCTTCGTATCGCTCATCGTCCTTGATGGACGGTCCATGGTCCTGAGTCATGTCAATTCCCCGTCAATTCAATAAGTTACTAATACATCAGTCGCCAGCGACAACAACATCTTTGACAGCGCATCGACCAACCTGGTCTCAGTGTCGTACCAATCCTGGAGTCAAACCCGAGAACTGTTCAACGAGCAAGCACTCTAGCGGATTGAACTTGGTACTCGTAAAAAGTCCCATTTGGTCACCTCCTAAGGTTTGCTTTGCGATTTTTTTACTCGACCGCCAAGCGAACACACGGGGGCAAACGAGATGCCAATCAATAATCCCCGATCAAGAAAGCTACAACGGTGATATTTCACCCGTTTGCGCAAAAAATGAAGATTGTCGGTTGTCGCATCGTTCAATACATCTGCCAGGTAGCGTGCGGCGCGCTGATGTGTCTGCGAAACACTATCTCCTATCCCGTTGAAACCGCGCCTGGGACATTCCCCCATCGCTAGAATCGGGTTTCGCTGATTGTCGGCCATTGAACAAATGCGAAACTAACCAGGACGCGACTCGTCTCTTATTGCCCCAGATAAAGAACGGAAGAACTTTGCCCCATGAATTTGGCTACTCTCGAACGCTCGGTTGCGCCTCGACGACACCAATCAACCTCGACACCGGAGCGCGATTTAAACCCGTTGGAACACGCCGCACACCAACAACTCCGTGATACCGGTCGCAGTCCACTGCGCGGTGTAACTTGCGAGATCAATGGATCTACGGCGAGACTGTCAGGCGAGTTGCCATCCTTCTTCCTGAAGCAAATGGCTCAAGAGGTAATTCGGCATGTCGATGGTATTCATCGAGTCGTGAATGAAATCGAGGTGTTATCGATGTGGTTTACGAGGAGTCGCTGAGATTCCCCCCGTTCAGTTCAACACGTCTTGTCAAATTTGCGGTCGCACATTGCTAGTCAGGACGACTGCTTCATTGACATAACAACGAAATGGCTCCGGCTGCGGTATTGTGTGTACCAACTGGCGGAGCGGTTCGGCGACTTCCTGACGCTGCCAAATCAGCAACAGCGGACGCTCAAGCGGATTCGATGGATAGAGTGAACAAGTCAGTAAGTTTGAATACGAAAATCGCTTAGGGCATAACCGGCAGGCAGTTTGGACCATCAGCAGGTTTAAAAAATGAACATTACACTCAAAGATAAAGTGGCCTGGATCACTGGCGGCGGAGAAGGAATCGGTCGGGCGATCGCGCTGCTGGCAGCGGACTGCGGTGCGAAAGTTGCCGTAAATGGCCGCGATCTGTCGCCTTTGAACGATGTGGTCAACGCAATCAAACAGCGCGGCGGTGAGGCAATTGCGATCAGTGCAGATGTTAGCAGGTCTGATCAGATACAGTCCGCCGTCGAGCAGATCGTTGACACTTGGCAGCGGCTGGATTTTGTCTGCGCCAATGCGGGAACGAATGGGACTTGGGCACCGATTGAGGATCTCACTCCAGACGATTGGCGTGACACGATTGACGTGAACCTGACTGGCACTTATCTGACCATCCATCACGCAGTGCCGTTTCTGAAGAAAAGCGGCGGCGGCAGCATCGTGATTGTTTCGTCTGTCAATGGAACGCGGATGTTCAGCAACGAAGGCGCTTCAGCCTATGCGGCTAGCAAAGCAGGTCAGCTCGCGTTAGGTAAGATGTTGGCGTTGGAGTTGGCACCTTCAAAAATTCGTGTGAATGTAATTTGTCCCGGTGGCATCAAGAGTAACATTCACGAGAAGACCGAGCGTGAAAACCTTGATCACATTGACTATCACGTTGAATATCCCGAAGGCAAGATCCCTCTTACCAAAGGAGAAATGGGCGACCCAGAACAAGTCGCCCAGTTGGCAGTATTCCTGGCCAGCAATGCCGCCAGTCACATCACGGGCACACCAGTCTGGATCGATGGCGCACAGTCCCTTCTGCAAGGGTGACTGTTTCAACGAATATCCGCTGACGGCAACAAATAGCACGAATGTCAGCATGAGCCAAACGAACGATAATCGATCCATTGTTTGCTTTGTGACAAATTTCAATGGGACATCAGATCGGAAATGCGGACCAGCTCACGCCGAAAAGCAAGCGTGTGGTGGGTGCTGCATCTGAGCTAGTTGCAATGTTCGACGTCTCACAACGATTAGCATTCGAGTTCGTCACATTACCGTTAGATACATGTATGCAAAAGTGAAGCGTGCGCTTTCAGGTACAACGCAGACAATGTGCTCTCCTGATTTTAGTCTGCCAGATAGAGCCAATTCTTCTAACATAATAAATATCGACGCGGAGCCTGTATTACCTTTAGTAGCCAAGTTGGTAAACCAGCGCTCCTGGGGAACGTCGAAGTCGAGATCGCGCAGCGTATCAGCGATAGGTTGCCGAAAGAACTCGCTAGACATGTGCGGCAGAAGCCAGTCAATTTGCGATGCTGGGACTCCATACTTGTGAATTATGCGCTCCAAAGATTTACGAAAGGCGACGGGAATGACCGTGCGTTCCAGGACGCGCGCATCTTGAGAGAGGTTCAGGTATCCAAGCCGCAACATTGTATTGGAATCGATAGCGTCGCGCCAGCCTTCCAACGATCCGTCAGGGCGTTTGATCGCACCGGCGTACATGCATGGTTCAAGTTCTCCCGCGAAGGACACGATGTCGATCCACTCGACTCGAAGCGAAAGTGCGGTGGTGTGAGGTTGAGATTGAACTAACACGGCACCCGCGCCGTCCGATAACATCCATCGGAGGAATTCGTTCTCAAAGCTGAGATAAGGATTATGGTCCGCTCGCGCTTCTAACTGATAACGGAAGTGCGCCGCTTTGAGAGACCCCGACGCAAGCTCTGAACCAGCTACAATGGCATTGAGATTTGAGTCAGCAGAAACTGCATTGCATGCGTATTTTAAAGCGGTCATGCCCGAACAGCAGACGCCGGACGTACTGGCTATTTCACATGCTGGCAGTCCTAGCACACCTTGGACCATAGCCGCATGATTTGGAATCCACTGATCGGGCGAAGAAGTTCCACAAGCCAAAAGTCCCACTTGCTCTTTTTGAATTCCATGCCGATTCATCAAGGACTCGATGGCAGACGCCGTCAATTGAGCGTTCGTGTGCGAAGCGAATCCAGTCTTGCGATCAATGCCGTAGTACCGTGTTTGAATTCCGTTGCGAGCGAGTATCACATCTTTCATCCGTGAAGCGCGTCCACCAACTGCTCCGAGAACGTCTTCAATTTCATCGTTCGACACGCCTTCGTTTGGAAGGTACGCACCCCAGCCATTCAAATATGCATTCATGATTGTTGGTCCTCATGTTGGCCGAAGTTACTTTCGCCTTTTGTGTGAAGATCCTCCAACTTCCAAAGCAAAGAATCAGTCAACTTTTGCAGACTGATACCTTGAATGAATGCCTGCGAATCCATGCCAAATCCAAACTCAGACTCCATTTTTATCCCCATGCGGAATACCATTAGTGAATCGAGACCTAGTTCTACCAAAGGTCGATCAGGAAGTAATTTTTCCACATCGATTTCTAGTTCTTCCGCAAGTTGTCTTCGCAAATGTTCTCGAAGGATTTCGGAACGCAGCGTACCCGGCATTGCCATCAGTTTCTCAGCGGTAAGCCGCGAGGAGTCCTGTTCTATCGGGTGCGAAGATTGAATAACCTGGGGCAATTTGTTGGGTACTTTGCTCGCGAATGAAAATCCCTCGAACTTTACACCGAGCATTTGGAGTATCGGTTGCTGCTGATCGCTCCAAACAAAGAGATCAGCTTCGATTGCAAAATTTGAACTGGACTCTCGGACAGTAGCTAGGCTCCATCCCGGTATTGCATCATGGTCGAACCATTGTACAGAAGCTATTTCTACTGGAATGAACGCAGTTGCATCCTGCGCCTCGAACTTGTTCGACTTAGCCGCTCCTGCAACAACTTGCAATGCGCTATCCATTTGACCGAACCGATTTGCAGCATCTGCGTCTAACTCGTTAGAGCTTGAGCAAAGTCTTCCCAACGCCGCGTTAGCACCTGTCCAAAGTTGGCTCAACTGGCGGAACTCAGGACCGTATTGAAGTCCAATCCCTTCGAATTGTTGATACACGGATTGCACATCGGATTCCAGAATACACTCGGCACGATGCTGACTCAATTCACCACCTAACCATTGAATGTTCTGATTCGAAGAAATCGTGCCTGACACGTGGCGCGTATTGGGAGGATTGCCATTGCTAGCTGTTTGCTTGCTAACTCCAAGCATGAATTCGCAATCGCTTTTACTCACGCCGGATAGTACGCGGTCGATCGTAATTGGCTTGTCGCGATTCAGTATTAGCATTTTGGAGAAGGCGATGGATCGTAGCTGAAATGCTGATCCATAGAAGAGCAGGGCGAAGCGCTTGGTGAATTCGAGCCACGCTACCGCCGGCATGACACTTGCCCCAAAGACTAGGTGATCTTTAAGATCCTCATAGTCTCGATCTGTAAGTGTTAATGTGTCTTCCGCCAGTACAGTTGCTTCGACAGGACATTCGGTCTCGCCGGCATTGCCAGTCTCAGACACCCAAAATTCTTGTTGTGCGAATGCATAAGTTGGTAAACAGAGTCGCCGAGCGCTGGGAGATCTTGGGAGGCTCAGCCAATCGACTACTTCACCGTTCAAAAATGCTGTGGTGAGTTCATTGCAACAGTTTATGGGATGTGGCTTATTCGCTAGCCAATCCTTCAAACGCTGTGCAGTTGCGGAACCATCGTTTGATTGGAACGCGATGCGCCGGCCAAAATGAGTTCGACCGACTTGCAGGGTATAACAAACACTATCCATCGGGGAATTAGCGTGAGAGCCAAGCCATTCGATCCACTGAATGACTTGTTGATTCAAGGCACTAGGCGTTTTGGCACTAAGGACAAAAGTACGGTCAGCTGGATAGGAATGTGTTCCCCAGGTGGCAGGCGGAGGCGTTTCGGTTGCAGCAGAATTACGATGCTCTTGAATGATAATATGGGCATTAGTACCGCTGAAACCAAAAGAGCTTATACCAGCTCGCAAAGGCGGATCCGCCAGCGGCAAATCAATCTTATGTTTTGTAAAGCGGAGCGACTTCCAGGGGATATGCGGACTGACTTCGTCCATATGCAGAAGGGGCGGAATCTGGCGATGCTGTAAGCATTTGCAGGCATGAATTAATCCGGCTACTCCAGCAGCCGATTCGGCATGCCCAATATTTGCCTTGACGGTAGCAACATAAACAGGATTCGCTTCGGTTCGACCTTGTCCGTAGACACGCGCTATGGCGCCGGCCTCGATGGGATCACCCAATGGTGTGCCTGTACCATGTGCCTCGATCAGAGAAATATCACTCGCCTTCAGCCGAGCATCCTCAAGAGCCGACTGAATTACGGCTTCTTGTGCTGGTCCGTTCGGAGCCGTCAATCCGGCACTGCGACCATCGTGGTTAATAGCAGTGCCGACAATAAGTGCCTCAATGGGATCTCGATCACGCACGGCGTCGCTAAGGCGCTTAAGGACTACAATTCCGCAGCCTTCGGCGCGACCATAGCCATTCGCTTGGGCAGAAAAGGGTTTGCAGCGACCATCGTTTGCCAGCATCCGTGCACTGGAGAAATGAACGAACGTCTCAGGTAAAAGCAAGAGATTGATGCCACCCGCAATGGCCGCTGTGCATTCTCGCCTTCGCAAACTCGCAGTGGCAAGGTGGATGCTTACCAATGAGGACGAGCAGGCCGTGTCGATAGTCATTGTAGGTCCATTGAACCCAAAGACATAAGCGACTCGTCCCGCTGCGATACTGGCTGAGTTCCCAGTTCCGAAATGACTGTCGATGCAGCTAATATCTCCCGTCTGCCGAATCAAGCTCGCATATTCCAGATTTGATAGACCAAGAAAGACGCCTGTCCGTTTTCCGTAGAGTGAATCGGGAGCTATAGCCGACCGCTCGAGTGCTTCCCATGTGAGTTCCAACAGCAATCGCTGTTGAGGGTCCATACTCCGAGCTTCTTTGGGGGAGATTCCGAAGAACTCAGCATCAAAACTGCGCACATTATCAATAAAACCCCCTTGAGTCGTGACGATTTTTCCAACCTTGCCTGGAATCGGATCATAGTACTCGTGCGGATCCCAACGATCCTTGGGGATTGTAGTTATGCGATCCTTTCCATTAATTGACATCTCCCAGAATTGCTCGGGGGTAGGGGCGCCTGGAAAACGGCACGCCATTCCTACGATTGCGATAGGTTCAGAATGATTTTGGACGAATGTCTCACGTTCTGAACGTAGGCGTTTAATTTCACGCAACGCGTTTCCAAGTAGTTCGCGATAATCAGTGTCATTCATGTTGATGAATTTCCATCCATTCGCAGTTCCGCCAGTTCTTTGGCTAGCTCGGCGGCTATATCATCTACACTTGTGGTAGCCGATTGGGAAGTGTCAAGGTTTGACAATTCACTCGCTCTTGGGAACGATTCTACGTTGAGTCGATCCGCCAAGTGTTGCGAGAGGGCTTCGATCGTCGGATGATCGAACAGAACTGTGGCATCCAGCGATAGTAATGTTACCTCGGTAAGCAAGTTTCTCATTTCGACGGCCATTAGCGAATCGAGGCCAAGTTCTCGCAACGGCTGTCGTAGATCCAACTGCGTTGTTTCCGGTATTCCCAGGACCTCCTGAGTTGTACTTTGTAGAAACTCCGACACAACCTGAAAGCGCGAAGATGGGGCTGAGGTTCGAATACGTTCTTTCCAGCCATGCAGACTGGACGATTTCCCCGGGGCAAAGCTTGGTTGCGATTGTGCTTGCATCGACAAGACTAAACTTGGCGAGAGTTTTAGTCCCATTGTCTGGGTGAATTTGGCTATGTCCAGTTCGACAACAGCCGCTTGAGTAAGTCCCGATCGTAGCAGCAGTTCCAGCTCCTCGAACGCATCACTGGGATCCAGTCCGTGAATACCCAACTGTTTCCCTCGATCATGGAACTTTGACGCCATTCCATCACCTGCCCAAGGTCCCCAATGGATGCTCAACCCAGGCAGCCCTTGCGATTGACGCAGGCTGATAAGTCCATCGAGAAAGCCGTTGGCAGCCGCATAGTTGGCTTGCCCAGGCGAACCGAATAACGATGCAATCGATGAAAAAACCACGAAGTATTGCAAGTCTTGCGATCGTAAAGCTACATGCAAATTCCAAGCGCTCCAACTTTTTGCTTCAAGTACGTCTTGAAAATCTGTCCAAGACGCAGCTGTTGCCATGCCGTCTCGCAAAACGCCTGCTAGATGAAAAAAACCACGAATTGGGTGTTGCTCCTGACGCTGCCCTTGCAACCACGATTGTATGTCTAACAAATCTGTCGCGTCGATGAGATGATACGAGACACGCGTTGCAGGGGAGTTCCATGATGCCAGCAAGTCGCGTTCGGCTTGGTCAACCTCTCGGTGCATCAAAAGATCAATGTGCTCAGCGCCATGCGAGAGCATCCATGGAACAAGTTGTTTGCCAATCGCTCCGAAGCCGCCCGTGACGACATAGGTTGCATTGCTTTCGAACAAGGAAGAAGAGCTAACCCTAGCATCCATTTGCGTGACAGCAATCTTCCCGATATGCCTTCCTTGCGACATGTGACGGAATGCATCGCGCACGTGAATTATGGGAAAGCTAGTCGTCTTTGGACGGTCATCCGCTTCACAGTGGCTCGCCATTTCTTGCCGTAGACATTCTCCAACAAAATGTGGATCACGTTCTGCCCACTCGGCGAGATCGAATTGTGAGTACGCGACACCAGGATAGGACTCGTTTACTTGTTGTTCACCCCATGTCCCAATTTTGCCAATCTCAATGAAATGACCACCGGACTTTAATAGAGATAGGCTGCGTGGGATGAACTCGCCGGCCAAAGAATTGAGCAGGATATCGATACCCGAATCGTTGGTTGCCTTTAGTATTTCATCAGAAAAGTCTAATGAGCGTGAATTGGCAACGTGTTTGACGCCGAGCGATCTCAACAGTTCGCGCTTCTCGTCACTTCCTGCGGTTGCATAGACTTCTGCTCCCGCTCTCAAAGCGATTCGGACCGCAGCGAGTCCCACACCCCCAGCCGCCGCATGGATCAGTACTCGATCTCCCGCTTGTATCTTTCCAAAATATTTCAAAGCGATGGATGCAGTCAATGTTGCAATAGGAGCACAGGAGGCTTCAGCAAAACTAAAGTGCTCCGGCTTTGGGACCGCGAGTAGGGCTTTGGTGGTGGCGTATTCACTAAAACAACCCGCCGCTATCGCTGCAACTTCGTCACCTATTTTCCATTGAGTTACCTCAGCTCCCAGAGCACTGACAATACCGGAGCACTCGCCGCCCAATGGACCGGCGTCGCCAGGATACATGCCTAGTACATTGAGCACATCTCGAAAATTGAGTCCCGTACTCCGAACTTGGATTTCAATTTCGTCGGGCGCAGGTGGATGTCGAACGACGTTAGTGCGTTGCAAGTAATCCAACGAGCCCTGGGCGGTAAAGCCAAGAGAGAGATTCTTATCCGGCTCCGAACGCAGCGCTGATTCAACCACGGACGCCAATCGCTCGAGTTCTCTGACATAAGCGGTTGAATTTCTCCACGAAACTTCATAGTCCCGACTGAGACACAAAAGCTCGCTCGCTAGAAAATCCCATTGCAGATGACGCGCCAACGTGGGGTCTAAATCAATATGATCACATCGCCAATGGGGTGCCTCTAGACGCAGTGTTTTGAACCAGCCAGCGACCGCACATTCTGCGAGTTGAACAACGTCGTGTTGGTTGCCAATAATGTTGGCGCCGCGTGTTACTAACACAACCCGTGTGATGTTCTTAGGCTTTGCCGTATCCGTAAGCCAAAGATGTAGAGCGTGGCAATGATCCAAGGTCTGCAGCCACGGGTTTTCATCGCCACTCTGGTTCGGAAGCTCCGAATCCAATCGCAAGATTATTGTCCAGCTATTGGCATCATCCTGGAGGCGGGAATCAGCAAATACTGAATGGATACCTTCCCAGGTCGCATTGATGTATTCGTGCCCTGCAATCTCTAGACTCTTGCGCAAGCCTTCCGTGTTTTCCGAATCGTGGCCAATCGACAGAAACGACTGTCGACCATGCACAGGCGCTGGAGAATTCGGTTGCCTAGGTGTCCAGGTCGACAGCCACGACCGCGACGTGAGCTCGTTTCTCGAACGCCGACCGCCGAAGTTGCTCGGAGCTAAACAAAGGTTTTTGATCGAGCCAATACAACTTCCATCGGGCTTGAAAATGTCAATATCACTGAGCAGATTTTCCGAATTTGGAGAAGGTTGATGGGCATTAACTCGACAGTACACGCGTTCTGTATTGAGCTTCGACAATGCAATAGAACCCAACGAGACGGGCACATAATTTCCCCTTTTTTTGATCGATTTCGCTTGGAGAAAACTAGCAATGACGTGAAAACACGCATCTAAAACCATGGGCGAAAAATGCAATCCCAGTTCACGATCCAGTGCATCCACTCGAATTTCACCCCATGCACATCTATCAGATAGCCAAACGTTTTCAAGCTTTCGGAAGTGCGCGCCATAGTCCAGGCCAGATAGTCTCAGTTCATCGTAAACAAGTTGCGATGAAACTTGCTTTTCTATTTCAGCAAGCTGACTCGTAATGTTGATCTGCGGTTCCTGTGTCAAATGCATGGAGTCAGACAAATCGATTTCAGCACTCGAAACCGTGGTCCAAGAGTCAATGGAAGAAGGAGCATCGCCCTGTGTCTTGCTGTTCGGTTTGGCGCTGATCGAAACCTTCTGATCTACAACAATGGTTTGCAGTTGATGTGTTACACCATGACCTAACATCAGCGGACTAAAGAAATGGACATCTCGCAGTGTTTGCCACGAGGATCCTAGATTCCCACGAGACTGCTTGGCAGCCGACATGGCCATTTCAATGAAGCCAGCGCCGGGAAAGACCGGCTGGTCGCTCACTTGATGATCATTCAACCAGGCTGGCTCAGTAGCACCGATAACTCTTTGGAAAATCGTGATCGATGAATCGATCAATTGACCAAGCAGCGGATGGAAAGCGTCTGCCTGCTTTTCCGCCAAATCGGACTGAGGTGGGAGTACGTGTGTATCGCCATAACTTTCCAGCGGAATGGATTCCCAATAGCGAGTTCGCTGGAAAGGATATGTCGGTAACGTTGCGAAAGGCTCACTTGAAAAGACAGCTTCACTTTTTAGATGGGCACCAAGCTCGTACGTCTTTCCTAGCGATCGCAGCATCGATTCACGTTGATTGCTACCGCGTTGAAGCGATGTAATAAATACTGTGGACTGATTTTTACCGCATCGTTTGGCAATGTCGGAAAGTGTCGAATCAGGACCAATTTCGATGCACAGTGATGGTCCCCACTTCATTAATGTCGAGACGGATTCTTCGAAGCGCACTTCGGAACGCGCGTGCGCTTGAAAGTACTGTGGCGCAAAACAAGAGCCCGTCGGAACGACTTCTCCAGTAAGGTTTGCGATGAACGGTATCCGGGAGGTATCCCACTCCAACAGGTTAGCCTCGTCGAGTAACGGTTCGAGAATCGGATCCATGAGGGCGGAGTGGAAGGCATGCGACACGTTCAGTTTCACAGCCATCAGGCCTTGGGATTTGGCGAGCGTTAGACTTCGATCGATCTCGTCAAGGCTGCCCGATACCACAGTGTTCTTCGGGCCATTTGACGCTGCAATAGAGAGATCGAGTTGGTTTGAGCTCAAAAACTCACAGACGGTCTGCCGAGAATCCAGGATCGCCAACATGCCTCCTGCCTGATTCAGCGTCTGCATTAGCTCGCCGCGTTTGGCTGCGAATTGTAACCCAGACTCCCAAGACAATAGACCCGCTGCACAGGCCGCCGCAATTTCACCGATACTATGACCAAGTACGACTTCCGGCTCGACTCCCCAGGACTTCCAAAGCTCGAACAAGCCCCACTGCAAAGCAAACATTGCGGGTTGGGTGAATGAAGTTTGATGAATTAACGACAAAGCTCGTTTGTCGTAAAACATGACGTCCTGTAACGAAGTATCTCGAAGTCGTAATAACGAATTGCAACGATCCAGCGTTGCATGAAAGACAGGTTCCGTCTCGTAGAGTTGTTTACCCATTCCTACATACTGTGCGCCTTGGCCAGTAAACAGAAAAGCAAATTTCGGAAACGAAAGTGCTTTAGGGGCAGATTCGGTCTCCAAAGTTCTCTTCAACGCTTCAACAGCCGTAAGTCGATCCGTAGCAACAACGGCCGTGCGATATTCGAAATGCGATCGTCGCAATGCGGCGAGACTACATATCGACTCAAAAGCTGTCGACTGAGATTCATCGGAAAGGAAGGCAGCGTATCGGTGAATGAGCTCTCGAAGTGCAGCGGGATCGCGAGCGCTCAATAGCAACAATGATGATCGCTGAAATGAGGAAACGCCATCTTGGGTCGGTGTCGACGTAGGAGCCTCGCAGAGCACGACGTGGGCATTGGTTCCACCAAATCCGAAGGCACTTACACCGGCGACTCGAGGGCCACAATTTTCTGGCCAAGGCTGCAGTTGAGTCACCACTTGCGTTTGCAGTTCTTCGAAGGCAATGTGAGGATTCGGCGTTTCGAAGTGCAGATGCGGAGGGATTGCGGAATTTTGAATGCACTTTGCGAGTTTAATGAGCCCCGCTACGCCTGCCGCAGCTTCGAGATGACCGATGTTGGTCTTGAGCGACCCGACCAGCAGGGGACTATGCAGCGATCGACCAGCTCGCATGACATGGCCAATGGCATTCAGCTCAATTGGGTCCCCTAAGTAAGTTCCCGTTCCATGCGCTTCGACATACTGAACCTTGGCAGGGTCAAAGTCGGCGGAGGCATATGCGCGGCGCAGAACTTCTTCCTGAGCCAATCGGTTTGGCGCGGTCAGCCCGTTGCTCTTTCCGTCTTGATTTACGGCCTCGCCCAAAATGACGGCGTATATTCGGTCGCCATCCTTGATGGCGTCTTCGTAGCGTTTAAGTAGTACGATGCCAGCGCCCTCACCGCGAACGTAACCATCCGCGCGTGCGTCAAATGTCTTGCAGCTACCGCTGGGGGAAAGCGCCGAGAGCTTGCAGAATGCGACTGTGGTCACCGGATCTATCATCAGGCTCACGCCTCCAGCCAGCGCCATATTGCATTCTCCTTTGCGCAGGCTCTCACAAGCTAGATGCACCGCCACCAACGAAGAACTACAGGCCGTGTCCAACGATAGGCTTGGACCGCGCAAATCGAAGATATAGGAGACGCGATTGGAAATGATGCTGGGAAAATAACCAGTGTTCGTGTATGCGTCGATGAGGCTAGGATGTCTTAACTGCGTTAGTGCATATTCCATTGCACCGAATCCAAAAAAGACCCCAGTTGCGGAGCCTCTGAGTTGGTGATGAGGCATGCCACCATCCTCAAAAACCTCCCAAGCCAATTCTAACATTAACCGCTGTTGCGGGTCCATGTGGATGACCTCGCGCGGCGCAATTCCAAAACACTGAGCGTCGAACTTATCGATTTGATCCAGGAAGCCTCCTCGAATCGTGTACATGACTCCTAGTTCTTTCGGGTCCGGACGATAGAAGTGGTCTACATTCCAACGTGTCGACGGAACTTCCGATACCGCATCAACGCCGCTACAGAGCATTTGCCAAAGTGCTTCTGGTGAATCAGCGCCCGGTAACCGACAACTCATTCCTACAATTGCAATGCGCTTCATACACGCCTACTTTTGGTTGTCGTCGTCAGCGACGGGAGCACATAGATATTGGGTCAATTCGTTGATCGTTGGAAAATCCCAAATCAAAGTCGGTGGCAGCTCACGGCCGAGCTTTTTTTCAAGTTCGGCAGACATGGAAACCGCTGTTCTCGAATCCAAACCGAAGTCGGAAAACGTAGTTCCAACGTCGATCGCATCGGGAGGTACGTCCGTGGCGATGGCAACTTTTTCGATCAGCCATTGCCTCACCTCTGATTGTGTCAGCGGCTTACTTGATGATGTACGAGGCTCCGAAGAAATCAACCCAAACAAACTGCCAAGAAAAGAAGCGGGTTTGCGCGTTATCGATTTTGTACTCTCGTCCATCCTGATCTCAATTTAAATGCGGGTCTGTTACTGACTACATACTATTAGAAGCGTACTTGAATCTGAAATGTGTCGGTTAGCGAATGGAAACTTTTGCGCCGTCGACAAGGCGATTGGCAGGAAAAAGGATAACTAGATCGTAGTCTGTTAGACCGGCAACAACAGTAGACTCGTAATCATTTGAAGTGCCGAGTTCAATCTTCGTCTCGACGGCCCTCCCTTCCTTGACTCGGAATACGAACCATTCACCCTCTTGGCGGAATATTGCCCCAAGCGGAACCTTGATAGCTTCTTCGCTTTGGCGAACCTGGAAAACACCGTCAATCTGATAGCCATCCCCAAGACTGTTAGGCGGCTGCTGTTCTGTTTCCAACGATACAGTGACTGGTACGCGATACTCGTCGATCCCTAGCGGTGAAAGTCGTCGACTTGCAGACGGGGCAATCTTACTTACCACGCCACCCAACACATCGCTGGCGCCGTTCCAATTCTGCAATTGCACGGAAGTACCTACATGGATTTCCGAAACCTCGGTAGTTGGGACGTCGAAGACAAATTCCAAATTGCTCAAGTCGCCAATTTCAAGTAGCGGAGTACCGGCAGCGACAATCCCGCCGTCACTCATCAGTACATTGAGGATGTGACCTTCGTATTGCGAAAGGACTTCGGCTCTTTCCTGGTTGTGCTTCCCCTGATTTTCATCCCCATCGGCTGAGTTCTCAACCGCGTTGGGAGATTCATTGGATTGCGATCCTCTATCATCGCTTTCGTCGTCTTTGCCAGGGGTTTTGCTGTCTAGAGATTCCCCCAATCGCGCCAATGCAATTTGGAGCTCAAATCCCGCTCGCTCTTCGACGGCCTCTGCGGCTTCCAGTTCGCGTTTTCGGGACTGTTCTTCGATGTCCAGATCTGGCGTTTGGACGCGTTGTTGGCCACTGGCAGGCGCTGGCGCAGTGCGTTTCGCCTGAACTTTCTTTAGCTTAACCTCTGCTGACTCGCGATTGGCCGTGGCTCGCCGAAGTTCCGCACGCGCCGCGTCGCGGTTCGTCTGTGCAATCATGCGAGTTCGAGCATCCATCAGACCTAACGGCGCGGGTTCGATGATCGCAAGTATAGTGTCCTTAGAAATTGCGTCTCCGGACTCGTGCTGTATTGGTAACAACAGCCCACTGATTGGAGCGGAAATCGTAGAGCGATTTAGTGCCCTTGTGGCTCCCTCTACAACAATTGTCTCGGAGAGTGTGCCGCGCGTGACGCTCGCCACATCCACTAAAATCGATTGCGAGTTCCACCACCAAAGGATAGATCCACCTACCGAACTCACTAAGGCAACGATAATTGCAATACGTAGAATGTTCATGCTGTTAATCTTTACCGTTGAGCTGAGCGATGCAATCAAGTCGATTGACACGGCGCTGAATGACGCAAGCGGAAATCAGACAAGCTGCCAGACTGACCAGGACCGATGAACCATAAGCACTGGGCTGTATCAATAGTGGAATGCGCTGTGTCTCCGAGTTCAGCATCCAGGTTGCGATTGCTGCAAACCAGTAGCCAGTAAGACAGCCCACAGGAATCGCAAGCAAACTCATCACAAGCAATTCGCCCATCAAAACACGCCCGGTTTCTGCTGCGGAATAACCCAGGACTCGCAACAATGCCAGATCACGTTGTCGTTCAAGCAATGAAATGCTGGCGATGCTATAGACTGCACCAACTCCGATAACGGCTGAAAACAGCATGTTAAATAGGCGAAACAAAAGCAAGTTCTTCGAATCATTTCTTATGAAGTTTTCCAAGGCAGCGTTCTTAATTGTCACAGCTTGCACGTTGGGACGCTGCTCTAGCGCATCCGTCAGCGTCTGCAAATAATTACTGTCGACTTGCAGATAGACTCCGCCAACACTCCGCTGCTGGCAAAACCAGTTCCGAAAGTCGTCGAGGTCAACGTAGGCGTTCAGTCCGGTATAATCGGTAACCAAGCATTCCGTCGGTAACTCTTTGACCATTCTTTCTCCAGCGAGCGACGAGAGCTCAATGGTTGTCCCAAGATCAGCGTGCAACGCCTCAGCCAAGCTGTATGAAATCGCGATGCCATGACAGTGCAATTGAATAGGACGCAAGTCTTGAGTTACAGGTTTCAGCATTGAGTTTTTCTGTGGTATACCCATGACTGTTACCGTTCGGTAGCGATGCCCGCACCGAATTGAGAATCGCCCCGATTCAAAAGGTTCGCTATGGATAACTCCCGGTAGGCGTTGAACTTCATCGATTGCGTGAATCGAAGTATTGGGAGCGAACTGGACCATCACGTCATAGCGACGAGTGAAAAAGAATTCGAAATCGATAATGTAGGCGATGGCCCCCTGAGTATACGATCCCAACACCATTACTCCGATACCTAACGCGATCCCCATCACGCCCAGCATCGTTCGCAACGGCCAGCGTCCCAATCCCCGCAACACCATTCGTGGAATTGGCCTAAGGTTGAAGCAGGCTGCCAATTGGTCGTACCAAGTGAGGCGATAGGACGCTGGAGGTTCGGGGCGCAAGCCCAATGCCGGAGGAATAGATACGACGCTCCACACGGAATAAGCACCGCCAAGCACCCCAGCCAAGCTCGATGCAACTATCGATATCGCCAAAGACCATTTTGAAATACAGAGCGGCAAGCTAGGGAACCGATAGATTTCGTTGTAAATCGTGATGGCTTGATTTGCTAAGACGATGCCCCACAGGATGCCAAGGACGCATCCAGAAAGAACAACTATCATCACGTAGAGAAAATAGTGGTTGCCAACGCCGAACGAGGAGTACCCAAACGCACGTTGCATGGCAATACTCTCCCGCTCTATTCTGACCAACCGTGAAGTTGCAATATAGATCAAGAACGAAGCCACAGCCAAGAAAATTGCTGGTGGCACAATTGCTATGGCGTAGAGCTGCGACACGGCATTGGTCGTGTAGCGATGCGAGACTTGAGCGCTACGTTCAAGTATATTCAGATTGCTGCGGGTGGAAAATGACCGTGCGACATGCTCTTTGACGAATTCAATTGGCACTCTGTTGTTCAAAGTCAAAAGAACGTCGTTGTAAAGCCCTGACAAATTGGCGAACTCGGAGAGATCGGCATAACGCATCCATATCACCGCAAAGCGACGATTGTCGGGTACACCGGCACCCTCACGAATTTGGAACAGATATTCAGGCGAAATGGCAATCCCAGCTACTGTGACGTCATGCCGTTGGCCGAGAATCGTCACCTGAAGTTCTTCGCCCAACCGTAAATTGCGAGCTTCCGCGAATACTTCGCTGACAATCACTTGGTGGCGAGAGAGCTCTGGCAATGAGGCTCCTTGCCGAACCACCAACCTATTGATGCCGCCTTCGTATTCAGCCGGAACTGCGATCATCGTGGCAGTCGCGGTATCGTTGAGGTCTTTAGAAATCTGCAGCGGTCCGTCAAGGACCAAGCGAGCTTGAATAGCATTGACACCCGAGATTGAATTCAAGCGTCTCGCTTGCGATAGGGGCGTTGCATCCAAATGAACGAACAAGTCAGGAAACCTGGCAGCGTCATAATAGTCTTGCATTGCCGAGCGCAATGTCGAAATCAAGCTGAACGACGTGATTTGGCTGGCGACGCCGCAAGCAACGATCATGGTGATCGCAAGGCTTTGCAACCGTTGGCGCCATAAGTCCCTCAGTAGTTTGATATTCATTGCTCGCATTATTGAACTACCATTGCAACTCACTGGCGGAAAGTTGCTCTTGGTTGGTCTCGATGCGATTAACTCTTCCATCGGAAACATAGCAGACGCGATCCGCAATTTTGCCAATCACGGAATTATGCGTAATAATGACAACGGTCGGGCGAAACTCATGGTGTATTTGTTGAATGACGCTGAGAACCCTGATACCCGTTTGAATATCTAATGCCCCAGTGGGCTCATCGCACAAAAGAACTTCAGGGCGTTTGGCAATGGCGCGGGCGATTGCTACGCGTTGTTGTTCGCCGCCAGAGAGTTGGGATGGAAAATGATTCGTTCGATCCTGCATGCCGACCAATCGTAGGGCCTGATCGGCTGGCAGAGGGTCACTGACAAGGTCGGTGGCCAGCCGCACATTTTCTGCAGCGGTCAGACTCGATGCCAAGTTATAGGACTGAAAAACGAAACCCAACTTTTCACGGCGAAAGCGAGTCAACGTACGATCGTCGGCATTCGATAGGTCCATGGCACCATAGTAGACCATACCAGAACTCGGTCGATCTAATCCACCGAGCAAGTTCAACAGGGTCGACTTGCCGCTTCCCGATGGACCGAGAAAAACGATCAATTCGCCTTGTTGGATCGTCAAGTCGATACTGCGCAGCGCTTGTACTTCGACTCCGTCCAAATGGAATGCTTTCGAGACCCCTTCCAATCGATATTGAACATCGGAGGGCATCATTGTCGCTCCACCGAACGCTGTTCAACCTGGCGAGGGGTTGCGAATGACTCAATGGCATTGGCCGCAACTTCAAGCCCGTTAACCTCTCTTACTCGCGATTGAAACTCCTTGCAACGCGAACGAACCCGAAGATTATCCACAATGCTGTTGAGTTTCTTAATCACGTGCGAAGCGCGGAATCTCGAGTCTGGCACGACAACTCCCACTCCAAGCTTAGAAATGCGGACTGCGTTGTCGGGTTGATCGGCAAACATCGGACGGATCAATTGAGGAGTTGCCGCTCTCAAGCAGTCGACGACTGTACCAATGCCCCCATGATGAATTGCCGCCCGAACACGCGGCAGCGTAGTTTCCATGGGTACACCCGAAGTTATAAACATGTGTGGAGAGCACGAAGTTCCCAAGTCCAACGCTACAGGCGCAACAAAGATTCCACGATATCCCATTTGCAAGCAGACTCGCTCGCATACTTCAAAATATCCTTTCACATGACTCGCATTGGAGCCTGGATAAAATAGGAGTAAGCTGTCCGATTGCTCCATAAATTGATCTAGATCGCTCCTGCCGGCCACGTTCTCGAGTTGCGGTTTCAATGTTGCTGGAAAGCCCGCACAGAGATGATTAGCTGGCCAGTCCGTGGCCGGAGATGCAAACCAATCCGGAAACAATGAGATGCTACCTTGAGGAGAATGCCACCACTTCATCATTTGCCGCATCGGAGGCAAGCCCAATCCCGAGCGCACTTGGTTGACAGTACGGCCAACGGTTCGGTCGGTTACCCAGGGTATAGTGTTCCCGAATAAAAATCGCAGTGATCTCGGTATTCCTTCAGGCGAAAAGAAGGGTGTAATCGTTGGAGGATCAATGGTGCTTCCTAGTGATGAGGGGGCAATGTTGACCGTGAGCACGGATACACCATGCAACTCTTGTGCGAAGCGAGTTGACATACAGTAAGGATTTGATGCAATAATGGCACCGGGCGTTTGCCAGTTATCACGAATATACTCATACGTCGGTTGAAGGACTTCGTTCTGAATTTTGCTCGCAAGCCGTAAGCCTTTGAATGGATGAATCAAGTCTGGGTTCGAGATGTATTCCTGGTATTGTTCCGGCGTTCCAACGGGGGCAATTTTGAGTCCTGCACCTTCAACTATGTTGGTGAAGTAACCGCTGGTCATAATCGTAACATCATGTCCGCGTTTATAAAGTTCCTGTCCCAAAGAGATAAATGGGAAGACGTCTCCATAGGAACCAATCGAGGCAATTAATATTCTTCGAGGCACAGTCTGTGTGACATTCATAGTGAAAGCCGAGGGATCCACCGAGGCACACGAGATTTATAGTCGGTATACTTGGTACCGAATCGCTTTAGCAATAACGGCTCCTCCAAGGCGACGGCTTGCAACTGTGCTATCGCCATCGAAACGAAGACCATCATAAATACCCCTGTGCTTGAAAATGCAATCGCTTCCCCCAGGATCATCATGAGTACACATGATGAAATTGGGTTGCGTACATATTGATAGGGTCCGCTGGTTACGAGTTCTGTCGGCGGATCAAACTCAGCAAAAGGGCCCTTGCCTTTGCTGCACAAAAGAATTGCAGTCACTGTGTAAAGTGCAAAGGCCAAGATGGCGATTCCCCAACCTGCATATCGAAGCGAGCCAAGCTCAAAGTGCATCCATGGAAAGTAGACATCCCAATGCAAATTCAGCCAAACAAAGATGTGCACCACCACCAAAAAGAATACGCCGTAAAAAATGGAGCGAAATGCGTAGGGGATGTTTCGAGTTAGATTGATCATCAAATTGAAACGCGATACTTAGGGAAATTACCAAAAAGCTTACCTGCCACACGCCGCGCGACCCAAGTGGGAGCCCAACGCATGCCGAACAACATCATTCGATAACGCTTTCCTGGAATGCAAACCAGGCGATTCCGCTCGGCAGCTCGGATCGACTCGCGTACGACTCGTTCTGGAGTCATCCAGATCCAATTCGGCAAACGATCTGCGTCTGCGTTAGCCCGTAGAAACATTTTCGTCTTCACAAATCCTGGACAGAGCGCCTGAAGGCAAATGGATTCGCCTCGAATTTCTTCGCCGACTGACGTGAGAAGTTGAACAATTGCTCCTTTGGTCGCACAATAACCAGCCAGGAAAGGAACAGAAAAAAAGGCTGCACCAGAAGCCACTTGAATGATCGTCCCACCCCCACGTGTGCGAAACTCGCCAATGGCAAAACGCAACAATTGCATGGGTGCCAGCAAGTTGATTTGGAACATCTGCTGCTGGCGGTCCTCAGGTAATTCCATAAAGGCCCCCCATTGTGCAACGCCTGCAGCATTAACTAACCACGTAAGAGTGGCATTCTCACGCAATGCGGATTCTACTTTATCTCGATCGCTGGCTTGGCAAAGATCAGCAACCATGGTTCGCACTTCGACACAGTATCGGTCCCTCAATTCTGTGGCGAGAGCGTTTAATGCTAACTCGTCGCGACCGGAAATCAGTAAGTGAAAGTGTCGACTTGCGAGCGCTTGGCAATACGCCTTTCCAAGTCCCCCGGTGGCCCCAAGCACCAAAGCCCCATGAAGCCCTGATGATTTGCCATGAGGCGTGCTCTTATCGTCCAGCACATTTGAAGCCATTATGCTATCACGTCCTTTGCTTGGACGCGCGATGAGAGTATCACACGCTCGGAAGGAAATTTCAAATCCCAGACTAATCCAACAGCCCGCAAGACAAGCAGGATTGTCGCGCTTAAGTCTGGCTCCCACCAACGCACGCGGTGGCTATAGGAACTAGGAAACGCATGATGATTATTCTGTAGTCCCTCGCCAAACGCGAGCACTGCCACCAAATGATTGTTCGCACTGCAATCATGGGTTTCAAATGGGCGACTGCCAAACATATGACACACCGAACCAACGCACCAACTTGCTTGATTGACAAGGCAAATTCGCACCAGGCCACCCCACAGGAAACCAAGCCAGGCGCCATATAAACTTTGTGACAAAATTCCTCCCATCAAGGTTGGAATCGCCAGTCCCAAATAAACCCAAAAAAAATAGTGTTGACTCATCTTAAAATAGCGACGATCACGCATGACATCCCGCGCGAAATGGCTCCATTCCGCAGCGCTGCCTGAAAACATCCAACCGATGTGAGCATGCCACCAACCATGAAGCAGGCCTTTGATACCCTGCCCATGTAAATTGGGCGAATGTGGATCACCCAACTGATCGCTATAGGCATGATGGCTTCGGTGGGTGGCTACCCAAAACATCAATGGTCCTTGTGCGGCCATCGATCCCATGGCAGCCAAGAGCAACGAGAACGGCTTCGATGTCTCAAAGGACTTATGCGCAAAGTAGCGATGAAAGCCAATCGTTATTCCCAACATGCAGAGCAAATACATCGAAGTAAATGTGGTGATCTCGATCCAACCAATGCCATTGCGGATTGCCAAGAATAGGGCCAATAGAGTTCCGGCCAAAGGTGGAGCAACCACCATGAAAGCTACCATTTGTTGACGCCGACGTGCGGACGCGGCCAAACGGACAATATGTTTTGGGGAGTTCATGTCGTGCATTTATAAACCCTTGTCTTACTCCGCTGCCTTGGTCGAAATACTTCTAGTCTTCGATCGTTCGTGCGAGCTGGGCGTTTTCACTTCTGACGCCAAATGGGTCCAAGCTAGGAGACGAATCAACCACCCTGAAGGATCAAATTCCCAGCGTCGGATTCCAGTGAAGGCAGAATTCGGGAAGGCGTGGTGATTGTTGTGCCATGATCCGCCGAGTGACGACAGAACAAGCCACGCATTATTTCGACTCTCATCGCGTGTCTCGTAGGCTCGCTGGCCATAGACATGGCAGATTGAGTTCACACTCCATGTGGCATGGTGCACAAAGAAAATTCGCACCAACCCACCCCAAAGTAGACCACGAGCTGCTCCCATCCAAGTCCCACTGATTGCCAGTCCAGCGAGTGCGGGCAGCGCTAACCCCAACATCACCCACAGTGGATAAAATTGGTTCAATCGAAATATCAATCTATCTCGAAAGATATCAGGCCCGTATTGCATTGGATTAGTCAGTTCGCCTCGGAACAACCAGCCAACATGCGCATGCCAAAGTCCTCGTATTACTCCCCAAACACCGGGTGATTGAGGATTTGGCGAGTGAGGATCTTCGGCTTGGTCGCTGAATGCATGATGCCGACGATGCGTTGCCACCCAAAATAACACTGGACCTTGGGCGGCCATCGAACCCAGAATACAAAGGATGGTGCGGACCGCCGCGGGGGCCTGAAAGGCTCGATGCGAAAAATGGCGATGAAAGCCAACTTCCACTCCCAACACGGTCGCTATGTAAAAACCAATGAAACAGACCAAGTCGATGGTTTGAATCCCGGTACCCCAAGCAAGCCAAATAGCTGCGAACAATCCCAAAACTGGAACGATCACCATGATGAGCGCCAGCCGCCGCTGCAAGCGTTTCGCTGCAAGACTGGCGTCGTGAATGCCGCGAGAATTGTTGGAAACTCCAAAATCTGCAAGGGCGATGTCTTCGTGTTGAAAATGTTGTGCCAGATACAATTCTCGGGCTTGAGCGCGCCGCTTCTTCCCACTGAGGGTGCGTGGAATCGAGCCCGTTTTGACAAACCACAATTCATGAAACGAGACGTCGAATTGGCCGCCCAAGGCTTTGCGCACCGCCATGCTACATTCGGTTTTTTGCTCTGCAGTCATTTTGCGTATTCCCAAACGCACTTCCGACACGATGATCAACTTCTCCTGGTGATCCTGCTCGATCGAGAAAGCACAGGCGCCGTTGGCTTGTAACATCGGATGACATTCCTCGATGGCAACCTCTAGATCTTGAGGATAGAGATTGCGTCCAGACAAGATAATCAGATCTTTGCATCGTCCTGTAACAAACAAGGATTCATTCTCAATGAACCCCAGGTCGCCAGTTCGCAGCCAGCTCTCCTCGCTAGTACTGCCTGATATAAAGGTTGCCAGTGTCGCATCGTCATCCTTCCAGTATCCCGGCGAGACACTGGGCCCTTGTACCCAAATTTCGCCTACACGATTCCCAACTTCAGTCGCTACAATTTTGATTTTGTGATCATCGCTCGGAGTACCGCAGCTGACGAGTTCCGTCTTGATTGTTTTTCCGCCCTCGGTAGACGATTCTATCCATGTTGTTGTGGGTGCGACCAAATGCTGCGCCCCTGTCACCATCAGCGTTGATTCGGCCAAGCCATAACATGGAAAGAATGCTTGCTTACGGAAGCCGCAACATGCGTAGGCTGCAGAGAATCGGCGCCAAGTCGACGGGCGCACTGTCTCCGCTCCACAGAATGCTACTTGCCATGAGCTGAGGTCTAAGTTTGCTTTGTCCGCGTCGGAAATCGAATCGATGCAGTGCTCGTAGGCAAAGTTCGGTCCGCCGCTTGTTGTGCCATGATATTGAGTTATTGCAGCAAGCCAACGCACCGGACGCTGCAAAACGTGGAGGGGATTTAGGAGAATTACTGGGAACCCAGCGTAAAGCGGCTGCAAAATGCCACCGATTAAGCCCATATCATGATAGGGAGGTAGCCAGATCACTCCGACACTGTTGCTGCTGTGACCAAAGCGTTTAGCAATAAAACTCAAGTTATTCAACACGTTGCGATGAGTTAATATCACTCCCTTCGGCTCTACGGTGGATCCAGACGTATATTGCAATAATGCTGGAGAGTTATCTGGAACCGCAACACTCGTGTGCACGGGTACCGACTCGACTGGGATCGAGGTAATGTCAATCGTCGGTACACCTAACTGTTCCGCGACCGGAAGCAAGTTGTTAGTTGAGAGAATCACACTTGGCTGGCAAGACGTCACAATCGCTTTGAGCCGCACTAATGTCCGATCGGCTCTGCGCGGATGGGGTGGAAACGTAGTAGTCGCAATTAATCCTGCATACTGAATCGCAAAGAATCCACGAATGAAATCCAAACCTGGAGCTGCAAGCAGTAGGACCCGATCGCCCGGTTTGCTTAGTTCCCTCAATCGACTCGCGATCGTCGCGGCCGACTGATGCAGTTCCCAGCATGTAAGTTTTTCCTCGTCGCTATCCCCATCGCTCAAAAAACGATAAAGCGTCAACTCGGGGTCATTATTGGCCCGTTCTGTAAGAAGCTTTGAAAGTGTGATGCCCGAAGGAATGAGTATTCCCATTCTTCAACTCGGTTGGAAGACGAAAAATCGACTTGCAAATGTGCTCAGCGAATATACTAGTCGAATAGCGTGTGCATCGCAGCGATGTTACAAAGATTTGGATGCTTTGAGCATCGCGCATTCAAACTTGGGCCGCGAGAGCCCAACTTGTTCAAGCCGCCCAAGAGCAGCGAATCCTCTACAGGGGGGATCTCGCCAAGACTGCCGTTCAAGCCGGGATAGAGTTCTAAATAATATCGGTGTAACTTCGCTTTGCTTTAACCGCTTTAAAGATTAGACTTTGACCGTGAAACTCGCTTCCAAGCCCGGCGGATTGATAAAATGGTTGTCACAGAACAGCAGCCGGACAGCGACGAATGCAAAGATGTTAATGCAAACATCAAAGATTTCGAATCGCTTACGAAATTGCAAAAGGCTTCGGACGGTTGGTCCTACCAAGTGGTCGCAATCTTGACGCTCATCTTGCCAATCTTAGGATTGTTTTTGGCGGGATACGATGCTTGGCATTATGGTGTGTCATTCTTGGACTTGACACTTTTAGTAACAATGTATGTGTGGGCTGTGCTGGGAATCGAGTTGGGGTTTCATCGATATCTAACACATCGCTCGCTTAAAACGAATTCCCGGATGCGGACATTTTTCGTCATCTCCGGCTGTGCCGCTGGCCACGGGCAGCCTATCTGGTGGTGTGCCATTCACCGCCGACATCATCAATACAGCGACCATCATGGCGATCCGCATTCTCCCAATCTGCATGGAAACGGAATCGTCGGCCGCCTTATAGGAGGATGGCATTCTCATCTGGGATGGATGTTCGAACCGGAGTGCACGGCGGCCTATGCTACGCATTTTACAAAGGATCTATTAAGCGACCGCAAGCTAAGGGTTCTGGATCGCTACTATGTCGTTTGGGTGTTGCTGGGGCTGGCGATTCCGTCCGCTGTCGGTGGGGCTATTACTCAAAGTTGGCACGGGGCTTGGTCTGCATTTTTATGGGGCGGGCTTGTTCGCATGTTTTGCGATCAACATGCCTTGTGGTGGGGCATTGTGACCGTGTGCCATCGATACGGTTATCGAACTTTTCAAAGCAACGATAAGAGTACGAATCATTGGTTGATTGCACTTCTATTTTTGGGGGACGGTTGGCACAACAATCACCATGCCTTTCCAGCCAGCGCCAAAGTGGGACACGCTTGGTGGGAATTCGACCCAACTTGGTCTGTGATCCGCTTGCTTGCATGGTGTCGCTTGGTTTGGGATGTAAAGGTACCCAGCCAAGATTTGATCGAACAAAAGCGATTGGAAAAGCAAGCTTGACTCGCCTCACCAAAATTTATCTCGCGACAACCGAATTGCGTTGGCGTGACCCGAGTTACGAGTGGCGGCGGTGATCACTTGCCTGAAACAAGAGGATTTTGAGCAGCAAATTAAGCTTGGCAATCGTCGATTGGCGGCGCCCCGATTGAATTTCAAATGCCAATTGCTGAATGGCTTGGTCATGACGTGAGGCGTAAAAAACCTGGCGTTGGAGCCAGTTGATTTTACTGCGGGAGGAGTAGCGTGAATTTGGCTTTTGCTCCACATATAGATTCCGATAGTGCCTCTTGGAATATGCTGACACGGCTCGGTCAAACTCAAACGCCGTATTGCAAGACTCGGGAGTGGATATCGCATCAGCCAATAGAGCCGCAGAGCGCAGTGCATAGCCCGTTCCATCTCCCCAGACGAAATCGGTGGTCAGTGCAGCGTCCCCTACCAACGTAAGTCCCAGTCGATGGCTGGGATTGCGATAGAAGCCAGGCGCTTTGATTAAGCCAAAAAAATCGGAAACTCGTTCCGCCTTCGAAATGTCTGGCGCGTCAGGTAGTGATGCGAGCATATTAAGGTGATGCCGCTGAATGTCTGACTTCCAAACTGCCAAATTCTCTGTGGTTGTAATCGTAGCCAACAAAGTCAAGCCATGATCAGTGGGAAAACTATAGGCAATGTCTGGCTCAAGAAGCCAGAAATGAGTATCGGAAGGATTCCCCATATCGACATTCTTATAATAGGCCCCCCAGCCTCCTCGAATACTCGGCGATTCAACTGTCCTGATATGAGCCAAGTGAGCTGTCTGGCTATGGCGACCATCCGCTCCTATCACCAATGTTGCATCGATGCGTTCCTTGTGATTTTCCCTGCTCGTATTGGCCCCCACGACGCGACGACCAGAGAAGACCAAAGAATCCAATGAAACCCCTAGTCGCAGCTCAACCCCCGGTGTCGATATTGCCATCTCTCGAATAAGTGGGTCGAGAACCTCGCGACGCAAATTCAGATTTCTCGTTGGACCGTGGGCGTCTTGCGTCTCAAGAGGACACATCCGCGTCCAACCGTCGCGTTGCCATACCTGCAGAGCTGTCCAGAGCGCTCCCGCCTTAAGCATCGGCTCCAATAGACCCAATCGTTGCAAGGTAGGAACGCATGAGTTTTGTATCAAGTGCGTGCAAACTCGCTTGAACGACGACATGTCTTTTCGTCGTTCGATTACGGTGACCCGGAATCCGGAACGGCCAAGCAAGATTGCCGAAGCGCAACCAGCTAAACTAGCGCCGACGATTAATATGTGCGGCGGATGATGTAAGGAGGCTTTTTCCACGACGAACACTTCAGGGAAACGGATCATACAACCGGATTGACGTTGCAACGAAAAAAGCCCTTCGGGCAACTGGAGGCTCTCACACCAAACCACTCATCCACAAAGGGCCTTGTAGGCTAATCGTAAACGCTCCGGCAGGCCGCCGCAAGCTCAGCATGCCGCACGTGAGGCGGATTCATTGGCGACGTTTCGACTCAATAATTTATTTACCAAGTTTGAAACGATATGCGTTGTTCCGGCGCAGAGAATGCACCGTCATTCCAGGAACTGTCACGACGATGTAGCCGTGACCTCACTAGTATCGACAGTTTGGAGAACACGCAATGCTAGCTCTACGAAAGACCGCAATCGCTGTAGCACTTTCCGCACTTGGGAGTGTCCCCAGTGCGACTGCACAACAATCGCAAATCGATCGAACCGATCGTTCAGCGGCCACCAATCAGACTCGCGGAACAGATCAGGCCGGACGGCACGATGCAACGCAGGAGCAAGGCACGCCACTAGCCGAGGCGCTGGCCCAAAAGCTAAACAAGGCCAATAAGGGCGAGATCGAACTTGCTAAACTGGCCCAGCAGAAGTCGGACGAGCCGGAAATCAAGCAGCTGACGGAAACCATCATCTCCGATCACAGCCAATTGAATAAGCAGCTTGAGCAGTTTTGCCAGAGTAACTCTACAGACCGCTCTGCAAAAAGTTCAACCGAAAACTCTACAGAAAAGCGATCTTCCACGACAGAAGCCAAATCAGATCGCACGGCAGCAAGTAGCGTCAACCGAAGCGATTCACCAATGGTTCCTCGCGAACTGTGTCAGTTGATGGAGAAAGCTTGCGACAATTCACTGCAGATGACCAAGCAAATGTTGGAACAGTATGATGGCCAAGACTTCACGATGGCATACCTTGGCCAGCAAATTGTGGCTCACACAATGATGTTGGCGGAGCTGAAAGCGATCGAAAGCGATGGGCCAGAGTCACTACACTCGATTGCCCAAGCGGCAATCAAGAAAACTGAAAATCACTTAGAGAAGGCAAAGCAACTTGCCATGAAATATGAGGACAAGGAGCGGCGAGGAAGCTAAATCCTCAATGTGTGATCCGTTCGGGTCCAGCACAAAGATAGAATCGCAGTAAGTGATAGAATCGCAGTAAGTGACAGAATCGCACTTGCGTCGAACGCGTTGTCATCTTTTATGGTGACAACGCGTTTTTGGGTCAAACATCGTCGTTAGTCGCTGGTTGCAATTCCTTCAATCTGCTGGTCGATCAGAATCCACCTTTGTGGCACGATTTATTCTAATCATTGGCGAGAGTGGACAGTAACCAAGATCTCCAATGGAACGTCAAGTGGAAGACCAACTATCTCAGATTGGCGTTGTCGCGATCGCCTTGGGACTCGGTGCGTTAGTCGGTTTGGAACGCGAGTTCGCCGACAAGCCTGCGGGACTGAGAACACACATGTTTGTCTGCGCCGCTGCGGCGATGTTGATGCTGCTGGGCAATGCCGTATTAGAAAACTTCCATCAAGATGCTCGCAGCAGCTTGCGTACTGACCCGTTAAGGATCATCGAAGCGATCATTGTTGGGATCAGCTTTCTAGGCGCAGGGACGATCATACATCGGGGTGACAACCAAGTTGAGGGTCTCACGACCGCCTCTTCTGTTCTATTGACGGCGTGCATCGGGATTGCGGTAGCAGTAGGGCAACTGGTCTTTGCCATCGGTATAACCGGCGTGGCGGTACTCGTGCTACTTGTCGTCGGGCGAGCGGAAAAACGCATTGCACAATTTATCGAACGAACGTCTTCGAAAGGAGACAATGAGTAGTGGACGAGTCACGCGGGTGCGAGCCACGCATGCCCCGTCGATAGCGTTATGGCTCCGTGAACGAATCGACGAAGATGTTCATCTCGATGTCTACGGGTGGTTCATCAAAGACAAAGGCTACTCGCCGCGACGATTTGGCTGGGAGATAGTCGATCACAACCTCCTTCACCTGCCCCTGATTGCCAATGACATGCAACCGCAGATCGGCAACAGGTTTCCCACCTAGATTCCGTACTGACACAGTTACCGCTTTTTGAACATTCATGGGTACCACCTTCTCGATAGTGAACTCAAAGGCTGGTGGTTCGCGTTCGCCAACGGATCGATACGCCAAGAAGCCGAAAGAGGCGACTACCAGCAGACCACCGATCGCCGCCACGATCCATTCCGCGATCGGAATGTGACCACGAGCAGATTGACTATCGTGATTGGTGTCGGTTGTCATCACAGAATCAACCTCGCCGCTGCCGCTCCGACTGACGCGGGCATCGCCAGTACGGTCGTCGCCAATAATGTTTCGGCAAAATCTGTGCCGTCACTGCGACCGAAGACCCATAGGCAAAATGCGCTGACCAGCAAAGCGATCGCGTATCCCGGAAGTGTGAATCGCAGGAACACACTCCATTGTGAGGATTCGTCCGGTACCAACTCATGACCTCGAAATTTCACCACGAAAACGAAAGCGTGCATGACGACAATTGAGAACACTCCTATCGCGATCGCGTGCCACGCCGTCATCTTCAGGGCGACAAGCAACATCTCGTCGGTAGGTGCGACATTGAAGGCAAGGAAGATGGCTCCGGCGAACATCAAGAACAACTCGCGGAAATAACATCCCAGGTCATTGTGTGCGTGACGAGCTGGCTGATGCTCGGTGCCGTCGTCAGCCCTATCGTCGTCAGCGCTTGGTTGGTCACCAAGCTGGCTCGATGCCAACACCGCACCAAAGCTCGCCGGAATCGCTTGCAGGACAACCTTACCAATCCCTTCGCACCAGGTCGTCTCGTCGGATCGAATAACCGCCGTGAGTGCAAGGACGCACGACGCTATGCACGTGCCAACACAGTACGCGACGAAAGCGTCTACAACTGTGCCAATCAAACCTTGAGGTTTTTCGAAGCCACTATAGTAGGCGAGGCCCATCAGAGTCAGTAAAGTCACCGCAAGGAGTGTTGCCATTCGAGTCGCCGGCATGGTGAACCCCAGCCACCACATCTCCATCGTCAACAGCATTGGTAACGAAAACAATATCGCTCCGGCCGCAGCCCGAGCCAGCCCGGTCGGAAAGTCATCAGTGGCCGAACGAGCTGCATCGTTCACGGCGTCGCCTTTCAATAGATTGGTGTTTGTGGAATCGACCATCGAGTGTTCCGCCTGTGGTCTCCGGCAACAGAGACTGGGATCAATTGCGTCCACACTGATTTAGGAGCGACCGCATTTCTGCGCACGCCGCGCAGGGGTTCGTTTCAAATTTGTATTGGCAGCCCATCGCTCAGCGTGGTCGGTTCTTGTTGTGTCCGCTGGTTCAGCCGTTAAGCCACTTAATTCTCGAAGTACGAACGCATGCGAAATCTTACGCCGTTTCGCGTTCCGCTGCGAAGTGTAAGTTCCGCTTTGCAAATGGCAGACCTTTGGCACACAAATCGTTTTGGCACACAAATCGCTGTAGCACCATAGCTTGCAAGCATCTCGCTTCCCAATTCTAAATCCTAATGGAGAATCCCAATGTCTATGAATACCTTGGCTGACGCCTTCTACGACGAACTTCGCGACGCGCTTAGTGCAGAGAAGCAACTGGTCAAAGCCCTTCCGAAGATGGTCAAGAAAGCATCTTGCGAGAAGCTGGCGGCCGCACTGGAAGCCCACCTCGCTGAGACGGAAAAGCAGGTCGAAAGAGTCGAAAAAGCATTCGAGGACACGGGCAAAGCCGCTAAGGCAAAGACTTGCGAAGCGATGAAGGGGCTGATTACCGAAGCTGAAGAAATGCTCAAGGAAGACGCCGATCCGGCCGTCAAAGATGCCGTCATCATTGCCTGTGCCCAAAAGGTCGAACACTATGAGATCGCGACCTACGGAACACTCTGCACTTGGGCCGAAGCGTTGGGTTACCGCAATGCATTAAAACTGTTGAAACAGAATATTGACGAAGAAGAGTCGGCCGATAAGAAGCTATCGCAGCTCGCCAAAGCGATTAACAAAGACGCTTTGGCAACTGGTTAGTGGATATCGCGCGACACCGAGCGCAAAAAGGTGTCAGACACGAATGGCACGGGCATAAGCCTAAACTGCTGTGGCGTAACGGTTTCGGTTCGGATCGCGTGGACATGTCATGAGTCTATAATTTTTCGGCCGACGCTTAAGTTCTCTTTTTTCTTGTCGGCCTGGG
>JBGTBJ010000176.1:0-27662 GCA_041749395.1 Pirellulaceae bacterium
AAACCGCTCACGTCCGCTCCTGCTTTGTGAAGGCAAGCAGTGCTCGTCCCCAGGGCTCTGCCCGGGGACGCACTGCCACAGAGGCTCCGCCTCCGAGCACACCGCCTCCGAGCACCACTAAGGTGACCCATGAAACCGGTGACACCCTGAGTCACGAAAGGCCGGTGGCTAGCGCCAAAACCGCTCACAACTGCTCGTAATCGAAGCGTGCCGAGCATGTGCGCGACTTTTTTATCGAACCAATAACGAAATCAGCCAGCAATGGATAACACGTTCCATGGCTGGCTAATTCGATAAACAGACGTTGGTTACTCGCAACTAGCGAGACTAGATGGTTTCGAAGCCGTTGCTGTATTCAGGCTTGACCATAAAGTTGTAAGCATCGGTTCCCTTGGTGACGAGATTGCGGGCATCCCATTCGATCTTTTCACCAGTCGCTTCGCCCTTGTCGGCCGCCCACACAGCCAGATTACCGAGCAAAATAACTTCGGTTAGAGGACCTGCGTAATTGGGGAAATTGCTGACCGGCGGGGTACCACCATTGCGGATCGCAGCGGCAAATTCACGGAAATGGCCAGGCGAACGAACGACTTCGACGTCCATCTTCTTGCCATCGATCAATTCGTATTCTGCACCGTAATCGTTGGGTGAGAAAATCTTGCCTTCACTACCGATGATCAACGAACCGCTACTGCTGAGCGGCTTGGCCGAGCCATCTTCGTTCTTAGAACGACCTTCCAACAACGCTTCGCCAGGGAGCTTACCCCCATCGTACCAGACCATTTTCACTGGCCCGCGCCAGCTATTGCCGGGAAATTCGAAGACGATTTCCGACCAAGCTGGGAAAGTGATCTTGTTGTGACCGGATGTGGTTGCTTGCACGCTGCTGGGGTCGACCAATTCACAGCCCATGTAGGCCATGTTGAAGGTATGGCAAGCCATATCGCCCAGAGCGCCGGTACCGAAATCCCAGAAACCTCGCCACTTGAAGGGATGGTATGCAGCACTGTAGGGACGCATTACGGCTGGACCGATCCATTCTTTCCAGTGGATATTTTCGGGCACAGGAGTCCCTTCGGGCTGTCCAATACCTTGTGGCCACACAGGACGATTCGTCCAAACGTGCACTTCCTTGATTTCACCAATCGCTCCACCCTTGAGCAATGCGGCGGCCCGACGAACGCCCATCTCCGCAGTCCCTTGGTTACCCATCTGCGTCATCACCTCTTTTTCCTTAGCAATTTCGCCCAAGCGGCGAGCTTCGAAAATGGTGCGAGTCAGTGGCTTTTGTGTGTAGGCATGCTTGCCCATCTTGAGTGCCATCGCGGTGGCAACGGCGTGAGTGTGGTCAGGAGTACTGACGGTGACTGCGTCGATGTTGTCACCCATCTCCTCCAACATTTTGCGAAAGTCGTTGTACTGCTTCGCGCCAGTTTCAGCGAGCGCTTTCTTGCTGAGCGACTCGTCATCGATGTCACAAATTGCCACAATCTTGCCGGCGCGGCTCGCGTCGGCCGAGTCGCTGTCTCCCTTACCGCCGACTCCGATGCAGCCAAACCGAATCTCTTCGATCGCCGATCGGCTCTCGCGCGGGGCAACACCGCCAGCAACCCAATAGCCAGCGCCGACTGCCGTACCAGCCTTTATGAATGAACGTCGGTTTGTCTTATTCGACATTAGTGGTCTCCTATGCGGACCCATGTAGTGGAAGAATCAATGCCATGAATGGTAGCTGAACGGCGGCCAAAGTTCAATTTGTGCCGAAAAGTTCGAATACGCACAGCCCCGTTCGCTGGCCTGTGCCTTTCCAGGTGGCTCGAGCTGTAGCAAGCGACCCGCCATGACCGACACCCTTAAAGAGCGACGTGGAGATGGAAGCATAGATCTCCCTCAGCCAAAATGGCTATCTACCCACCATCCAAGGGGCTTTATCGTGTGGCGTTCGTTTTTCCTTGCCGTTGGCATCATGCTGCTAATTGTCGGGGGGGAATGCCTCGTAATTGAGAGTGCGACCCTCTACGCGGCGGCTGAGTCGTCAGCAACTGACTTCATGGACCCAGCCGTCGCTCCCGGTACGACGACCAAGGTTGTCGCTCCCGCTGAGTGGATGCCTTGGACCTTGTTGAGCCTCGGCGCGATCGTCGTGCTCTACGCAGTCACCCTTCCCAAGCGCTGGAATCACGCGAGTTAAGCCCCCGCTGAGCTCTTCTGCTGGAGCATTGTTAATTCTCGGTTGATTGTTGACGGTCCCCGTGGCGAAGCGTACATTGCATCAACGTTTCTACAGAGCATGTGCAACTGTATAAGAAATGCTAATAGCAAAACAGCTTTTTGAGGCCGCCGATCCGTGCAGTTGCACCTTCGTACTTTGCAGATATTTTGTGCCGTGGCGCACCATGGGAGTTTTTCCAAGGCGGCGAGCGATCTCGGCTTGACGCAGAGCGCAGCAAGTCAGGCAGTACAAACTCTGGAAGAACACTTGGGGATGTTGCTGATCGACCGTTCCCTTCGCCCTCTCGGCCTTACGCGTGCTGGACGATTGTATCGTGACGGCGTCCAGAAGTTGGTGCACGACTACCAATCTTTAGAAGACGAGATTCGCTCGATTGGCAACCAATTAGTAGGGCGGGTGACAGTCGCTTCCATTTACTCAGTAGGTCTCAGTTACCTGCCGGAAGCGACAAAAGCATTTGCTGTCGCACATCCTGGCGTGGAAGTCGTTGTGGAGTACACCAAACCTTCGCGTGTGGTGGATTTAGTCGCCGGAGGGGACGTGGACTTGGGACTGGTGAGCTATCCCGATGAGGCGAAACTGGTTCGTTCGGTTTTGTGGCAGCAAGAACCGATGCGGCTGATTTGTGCTCCGGGGCATCCCTTAGCGACGAAGTCAGAAGTTCGGCTGAGCGACTTGCATCACATCCCCATGATTGCTTTTGAAACGGGCTTGGCCATTCGCCGCGGCATTGATCGCTATCTGTCGCAACGACGTGTCAAACCACGTATACAAATGGAATTTGATAACATTGATTCGCTCATCCGAGCCGTGCAGGCCAACATGGGCGTCAGCATTATTCCCGAAGCGGCTGTGCGGCGAGAAACGGCTTCCGGGGTGCTTCGCATTCTCCCGTGCGTTGATCTGAATCTAAATCGCCCGCTGGGAATTGCGTGGCGCCGAGGAGGCAGGCTGGGACCTGCGGCCAGGGAGTTTGCCGCATTGTTGCTGGGCCGGCCGATCGAAGAGGGTCGCGAAAAAGCTCTCCAGTCCGATGGTGCCGCCAAGGTACCGGAGGCCGTTCCGTAGCCGCAACCGCCCCAGTCGCTAACACCACCCCCGTTCAATTTCGTACAAGCTACCCCCGTTCACCTGCTACCTTTCAGTGAAGGAGTGACCACAGTCATGACCTCCGAATATCATCTGCCACCGAAGCAAGGCCTCTACGACCCGGCGCTGGAAAAGGATTCTTGCGGCGTTGGATTTGTCGCCAATATCAAAGGTCGTCCCAGCCATCAGTTAGTTTTAGATGCCGACACGATTCTCCAGGCCATGGACCACCGAGGCGGGTGCGGATGTGAACCCAACACGGGAGACGGTTCTGGAATCCTAACGGCCTTGCCTCATAAGTTCCTTACCAAGGTGGCCAAGCGAGATTTTGGCGTAGAGCTTCCGGCGCCAGGCAAATTCACAGCTGGATTAGTTTTCTTACCAGTGGATGAAGCGGAGCGGGCCTTTTGCAAAAAGACTTTTGAAGAAGTCACTCAACAAGTAGGCCAGCGCGTGATTGGTTGGCGCGATGTAGGCCAGGAAGCGGAAGCCGCCGATGTCGGACCGACCGCGCTGCGCAGCGAGCCCTTCATTGAGCAAATTTTCATTGCTGCGGCCGATGGCATCGAAGGCGAAGAGTTTGAGCGCAAGCTCTATCAAATTCGCAAGACCGTGACGCACATGCTGCGCGGCTCGAAGAAGCTTAAAGAGGCGATGCTCTTTTATGTCTGCTCACTCAGTACAAAAGTTATCGTCTACAAGGGAATGTTGACCCCAGCGCAAATCCTCCCTTATTTCCCAGACCTTCGCGACCCGGATTTTGAAACGCATTTGGCGATGGTCCATAGTCGGTTTTCAACGAACACATTCCCCTCTTGGGATCGCGCTCAACCATTACGGTTCATGAGCCACAATGGAGAAATCAATACGCTCCGCGGCAATGTGAATTGGATGCGTGCGCGGGAAGGGATGCTAGAGAGTGAATTGTTTGGGGACGATCTCAAAAAATTGCTGCCAGTGATTGAGCCCAATCTGTCGGACTCGGGAACTTTTGACAACGTCTTGGAATTCTTGTTGCTGGGTGGACGCACGCTGCAGGAAGCCTTGATGATGATGGTTCCGGAAGCGTGGCAGATGCATGAAACGATGCCGGAAGATAAGCGTGCTTTTTATGAGTATTTCTCTTGTCTGATGGAGCCATGGGATGGCCCCGCATCCATTGTATTTACGGATGGTCACTACATTGGTGCGACGCTTGATCGCAATGGTCTACGACCAAGTCGCTATTACTTGACCAATGACGATCGCGTCATCATGGCCAGCGAAGTGGGCGTCTTGCCCGTCGATCCGTCCATTGTGATCGAGAAGGGACGTTTGCAACCAGGCCGCATGTTCCTGGTTGACTTTACGCAAGGCCGTCTGATTCCCGATGAGGAATTGAAGAGCGATTTTGCCAAGAAGATGCCCTATGGAAGTTGGCTGCAAGAACAACGCATCCGGTTATCCGAATTGCACCCTGAATGCGAACCACATTCGTTCTATCCGGAGACATTATTGGCCCGCATGCAGGCCTTTGGCTACACAACCGAGACGATGGCGTTCATGCTGATTCCGCTGATTGAAGAAGCGCGGGATCCCGTGGGCTCGATGGGAAATGATTCGACGCTGGCTTGCCTATCGGACCAACCCCGTCTGATCTACGACTACTTCAAGCAACTTTTTGCGCAAGTCACCAATCCAGCGATCGACTCCATTCGTGAAGAAGTGATCATGTCGCTGGAGTGCTATATTGGCCCTGAGCAGAATTTGCTGGCAGCGACGCCGCAGCACTGCCATCGCCTTTTGATCGATCATCCGATCGTGACCAACGAGGAATTGGCGGCGCTCAAGCACATTGACTTTGAGGGTTGGCATTCTCGCGTTATCGACATCACGTTTGATCGCCAAGAAGGCAAATCGGGATTGCGTCGAGCTTTGGAACGCATTGCCGCAGAAGCGGAAACTGCCGCAGATGAAGGCATTCAGTTGGTGGTGTTGTCGGATCGTGAGATCAGCAAAGATCGCGTTCCGGTCAGTGCCTTGTTGGCGACCGGTGCTGTGCACCACCACTTGGTGAAACAAGCGAAGCGAACAAAAGTTGGCATCGTTGTGGAAAGTGGAGAGGCTCGCGAAGTCCACCATCAGTGCTTGCTGATTGGATACGGTGCCGATGCGATCAATCCCTATTTGGCATTCGAGTCACTATGGCAAGCGCGTATGGACGGACTACTTTCCGATCCCTCGTTTGATGACGACAAGATTGTCAGTTACTACCGCAAGGCGGTAGGCAAGGGGATCTTGAAGGTCATGGCGAAAATGGGCATCAGCACGCTACAGAGCTATAAGGGTGCTCAAATATTTGAAGCACTCGGTCTCAAGGACGAAGTCATCGATTTGTGCTTCGTCGGCACGGCAAGTCGCATACAGGGTGTCTCGTTTGATGTGTTGGCGACTGAGACGCTGCGTCGCCATGCACTCGGCTACCCGCTGCGCGAAGTGGATCGTCAGAAACAATTGCCCAATGTGGGTGAATTCCATTGGCGAGCCGAAGGCGAAAAGCATGCTTGGGCGCCCCAAGCGATCGCGTCGCTGCAGATTGCTGCCCGCACGGGGAGCGACGACGCCTATTGGAAATACGCGCAGATTATGAATGAAGATAGCCGCGTCAAAGCAACGCTGCGCGGCTTGTTGCAATTCCGCGAAGGAGTCGCCGGTCCGGCGGTGCCCCTCGATGAAGTTCAATCAGCGCAAGAGATTGTCAAACGATTCTGTACGGGCGCCATGAGTTTCGGTAGCATTTCTGCCGAATCCCACGAAACGCTGGCCATTGCCATGAATCGATTGGGAGGCAAAAGCAATACAGGTGAAGGGGGCGAAGATCCCATTCGCTTTCTGCCGTTAGCCAATGGCGATTCGAAGCGGTCCGCGATTAAGCAGATCGCCTCGGGAAGATTTGGCGTAACCATCGAATACTTGACCAATGCCGATGAATTGCAAATCAAAATTTCCCAAGGAGCCAAGCCTGGGGAAGGGGGCGAATTGCCTGGCGCGAAAGTGGATCGCAATATCGCCAGGATTCGCTACAGCACTCCTGGAGTTGGCTTAATCAGCCCTCCGCCACATCATGACATCTATTCGATTGAAGATTTGGCGCAGCTGATTCACGATCTTAAAAACAGCAATCCGGCCGCTCGCATCAGCGTTAAACTGGTGAGCGAAGTTGGCGTAGGGGTGACTGCTTCAGGTGTGGCCAAAGCGCACGCGGATCATATTTTGATTTCGGGAGATACAGGAGGCACCGGTGCTTCCCCATTGACCAGCATCAAACATGCGGGACTCCCCTGGGAACTGGGCTTGGCCGAGACGCATCAGGTGCTGGTGCTGAACGACTTGCGCAGCCGTGTGGTGGTGCAGGCGGACGGTGGGTTGCGGACCGGCCGCGACGTAGTGGTCGCCGCCTTGTTGGGTGCTGAAGAATTTGGCTTTGCCACCGCACCCTTGATCACGCTCGGTTGCATCATGATGCGGAAGTGCCATTTAAATACTTGCCCTGTCGGTATCGCGACACAGGATCCCGAATTGCGGAAGAAGTTCACCGGCAAGCCTGAGCATGTAGTGAACTTCCTCTTCATGGTTGCTGAGGAAGCAAGACGCATCATGGCCAAACTCGGTTTCCGAACCATCGACGAAATGGTAGGTCGCTGCGATGTGCTGAAGACGGACGATGCCATACGGCATTGGAAGGCAGATGGTTTGGACCTTCGCGATTTATTGAAACCAGCCAACCGTCTGCATGACGGAGTCGATGTTCGCTGCACCCGATCGCAAGATCATGGGCTGGAGAAATCGCTCGACATGACAGAGATCTTACCCAGAGCCGCCGCGTCGATTGAAAGCAAGCAACCGATTCGCATCGAATTGCCCATCGTCAATATCAATCGTACGGTCGGCACGATTCTTAGTCATGAAATCGCCAAACGATACGGACAGGCTGGGTTGGCCGATGATACGATCCACCTCAGTTTGACCGGATCTGCAGGCCAGAGTTTGGGTGCCTTTCTGGCTCGCGGCGTGACCATCGAATTGGAAGGGGACGCCAACGATTACGTCGGCAAAGGACTCTCAGGAGGACGGGTCGTGGTCTATCCGCCGCGCACTAGCATGTTCGCGCCAGAAGAAAATATCATTGTCGGTAACGTCTGCCTTTATGGTGCGACCAGCGGAGAAGCATTTTTCTCGGGTCGAGTCGCAGAGCGGTTTGCCGTTCGCAACAGTGGTGCCACTGCGGTTATCGAGGGCTGCGGCGATCATGGCTGTGAATATATGACTGGAGGACGCGTAGTGATTCTGGGACGTACAGGAAGAAACTTCGCCGCAGGCATGTCAGGCGGTATCGCCTATATCTGGGATCGAGATGGAAAATTCAATTTGCGTTGCAATTTGGCAACCGTGGAATTGGAAAAGATCGAAGCGGGCGAAGAAGAGGATCAGGTTCGCGATCTAATCGCGCGACATGCGGAATACACCAGCAGTCGTTCTGCGCAGCTGGCACTTGCCGATTGGCCAACCTTCTTGGAGCAGTGCGTGAAGGTAATGCCTATCGACTACAAACGCGTGCTTCGGGAACAGGCCAAAGAAGCCAAATTGGTAACAGCATCGGCGGGCGGACAACCATGATCTCGTCCCCCTGGCAGGTACGTGAAAATTTTCACGCTGCTCGATCGCTCGACCTCAATCCCCTGAAACATTAATCATTGCTTTGTGGAGTACATTTACCATGGGAAAGCCCACTGGATTCAAAGAGTTTGATCGCAAAAAAGTACCTTGGCGTTTGCCAGTGGTCCGCATTGGCGATTACGACGAAATCTACACGCGACCCGACAATGGGTTATTGCAAGAGCAAGGTGCGCGATGCATGGATTGTGGAGTGCCCTTTTGCCAGTCGGCGACGGGTTGCCCCATCGATAATTTGATTCCGGAATGGAATGACTTGGTCTACAACGGCCGTTGGCATGAAGCCAATGAACGCCTTCACAGGACCAACAACTTCCCCGAGTTTACAGGTCGCGCCTGCCCTGCACCTTGCGAAGGCGCGTGCGTACTGGGAATTACCAATCCGCCCGTATCGATCAAGAACATTGAAAATGCGATTGTCGATCGCGCTTGGGAGGAAGGCTGGCTGACTCCTACACCGCCGGCAAGTCGGACGGGAAAACGAGTTGCCATCGTGGGCTCGGGGCCTGCTGGGTTGGCTGCCGCGGATCAGCTCAACAAAGTCGGTCACTTGGTTACGGTTTATGAACGGGCGGATCGCATTGGTGGATTACTGCAATACGGTATCCCCAATATGAAGTTGGACAAAAAAGTTGTCGGCCGCCGTGTTGATAAGTTAAGAGCGGAAGGGATTGAGTTTGTGACGAACGCAAATGTAGGCGGCAATGTTGATGCGAAAGAGCTCGTCGCTAAATTTGATGCGGTTTTGCTCGCTTGTGGCAGCACCAACGCACGCGACCTGCCGATTCCGGGCCGAGAATTGAAGGGAGTCCATTTCGCGATGGAATTTCTCACCTCCAATACGCGGCGAGTTCATGGAGACGTTCTCAATGGATCGTTTATCGATGCGGCAGGCAAAGATATTGTCGTAATTGGTGGTGGCGATACGGGGACCGACTGCATTGGTACCAGCCTGCGACATGGCTGTCGTAGCTTGGCCAATTTCGAGCTCTTGCCCAAACCACCGATTGATCGCGCACCCGATAATCCTTGGCCCGAATGGCCCAGAACGTATCGCGTCGATTACGGACACGAAGAAGCGGAAGCGAAATTCGGTCGCGACCCACGCGAATACCAGATTCTCTCTAAAGAATTCCTCAGCGACGAGACAGGTCACGTTTCAGGCGTACGCACCGTCCGCGTCGACTGGAAGCGGAAAGAGGATGGCGGCTGGGATATGAACGAAGTGCCCGATAGCGAGCAAATTTTTCCCGCACAACTGGTGCTGTTAGCGATGGGCTTTTTGGGCCCCGAAAAGTATCTTGCGGATGCGTTAGGAGTGACCATCGACCCGCGTAGTAACTTCAATGCGAGTCATGGCGAATTCGCCACGAATTTGCCTGGAGTGTTCGCAGCCGGTGATTGCCGTCGCGGTCAGAGCTTGGTTGTCTGGGCAATCAATGAAGGTCGTGGTGCCGCACGGGCCATCGATACCTTTTTGCAAGGCGAGAGCTTTTTACCTGCACCCGGTATTACACTCGGGACTCAGATGGGGCGTTAGTACCATTCGGACTCGAAAATAGACGAGAATGCTTGCTTTCGTAAAATGAAAGAGGAGGATGGGAAGGGAAGGGTGCTCGCTCTTCCCCTGGTTTTGGCAATTCGTGGGCAAGAGAATTCTTTATGCATAATCGACTTCCCCGCATTAGCTGTGAACTTCCCGTCAGCCTCCTTGCCGGCATCCTGATCCTGACAACCTCCGCATCCGGACAGGAGAAGCGGGCTAAGCCACCCAAGTTCGACGCTTCTTCTTTTCCGGGAGTCTTTTACGAAGATCTCTCCGCTGTTGTTGCGGGTGGACGACCTCGCATCGACCAACTCCATGCGGCGACCGGCGCAGCCGCGACGGGGATCGCCGGTCCAGCGGCCAGTCTAGCGGCCGGTCCGGCGGGGAACGGATCGCCGGCAGTTGCGGGTGATTCTGCCAGCGACAGCAAGGCAAAGTGGCGTTCGCTGGCGGAGCCTTTGCAATTGGAGGACGAAGTCAAGAAGATGAAGTTGCACTACGACTCAGTCGTCACCACACCAGGTCGATTTAAGAGTGGTGATTTCAAATTAGCCCGAGTCGACTTGGCAATTCTGGCAACCTTGATGGCCGTTATTCATGAATACGAGGGGGACGTTCGTTTCAAGAAAGACGCAGCGATCGCCCGCGATGCATTGGCCAGTGCGGCGGTCGCGGTTGCTGGTGGAGCAGATAATATCTTCGATGTTGCGATGCAACGCCGCAACGATTTACAGGACGTCGTGAGCGGTTCGGGACTGAATCGGGCCGCCCCCGCAACGCCCACGGACTGGTCCGTGATCTCCACACGTTCGCCGTTGATGTTGTATCTACAGCAGCAGATGGACGAAACACTTCTCAGTGGAACGGCCGATGATGCGAGCGTTGCCGAGGCGATTGAGGAAATTAAGCGATCCGGAGCGATGGTGGCTGTGATCGCAGAAGTACTTAATCAAGAAGGTATGGAAGGTGCCGATGATGAAGACTATCGTAAATTGGCCGACGCGATGAAGTCCGCAGCACTTGAATTGCGAGGCGCCTTGGAACGAAATGATGCAGCCGGCGCAAGACTAGCAGTGGGTGAAGTTAGCAAGTCGTGTATCGCTTGCCACGATGGATATAGGTAGATTCAACGGTTTCGAATTCGGGAGTTAGTGTTCGATGGGTGTTCGGTTTGCATGCCATTCCTGCGGAAAGCAGCTCAATATAAAGCAAGAATTGGCCGGTAAACGGGGACGATGCCCCTCCTGCGGAACTCGTTTTCGCATTCCCATGAACCACCAGGATCAATCGATCCCGCTGGATGACACGGCAGAATCGGACACGGCAGAATCGGATCCCACCGAAGCGGACATGGAGGAAGGTAATCTGCCAGAGGGTGCTCCAGCCCGGGCTCCAGATGGTGTTACAGCCGCTGACGCTGAAGCACCTCGCATCGAATCGCAGGAACCCCCTTTCGATCCTCTCGACGACTCCACTGCGCGGTGGTACGTTCGCCCACCCAATGGCGGTCGATACGGACCGGCCGATGGCGTCACGATTCGGCAGTGGATCAGCGAGGGACGTGTCACGGCTTCAACGCTGCTTTGGCGCGAGGGATGGGCTCAGTGGCGCGAGTTGGTCGAAGTGGTTCCAGAAGCCTTTGCCAGTCAACCAGCCCCGGCAAATGTGGCCAAACCTCAGCCACCCGTCTCCGCGACGAGCATGACAACGCCGGCTGCAGTGGGTCGAGAAACAGACGCCTATTTGGGTGCAAAAAAGCGTCGTAAAGCCAAACAACGAGTGATGCTGATCGCGATTCTTGTCGCTTTGAGCTTGTTGCTGGTTTTGGCAATCGTCGTAGCGCTATTTTGGAACAGCGGCACAGAAACACCCTAACAGGGGACTAGAATCAGCCACAAGCAGTCCGTGACATTCAAGCAGAGAGAAGTTCTCGCGACTTTTCTCGCACGGGCTGTACGTTTTTCGACATCAACGAATAATCTGTGGTACCGTTTCCCTAACGGTCGTTCCGGCTTTGGAACGACGGGCCTAGCATATTTGGCTCAGTAACCGTTTCACTTAAAGGATGAACAAGAATGATTTGCAAATTTCGAACGACCGTCGCCCGAATATCACAAGTTGCTTTACTCTCTGGCGCAATGGTCGCTGGTTTGGGATTTGACGCATTGAATTCGACACTGCGCGCGCAAGACGATACTACAGATGCAGCAGCGCCTGCTGCGGAAGCGACCACGATCCGTGTATTCGACTCGCTTACCTTGACCGTTCCTAAGGAATGGCAATCGGCGCCACCGAAGTCCCGCATCATTGACCACGAATTTACCTTCAAGCATGGCGAAGGGGACGATGCGCCGACAGCGCGTGTCACCATGATGGCTGCAAGTGGGGGAACGGATGCGAACATCACTCGTTGGAAGGGGCAATTTTCTGGTGCGGCCGAACCTAAAGTTGAAAAATCTGAGGCTGCTGGTGCCAAGGTCGTCTTTGTTCAACTCGAAGGCTCTTTTAAAGATTCGATGGGTGGCGGTCCCTTTGCTGGTGGAAAGACAGTCATTCGTGAAAACTATGGCATGCTAGGTGGGATTATTGAACTCAAGGATGGACGATCGTATTTCATAAAGCTCACGGGCCCCAAAGAAACCATCGACGCAGGGGCAGAAGCCTTCAAAGAGATGCTCAAGGGCATCAAGGCTTGATTTTGTTTTAGCATCCGCAACTTAGTCGCAGCATGAATATCCAGAGCTTCCTTGAACATCACGGTATCCTCCGCAACCCGTTTGCCGAGGAGGACGCACAAACTGATCCGGTGTTCAAGGAGCACTGTATTCGCAGCGCCTATCATCCCGTTTGGGACAAAGTCTACGGCGATCCCAGCGAGCCAGCCACGGCGATTGTTTTTGGCCCCAAAGGGTCAGGCAAGACGGCCATGCGGTTGCAAATCGATCGCCACTTGTCGAGATACAATCGCGAAAACCCGGACAAACGGGTTTTCGTGATTCGGTACGATGATTTCAACCCATTCCTGGATCACTTTCAGCAACGACTCAGCCGCTGGTCCAATAAACGGCCAGAAAAAGTGCTCGAGGCATGGCGGCTCTGGGATCATATGGACTCGATCCTTTGCCTGGGTGTGACCCGACTTGTCGATGGCATTCTCGAGGGGAATTCGCCCCACAGTGGCGTGGCGTTGGAAGAGCGAGATTCGGGCGCCATATCGGCAGAATCCGCAAAGCGACTCGATCGAACCTCCAGCCGCGATCTGCTCTTGCTGGCCTGCTGCTACGATTCGTCGACCTCTTCGACGTTTACTGGTCGTTGGACAGCACTGCGCAAACGACTGGGATTTAGCAATTGGATGGTCCACTGGGATCTCGCGTTGGCAATCTCGTGGTTTGTCATAGCGATCATTACCTTATTGACGATTTTCTTCCGCAGCGAAGACTTTGTGAGCACGCGGACCATGCTGTGGTTGCTACCACTGGTCAGCGTTTTGGGTGCATTGCCCTATGCTTGGCGTTGGTTGCGATGTCAAAAAATGGCTTTCGGTATCCGCCGGCACATGCGAGTTGGAAAGCGAGAACTCGGTTCGCTGCGGAAGGTGCTGATGCAATTTCCTGCCAAGGAATTAGCCAGCCAACCACTGCCTCGCTTTGATCGGACCGATGATCGCTATGAATTGCTCAACAAATTCCAAATGCTGCTGCAACCGCTTGGTTTTGCCGGCACCATTGTGCTAGTCGATCGAGTTGACGAACCTCACTTGACCGGTGGCAAACCGGAATGGATGCGGCGTTTTGTTTGGCCGCTGCTGGACAATAAGCTTCTTAAGCACCCTGGACTTGGCTTCAAGCTGATGCTGCCCCAGGAATTATATCGCGATATTGAACGCGAATCGCGAGAGTTTCACGAGCGGGCACGGCTGGACAAACAGAATCTAGTCCCATCTTTTGCCTGGACCGGTGAAGCCCTTTATGACTTGGCTCGCAGTCGCATGCTGGCCTGTGCTGCGGAAGGCCAGCATCCTGATCCGCAAGCGCTTTTTGACGACAAACTCTCCTACCAACGACTGCTGATGGTATTCCAGAGCTTGAGAGTACCGAGGCATTTGTTCCGCTTTTTGTTCCGAGTCCTCGTCGAGCATTGCAACAAGTACACCGATTCGGCACCGCAATATAAAATCGACTCAGAGACGTTTGAAGCCGTTTTGGCGGTCTACAGCCGCGATTTAGAGTAGCCAAGGCTGCAGGAATTGTTGGAGCCGTCCCCCTATTGCTAGCCGATCCGTCTACTGTACATCTGTTGAAATTCAGGCGGAAACGACCGGCAACTCCTAAACCGGCATTGCTGGATCTCGCAATTGTGGTAAATTCGCGGGTTTTCCACTTGGAAGTTTCAACCTTACACTTGCCATTTATTCTGGGAGCAGCTACTCGGTGGGTACGAAGAAATCAGGAAAAGGTCGCCGCAAAGTTGGACGCAAGAAACGCCGTATGCGTGCCCGAATTCGGCATCGCAAGAAATGATAGTGGTTGCGGATGGCAGTTAGTTGCCGTCTCCCAAACCTAACTGTCTCAACCAGCGCCGCTTGGGTGCCGCGCCGTTGGCGGTTGCTTCGTCAGCCGCCGGTTGCTCTTTTGACAGCCGATAGAGTCTTTCATCCATATCGGCTTGTTTTTGAGCGAGCTCGTGTCGTTCACGTGCCATTTTGGCCCGTTCCAAAGACAATTCGATCTCTGCTTTGCGAAGCTTCTCTTGCCATTCCACCTGAATGCTTTTGAGCTTCTCGCGCTCCTCGCAAATCAGCTCGTCGGCGTCGAACATATGGGCGAACGCTGCCGCGCCAACAGCTACGGCCGCATCACCTTCCTGCTGACCCTGAATCGTTGTCGATTGCTGTTCCAGCAATTGTCTCAGCTCGGAGATTTCCTCGTCTCGACGACCAATCTCACGGTCCGACTTTTCAACCAGCTCATGCAACGCCAGCTTTTCCTTGGGGTTGTACCGGACATCGCTGTCCTCTCGCTGTAGCTGCTCCAAAATAGCCGCTTTGCGTTCTTCCCAAGACATGGATTCAATCGGCCGCGACATCCCCTGACTGCGCGTATCGTTTTTGACTCGAAGCTCGGCAATTTGTGCAGCAAGATTTTCGTTGAGTGATTCCAGCTCACGACTTCGGGCCTGCTCCTCATGCAACTGCTCCAGAGCTTGCTCGAGTTCTTCACTGGTGGCGGAGGACTCACTTGATGGCGACGGAACGCTTTCCAGCAGGGCTCGAAGCGTGTCGCAATCACGCTGCAGCTTGGCATTTTCTTCGACATGCAAATCAAGCTCAACAATCAAATCTTCCGTTTCGCGTCGATGATCACTCTCCGCCTGCCGCATCCGGTCGCGGGTCGTTTCCAGCATCACGACGCTTTCTTCCAAGCGACTGAGTATCTCCTCATTCTCAGCTTGCAATAACGACAGCCCCCCAAACTGCTCCTGCTTGACAGCCCTCGCAGCTGCCCGAACGCGTCTAAATTGCTGAATGCGATCGAATAATCGCTGCCGCGCAACCGAATCCTTGGCGGTCCGTTCGTCGGCCTGTCGCCGAGAATCATCCCATTCGGCATTCGCAAACTGCAGCAAATCGCCGATGTCCGCTAGTCGTACGGCCTGTTCGCGCACTACGTCCAGGACCACTGACAACGGTCCTTCTTTTTCCGTGCCTTTTTTCTTCGATAGGCTATTAGTGGGCTGAGGCATTTTTGCCGAACTGCTTCCGGTCTATTTCCGCACTAGTTTCCCCGTCACAATGCGATATCCCGCCGATAGTCTTTCGGGAATGTCGCTCACTGAAATATCTAGGTCACGAAAGACCTCTCGTCAAACTCGCAAACCACCGCTCTGAGGAAAGATCTTGGCGAAACGAAGCAAATCCACTGCCCATGCCGACGCAACTTTTTCCGATGACGCTCCGGCCGCCCCACCCACAGGCGAATCCGCCAGCGCAGAGAAACTGGCAAACGGCTTTGAAACCTCTTTGGCTGCCGTTGAACAAATTGTACAGCAGCTTGAAAATGGCGAACTCAGCCTAGGGGATTCGCTGATCGCCTACGAGAAGGGGGTGCGGCATTTGCGGCGCTGTCATGAACAACTCTCGCAGGTTCAGAGAAAGATTGAATTGCTGGTGGGCTTCGACGAATTGGGGCGGCCGGTCACGGAACCTTTCGAAGCCGACTCGCTGTCGCTGGAAGAAAAACAACGTTCGCGCGGGAAGCGACGCGGGGCAGAGGGTGAACGTGTGGACGATTCCTCCGGACTCTTCTAGAATCTGTGCCATAGACCGCTGGGGACCCTTTGGGGCCAGCGTGACTCCTCACCATATTTTTGCGGAATAGGATTCGCTTGCCAACTGCCGACGAACTACTAGGCGATCTCTTGCCGATCATTGACGCGGCTTTGGAAGCGTCGTGTCGCCCCGAGCCTGGATGTCCCACAAGGCTGGGGGAAGCTATCCGCTATAGCCTGCTTGCGCCGGGAAAACGGCTTCGTCCTTCTTTGGTGTTAATGGCTGCGGAAGCCTGCGGCGGGTCGATCGAAGAGGCGCTTCCAGCCGCAGTGGCAGTAGAAATGGTTCACGCTTACTCGTTAATCCATGACGATTTGCCTGCCATGGACGACGATGATCTGCGTCGCGGTCGACCAACGTGCCACATCCAGTTCGACCAAGCCACCGCCATACTAGCCGGCGACGCGCTACTAGCCCGCGCCTTTGAGGTGCTCGCTGGCGGCCTCAAGACGGACCAAATTGCTTTGGCAGTTAGCGTCCTAGCCAGGGCCGCCGGCGCGACTGCACTGGTTGGCGGCCAAGCAGACGACTTGTCGGGACATGAATCGCTAGAAAAATTGTCGGGAAACCAAGCTCTCGAGTATTTAGAATCAATTCACCGTCGCAAGACGGGCGCATTATTTGCCGCTTCGCTAGAATTAGGTGCGTTGGCAGTTAATGCAAGCGAAATTCAACGCGCTCATTTGGCAAACTACGCTATTTGTTTTGGACTAGCTTTTCAAATCATTGACGACTTGTTGGACTTTTTAGGTTCTACGGAAGAAGTGGGAAAACGTACGGGTAAAGACCTCGAGCGAGGAAAACTGACATTTCCTGGCTTGATTGGTGTAGACGCCAGTCGTATTCGGGCAAAACAATTAATCGCAGATGCCATAGCGTCTGCCACGTTACTTGGACCACAAAGCGGGCGGTTAGCTCTGTTGGCCCAATTCGTGCTCCAAAGGAGTCGGTGACAACATGCATAATTTACTTTCCAGAATCGACAGCGGCGACGACGTCAAGAAATTTACCGTGGCTGAGCTGGAGCAATTAGCGGCCGAAATTCGCGACGTACTCTGTAATTTGCTGGCCACGCGCACCGCGCACTTTGCTTCTAATTTGGGTGTCGTAGAACTCTGCTTGGCACTGCACAGTGTCTTTGATTTCCCTTCCGATCGATTGATCTGGGATACGGGGCATCAGATCTATCCGCACAAATTAATCACCGGTCGCTACGATCGCTTTGCCTCGATCCGAACGGCGGGTGGCCTAATGGGATATCCCAATCCAGCCGAGAGCGAACACGATTTGTTCATGACGGGCCACGCGGGGTGTAGCGTGAGCACCGCACTTGGTTTGAAGAGTGGCGACGATCTCAATGGCCAGGGGCACCGCAAAAGCATTGCTGTTATCGGAGACGGCGCGCTTCCCAGCGGCATCGTTTTCGAAGCGATGAACAATGCGGGTGAATTGGCCAAGGACTTGATCGTTGTGCTGAACGATAATGAAATGTCGATTTGCCCACGCGTCGGTGCGCTTTCACGCTACTTGGATCGGTTGCGCAGCAATCCATTCTATAGCGGGCTGAAAAGCGAAGTGGTGAAAATGCTCAACCACATTCCCGTCTTCGGCGATCCAGCGGAACGAATGCTCGCTCAGATGAAGGAAGGAGTAAAAGCGGGAGTACTTGGCGGCATGCTCTTCGAAGAACTTGGCATGCGATATATCGGCCCCATCGATGGCCATAATATTCCCTTGCTTCGTAAGTACTTGCAAATGGTGCGAGAGCTACATGGCCCCGTATTGCTCCATGTCGTGACGCAAAAAGGTCGCGGATACAAGCCCGCCGCCGAGGATCCGGTTTACTTTCACACACCTCCTGCATTTGTCGATGAGGATGGTCGACCCGTGCCGAAGCCGGGCAGCAGCGGAGCACCCTACACGAATTTTGCAAGGGATTCGATTCTGGCATCGATGCAGCGTGATTCGCGCGTCACAGTGATCACTGCCGCCATGTGCCAAGGAAACAAACTGGAACCCGTACGAGAAAAGTTCCCCGACCGCTTTTTCGATGTGGGGATCTGTGAGTCACATGCAGTCGCCTTTGCTGCGGGACAATGCAAAGCGGGAATGCGGCCCATCGTCGACATCTATAGCACATTCTTACAGCGTTCCTACGATCAAATCTTTCAGGAAGTCTCGCTGCAAGATCTCCCCGTGGTGTTCATGATGGACCGTGCGGGACTGACGCCTCCCGATGGCCCCACCCACCACGGCGCCTACGACATTGGTTACATGCGAGTCTTTCCCAATATGGTGCTGATGGCCCCTGGTTATGCCGACGAAGTGGATGAGATGCTGCAGTTCGCCTTGTCCATCGATCATCCAACCGGCATTCGCTATCCCAAAGAGACCGCACTGCAATGGTCGCACAACATGGAACCGGTGCGTCTGGGCCGCAGTGAAACCATCCGCTGGGGGCGTGATGTGGCAATCGTGGCTTATGGCTCCACATTGGGCGCGGCAGTCGAAGCGGCAAATCAGTTGTCACCCGATTTTGATGTCGCTGTGATCAATGCACGCTTTGTGAAACCGCTCGACACGGCGATGATCGCCAAAGTGTTTGAAGAATGCAATTATGTCATCACGGTGGAAGAAGGTGCTGCGATTGCCGGCTTTGGTTCAGCCGTCCTCGAAGCCGCCAATGATATGGGACTTGATACGCGAAAGCTCAAACGGATTGCGATTCCCGATCGATACATCGAGCATGGTGACCGAGACGAATGCATGGCAGCACTAGGACTCGATGCCAACGGAATTGCGAACGCCTGTCGCTCTCTCTGTGATGCTCCTGGCGTCCCCGTTTAAGGACAGAGCCAAGTTGTCAAATCCAAACCAACGTTGGCCTCGGGGCGACCGAACAGTTCCCAACGTGGTCCTGATGGGGGCGCCTGATCGCGAGCGAGTCACTGAAGAACTCGCTCGCTTACAACCCGTCATCGCCAAGCGGGCCAACATTGTGGCAATCGATCTCGACTTCTCCTACGACTTTACCGGTCAGGATCACGACCTGGTCATTGTTCTAGGTGGCGATGGGTCCATTCTCCAGGCCGCGCGGCAGATGGAAGAAAATCAACTTCCTGTGCTGGGCATTAATTGCGGTCGACTCGGTTTCTTGGCTGCCCTGTCGCCCGATGCATTCCTCGACATCTGGCCGGAGGTTTGCTGTGGCGAATTCTATGTTGTTGAACATTTAATGTTTCGAGCCTCGTTGATTCGCGATGGCTTAGTGCTCGACAACCATCTTGGCCTTAATGAAGCGGCTATTCTCGGCGGACCGCCCTATAACATCCTCGACATCGATCTCTATGTCGATGGTGAATTAGCCACAACTTATCGTTGCGATGGCTTAATCGTCAGCACGCCGATTGGGTCAACCGCGCACAATCTGTCAGCGGGTGGACCCATTTTGCGGAAAGACATGCAAGCGTTTGTCCTGTCGCCGATCAGCCCTCATACACTCACCTATCGGTCGGTAGTCGATTCCGCCTATCGAACGTTTGAATTGGCTGTCACCAACCCCAATGAATCGACCAGCATTGTCGTCGATGGTCGAGTGATGTGCCGTTTGCAGCCCGGGGATCGCTTGCAAGTCCGCCGCGCTGCGGCCGCCTTTCGCATGCTCTCCGTCCCAGGCCAAAACGACTATCGCACGCTGCGGGAAAAACTCAATTGGGGCGGCCATACGTTGCCTGCTTCCCCCGGATAGTGTGACGACTCTGGTCTTTACTCAATTTTGCAAGAAATGGTAAAGGAGTGAGAGTGCGCGAGAAGTCTCTGCGTCACAACTCGGTAAACCCTTTGGGAAGATGATTCGATGCGTCACGGATGGCTCGCGATATCGTTGCTGCTGGGGCTTTGCCTTGCGCCCACCATGGATCTTTCCATCTCACATGCGGGCCCGCCCCAGATCGGACAATCCAGTAGCAGTTGGTGGCCCTCGATGAGCAGTTGGAAGATGCCCAGCATGCCCTGGAGCAGCCCGTCAGCAGATTCGACAACCGCACGCTCAGCCCTGCCCAAATCCAAAAGCTCTAGCGAACCAAGTTTTGTGCGTTCAACTCGGGTTGGTCTGAATCGTGCATGGACCGGAACCAAAAGAGCCACGAGTTCAGCCTGGGAATCCACCAAAAACGTACTTCGCCCCTACGACCCACCCCCCTCGCGAACCTCGCCTGCGGGGCGCAGCTATCGTGCGCCAGAAAATGGTGGTTTTTGGGCCGGCCTGTTTGGCAACTCGGAACCGGCACCTAAAATGTCAACCGTTAACGACTTCCTCAAACAACCAACTCCCTACTAGCATTGCGTCCTTATCCGACAGGAATTTTTGGCAAGTCTTTGGTCATTGCCGCGATAGCGATTATCGGCAAGACGATCGTGACCTTTGCGTCCAATCTTCCTGACTACGTCCCGCCAAACTTTACATCCGATTTTTTACGCGGCCGTGAAGCCTATTTTTTTGGTTGGTACCAAGTCGCGTTCTACGCCCACATTCTCTCAGGTCCCTGTTCGTTGATCGCTGGCGTCCTCTTAACGCTTACGCCGCTTCGCAATCGTTTTCCCCAGTTCCACCGCTGGCTCGGTAAACTGCAAGTGGGATGTGTGTTATTGCTGGTCGTTCCCAGCGGCCTTTGGATGGCTCGATATGCCGATGCGGGACCGATCGCCGGCGCGGCTTTTGCCAGTTTGTCTTTGGCAACGGGATTCACGGTGGCAATGGGATGGCGGCAGATCTTGCATCGACAGATCGTGGCTCACAACCTGTGGATGAATCGTTGCCTGGTGCTGCTGTGCTCAGCCGTCGTCCTGCGAATCTTTGGCGGAATGAGCGCTGTGTTTGGGATCTATATCGATTGGCTTGATTCGCTTGCAGCATGGGGATGCTGGCTTGTGCCACTCTCTATTTTTGAAGTCTGGCGAGCACTCAACCGTTCCAGAGAAAAATCACATCGACTGCAACGTGAAGTCAGTCGTTAGAGAAATCGTCGTTATCCTGCGACAATTCAAACAAGTGCTCCTCGTAGGCACCTTCGCTGATAAACGTAATGCTTGCATCAGTGCTTAGCGCATTTGTTCCATTCGCATGCAAGTGTCCATTTACGTTCAGGATGGTACCCAACTCCTGTTCATTCACATCGACGGGTTCCATCCAAGGTACCGCACGCAATAACGGTACCTCAACGACCATTATTGTTTCGTTCATTACTTGTGCATGCTCGTCAACCGACCGATCGTCCCATGGTCGTAATGGAGTATTTTCACCTACAACTGCAAGATAAGCCGTTTGATTGCCGGAACCGGGTATCTCCGGACAGCTATAAACACCTAAGTGCAACTGAAACAGCGCCGCATTGACTGGATCATTCCAGGGTTTTGTTAGATCAATTTGGTCATACAAGGGCGCCTGCTCTAGGTAAGGCAAAATTAAAGTTCGCCAACTGTGTAAACGTTGCCCCTCGCTGTCCACTGTGTAGGCCGGTGGAAACGAACCATACTGAACCTGATAATTCAGCAAGGCGAGACCGATCTGCCTCAGATTGTTGCCACATGCCATACGCTTTGCAGCGGGTCTCGCCGTCCGCGCAAATGGCGTCACCAGCAAGACTGCAACAACTGCTGCCAAACAAATTAAGAAAACTCTCACTGCGACTTTCAACAGTCGAGATGTCGGTGGCAGTGCAGTAGAGTCGGAAACTGGATTCATGTAAGGATTGTTTGACATGCTGCAAACTCCATTTCCAACAATGTTCTATTGGATGATATAGAGCTGATCATACCCAATTCTGCTGGCGTAATTATCTCCGGTAACTTACTCGTTTCGAGAATTTGGCAATCTCTGCATTTTTTTAAAAAGCCAAACCGCGAAAAGAAAGGGACTCGCGGCAAAGCGATACAAAAAGACACTTGAAACGTTCGAATACTGTGATAGGGTCGATAGTTCAAACGAACAGTTGATCGTTCCCGCCAATTTTCCGCCAACCCTGTTAACTTCTGGCGGAAGTCCGCTTTCGTCGTAGCAATGTAGAAAAATGACAAAGAGACAGCAAAAGCAAAAGCTAGCTTTTTGGAAGGTTTTATTGGCAAGTAGTATCAGCTTGCAATCAATCAGCTTGCAGTCAATGCACCTCGGTGCCCAAGAACCTGTTGATACGTCAACGAATTCCAGCGGTGAAAATGCCGAGCGTCTTCGTTTCTCCTTTAACGGTGCGAGATGGCGAGAAGTATTGGAATGGCTCTGTGAGGCGGGTGATTTAGCCTTGCATGTCAATGAGTTACCTGCGGGTAGTTTTACCTACTCTGACTCCGAGTACTTTACCGTCAGCGAAGCAATCAGTCGTCTCAATCTCTTCTTGATTCCGCAAGGATATGTGGCAGTCAGGCGGGGCCGCTTATTGACCGTGATTACGCTAGGTGATTCACGAAGTTTGCAACAACTCGATGCCATAGCGGAGAACGTGACGCTTGAAGAACTTGAGGCGCTCGATGCACATCAGGTTGTCAAATGCTTCGTGCCACTGAATGAAATCAATCCTGCAGACGCGATCGCTGAACTGCAGCCACTCGCCTTAATGACGGCACCAGTGAGTTTGCCGAAGTCCAAGCAACTCTTGGTAACCGAAACAGTCGCCAAGATGCGTAGTGTGGTTCAAATTATATCGGGCATGGCTGCACCCGAGGAATCCTCGATCGTGCGCAGCTTTGTTCTCAAACACGTCAATGCGGAAACGGTCTTGTTAGTGGCGGGCGGACACATTGGCATCCCTGACAACGAAACCAGCGGACTGGATATTACGATCACCACCGACGTGTCAGGGAAGCGACTGTTTGCAATCGGTAATCCAGAAAAAATCGAGACTCTCGAACAGTTACTGTCGGTGCTCGACGTCCCATCCGAAGATGCCGTGAATGAAGAACCAAGTTCGCTTCGTTCGCATCGTGTGCTGGGCGACAACTTGCAAATCGTTAATGACGTGCTGCAAACAATATTGGCGGACGAATCCATTCGCTTGACTATTCAACCCAGCACCAACAGCATCGTCGCTTTTGCTCCCGAACGGGTGCATCGTCAGATTGAACAAACAATTCAGGAACTGCAGAGTTCCACTGCGGAATTTGCGATCGTTGACCTCAATGGGGTCGACGCCTATTTCGCGGTCTCGTTAATCCGAGAGATGTTCGGCCAATCCGCAGGGGATACGAGCGGCCGCTTGGATTCTGGCCGTGGTAAATCCAGCAGCAGCAGCGTTACCGATACTCCCACTACGACGGGCCCACGAGTGGATGCAGATCCGACGAAGGGCCGTTTGTTTGTCCGCGGAACCGCGAACGAGATCGAGCAAATCCAAACTTTAGTGGAACGACTTTCGGGCGGCGCGACTTCTCAGGACGACACGCGCCTCGTCCCATTGACGGGCCCCAAACGTACGGAAATTTTGCAAGCAGCCAAACAATGGTGGAACGAGCAGGGGCGGTTGCAGATTATTCCCAACGCCACACCCTTGGCACCAGAAACGATCGAGCGAGCCTTTCATGAAAATGACACCACACCATCGCTTGCTATTTATGCTGCCTCTGCAGAGCAAACCACGGAACCGGATACAATCAACCTCGATACAAAAAACCTCGAGGATCTTGGTAACGAGAACGACTGCGATCAATCACCGCTCGTGCTTGGCCAATTGGTTCCCGATGGCATTATCATTCAGTCCAATGACCTAGAATCGCTTGACCGTCTGGAGAATTACATTCGCTCTCTTTCCGACGAATCGGATCGTAGTGCTTCGCCGCCAATCATTTACTATTTGAAATATGTGACTGCAGAGGAAGCGGTAAAAATGCTGGCTGATTTGCTGGATGGCGCCAATGAACTGGCGCGGGTTCCTGGTGGAAACTTAGTGACCGGTGGATCAACCTCGTCGACTGGCTACTACGGAAGCTTTCTCTTCTCACGGGATGGAGTAACTACCGTGACCATGGGGACAACTACCATTGTCTCCGATGCACGCCTCAATCGATTGATTGTGCAGGGAACGGCGGCTGAAGTTGCCCTAGTCGAACGTTACTTGAAAATCATCGACAAAAATTCCAGCATCACGGATATCGAAACCGCTGGGCGAACTCATATCATTGAGCTCCAACACACCAAAGCGGCTGATGTGGCTCAAATGGTCCGCAGTGCATTTCCCGATCGCATCATTGCCGAGCAGGGAACATCCCCAGGTGCTGGGCGACGGGGCGATCAACCTGGCAACAATAATGGTGAGTCACGCGGTGGTGACAACGAACGTTCGTCGGGCGATGGGCAGCGAGCCGAACCAGCTGAAAAGCCGACGCGGGGGCTTGAACCCAAAATGGCCATCGCCATTCATGAAGCCAGTAACTCGATCGTTATAACGTGCCCCGATGCGCTCTTCGAAGAAGTCGGGAAACTCATCGAGTCCATCGACCAACGCAGCGAACAGATCGTTGAGGTGATTTTGCCTCCTGCAGGTGTTGAAGTGGAGTCGATTCTCAAGGCACTGTCGGGCGAAGAAACGCCCACGCGTCGGTCCCGATCGGATAGCCAAAGACGTGGCAACGATCGAGGGCGAGGCCAATGATGTCTAGGTTCTGCCCACCGTTTGCCGTTCGCCAATGTATTTCTGGGACCGCTACCAGCCTCCTCGTTTGGCTTGTCGTCGCATCATCCACGGCCTGCGCTCAAGGTGAGTGGATCAGCCGCATGGACGACGATGGCAATGGATTTATCGAACCGGATGAGCTCTCCGATCGCGGCCGGGAATACCTGTTGCAATTCACTCGCCCCTACGGCATCAAACTTACACGTCCCAATTCCGTTCGCATCTTGGAAGAAGCAGCAAAACGCTATCGTGCCCGCCGGGATAACGCCTCAAATGCTGCACAGCAATTCTCCGCGGAAAATGGCATCCGTGGGTTTAACACTGACCGGGAAGCTCCGGTAATCCCCGGCTTTGGGATCTCCGAAATTCCCTTTCCCTACTCGCAAAGCGATCTCGAACGCGCACAGCGTAGTCTCGATCGTTCTGACCAGAACGACGATGGCATCTTAGATACGCAAGAGATCGCAGCTGCAGACTGGAACGATCGCGACCCGTGGGAGAATGATCTCAACCATGACAGGAAATTGAACATACTCGAATTGGCTCAGCGTTATGCCAAACGTCGGCTTCTAGAAGAACGTGCCGCGTTGATGCCCCCCACAACTCAAGATTCGCAAGCGAACCAGAGTGGTGCAGAAAATGGAGTCGATCGCCGGGCCGCCTTCGAACAATCCTTTCGGGCCTCACGTGCAGGTCAATCCTTCAACGGAGATCGTGGCAGCAGGTCGTTAGCCGAGTCGATCGTGGAGAGATACGACTTTGATCGTAATAACTTGCTTGACCCAAATGAAATGACCAGCGTTGGCTTTAGCATTCCTCAACTCGATCTCAATCGTGATGGACGAGCCGATCGCGATGAGTTGGCAAAGTTCTTAGCAGAGGAATCCGAAACAAGTGCTGCACAGTCGCAAGAATTCATTCCCACTTGGTTTTTTGAGAAGGACATGGATCGCGATGGTCAAGTCGCCATGTCGGAGTTTTCCGCTGAATGGTCGCCTGAGAAGATTGCTGAGTTTGACAGCTATGATCTAAATCACGATGGAATCATCACTAGTACTGAGATCTTGGAATCGAAGACCGTCGTTGGCGGAAGATTCAATAATCAACAGGCTCAAATCCTGATACCTCGCTCGACTATTCTATCGGAGATAGTGGTCGACGAAGATTATCTCATCGGCGATTTGAATGTGCAACTCTCGATCACTCATACGTCCGTTGGTTTACTCGATGGCTATCTGATCGGACCCGACGGAGAACAGATAGAATTATTCACGGGAGTCGGTGGCAGCGACGATCACTTCAACAAGACGATCTTTGATGACGATGCAGGAATGAGTATTGCTCGTGCTCGCCCACCCTTTGAAGGCAGCTTTCAACCTGAGGCAATCGAACGACGAGGGCAAAGCCTCAATCGTTACCGTGGAAAAAACCTAAAGGGAACGTGGCAATTGATGATCCGGGGCAGCCGCAGCGAACGCGCTGGCATTTTGCATGGCTGGTCCCTGATCGTTCAACCTAATCGCGAGGCAGTGGATGAACTTGGCGGAGCAAGCAAAGCACTGCAGCCAGAGTCACCCCTAACCACAGTGCAATAGACGCTGACTTTGCTAATGCAGTAGACGCTGCCCCCCTTCGCTAAACGTTTGAGTGGCGATTATTCATTTTTGAGGCAGCGAGAGCGTTGCCGTACTTTCAATGTGCTCGGTCAGTTCACTGGAGCGCCACCATGTTGGTTTCATCTGGCCTGGACCGTACAACTTCTCACCTTGATCCATGTAATGAGACGATTCTGGATGAGCCGATTGGCCCCATGGAGTGCAAGTGAAGGAACGAATCCCGGTCGAATCGAAAAACATCAAGATCATTGCCATGGATCCATTGTTGGCAATGTAGCGGCCAGGTTGTTGCGGATCTTCATTGCCGCGGACGTCCAAGAGCGTTTCCGTAAAATTTGCCTCGCGATTACCGGAATTAAAATCGGCTCCTCCCACGGGAAAATACTTGCCACCACGACCGACGACATGAACCTCTCCCCACGGGACATCCCATCGTCCGTATCGCGTATGCAGCTCATCCATCGTTTCTCGCAGCAACCCCAAAATTTTCAATTGAACTTCACTAGACAGGTTGCGGTTTTCGGCCAACGGCGTCAGATCACATTGCTCGCCACATTTCAATCGCCAGAACTTATACAACACCGTCGCAGTTGATTGCGGCGTTACTTGGCCATCCCATGCTAAGATTGCGGCGACTGCACGTTGGAATTCAGCGTCGTCGGCGATCGACTCGCCTGAAGATTCCATCGCTAATGCCAATTCACGCTGCCACTGAGTTGCTAGACGATCGTAGACATCCATCGTATATCGGCGTGCCGCTTGTTCCGTTACAGAGTCGTCGTTGGCAAGCAGCTCGACCGTGCGGCGACCGCGAGGATTATTTTGATCCCAACTGACGTTATAGATGTAGTCCCTAAACTTATCCGGAGTCAGGGGCGAATCGACCATCATGTTTGCCGGGCTAATGTTGCAGTTCTGCATGTAGCCTTGGGGTGGATTGATGATGTGAACAAGGTCGCTTTGAGGGTGAATGCCTAGCCACGCCGTTTTACTGGTCGTGCCATTTAACGGGCGACTCCAATCGTATCCGTCGGGACGAATGGGTGTGGCACCATTGCGAACGTAGGAGATGTTGCCTTCGACATCTGCTGCCATCACATTTTGCTCGTTGTATTGGTGCAAGGCTAACGCATCATTGAGCTCAAATACGTTTTTAGCCATCGCCATTTGGTAGAATTGGTCATACAAACCCGTTTGTTCTAAGTAGGGAGAGGCCCCCACATATGCCACACCATTTTTCAGATCCGGTTCGCTGACAACGGGTCCCAAATGTGTATAGAAAGCTGGCTTTGTGACAGGGTCTTTGCCCTTTACCGGAATCGTCATTGTTTCAATACTGCACTTTAGGGAAATGGATCAAAGGCTCCTCGCAATCAGACCGCGAGGGCGAGGAGCCTCTCGAATCGGTCTTGGATTATTGATTGATCGGTGGCGGTTTGCAGATCGTTCAAAAATACTTCGCTCAGCATTTTAC
>JBGTBJ010000177.1:0-25443 GCA_041749395.1 Pirellulaceae bacterium
CCGCGAAAGTACTGAAAAAACAGCGAATACCAACGCTACTTTCGCGGAGCGAAAGTAGCGTCGATATGAATTACAGTTTGCGCTACTTTCGCGGAGCGAAAGGTGACTATGCAACGCTACTTTCGCGGATAGGCTGTGAATCTATAAATCGAAGGCAATCATAGTTGCCTTTCGCTCCGCGAAAGTACTGAAAAAACAGCGAATACCAACGCTACTTTCGCGGAGCGAAAGGCGACTATTTCGAGCAAATATTAGCCGTGACGACCTGAATTTGATCGACGAATTGCCATCTCCTTCCTCAATTACAAAGGACGACTGAAATGTCTTTTAGCATCGTTGAATACGCATCCGGCAAGGTCATCGAAATCCAAGTTAGCGGTAAACTCGACAAAGAAGCATACGAGGCTTTCCTGCCAGCGACTGAAGCAAAAATCGCGGAGTTTGGAAAAGTACGTATGCTGGTAATTCTGCGTGACTTTCACGGTTGGGATGCAGGTGCACTTTGGGAGGATATCAAATTTGATCTCAAGCATCACAATCATATCGAACGTCTTGCTATCGTTGGCGAAATGAAGTGGGAACGAATGATGGCCACGTTCTGCAAGCCTTTCACGTCGGCCACAATCAAGTATTTTGACATCGATGATGCCGCGGTCGCTCGTGCATGGATTCAAGCTGATTAACCAGCTTGAATTCTTGTTCGTTGATCGCAGTGGAACATATTTCAATGCTACGCTTTGACCATCAATCAATCATGTATGGGTGGGGAAATCAAAGCAGCTTCATTCGAAATATCAGCTCAGGTAGCAGGAAATACTTGTCAGTTAACTGTTGAGGCTTCGATATCGCGTGCATGTATCCAACCCTTCTTCCCATCTTCGGTTTGAATTTGAACCCACTGACCACGCGTTGCCAATTGCTCGACACGAATGCCTTGCGACGCTTCCATTTTCATCACGTTTGCGAATTGTTCTCCATCTCCTTCGTGCAAGATAACGTCGTTCGCTACAATGACTGAATTCAAACGTGTAGGCGCTCCACGTTCGTTAAGGACCAATGATCCGAGTGACAGCAACAATAAAGCTAGTGCAACGACTGCATACTTCCCCACTGGGAATGCTCGCCAAAAGATTCGTACGGCACACAACCCCCAAAAGATGATGGAAGTTACAGCAACCATCACCTTCATCGAATTGGCTCCCACGGTATCCAAAAATAGGCGATTAAAAGTAGATACGTTGCTGGCCGAATTTTCTCGCGCATGATTGTTGACAACCTTACTATCTGCAAGGGCGAGGTTCTTTTCTGCTTGAGAATTAGTAGGCTCAAGATGCAACGCTTTTTCGTAATTGGCAATAGCGCGTCCAAGCTCGCCTGATTGCAGATACGCGTTCCCCAAGTTCGTGTAAAGTTGCCAATTAGAAATTCCGCTATCTACGAGCATCTGATACTTCTTAGAAGAACTGAGAAATGCTTCTTTTGCATCAGCAACATCGGTTGTCTGTCTTGTCATTCCCAGGTTGTAAGCTTCAGTGGCTTCCGCCAACAATATCTTCGCGGAACTCAAAGACAATTGCAGTGATTGCGGCGCTGACGCATCGGCATTGTCTTGTGCGATCGCCACCGTTGCAGACGATGCAATCGCAACAATGCCCACCAATAATCGAGTGGTGGTAGATACATTCCATGCGGCGTTTTTTTGCAACTTAGTCTTAACCATGTTTCTAGGGATCACGTGCAGAGCGGCATCGACTCTTTGGATGAGCTCAACAGCTGACCTCATCAATGATTTCACGTCTTCAGAATGACACTTCACCAAAAAAGACTCAACGTCATTGGCTATGTGGTACAGACCGGCAACACGTAAACGCCCAATGGCTTCCGTTTCTCGCATCTCTCTTTCAGTGGATGAGTCGATTGGGCTAGAGAGGTCACCCGCTGCCGCTCCTCCACTCAGTGAACTCCATTTTTTCCGGGCTCCGCCACGACTGAGAACAAAAGCCACTACTGCCGCGCTGATTGTCTCTGGCGCCCCTGCTGACTTTATTGTTGACAAGCACTTTGACTTTTCAGTTTGAGAACTGACTAGTCCACCTATAAATGCGGTACCGATTTTTACAATGAGACTCAACAGGAAAATGATCGGCGGGACTAGCACGAAGCCCCACCACCACTCCACTCGGCGCTGGGTAACCTGCGAGAGTAGAACATCCTCACCGCTACAATTAGTGAAATTAGGTAGGACGCCGTCGTTCGTCCGTCCTTCTCCATTTTGGGAAGAGCCTGGAGATGTGCTTACAATGGCATCAAGTGCCAAGGTTTCTGATTCGTTCACAGTAATCTCTATGGGCTCACTGAATACAGTCTGAAATTTCTGTATTTCGGGATCGAAAAAACTGAGGCGAATCGGCGGAATCTTCATCTTACCTGCCTGTCGCGGTCGGATCGTCGTGGAGAAAACTTTTGTATCATTCTTCACAAACCCAGCCAACGAATCATCGGCAACCTTGAAATCCTTCGTCAGATCAACTTGTTCAGACAATGGAGGAGCCTGAACCAATTCCATGGGCCCATTTCCAGCTATACCAATATTGAGCGTAATCGGATCACCTGCGTCGACAGTTGTTGGATTTGCGTGAGTAACAATTTGATATTTACCAACAGCACCGCGATAGTCAGCCGGACGACCTTCCAGTGGTACGGACAAAACTTCGGTCGCATCCACGCTAATCTCACCAACAATCGGACGTGTTGCCTTGACAGCCATTCGCCCGCCCGACGACGGGCCAAAACCATCGTCGTTTAACATACGAGAAATCACGGAGCCACCTCCGAAACTGTCATCATCGAACATACTGCCAAAGGGCGACCGAGATCGCCCTACCGCAGTCGGATAATCTACCACGATTTGCACGTCACTCGCATCGATTTTCCCAGTTCGCTTGGGATAGACGGTTGCATGAATTTGATAAAGGTAATAGGCTCGCTCACTTCCATTCCCGTCATCGCGAAGCACTTCTTGCCCGCCGGGACGCTGGCGATTCGCCGCCATCTCATTCATGCGGTCAGCGAAGCTGCCCCAAGAGGTCGATTCAGAGAGCAAACTCCACATGGCGCCCTCACTGAGCGTCAGGCCAGACTTCGTATCGCGGAAGGGCTTGATCCAAATCTTTAATGTCAATTCGAGTGGCTCTCCGACGAAGACTTTCTCTTTGCTTCCCTCGATGTCAACAAACAACAAGTCGCCCGTTTCGCTGGTTGTTGCGACAAAACTTTGCTCCTGGACACCGACGTTTTTGCCGTCAACTTTGACGCTCATCGGAGGTATTCGAAACGTTCCCTCGCGACGTGGAATAAGCAAGTATTGCATCGTCACACTACGACTTTCACTTCTCTTCCCATTAATAATCGTAATTTGGGAACTCTGCGCGGGTGCCCCTGCTGCACGTACCTCGCAACCATCGATATCTGGTATTGAAGGCTGTTCGAAGCTGTTAGCGTTGGAGATTTGAATTTGCAAAACAATCGGCGAACCAACATACGCTTCTCGCGAAGAAAGTCGAACATCGACATCGGCAGCCGAAGTCACTGCGCATAGAACGATGGTTAACACGATGGTGCGAATCAGATTCTTCATAATAATCAATAGTGAATATCAGTTTTCCAAGGAGCTTGTCTCATTGGTTCCACAGTTATGGTCACACGACTCAAACAGCACAATGTAAAGGTCTTCTTACCAGTCTCGCTCTGTTGGTACTCGCATCTGACGTTCAATTTGTTCCTGTCGTAATCGTCTGAGCATATCGCGATCACGCACAGCCTGTAGCATTTTGAACGCTTCCTCCTTTGACAACACACCCTCCTTGATACTACGGTTCTCTTCACCGCCTATCCTCTCTTTTGCGTCCCTCAAATCTTGTTCATTCGCCGATTTCAATTCGCCGGAAGGTACTGATTGGTCTTCCGAATCAGGAGCCTGTTCTTCCGTCGGCGATGGATCCTGCTCTTCCGGTCGATCCTGTGATTCGCTGTTTCCAGCTTCAGTGCGATTGTTATCTCCCTCTTGACTTGCATTATCCTGCTGCTGCCGTTTCTTGTGTTCGTCCTGTTTCTGTTCGTCCTGTTTCTGTTCGTCCTGTTTCTGTTCGTCTTGTTTCTGTTCGTCTTGTTTCTGTTCGTCCTGTTTCTGTTCGTCCTGTTTCTGTTCGTCCTGTTTCTGCTCGTCCTGTTTCTGCTCGTCCTGTTTCTGTTCGTCCTGTTTCTGCTCGTCTTGTTTCTGCTCGTCTTGTTTCTGCTCGTCTTGCTTCTGCTCGTCTTGTTTCTGCTCGTCTTGCTTCTGCTCGTCTTGCTTCTGCTCGTCTTGATTCTGTTCGTCCTGCTTCTGTTCGTCCTGCTTCAACTTCTCAATCAATTCGACAGCGAGTTCAATATTCGCCCGAGCATCTACATGACGGGGATTTCCAGCCAAGGAGGCGCGATAATGATCAATCGCGTTTTTCAACAATTCAATCGCTGACTTTGGGTCTTGCTCCGCCACAGTCAACGCGTCGGCGTAAAAGCAATTTCCTAGGTTGTACCTCGATGCAGGAGCCAATTTGATATCTGACGATGCAGCAATTTCTGTAAACATCGCCTTGGCAGTTTTGAGGTCGCCCATTCGATAATGCGCCACCGCGACATTGTAGGTCAGTTCATTCTTCAGCGCACCGTTTGCCTTTATGCGTTGATATATCTCCAACGCCTCATCAAGCTTTCCATCGCGAACGAGAGCGTTGGCTGTATTCATATCATTTACGGCATCGGCGAACGCGGGCGAAGCGTACCCAACGACAAGTAAATTAAGAGCGATAAAAAGTAGTCGGAAGTATTTCATGATTCGATCTCTATTTAGAAACAACTGCAAACAAGCCCCCTGGCGCAGGTCCGCACTCTACTTCACTGTTTAGTCAGCACGACAACAGGTTCAACAGATGGTAGCTTTGACGGTGAGTCTTGTTGTTTCCCCACTTTTGCCCTGCTGTCTCGCGTGGACACCCATACTTCTATAAGCAGCACGAATAATGCGGGGACTGCGAACCATTGGTATCTTGCAATATAGGTATTCACCTTGGCCGTCTCAAATTCTCCTTCCGCAACATTTGCAACGTACCCGTGATAGACATCCGACATATTGACGCGGCGTGTTCCAGCCGGGATGTAGGCTCCGTTGGTTTTTTCAGCGATTTCCTGCAAGACCTTTCCATTGAGCTTCGACCAAACCTGCTGACCCTTATAACGTATGTAATTTCCCTGTTCACTCTCTGATTCAGGCACGCGAGCACCTTGATCCATGTCGCCCAGCCCAACCGTAAAAATACGAATTCCCTTTTCAGCGAACAGCATATCCGCGACTCCAACAGGGTCGCTTTCTTGATCTTCTCCGTCAGTAAAGACTACAATCGCTTTGTGATCATTTGTCTTAGTCAGGAAACCGTTCCCGGCCGCCAAGAGTGCGTCGCCGAGTCGCGATCCGCCGCTACGAACTGTGTGCGGGCCAACCGACTCAAGTGTTTGCCTGAAATCTTCGTAATGACTGGTTAGTGGAACCGACTGACGACTCTCTCCAGCAAAAGACACCAACCCAATCCGGTCACCCGACATCTCGTCAACCATGTCGATAATTTGTTGCTTTGCTCGAGACAAACGATTCGGGGTAGCATCCTCTGCAAGCATGGATCGCGACACGTCTAGCACAAACATTACTTCGATTCCTTTTTGGGGTACCTCGCGGTATACCTTTCCCCAGCGCACATCCAAAAGTGAAATCGTCAGCAATATAAGGCTGGCTAACACGAGAGTAACGGACGCCCAGTGCCTAAGGGATGTACTGCGGGGAAGCAAATGGCGTCGCTGTTGTTCACTTGCAAACCGTGAAGCAGCGCGGCGGCGCGCAATCCCAGCCCATCCGGCAATGCCGCTGCCAATAGCAATAACTGCGAACAAATACAGCGCAGCAGGGTTTCCAAATTGAACGTCCATAATTTAGTTTCTCAATCAAACGATATTCGTCCGAAGTTCCAGTTGCTTCAGCCCATACTCGGCTGTGCCTAAAACCTCAAGTGCGTGCACGGCAACTAGCACTAAGTTAACTCCCGCAACCAGGTTTGCTGAATCAGCAACCGAACCGCCAGTAAAAAAAAAGCGATCATTAATAGTGGCGGTACCGTCCACCTGCCAACATATGACTGAACCGCTAGTTCGCGATAGTCAACGAAATGCGTCGCTTCAACCTGTGTCTTTTCTAATTGGTCAATCGCCGCATAGATGTCTGCCAACGAATCGGTATCTGTAGCCCGGAAATATTTCCCTCCAGTCAACTCTGCCACCTTGGTGAGTGTCGCTTCATCGATGTTGACCGGCATCCATTGAATCGTTCTTCTCCCAAATACGTCGACAACCGGAACGGGCGCTTCTCCTTTCGTGCCGACACCAATTGTGTAGACTTTGATCCCCATCGTTCCAGCCAATTCTGCAGCCTGTACTGGGTCCAGTTGCCCCGCGTTATTTTCACCATCGGTCAGAAGAATAACAACTTTGCTTTTTACTTTCTCTTTTTGCTTTGCATCAAGAGCACTCAACTTTTCCACGGCGAGTGCAATCGCATCACCGATCGCGGTGCCATCTTCGCTTCTATTCGAAACGATCCGCGTGTTATTCAATTGAGACAATAAAAATGCATGATCGAGTGTTGGCGGTGTATCACCGTCGGCATAGCCAGCAAAGGTAATGAGCCCAACGAGATCGCTGAAGCGACCTTCCAATGCCTTACCTTTCTCACCTGTGACAAACTCTCCGGCAACTTTTTTGACTGCAGTTAAGCGGTCGACCGGGTTGCCATCCACTTGAAAGTCCATGGCCTGCATACTGCCGCTTCGATCGACAACCATTTCGATTGCAATACCTTCGCTTTCGGCGATAGTTTGATCGCGACCTTCGCGCGGGCGAGCAATAGCAACGATAATAAGAGTTGTCGCTATAAGCGTGAGAACAGAAGGAAGCCAGATCAACCGCTGGCGTATGGTCGGCATCAACTGCAGTGCCAATTCCAAACTACTGAATCGTATCGCCCTTTTCTTAACAGGCGCAAACAATCGCCATGCCATCAGCGGCACCAGCAGCAACAGCAGGAAATACCAAGGCGAGTAAAACATCACCCAACCTCCCTATGACTTTCGTCGCCAATTCTCAAAATCATCTCGCGAGAATCTTTCAATATTTTCTTCAGACTCTCATCTGAAATCGACATTCCTGCAAATTTTACTCGATCTGCCTGTTCAAATAAGCCATTGAGCCGGCCTGCCTCTGCTGCATCAATCTGTCCCGATTGCGACAACCCATCCACTAGCTCTTGCGATGTCTTCCCCGATTCATTGATGGAAAATTCAAACACCAAGAAATTGTGAACTACTTCGCAAATATTTTGTGCTAATATCTGATTCGCTGCGGCTTTCGAAACTATCGCCGATTCCAACTCACCGAGTTGCTCCATGGCCCAGTCCCGCGGACTCGGCTTGCTCCCCCGCCGAAAGAACACAAATCCAACAATTGCGAGAGTGCTTCCACCAGCGAAAGCTCCCACCATCCACCAGATCCAAGTATGAGATTCCGGAGTTGGCGGCACTGCATCCACGACCGATATAATATCACGAAACTTGGTGGGATCGCTGGCGTCCTGGATGACACTCTCAACTCTCACAGTGATCGGCTCAGTGAAAACTTGAGAGGTTAAACCACTTGCCTCAATTTGAACGCCAACTGGTGGAACTACGAGATCGCCTGTCGCAATCGACTCGAGAATAAGTTTTCGCGTCCAACTGCGGCCAGCCTCATGAGGCACATCCAGCGCATCTCGGACATCCAGCACGTCGAACAGGCCAAGTCTGTCTAAAACAGGGGAAAACGTGACTCTTTCACCAAGGGGAGCAAGCACCGTTATTTCTAAAGTAAAGGGTTCCGCGACAAACACCTTTTCTTTCGTAATCCGAGCAACAACGTCGGCCGCAATTGTCGGTGTCACAAATAACAACTGGCTGGCCACTATTAGCGCATTCCGCCACTGCAGAGTTGAGTTCACCGCATTCGTTAACATTCTGACAATCGTCAGTGGAACATTGGGCAATCGAATCACCTTCGATTCCCCCGTTGATGAAAGTACTTGCGCAAGGGTTCCACGATGTCGCCACCGGTTTCTAAGTGAATGGGGGTAAGACGTAATCGTCGAAATTGGCTATCGCGTGCCTCAGATTGCCTTCGATATCCGTCCGCGTACGCCTGGCGATTCTTGCGGCTCGCCGTATCCACCAAAACCACATCGCCCGTCTCTTCATCGAGCAAGCGTACCAGGCCAATGTTCGGCAATTCAGATTCGCGAGGATCGGTGATTACTACAGGAATAATATCATGACGTCGACAAACAACTTTTAAGGCTGCCTCATAGCGATGATCTTGAAAATCACTTATCAGGAAGACGACCGTGCCTCGTTTGCAGACCCGATTAAGATGATCCAAGGCAAGCTTAATATTCGTTCCCGTTCCGATTGGCTGGCAGTACAACAGGTCTCGAATCAGTCTTAACACATGTCGCAATCCTTTGCGCGCTGGAATGGAGCTCTCGATCTCGTCGGTGAACAGCGTGAGACCCACCCTATCATTGTTTTTTATCGCCGACATGGCCAACAGCGCGCCGAGTTCAGCAACCAGCTCGCGTTTGGTCTGTGTGGTCGTGCCGAAGTTCTGCGACCCACTCAAATCAACAAGCAGTTGGACTGCCAATTCTCGTTCTTCGCGGAACAGTTTTACATAGGGCTCCCCGCTGCGTGCCGTTACGTTCCAGTCGATAGCACGAACATCATCGCCAATCTGATACGGTCGCACTTCTTCAAACTCGATGCCGCGCCCTTTGAAGGCGGAATGCCAGTTACCGGCAAGCAGCTCGTCAACCTTGTGCGACGTCCGAATTTGGATACGGCGAATTTTGCGAAGCGTTTCGCGGGGAATCATCGAGTCAACTCAGTTTGGGAACGGCGACGAACTTGCCGCATTTAAGCTTCCACACAGCTATGCAGGTTTATCCGCACTACGGCGCAGCAACATGATTGAGGATTTCTCTCACAATCGACTCGCTGGTACGCTCTTCCGCTTCCGCTTCGTACGTTACCATCACACGGTGACGCAGCACATCTAGAGCAATTTCTTTGACATCCGCAGGGGTCACAAAGCCACGCCCGGCCAAGAATGCGTTTGCCTTTGCAGCAAGCGTCAAATTGATCGTTGCCCGTGGCGAACCTCCGAATTGAATCAAATCGCTGAGCTTTAATCCGTAGGCTTCTGGCTTGCGAGTTGCCATCACCAAATCAACGACGTAGTTTTGAACTTTCAAGTCGACATAGACCTCATCGACCAAATTGCGCGCAGCCAAAATTTCTCCTGGTGACATCACAGGTTGAATGTCAAACTTCGCAGTCGTTTTGCTCATCCGTTGAAGTATCTGCAGTTCTTCCTCACGGCTTGGATAGCCCACGATTACTTTAAGCATAAACCGGTCTGTTTGCGCTTCGGGTAGCTGGTAGGTCCCCTCTTGCTCAACTGGATTTTGCGTTGCCATGACCAAGAATGGATTGTCTAACGGAAAAGTTTCACCACCAATGGTGACCTGCCGCTCTTGCATGGCCTCAAGCAACGCACTTTGCACCTTTGCCGGTGCACGATTGATCTCATCAGCCAAAATGAGATTAGAGAATATAGGACCTTTTTGGACAACAAACGTTTGGTCCTGTGGTCTGTAAACCTGGGTTCCGATAAGGTCGGCCGGCAACAAATCCGGAGTGAATTGTAAGCGCTGAAATCCCGTGTTGATCGCCTTGGCAAGACTGGCTACTGCAGTAGTTTTCGCTAGCCCGGGAACACCCTCAATTAGCAGGTGACCATTTGCCAATAAGCTCACGAGCATTCGGTGAACCAGCTTTTCCTGACCAACCAACACACGATTGATTTGCTCGACAATTCGCTGAAACGGTTCGCTGTGCTTTTTTATTTCGGCCGTAAGTTCGGCGACATTATCGCCAGCCGTTGATCCAATGGACATGGTGGGAGCCTTTCAAAAGTAGGAATCGCCATTCATTCTATACTTTTTTTAGAAATCGGCCAGCAAGCTGAACGCAGACTGCGTTGGTGCATGCATGTCACGCACTTCCCCTAAGATAGGTAGACAGCAACTCCCACAGTGCCACGCTGTGTGCCAAGCGGTCTACGAGAGAACCACTCATGCAGATGCTCTTTGAGTCGTGGATGCCTGAGTGCGCGAAGCAGATTGGCAACTCAATTAAAAACTCGCTTGGGCACCGCTACCACCCAAGGCTTGAAACGTGTAGACGACGGCTGTGAGTTGCTGTTGTTTGGTTTCAATGATGACCATCTTGGCCTCCATCATGTCCCGCTGGGCGAGCAAGACTTCAACATACTCCGCACGTACATTTTGGAATAACTTCGTAGCAGTGTCCACAGACGCTTCCAGTGCCGCCAACTGTTGCTTCTTTATTTCGATACTCTTGCCATAGTTATCCACCTTGGTCATTTGATTGATAACTTCAGTGTAAGCATTCAGCACGGTACGCTGGTAATCGTACACTGCTTGCAACTGCCTGGCATTCGCAGTTCGGTACGCAGCCTGAATAGCCCTTTTATTGACTAGCGGTGCAATTAAATCACCGCCGATACCGTAGATCAACGATTCGGGAGTCCTGAAAAGATAACCAGCGCTAAACGCCTCGTAACCCAATCCAGCGCTGAGATTCAATGAGGGATAGAAGCGTGCTCTGGCGACTTGAATGTCAAGTCCAGCTGCCTGCAATTCCCGTTCTGCTTCTCGAATATCAGGACGATTCTGTAGGAGTTGTGCTGGCACACCAACGCTGAGCGCCCGCAGGTTTAAATCGACAAATTCGACTGGCGTGCGTTCCACTCTTTGAGGATAACGTCCGAGAAGAAAGTTGATGCGGTTTTCGGCTTCAACGATCTCTTGCTGAATGATCAGCTTCTCACTCTGGTTCTTGCGTACTTCGGCTTGAAATCGCTGAACGGCCAGCTCAGTTCCCCGCGCATTGATCTTCATCGCTTCAGACGTCTGCAGACTTTGCTCTTGAATTGCAATGGTCTTGTCCAAAGTCGACAATCGATTGTCTAGTGCCAATAGTTCGTAGTAGTTCTCGGCAACTTCAGCGATCAGACGCGTCACAACATAGTTTCGCCCTTCTTGTGACGCCAAATAGCGCATTGCAGCAGCGTTTTGAGCGTTCCGCAATCTCTTCCAGATGTCCAATTCCCATGAGACGTTAGTTCCAATGAGAAAGTTAGGTAGTGGATCAGGAAACTTTCTGCCGGATGCTACTTCTAATTGCTCTTCGACCGCACCTTCACGTGTATGACGCCCGGATTTCTCTAATCCCGCACTTGCACCAAGGGTGACTATCGGACGGTACTCTCCACTTCTCGCATACGTCTCGTTGCCTGCGATTTGAATCTCTTCGGCAAGGATCTTTAGTTCCTGGTTGCCAACTAACGCTTGGTCGATCAGACCAAGCAAGTAGGGGTCTTCAAAAAATGCACGCCATCCAAATTGTGCAGAATTCTCAAAACCATTGGCAAGATCAAAGCTACTCTGTACGCCGACTTCATTTGAGGCACCAGATTTCATTTCCACATTGGAATCGATCATTCCCGCTGCAACGTCACTTTCCACATACGCTACCGGACCATCGTCCGTTTTTTTGGTGGGATCCTGAGCAATGGGATCCTGAGCAATGGGATCCTGAGCAATGGGATCCTGAGCAATGGGATCCTGAGCAATGGGCCCCTGAGCAATGGGCCCCTGAGCAATGGGCCCCTGAGCAATGGGCCCCTGAGCAACAGGTTCCTGAGCACTGGTACCTGCTTTGGTATTGACCGGTTTCTCCAGTGTAATTTCTTTCGCTTGTCGTAGAAAACCAGCTAAACGAAAGGGGGTGCGTTTCGAGCTGTCACTTGAGTCAGTCGGTTTATCTTCAGCGTCTGCCGCAATGAGTGTCACCCCTTGATCCCCAGCCACCCCATTACCATTGAGCGTCTCACCTGGCTGGGTTGCACCAGCCTGAACCGCATCGTAGTACCCATTCGAGGTACTGCCATTACTGGCCTCAGGAGGGCTGTAGAATTGAGGAAGTGAGGGTCCGGGCTGGGCACATCGCAAACATGGAATCCCGCATCCTGATTGAACCAACAGTACGCCAGTTGCGAGCGCAGCCACTAAAATTTGCCGTTTGTGCCGAGTGCTCGAACGATTCACTAGCTGGTTCATCCGTCTATTCCTTGACGTTTAGTATCAGGCAATCCGCTGCCGACACTTGGCTTCCGCGTCGTCGTCCACATCCTTGTGAACCTTACGACTGATACAACAACTACTTTATTCGTCGGATAATACGGACAACCTTTACATGTTTGGCAGGCAAGAGGTGTTAAGACCGCAATCCGTACAATCTATCATTTTCAGTCTGGCTTTATGTCTCATTCTTCAGAATTCGGTTCAACTAAATACGTGAAGTTGTTCAACTACAGCGATAAACAACACCGGCACTCATTCCGATTCGACCAAGCCATGTGCATGGTGCTCCAATCTTTCACTGAGCGGCTGGTCGGTTTCATCTTTGAGCAACCTCCTACCATCCGCCATTTTTGCAAACAGGTAATAAAGTCCCGGGATAACCAGGACGCCGATAAGAGTCCCCATGAGCATGCCGCCGGCCGCGGTCGTTCCAATCGTACGATTGCCAATTGCCCCAGCGCCGGTTGCTCGTACTAACGGAACCATACCGACGATGAATGCGAAAGAGGTCATCAAAATCGGTCGGAACCTGAGGCGTCCCCCTTCGATGCCAGCATCTTTTATCTCTAGCCCCTCATGTCGTCTCTGTACGGCGAACTCAATGATCAAAATAGCGTTCTTACCGAGCAATCCAACCAACATCACAAGACCGATCTGACAATAGACGTCGTTTGAAAGTCCCATCGCCTTGAGAAATGCAAAAGCCCCAAAGATTCCAATGGGTAACGACGTGATTACGGCAAGCGGCAAAATAAAACTTTCATATTGGCCCACCAACACCATGTATACGAACACCACCACCACTAAGAAAATATACACAGCGGTGTTCCCTGCATTCGCTTCATCGTAAGCAAGTCCCTGCCAGTCAATATCAAAGCCCTTAGGGAGAGTCTCAGTCGCTACTTGCTTGATGGCCGCGATCGCTTCGCCGCTACTGTAACCGTTTGATGGTGCTCCCTGAATTGGGGCCGTAGGGTACAGGTTGTAGCGACTAATTTCATTCAATCCCTGCCTCTTCTTAATTTTCATAAAAGCGGAATAGGGAACCATCTCCTCCCGATCGTTCTTAACAAACATGTTGTCTAAGTCTTCTGGATACCTTCTAAACTCCGGCGCAGCTTGGACATAGACCTTGTAAAACTGTCCAAAACGAACAAAGCCCTGTTCCCATGTACTGCCAACAACGATGGAGAGATTGTCCATTGCGTCTCGAATGGACACACCCTTTTGCATCGCCACATCATTGTCAATGTTGATTTCATATTGCGGGTAATTCGCAGCGAAGAAGGTGAATAGTCCTTTCAACTCTTTGCGTTTTCCCAAGGCTTCCATAAATTTATCAGTCTCCTCCCCCAACGCCTGATAATCTCCGCTATTTGTCTTATCGAGCAGATTTACTGAAAACCCACCAGCCGCACCGAAACCAGGTACTGCAGGCGGTTCGAAGAATTCCAATTTCACATTGGCAATCTCAGCACCTTTGATCTCCAATTCCTCGATAATCTGTTTGGAAGTCAATTCTCGATCCGCCCATGACTTCAAATTGATGATGCAAGTACCAGCATTGGATCCGCGTCCTTCCGTCAGAACCTCATAACCAGCAATCGAAGAAACCGACGTGATTTCATCCATTTGCTTGCATATTTTTTGGAGCTCATGACATTTCGCATTTGTGTATTCAAGTGTTGAACCAGGTGGCGTTTGAACAATGCCGTAGATCATGCCTTGGTCTTCCAAAGGAATGAAACCGGTCGGAAGAACATTGGTCACCGCCAAAATTCCGTAGACGAAGCCTCCGATGATCGCGATCGTTATCACCCGCAACCCAATGATTCGCCCGAGGATTGCCGCATAACCGCCCGTCACTTTTTCAACGCCGCGATCAAACAGATGCAGTAATATCCCCAGCGGACCACGTTTCTTTTTACCACCATCGGCACCCGATAACGTCGCCCCGAAAGACATGATGGCGAATAGAGCTACAGTACCCACGATCACCCATAATCGAGTCTCTGTTAGCTCAAATTGCTCGGAGACCAGTTCGTGAATGAATTCGTTCTGCAATAAGAAGTACGTGCCAGCACCAACGGAAGTCCCCAAAATCACACTTAGTAAACCTCGAAAGACAAAAGCATATCGACCAAATAGTCTCGCAGAGCTACGGTTTATAAAACCAACCAATCCCCGCTGTTCTTCATTGTTAGCGTGAGGTTTGAGGATCATCGCGCAAAGAACGGGGGTCAACGTCAGTGCGACCACGCCCGAAATCACAATCGACATAGCCATCGTCAAGGCAAACTGACGATAGAAAACACCCACCGGGCCCGTCATAAATGTTACTGGCACAAACACAGCAGTCATCACCAGCGTAATCGCGATGATTGCCCCACTAATCTCGTGCATCACTTCCTGTGTCGCCTGATAGGGCCCCATATGTTTAGTGTGCATTTTCTCATGCACTGCTTCGACCACCACGATCGCATCATCCACCACCACACCAATCGCGAGAACTAGTGCGAACAGCGTGATCAGGTTGATCGACATTCCAAACATGAGCATGAAGAAGAATGTGCCAATCAGGGACACTGGAACTGCTAGTGTTGGGATTAACGTGCTGCGAACGTCACCGAGAAACAGAAAGACCACCAATGAGACCAGAATAAATGCTTCGAACAGTGTGTGAAGCACTTTTTCTATCGAGGCGTCCAAGAAATTTGAGACGTCATAGGTTACAGCGTAATCCATTCCTGGCGGAAATGATTTCTCCTTGATTTCTTCAACTTTCTGCTTAACTTTTTCGATGACTTCTGCTGCGTTCGAACCCGGCGTTTGCTTTAAAACAATTGCCGCTGACGGCAGTCCATCAATATCGGAATAAAGATCGTAGAAGGAAGAGCCAAGCGATACCCTTGCCACGTCTTTGATTCGCAGGATTTCACCATCGGAACTGGCCTTAACAATTAGATTTTCATATTGCTCAGGCGTTTCGTATCGGCCGATCCATGTCAGCACATATTCGAGGGTCTGTGAAGTCTGTCCTGTCGCTTGTCCGAGTCGCCCTGGAGATCCGATCATGCTCTGATCGGCAAGCGTTTTCATGACATCAGCGGCGTCAACTTTGTAAGCCCGCATGCGGTCCAGATTTAGCTCCACACGCATCGCATAGGCGCGATTGCCAAGGATCGTGGCGCTGCCGATGCCGGGAATTCGCTTGATCTCATTCAGTACATTTACGGTTACGAAGTTATAAAGGAAATTCTGGTCAACGTTGGGGTCTTTACTGAATACATTAACATACATCAACATGCTCGTCATATTCTGCATGACGATGATCCCCTCACGTTCTACAATGTCAGGCAGATTGTTTTTAACCATCTGGACACGGTTATTCACATTCATGACCGCGACATTGGGGTCCGTGCCAGGCTCAAAAATGATTTGAATAGTTCCTTCACCTGCGCTGGTGGCGTCTCCTAACATGTAACGCATGTTCGGAACTCCGTTGATGGCCTGCTCCAACAAAACCATCGTCGAATCCACCAAGATTTTCGCGCTAGCTCCTGGATAGGACACAGAGACTCGCACACTCGGCGGCGCTACCGAGGGAAACTGCGAAATCGGCAGCGAGATAATCGCCAAACCTCCCATGAATAGAATAAGCAAGGAGATAACGATGGCCAACGCTGGCCGATGCAGGATTTTTGCGAACATTTATCTTACGGGGTATTGGATCCCACGGCACCTGCCGTGGGATGTGCGGCGTAGACGAAACGAGAGAAATGCCACTACAGGTAATGAAATGATCTTCAATACTGCAAAGACTACTCAGCATGTAGTTTTAGATTTGAAAGCACTTCTTCAGGGGCGCGAAAATCATAGACAACTTTCTCGCCATCACGAACTTGACGAATCCCTTCGAGGATTATCTTGTCGTTGACTTCGAGTCCGGATTTGATGAGAAAAATGTCATCTTGCTCGTTTAGAATAGTGATCTCGCGCTGACGAACGATATGGTCATTTCCTACCACATATGCATACTTCTTAGCAAGTATTTCAAAGGTCGCTCGCTGAGGTATGACAATGGCATTCTTGACTATTCGACTTAGCAACACGGTTCCTGTCTGCCCGTGGCGTAGCAAGTGCCCTGGGTTAGCAAAATCACCTCGAAATGCGATATTCCCGGTTTCATTATTAAAATCAGCTTCAATGGCTCCGATTTTGCCGACCTGTGGGAATATTGTACCATCTGCGAGCATCAACTCGATTTTCACATTGTTCTTCTCAGGATTGTTCTGATAGGCGAGATATCGAGCCTCAGGCACATTGAAGTAAGCCCACATTATGCTGTTGTCGGAAAGCGTTGTCAGCATAGCGCCTTCTTCAATCAGACTTCCCTGTTGTTCGTACTGCTTGTCTATGATTCCATTGAATGGTGCCTTGATATTGGCAAAATCTAATTCGGCCTGCGTCAGCTTCACCATCGCCTGGGCCTTAGACAGCTTCACCCGCGCCAAAGCGACCTCTGGTTGTGAGACGATATTCTGTCGAAACAATCTCTCTGTGTTCTGAAGCTCAATTTGCGCGAGCTCTGCCTCAGCTATTTCCACGTCCAACTTGGCTTGGTAAAGCGTAGGGACAATCCTGAAGATAATGTCCCCCTTCTTTACTTCCTGGCCTTCATTGACTGCAATCTCCTCGAGATATCCACCCTCCAAAGCCTTAACCTCAATGTGCCGCCATGAATGAATCTGGCAAACGTACTGCTGGGTGTTGACGACGTCCTTCGCGATCGGACTGGTCACAACAATCTTGTGCTCTAAATGGTGCTCGCCCTCACCATGCTCCTGTTCTCCTTGAGGATTTTCAGAATTAGAGTGATGCGTTCCATGGCTGCCCGCTTCTTCGTCTACCACTTCATGTTGCTGATCCTTCGGCAACGCACCTTCCTTCTCCATTGATCCGCGTAACGCCACAACTTTGTCACAAGCAGTAAACGTGAGGATAAACGCCGCCATAACAAAAGCTGAGATTGATCTTTGATTCATTGCGTTGGTGTTCCGTGCTGACGCTTCACGATGGGGTACTCTGTTAGTGCCCTAGTGAAAACGTTCTGCTGAAAAAATTTTCTGGGTTCAAGGCGTCGTATGAAATTGATTGTGAAGCCCTTGCCGAATGGCATTTGCTCATGTCCGTTGTATATGTCGCCTTTAGAAAAACCCCATTCAGGTGACCCGCACAAACATTTCGGTGTCCGACTCGGTTTACCACCCCTAGTCGCAACGATCCCGATTTTTTTGCACTGGCCAAACGACTGATGGGAACCGATAGACGTTTTCTCAACAGTAACGCCATCTTCAACGCAATCTTCGTGCCAAAATGTTTAAAAGCAGTCAAATCGCACTTAAAGAAGCGATTGACGCGTGGCGGTTTAGTTGCATCTCATTTGCGCGAGCTTTTTCTGCCCGTGCTGACTAAATTCTTTCCGACTCATTGGCACATGCCATATCGCGAAATAGTCTGAATTCCCCGAGAAATTAATGGAGTCGGTCTCCACAAGGGACAATTCTTGGGCTATCGATCGGGGAAGCATGCCCACCGTTTCTATCTACTGCAAATGGTTCCTCATGCTCTCTAAAAGCGACCCGGCAAAGAGGGTAAATTTTGCTTCTCCTGCATCAACCGGGTAACATGACCCTTCAGCCGTTCCGGTTCGCCCCCCATTCGCTTGCTGCGAGAGAATCCCATGAATCGCCCTCTGGGTACTACCAACGGAAATCGTAGGGCTTTCTTAGCGCACACCGCGCAAGGCGCAGGAGCCATGGCATTGGCAGCGCTTCATCTAGGACATTGTTCAACCTCTGTCAGCGGAGCGACGCCTCCATGGATGCTGACCAAGGGTGCTCGCGTTAAACGAGTGATTTGGTTGTTCATGCATGGCGGTCCAAGCCACGTTGATTTGTTTGATCCTAAACCCGATCTTCAAAGGCTAGCAGGTTCTCCGGTACCCGACAGTTTTGGCGCCTTCAAAACTCGCCGTAATGTCGCTGATAATCCGCTACTCGGTCCCGTCAAGGCATTTCAACGCCATGGAAAATCGGGTTTGCCCATCAGCGACTTTCTGCCTGAAATCGCTCGGCATGCAGATGATCTGTGTGTGATACGCAGCATGCATGGAGACAGTGTCAACCATCCCCAATCTGTCTATCAGATGAACACTGGCAGTATTCTTATGGGGCGACCCAGTGTAGGAAGCTGGGTGTTTTATGGCCTAGGGAATGAAAATGAGAACCTACCTGCGTTCATCGTACTGCCTGATCCAGGAGGGGGCCTGAAGGGTGGACCTCCCGCGTGGGGAAGCGGCTTTCTCCCCGCTACCTTTCAAGGCGTTCCGGTGCGTCCCGGTTCACAGCCCATTCTTCACCTGAAACCCCCGTTGGATTTCCCCGCAGATCGGCAACGGGATGCCCTCAAGATTGCAGAGTTCATCAATCAACAGCATCTCGAAGCGCATGGTCCAGACGACGAACTGACTGCCAGAATGAATGCATACCAATTGGCATTTCGCATGCAAACGTCGGCACCCGAACTGGTAGATATCGCCGACGAAACGGCGGCCACACACAGACTTTATGGTTTAGATAGAGAAGTAACACGTGACTTTGGCCAGCGTTGTTTGTTGGCTCGGAGAATGGTCGAACGAGGTGTGCGATTTGTACAACTTTACTCAGGCAATACGAACGGTTGGGATGCTCACAATGACGTCCTACAGAACCACACTGAACATTGTTTAAAGACGGATCGCCCCATCGCTGGTCTACTGCAAGATCTTAAACAACGTGGACTATGGGATGATACGCTCGTACTGTGGGGAGGCGAGTTCGGACGTATGCCGATGAGCGAGTCGGGTAAAGGGAGAGATCACAATCCATGGGGCTATACTGTTTGGATGGCGGGAGGTGGTGTGCGTGGAGGAATGCATCACGGCGCGACAGACGAGATCGGTCTACGCGCGATAGAAGACCCAGTCCATATTCGCAATCTTCATGCCACCGTTTTGCACTTGATGGGAATCGATCCCGATGGACTATCTTACTTCCACAATGGACTGGATGAACGACTAATCGGCCCCACCGACGACGTAACAATCGTTTCGGAGGTGTTGGCATGAGCCGCCGCATTTTATTTTTTCTGATCTTGTTGCTATCGGCCTGCGCAGGCCCATTCGCGAAATTACAGTCATGGGCTGCGCCTGGTGAAGATGAAAGTACAAATATTCTTGTTGAGTCGTCAATCACCAAATACGACCGTGATCATTGGGCATTCCGCACCATTGAGCGACCTTCTTTACCAGTAGTTCGCGCTGGCAAATGGCCAGTATCACCCATCGATTTCTTCATCTTGGCGGCGTTGGAAAAACACGATCTAGAACCTTCGCTGCCAGCGACTCGCGCCGCACTACTGCGTCGAATTAAACTGAACCTGCTGGGACTCCCTCCCACCGCCAACGAGCTGACATCATTTGAGCAAGATACCTCCCCTAACGCAGTAGAACGGATTGTCGATGAATTCTTGGCTTCTCCTGCGTATGGAGAGCGATGGGCCCAACATTGGCTTGACTTGGCGCGTTTTGCGGAGACGGATGGATTTGAACACGACAAACTTCGGCCTGACGCGTTTCGCTATCGGCAGTGGGTCATCGACGCACTCAATCAAGACATGCCCTACGATCAATTCATTACATCTCAGATCATCGGAGACCTCTCCACCAACGGATCCGATGCCATAGCCACTATGTTCTGTATGGCTGGACCGGATATGCCGGACATCAATGAACAGGATCTTCGCCGACATGACAAATTAAACGAGATCACATCCACCGTTGCCGCATCGTTATTGGGACTTCCTATGCACTGCGCACAGTGCCATGACCACAAAGTCGATCCCATCAGTATCGGTGACTTCTATCGCATGCGGGCAATTTTTGACTCTGCTCTGCCGATGATGCAGCGAGACATTCCAGTAGTGCAACTACAGGAAAGTAACCAGCGTGCCGTTTCGCACGTCTACTATCGAGGCGAAATCAATCAACCAGGGCCCATCGCAATTCCTAAGCCACCACGAATCGCTTGCTCCGAGTCCACTTTTCAATCGTTCGACTCGTCACAACCTCGCCAAGCATTCTGTCGTTGGCTATTTGATAACGAAAATACTTTGGTCGCCAGAGCAATAGCCAATCGCATCTGGCAGCATCACTTCGGCAAATCGCTCTGCGACAACCCCAATGACTTTGGACTACTTGCTGGTGAACCAAGCCATCCTGGTCTGCTTGATTGGTTAGCGGACGAGTTGCGACGTAACAGCTGGAGTATAAAACGATTGCATCGACAAATTCTTCTCTCGAAAACATATCAGCAGGCAGGCGCTTTGGCGGTTAGAAATAACCACGCTGCGGATCCATACGTTGCAGATGAACGACGATCGCTCACAAACGAATGGTACGGCTGTTTTCCTCGACAACGACTCGAAGGTGAGACCATTCGCGACATGATGCTAACGATAAGCGGAAAGTTAGAGTGGACATACGGCGGCCCAAGTGTTATGCCGCCCTTGCCTGCAGAACTCTTGAGTACTCTGCTCCCTGGTCACTGGAATGAGAGCCCTAGATTAAGCGACCATTGCCGCCGCAGCATCTATGTAATGGCACGTCGCAATTTACGATATCCGATTTTCGAAGCATTCGATCGTCCTGATGCTGGCTCAACTTGCGGCCGACGCGATCGATCCACAACAGCGATTCAATCGTTGCATCTTTTGAACAGCCAACTCGCCCTAGACACTGCACATGAGTGGGCCCGCAAGATTACAAATGATGCCACACAGATGGGCCACACTGACGACGCGATCTGGATCACCGATCAGCTTTTCATTGCCGCGTTGGGGCGACATCCAACCAACGAGGAATCTTCAAAAATAACTGAATACGTTAAAAATGACATGAATGACTCCGTGCTTCGCTGGCAAGTTGTTTGCTTGGCGCTCCTCAACGGAAATGAATTCGTTTACGTCGACTAGTAATAAAAACCTACTTTCGCGGTTACTAATCGAAGGCAATCATAGTCTCCTTTCGCTCCGCGAAAGTTCTGCAAAAGCAGCCAATACCAACGCTACTTTCGCGGTTACTAATCGAAGGCAAACATAGTCTCCTTTCGCTCCGCGAAAGTTCTGCAAAAGCAACCAAAACCAACGCTACTTTCGCGGTTACTAATCGAAGGCAATCATAGTCTCCTTTCGCTCCGCGAAAGTTCCGCAAAAGCAACCAATACCAACGCTACTTTCGCGGAGCGAAAGGCGACTGTCATCAATGAGCCAGCAAGTGTTGCCGAACAAACTGGGTGGCGCGTTTGGAAACTGCATCGCTAGCTCCGGCTACTCCGTGGTTTCCGCCAGGAATAATGACGAGCTCCGATATCACACCTGATTTTTGCAATCGTTCATGGAGATTTTTTGCATGTTGTAGTGGCACAATGTCGTCGTTATCTCCGTGCACTTGCATGATCGGTGGGTCATCATTGCTCACGAAGGATAGAGGCGAAACGTCTTTGATAAGTTCAGAATTCAATTCAGCGGCGGGCGTGTGGGGTTCGTAACCAATCAATTGGCGGTATGCTGGATGACCGTGTTCGATGCTGCTCAATAACGACCAATCTGTTGGCCCCGCAAAGCTAATCGCACATGCGACGCGTGAGGATTGCTGGTCGATAGGATCCTCCGAGGACAAATTGGCTATGTCATCATGCAATGCGACATAAGCGGACAAGTGGCCCCCTGCGGAACCGCCCGTCACGCCAATCCTTTGCGGATCGATATTCCACTTGTCTGCATTTTGACGAACGAACTGGATCGCTCTCATGCAATCGTTGACTTGAGCCGGATGAGTTGCCACGTTAGTGAATCGATACTCTGCCGCTACGACAGAAATTTTTCCCTCGCTCACAAATCTCATTAACCAGCTAGGAACTCCCTGCTTTGACCCAGCTTGCCAGCCACCGCCGTGAAAGTAAACCAAGGCTGGAGTGGGCATATCCGACTTAGCCAAATAAACATCCAGGCATTGCGCTGGATGATCTTTGTCGTAGGCAACGTCACTAAAGGTCGGTCCCTGAGCTATTGCAAACCAAGGCATTAATAGAGACACCATGAGGGCAGTTAGCGGTAGAAAAAATGCACTCGCTTTAGATTTCATTTAGTTTCCCTATTTTTGTTTGGTATCAACGGACAGCTTCAATTCGGCAAGCCAAGCAAGCGATTGCTTTTGCCATGCCTCCCACATAGGTCCCTGGTAGCCATTCAATCCGTGGCCACCAGAAGCGAGCTCTAAATATTCCGAAGGAATACCTTTCGCTTGCAATGCCCGATAAAGCAGGCGGCTGTTTTCCGGCGGAACCGGACCGTCATCCGCCGCATGTGCCAAAAACATTGGTGGAGTTTCTGGCGTAACTTGCAATTCATTCGAATAGTAATTTACTAATTCGGACGGTGGATCGTTCCCCAACAAATTGTGTTTTGTTCCTGAGTGCGTACCTTCGCCCAAGGTGACCACGGGATAGACAAGAATTGTAAAATCGGGACGGCAGCTAACACGATTAATGGGATCGTCGGCCGATACATTCCCTACATCAAAATGTGTCCCAGCAGTTGAGGCCAAATGTCCACCGGCGGAAAATCCCATTATGCCGATTTTCGCAGGATCAATGTGCCATGCATTCGCGTTTGCACGCACTGTACGAATCGCCCGTTGTGCATCCAACAATGGGACGGCATGGCGTCCCGCAGGAAGTCGGTATTCTAGGACCACTCCCGTAATGCCATGTTGATTGAGCCACGCAGCAATTCCATGCCCTTCGGGACCGACCACCAAACCACCGTAACCACCACCGGGGCAAATCACGATCGCGGTTCCATTTCCTAATGTCTTCGGCTGATGCACAGTAATCCATGCATTCTCTTCTACCAGCACCCCGGCTGTGTTAGCCCCTTCCCCGACTGGTGCGGCTCCGTCCCATAAGGCAATTCGTTTCGCTTCGCTCGAAGGATCTGGGGGAACAGGTTCTTGGCCAAAGCTAACGGTTACAACAAGCAGGAAGCCACCAAATAACAGAGATCTCATGGGTTCTTTCCAATGATCGATTGAAAGGCAAAGCGTGCACGGAGTAGATTGATTGAGCAAAAGAATGTTTTGAAGATTGGCAGCCTGCGGAGTAGCGACTGTCATAAACAGATATTCTACCCAGATAAGGTTGCCCGAGTAATATGAGTCGTTTCCTTCGCTTCCACGATACTCATGCTCCTGATTGCCCGCACCTAATTAGCAATGAACGATAGCATCACTCCTCTAGGTTCCTGCCCCATCGCCGCACGAGTTAATGAATGTGTCGCCATGGTCCACGTTGCTAATGTTGATCGCTCTGTCGAGTTTTACAGCATCCTTGGCTTCACTTGCGACAGTAGCTATTGTAGCCCAGACGGGAGTGCCTACTGGGCAGCGGTATCATCTGGCAAAGCGAGGCTTTTCCTTACGCGGGCTTCCGAACCTGTAACTGCCAGCCATCAAGCAGTCCTTTTCTACATGTACGCGGAAGATCTCGCCGCACTACGAAACTACGCGCTGACTCGGGGACTTGTCGATGCTGGTGCGCCACCTGCAGAACCTGGAATCTTTCGAGCAGAACCAATTCCAGACCGAAACGCCGTTTGTGAAATCCGCTACCCCTTCTATATGCCTGAGGGAGAACTTCGAATTCACGATTTGGATGGTTATGTTGTCCTGGTTGGAAAATTGGGGAGATGAACAACACTTTTCCCTTGCCTCCCTAGTTCCTCCACCAAGCTTATCAGAATGTGACGGATGTTTCGAACTGTCCTCGGTGTCATCGCCGGGATCCTGACTTCGTATAGATTTATCTCAGATTCCAATTGCTTATCTTGGCCGCATATTGGAAAATGCTTCCATCAATGACAAGGCACCGCTAGTTGCGAGTTGTAGGCGCACTACGAGATGGTAAAAGATGAAGAACTATTCGCGGCCATCCAGAGCAATGGTCCTCGGCAAGACGAGGCAATTGCACAATTGCGTAATATCCTGCTGCGTGGCCTGTCGCAGTCGCTCAATAATCGCTACGGCCAACCTTTCCAAGCGGAAGACATCGTTCAAGACGCACTTATTCGAATATTGTCATCTTTGGATCAATTTCAGGGACGAAGCAAATTTTCTACATGGGCAATGACTATTGCCACAAGAATTGGCATCGCGAGCCTACGACGCAAGTACCATCAAGACGTCTCGCTGGAAGCCTTTAGGAATGACGATGGATACAGTATCCAAATTGCTATAGATGGGGACGTATCGTCAAGTTCCGCGGACACTTCAGACGACATTCTGCAAACGTTGCAGCAATTGATTGACACTGAGTTGTCGGATAAACAACGAATGGCGATCCGAGCTTTCTTGTCTGATTTCTCGACAGATGGAATTGCCGAGCAAATGGGGTCCAATCGCAATGCTGTCTATAAACTCATTCACGACGCACGCATCAAATTGAAAGAGGGCCTTATGCGAGCAGGCGTATCAGCCGAAGACATCTATTCCGCTCACACCTGAAATACATCAATGAAACTTACACGCCGACAGATTGCTGATCTAATTCAATTGACGGTCTCTGCTAGTGCTGACACCATGGGATGCGATGGATGTCACGAACTATTGGATCAATTTGCGCAATCTGAACTCGATGGTAACCGCCTCTCCGAATCCTATGAATTGGTTCGTGCACACCTTGAACAATGTAAATGCTGTCGCGATGAATACGACGCACTATTAACAGCGCTACGAGCAATTGCCTGAATAGAACATACTGCACTTTAGGGAAATGGATCAAAGGCTCCTCGCAATCAGACCGCGAGGGCGAGGAGCCTCTCGAATCGGTCTTGGATTATTGATTGATCGGTGGCGGTTTGCAGATCGTTCAAAAATACTTCGCTCAGCATTTTAC